>DATJWW010000064.1:0-107823 GCA_035500835.1 Solirubrobacterales bacterium | reverse complement strand
GACGACGCCTCGGTCGACGGCACCGCCTCGGCCGGGGAGACTCTCGCGCGCCGAGACCCCTACGTCCGCTGCATCCCGTCGCACTACCCGCGCGGGTTCGGCCACGCCGTCCGGTCGGGGCTCGACGTGTTCACCGGCGACGCCGTCGCGATCGTGATGGCCGACGGCTCCGACGACCCAGCCGACCTGGTGCGCTACCACGCCTTGCTCGAGGAGGGCTACGACTGCGCGTTCGGCTCGCGCTTCATGCGCGGCTCGACGGTCGTCGGCTATCCCCGGCTCAAGCTGGTCGTCAACCGCGTCGTCAACCTCGGGATCCGCCTGCTCTTCCGTACCGGCTACAACGACACGACGAACGCGTTCAAGGCGTACCGCCGCGAGGTGATCGAGACGGTATCGCCGCTGCTCTCGAACCATTTCAACCTGACCGTCGAGATCCCGCTCAAGGCGTCGGTGCGCGGCCACAGCTTCGGGGTGATCCCGATCAGCTGGCAGAACCGGTCGTCCGGCCGCTCCAAGCTGTCGCTGCGCGAGATGGGCAGCCGCTACCTCTTCATCGTCCTCTACGTCTGGTTGGAGAAAGTGCTCAGCCGGGGGGACTACCAGGTTCGTGAGCCGCGGACGGGGCGGGCGATCGGCCAGGGTAAGGTGGGCCCGTGAGCACGGCCACCGATCACAGCGACGCCTACTTTGGTGCCGTCGCCGACCTCGCCGGCCAGGTTCCCGGCGACCAGATCGAAGCGATGGCACGGGACCTCGTCGAGATCCGTGAGGCCGGCGGCAGGCTCTTCCTGCTCGGTGTCGGGGGCGGGGCCGGGCACGCCTCGCACGCGGTCAACGACTTCCGCAAACTTGCCGGGATCGAGAGCTACGCGCCGAGCGACAACGTCTCCGAGCTGACCGCGCGCACCAACGACGACGGCTGGGACACCGCCTACTCTGCCTGGCTCGAAACGTCGCGGCTGAACGATCGCGACGCCCTCTTCGTGTTCTCGGTCGGCGGCGGCTCTCGCGAGCACAACACCTCGGTCAACCTGGTCAACGCGATGGAGCTGGGTAAGCAGCGCGGGGCGAAGCTGTTCGGCGTCTGCGGCGCGCCGGGCGGGTCGCTCGTCGAGCTCGGTGACGTGGTGATCCGGATCGATGCCCCGGCGGCCTTGAAGACCCCTCTGGTCGAGTCTTACCAGGCGGTCGTCTGGCACGCCCTCGTCTGCCACCCCGAGCTCGCCGTCTCGGCCGGGCACTGGGAAAAGCTCGAGGCAGCCGACCCGGCACGGTGAGGGGTTCCCGGGCCGTCTTCGTCGATCGCGACGGGGTCCTCGACGAGCTGGTGCCGGACCCGGAATCGGGTCTGCCGGAGTCACCACTCGATCCCGGTGACGTCAGGCTGCTGCCGGGCGTCGGGGCTGCACTCGGGGAACTCGAGGCCGCGAGCTACACCCTGATCGGGGTCTCAAATCAGCCCGCTGCGGCGAAGGGGAAGGTGAGCCGCGAGCAACTGCTGGCCGTCCACCAAAGGGTCCTCGACCTGCTGGCCGCCGAGGGTATCCACTTCGCCGACTTCAAGCTCTGCCTCCACCACCCCGACGCCGTCGTCGAAGACCTGAGGGGGCCTTGCGCCTGCCGCAAGCCCGCCCCCGGCATGCTGCTCGAGGCGGCCGCCGAGCGCTCGCTCGACCTCGGCTCCTCGTGGATGATCGGCGACACCGACACCGATGTGGAGGCGGGGCGCAGCGCGGGTACCGGGACGGTGCTGGTGGAATATCCGGGCAGCTCACACAAGCGAATGGGAGGGGTCGAGCCGACCTTCCGTGCCGTCGACCTGCGCGGCGCGGTAGGCATTCTCGTGACCGGGTAACCCATCGCTAGGGTACGTCGCATGCTCAGGGACCTCTCAACGCGCATATTCGCCGATGGCGCCGATCTTGACGGGATCCTGGCCCTCGCCGACGATCCGTACATCGCCGGGTTCACGACCAACCCGACGCTGATGTGGAAGGCCGGGTTGACCGATTACGCCGACTTCGCCCAACGGCTGCTGGAGCGGATCACGACCCACCCGATCTCTTTCGAGGTGTTCGCCGACGATGCCGAGGAGATGCGCCGTCAGGCCCGCAAGATCGCGGCCTGGGGGCCTAACGTCTACGTCAAGATCCCGATCACCACCACCGCCGGCGAGCCGATGGCGGCGCTGGTCCGCGAGCTTTCCGAGGACGGTGTCCAGGTCAACGTCACGGCGATGTTCACCACCGCCCAGGTCGAGCTGATCACCGCCGCGGTGAAGGACGGGGCGCCCTCCTACCTTTCGGTCTTTGCCGGCCGGATCGCCGACGCCGGGGTGGACCCGGTGCCGATCATGGCCCACTCGGTCGAGATCATGAAGGAAGCGCCCCTGGCGGAGCTGATCTGGGCCTCGCCGCGGGAGATCCTCAACGTCGTGCAGGCCGATCAGATCGGTTGCCACATCATCACGGTCACCCACGACCTGCTGAAGAAGCTGCCGTCATTGGGCAAGGACCTCGACCAGTTCTCGCTGGAGACCGTGCAGATGTTCCATCGCGACGCGCTCGCCGCCGGCTTCACCCTCTGAGCGAGCGGACTCGGCGAGAGCACACCAACCCGTGAAGCGAGCCTGCATAACCGGTGGCGCCGGCTTCATCGGCAGCACCCTGGCCGATCGGTTGAGCGCCGATGGGGTCGAGGTCAACGTCGTCGACGATTTCCGCACCGGCCGCCGCGAGTTCGTCGCCGACCTCCTTGCGCGGCCGGGGACGAAGCTTTTCGAGGGCGACGTGCTCGACGGCGACCTGATGCGCGAGGCGGTCGCCGGCTGCGACTGGGTCTTCCACCTGCAGGCCAACGCCGACGTCCGCCACGGGCTCGAGCACCCGCTGCGCGACCTCGAGCAGAACACGATCGCCACCTCGACCGTGCTCGAGGCGATGCGGGCCGAGGGGGTGAGCCGGATCGGTTTCTCCTCGACCGGCTCGGTCTACGGCGAGCCGGAGGTCTTCCCGACCCCGGAGGACGCCCCGTTCCCGTTGCAGACGTCTCTCTATGCGGCCTCGAAGCTGGCCGGCGAGGGGCTGATCGGCGCCTACGCGCACGGCTACGAGTTCACCGGGCTGATCTTTCGCTTCGTCTCGATCCTCGGTGAGCGCTACACCCATGGCCACGTCTTCGACTTCTACCGCGCGCTGCGCGCCGACCCCACCCGGCTGACCGTCCTCGGCGACGGTCGCCAGGAGAAGAGCTACCTCTATGTCGGCGACTGCATCGAGGCGATCGTCTCCGCGGTCGACGCCCACGCCGACGCCGCGGGCCAGACCCACGTCTACAATCTCGGCACGGACGAGACGATCGTCGTCGACGACTCGGTGGCGCGGATCGTCGGCCACCTCGGCCTCGCGCCGCAGGTCGAGCACACCGGCGGCAAGCGCGGCTGGAAGGGTGACAGCCCGCTGATCCGGCTCGACTGCACGAAGATCCGCGGCCTCGGCTGGGCGCCGACCCTGTCGATCGAGCAGGCGATCGGCCGCACCCTCGACTGGTTCGAGGCCAATCCCGAGATCGTCCTCGGTCCGGAAGGGAGCACCCCGTGAGCGTCATCTTCAGCCGCGCCCCGCTGCGCATCTCGCTCGGGGGCGGCGGCACCGATCTGCCGTCCTATTACGAGAAGCACGGCGGCTTCCTCGTCTCCGGAGCGATCGACAAGTACGTCTACATGCTCACCCACACGGCCTTCCAGCGCCGTTACCGGATGAAGTACTCGGAGACCGAGGAGGTCGACGCCGTCGCCGAGATCCGCCACCCGATCCTGCGCGAGACGTTGCTCCGCCACTGGCGTGGCAACCCGCTGGAGATCGCGATCGTCGCCGACGTTCCGGCCGGCACCGGGATGGGCTCCTCGGGCGCCTTCGCGGTCTGCCTGATGAAGGGTCTCGCCCACGCCAGACGCACCTCGATCGCCCCCGGCGATCTCGCCGAGGCGGCCTGCGAGATCGAGATCGACGTGCTCGGTGATCCGGTCGGCAAGCAGGACCAGTACGTCGCCGCCCATGGCGGGATCTGTGCATACACCTTCAACCCCGGCGGCAGCGTCGAGGTCGAGTCGCTGGAGCTCGGCGAGCGGACGCTGCGGCTGCTGCGCGACCACCTGCTGCTCTTCTACACCGGCGAAGCCCGCAGCGCCTCGGCGGTCCTCGGGGACCAGGACAATCGCTCCAGACAGGGCGATGCGGAGATGCTCGAGAACCTGCACCGGACCAAGGAGATGGGGCACCGCAGCCGCGACCTGCTGATCGCAGGCGATCTCGAGGGCTATGCCGAATTGATGCATGAGCACTGGGAAAACAAGCGGCGGCGCTCGCCCGGGATGGCCAATCAGCACATCGATGAGCTCTACACGCTCGCCCGCAGGTCCGGCGCGATCGGCGGCAAGCTGGTCGGTGCCGGCGGTGGCGGCTTTCTGCTCGTCTATGCCCGCAACCCCCAGGACACCCGCCAGGCGATGGCTGCCGCGGGGGCTCAGGAGCTGGTCTTCGACTTCGAGTTCGGTGGGGCGATCGGCGCGGAGTACACGTGAGCCGGGCGCCCCTCCGGGTAGGGATCGTGGGCTGCGGCCTGATCGGCGCGAAGCGGGCGGAGGCGCTAAGCCCCGAGGACACGATAATCGGCACCTTCGATGTGGTCCCCGAGGCTGCGGCGCGCCTCGCCGAGGCGCACGGGACGGCCGCCCATGACAGCCTCGCGGCGCTGCTCGCCGAGGAACCCGACGTGGTCGTCGTCGCCGTCTCCCATGACCGGCTGGCGGGGCTCGCCGAGGCCGCCCTCGACGCCGGGTCCCACGTCATGCTGGAGAAGCCCGCCGCCCTCGGCACGGCCCAGGTCGAACGGCTGCAGGCGGCCGCCGAGCGGACCGGGAAGCTGGTCAAGGTCGGCTTCAACCACCGCTTCCACCCGGGAATCGCCCGCGCCGCAGAAGAGATCCACAGTGGCTCCCACGGCGAGCTGATGCACCTGCGCGGACGTTACGGTCACGGCGGGCGGATCGGCTATGACCGCGAGTGGCGCGCCGATCCGGCCCGCTCGGGCGGCGGGGAGCTGATCGACCAGGGCATGCACCTGCTCGACCTCACCCACTGGATCGCCGGGCCGCTGCCACTCCACTCGGCCTTGCTGCGCACCCACTTCTGGGACACCCCCGCCGAGGACAACGCGGCGCTGATCCTCGGCGATCGTCATGGACGCACCGATCCCTGGGCGATGCTGCATGTCACCTGGACCGAGTGGAAGAACATGTTCTCGTTGGAGATCTACTGCCGCACGGCGAAGCTCCAGGTCGACGGCCTGGTCCGCTCCTATGGATCGCAGACCCTGCGGATCTACCGGATGAGCCCGGAGCTCGGCCCTCCCGACCTGGAGGAGATCGCCTATGGGCCCGAGGACACTTCCTGGGCGGCCGAGTGGGAGCACTTCGCCGCCGCGATCGATGCCGGCGACGGGCGCCGGCTGAACGGCGACCTGGCCGACGCGCTTTACGCCTGGACCCAGGTAGAGGCCGCCTACGCGGCGACCGACTATGCGGCCATGCGCGACGGGGTGCCCCAGTGAGCGGCACACGCGTGCTGGTCACCGGCGGTTCGATGGGGATCGGCCGGGCGGTTGCCGAGGAGCTCGCTGCGCATGGCACCGAGCTCCTCTTGGTTGCTCGCGGCGAGAGCGACCTCGAGGCAACGGTCGAGGCGCTCCCGGGCACCGGGCACCGCGGGGTCGCGATGGACGTCACCGACCTCGATGCCTGGACCGAGCTGGTCGCCGGTCTCGAGCGCCTTGACGGGCTCGTTGCCGCCGCAGGCGTGCTCGGGCCGGTCGGTTCCCTCGGTGACTATTCGGTCGCCGACTTCGCACGGGCGCTCGAGATCAACCTCCTCGGTACCGTTGCGGCCGTGCAGCACTGCCTGCCTCTGATCCGGGCCTCCGAGTTCGGTGCGATCGTCACCTTCAGCGGTGGCGGCGCGACCGGCCCACTGCCCCGCTATGACGCCTACGCTGCCTCGAAGGCAGCCGTCGTGCGGCTGACCGAGAACTGGGGCCGGGACCTCGCGTCCGACGGCATCCGGGTCAACGCGGTGGCGCCCGGCTTCGTTGCCACCCGGATCCACGATGCGACCCTTGCCGCGGGCCCCGAGGCCGCCGGCGCCGATTACTTCGAACGGACCGAGCGTGACCTGGCGGGCGGCGGAGTCCCGGCGACCGAGGCCGCGGAGCTGGTGGGGGTGCTGCTTGATCCCGAGCAGACCCGCTTCACCGGCAAGCTCGTCTCGGCCCAGTGGGATCCGTGGCGGGAGGAGAGCTTCCGCGAGCGCCTCGCGGCCGAGTCGGACCTGGCGACGCTACGACGGATCGACGACGCTTTCTTCGCGGCGAAGGAGGGTTTGTGAGCGACGTCGTCAAGCCGCCGCCCGACAGCGCTTCGCTGCCGCGTTTCGACCACGGCTGGGTGCTCGACGACGGGCAGAAGCTGCCGTACCTCTCTTATGTCGACGACGGTGCCCGGGTCAACTGGTCGGACGACCTCGAGGACCTTCACGAGGAGAGCAGCCGCACCCATTTCATCGATGTCTGGACCCGCGGCGCGATGCTCGAACGGCTCGGGTCGGTGCCGGTGGGCGGTGGGATCGCCGACCTCGGTTGCTCGACCGGCTACCTGCTCGAGGATCTGCGGGCGGCTTACCCCGAGGCGCTGCTCTACGGGCTCGACCTGGTCGCCCCCGGGCTCGCCAAGGCACATGGCCTGGTTCCCGACGCGCGCCTGCTGCGCGCCGATGTCTGCGCCCTTCCCTTTGCCGACGCGAGCCTCGACGCGGTGGTCAGTGCCAACCTGCTGGAGCATGTGCCCGATGACGTGTTGGCCCTGAAGGAGATGGCGCGGGCACTGCGGAGCGGGGGGCGCGCGGTGATCGTCATCCCGGCCGGCCCCGGCACCTATGACTACTACGACCGCTTCCTTGGCCACGAGCGTCGCTACGGGCGCGGAGAGCTGGCCGGCAAGGCCCGCGAGGCGGGCTTCGAGGTGCTCGAAGACGCCTATCTCGGCTCGATCCTCTATCCGGCGTTCTGGGCGACGAAGAAGCGCAATCGCCGTCGCCACGACCACCTTTCGGGCGAGGAGCTCGAACGCAAGGTCGCCCACGACATCGACCAGACGCAGAGCTCGAAGGTCGGTGAGATGACCTGCCGGCTGGAGCGCGGGCTGCTGCGCCGGCGGGTGCGGATTCCCTTCGGCGTCCGCGGCCTCGTCGCCCTGCGCAAGATCTGAGATGGACGAGAAGCGACAGCTGCTGAGCGTCGTCGTTCCCGCCTACAACGAGGAGGACAACGTCACGCGCGTCCACGAGCGCCTTTCCGAGGTGCTCGACCCGTTGCCGCTCGACTGGGAGCTGATCTTCGCAGTCGACCCTTGCACCGATCGCACCGAGCTGCGGATCAAGGAACTGCGGGAGCACGACAAGCGGGTGAAGATGCTGCGCTTCTCGCGGCGCGTGGGTCAGCCGATGGCGACGCTGGGCGGGCTCGAGGCTTCCGCAGGCGACGCTGTGGTGGTGATCGACTGCGATCTCCAGGATCCGCCCGAGTTGATTCCGGAGCTGATCGATCGTTGGCACGACGGCTACGACGTCGTCTACGCGCAGCGGCGCACCCGTGAGGGCGAGACGCTGCCTAAGCGGATCGTCGCCAATCTGGGGTACCGCCTGATCAAGCGGATCGCGGAAGTCGAAATCCCGCCGAATACCGGCGACTTCCGCCTGATGAGCCGGCGTGTGGTCGACCATGTGGTGGCGCTCGACGAGAGCCATGGGTTCCTGCGCGGCCTGGTCGGCCTGGTCGGCTTCCCGCAGACGAGCGTTCCCTACGACCGCGACGCGCGCGCCGCCGGGGCGAGCAAGTACAACCGTTTCTGGGGCTCGGTCGTGATCGGGTTGAACGGCGTCGTCGGATTCTCCCGCTACCCCCTGCAGTTCATCTCCCTGGGCGGCATCCTGCTCTCCGGGCTTGCTTTCCTGCTCGCCTTCGTCTACCTGGTGCTGAAGCTGGTCGGGACGAGCTTCCCCCTCGGCAACCCGACGATCGTCGTGCTGCTCTGCCTGTTCAGTGGCATCCAGCTGCTCTCGCTGGGAATCATGGGCGAGTACGTCGGGCGCATCTACGACGAGGTCCGCCGCCGCCCGAAGTACATCGTCGAGTCCACTCTCGGCTGGAGCGACGAGGACGCTTGACCGCCTGGGGGAGGAGCGGTCTGCTGCCGGTCTGCATCCTCGCCGGGGGCCTGGGATCGCGGCTCGGCGAGATCGTCCGCGATACGCCGAAGCCGCTGCTCGAAATTGCAGGGGAGCCGTTCCTCTTTCATCAGTTGCGACAGCTCGCCGATTGTGGAGTGCGCCGCGTGGTCCTTTGCGTCGGCTATCTGGGCGAGCGGATCGAGAAGGAGGTTGGGACCGAACGCTTCGGTGTCGAGATTGCCTACAGCTACGACGGGCCGGAGCTCGACGGCACCCTCGGCGCCATCCGTCGCGCCGTCGGGTTGCTAGGTGAGCGCTTCTTGGTCCTCTACGGCGACACTTACCTGCGGGTCGACTACGCGGACGCGGCACGGGTCTGGGAGGAGAGCGGTGTAGCCGGGCTGATGGCGGTGCTGCGCAACGAAGGCCGCTGGGACACCTCCAACGCCCTCTACGCCGACGGCAGGGTTGTCGCCTACGACAAGCAGGCGCCGACGCCGGAGATGCGCTGGATCGACTATGGGCTGGGTGGCCTCGAGGTGGCAGCGCTCGACCTGGTGCGGGAGGGCGAGCCCGATCTATCCGACCTTTACCGCGTGCTCGCCGAGGCCGGTCGCCTCTGCGGCTACGAGGCGACCGAGCGCTTCTATGAGATCGGCACCCCTGCCACGCTCGCCGAAGCCGATGAGTTCCTGCGTGCGAGCGCGGCCGGCGATTGACCCGCTAAGCCCGGCGAAAATCGCCTGCGCGGTCTAGGACTTGGTCGCGGTGATCAGGAAGGGTCGCGCCGGGGTCAATGCGCTGGGCCAGCGAAGCCCGAACTGGAGAACCCACCGGCCGATCGGGACGCGCTCGATCTTGACGTCCTGAAAGGCCTCGCCGATCAGGTCGGCGATCATGCGAGGCGGGAGCTGGAGGGTCGCCGGATGCTGCATCAACGGCGTCCCGGCGATCAGGGTCAGAGGTCTGAAGAGCTGGCGCTCGATCGCGTAGAAGCGCTTCGAGACGCAGGATTCGAGCGTTACGAGCCTGCCCCCGGCCTCCAGCACGCGGTGGGCCTCCTTGATCGCCTGGCGGATGTTGGCGACGGTCTCCATGGCCGTCCGGCCGGCCAGGTGATGGAAGACCAGAGCGAGGAGGACGCGATCGTAGGAGCCGTCGCCCTCGTCAAGTGCGAGCGCGTCGCCACGTCTCAATGTCACGTTCTTGGGCAGGTCGGGGACGGAGGTCTCGTCGAGAAAGAGATCGACGCCGACGATGCTGTCGGCGAGTGAGGTGTCGTAGTCGAACACGCCTCCGTTGCCGATGTCGAGCAGCCTGTGGCTGCCGCGGACCTGGGCGTCGATGACGGCACGGATATTGCGGTAGGTGTCGAGTTCCGCGACGTTCTCCGCGTAGGCGCTGTTGTCGGCGAAGAACGTCTTGTTCTTCTCGATGCTGCGGGCGTCCTGTGCGTTCGATGTGCCGTTTGTCCCGCCGCTCATCGGCGCTCACCCTATCGGCACGGCTCGGTGGTGGCGTGCATGCCGAGAAGCTGGATTTCCTTTGCCACGATCGATGCGTTTTCGTCGGGCAAGGTCGCCGAGCCGAAGGCTCCCGAGAATGGCGCAGTGACCGGTTCCGGTTCCGGTTCGATCGGCATCTTCGCGATTCGGAGCCCCTTCCCGCCCGGCACCGGCATGCAGATCTTCGTGCGCCCGTCGGGGTTGTTGTAGGTCACCGCACCCGGTACTCCCTTGGGGCGGAGATCGGTCGGCCCTTGGAATTCCGCGCGCAGGTACGACGCTCGATCGGAGAGCGCGGACACCCAGAAGGTCAGCGCCCCCTGCGTGAGTCCTAATTCTTCTCCGGGACGCTGCACCCAGACGGCACCGCCCGGGTCGCGCTCGTAGGTTTCGACCGCAACCCCCCGTGCCACGGTGACGTCGAACGGCGTCAGCCGATGCTCCAGCCTCAGGGTCCCGAACCGGGCGATCACCTTGCGGCCGGTCGTGAGCCCGGTCAAGCGCGTCAGCACGTACTTGTAGTCGGGGTCGTAGCTCGGGTGGGGTGGTGGGTGGGTGTTGTAATAGCTGAGGCCACCCCAGTCGTTGTAGGCCGAGTCCAGCGAGATCCGTTCTCCGGTCGCCTCTTCCATCGCCTGGTAGGTGGTGCGGTTTTCTCCCCACGCCCACAGCGGCGTCATCCCGAACCCTTCGAGCTCCACCGTCCCGTGGACGTCACCTTCGGCTGCGGCGGCCATCTTGCCGAGGTCGGCGGTGGACATGTAGGCGCCCTGCACGGTTCGCTGCTCGATCTGAAAGAGACTGGCGCCGGCGGCGATCAGGGCGGCCGTCCCGATGGCGACACCGACTGCCATCGTCCGTCTGTCGACCGACTCGACCAGCTCGTAGACACCGAGCGTGACCAGCACCGCCGCTGACGGCACAATCGTCAACAAGGTCCGACCGACGCAGTAAGAGCAGCTGAGGCTGGTCGCCGAGTAGATGCCCTGCAGGCAGGCCATGAGGATGAAGAGCAGGACGATCCAGGCCGAAGCTCGATGCCGCCAGCAGCCGTAGAGCCCGACGGCGATCATCAGCAGCGGCAGTACGATGCCGACCATCAGGTAGGCGAAGCCGTGCGGGTCGGAGAGGGCGAACGTATAAAATTCGCGCGTCTGCAGCAGCCAACCGGGCAGGTGGCCGATCTGCATCTGGTAATCGATCACCTGCTTGGTGTAGGTCCCGGCCTCGGACAGGTTGGTGATCGCGTATAGGGTCGCCCGCGGAGCGACGATCACGCCCATCGCGATCGCCCCGAGTATGTACGGCACGGTGGGCCGGACCATCTCGCCCAGCTTGCGACCGCGCCGCAGCCCGAGCACCAGCATTCCCAGCAGCCCTATCGCGCCGGTGCCCGCGACCACTACGCCCATCTCCGGATAGGCGACGATCAGCCCGCCGAGCAGAACGCCGGCGATCAGGGTCGGGACCCAGTCGAGGCGCCGGAAAGCGATCATCGTGACGGCCAGGAGGGCCGGAATCAGCGCGATTCCGGCGAGCAGCCCGGCGCTGCCGTCGATGTAGAGCTGGAAGAGTGGGGCTCCCGCCATGGCCAGGCCGGGGACCACCGCCAACCAGGTCCGCGATCGGGCGATGAGGCGAAAGAGGGTGAAGGCGCCGAGCGCGGCAAGTAGGACGCAGAACGCCATGAAGGGAGCGAGCGTCTCCCACGGCCACCAGCCGAGCCCACCGGAGATCGCGGCCGGGAGCACCATCGAGCTCTCGTGCTGGTAGCGGTAGGCCCAGCAGTACCGCAGCCCGAGGTTCCACGTCGGCTTCCAGGCTTCCGCATCGTACGATGGCTGCCACCAGTTGTCGGGGATCTTGCCCATCACCGAGTCGTCGGTCGTGTGGCTCTGGAAGGCGGCGATGCAGTCGGTGTAGCCCGGCGCGTCGTAGATGCCCCAGGCGATCGGTCCGGCAGAGTCACGCTTGACCAACGGTGCGTTGAGGATTGCCAGGACCCCGACGATCACCACGGCGAGTTGAAGCAGAACCCCGCGCTGAGGGCGCCAGTTGCGCGGGCGGGCGTCACCGCGAAAGGCGAAAACGAGCGAGATCAACGCCAGGGGCATCAGCGCGAACCAGAACGCGTGTTGCAGCGGGACGAAGAAGTCGAGGGTGCTGAGGATCCCGATCGAGAGGGCAAAGCCGAGGATCGGAGCCAGGGCGAATTGTGAGCCGGCGTCTATCCGCCCGCGCAACGTGCGTGCCAGGCCGGAGCCGACGGCGGCGACGCAGGCCAGCATCGCCAGCTCCTTGATCAGCAGTGGGATGAGCACCGACTACTGCGAGGGACGACGTTTGAGGGCGCGCTTGGTCGCGTCGCGCAAGGGTCTTGCCGTGCGCCAGGCGGCCGTGCCTTTGAATCGGTCGAGCGCGTTCGGTGGGCGCAGCATCCCCTCGAGCCCTGACGACCCCGGCAGCACCGGCCCGCCAGGCAACACCGCGAAGCCGGTCTCGAACTCGACCCGGGAAACGATGCGTCCGGTCACCGCGGCGACGTTGAAGTTCAGCAGCGCCGGCGAGCCGGTGCAGATGACGAGGCCTGCCGGCAGCACCAGGCAGTTGGCGGCGACGAGGCTCTGTATCGCGTCGGAGCCCTCGAAGCGCATCACGATCGGGTCGGCCTCGCCCTGGGCGAAGAGGCGGAACTCGAACCAGTCGATGCGCATCACGCAGCCGCGTTCGGCGATCTTGATCTGAAGCGCGCCGATCTGGTGGGAGCCGATCGAGCCCGAGACATAGGAGAGACCCCGTCGGTTCCGCTCCGGCACCTCACGGAACGGCTTGACCGCCTCCAGCCCGACGCCTTCGGTCGCCCGCACTTCGAAGACGCCCGTCTCGAGCGGGGTCGAGGTCGCATCCCAGGAGAGCTCGCCTGCGGCGACGACGGCCGCCAGCTCGCCGAGCTGCTCGTCGTAGCGGTGAGCGACGCCGAAGGGCCAGTACATCTCGTGCATCGGCTGTTCGCCCAACTGCCTGGGAGTGAGGTAGCCGATCTTGGCGGACCAGCGCTCGTCGATCAGCGGCGTCTGTCCCTGCACGCCGAAGTTCTCGTCGTGCACCCAGCCCGAGAACGCGGTCACCTCTTCGGCGGTGGGGGAGACGACGGCGCGCGTCAGCACTGCGCCGAGCGCTTCCGGGGCCTCGGCCAGGGAGACCAGCTTGCTCGGCAGGACGGTGCGGTAGCGGACGTACTCGCGCTGGAAGGCGAAGGCGCCCTGGCGCACGGCCGCCGCCTCGGCCAGTTGCGGGGCGGGGACGTGATTGACGTCGAGGATCGGGCCGAGTTCCTCATTCAGCCCGAGTTGGGTGCCGAACTCCGGCATCAGCGATTGCTCGATGATCTCCGGCGCCCGCATCACCGAGCCGCTCATGTGGTCCGGGAAGCCGTTGTCGGTGACGAAGCCGTGAATCCGGTGGCCGCGCGAGATCGCGTATCCCGCGATCTCGTTGGTCATCAGGTAGAGGCCGGCGACCTCTCGCTCGACGCCGGCGTGGCCGAGTGCCTCGGTGAGGCGTTGCTGGATCGTCGCGCCCCAGCCGATGTCGACCACCACGATCGGCCCGTCGCCGGGAGCGGTCTCCTGCAGGCTGCGGACGACGCGGTCGCGCAGTCTGCGCGAGTCCTCGACGATGCGGCCGCGTAGCGCGGCGTCTTCGAGGATCGCGTCGAGTACCAAGCGGCGGATGATCGGATCGTGCAGCCGCGTCTCGCTGTGGCCCGAGAGGCCCGCGATGTCGGACGGCTGGAGGCCGAGGCGGTGGCAGAACTGGGCGACGGTCGGCGGTGTCACACCGAACATCAGCCGTTCCAGCTCGCGTTCGTCGGCCTCGCCGATCGCGGCCCGGGTGGCGACGAAGCGGCTCAGCCAGAGCGGCATGGCCTCGACCGGCCAGGAGGCTCCCGGCCCGGCCGCGGCGACGAAGCGGGTGAGGAACTCGCCCTCGCGCATCAGGCAGTGGACGCGCCCGGCGCCCATCTCCCGCGCTCGCTCGTGCACCCACTCACCGAAGCCGGCGAGTGCGGGGCCGAGCACGGTGGCCCCGAAGCGCCAGTGGGCACGCAGGCCCGTGGGAACCCGTTGGATCTCGTCGCGGTGATCCATCTTGGCCCGCAGCGCGGTCAGCCCGAAGTCGACGGTGGCGCCGGGGCGGCGACGGGAGGTCGTGGCCGTCGTCTCCCGCCACAGCGCGGGCCGCCCGAACATCTCCTCCCGGTCGAGCATCGCCTCGAATGCCGCCGAGCGTTTCTCGAGGAAGACGGTGCGGATGCCCCGCTCCTCGGCCGGCTCGATGTCGGACTTGAGGTTGTCGCCGATGTGCACCATCTGGGCCGGATCGCAGCCGAGCGCCGCGAGGGCGATGTCGAAGAGCCGCCCGGTCTTCCCCTCTCGGTGGTCGCTCGAGGTGAAGATCCGCCGGAACGGCAGCGATCCCAGCTCCGGCTGGCCGAACAGGCTGCGGATCTGGTCGGCGGAGAAGTAGATGTCGCTGATCGCAACGATCGTCTTGCCGCGCGCCGCGACCTCGCGCAGCAGTTCGACCACGTCGAGGTCCGGCACGATCAGTTCCCGCTCGAGCTCGATCTCGAGCTCGAGCACCGCCTCGGCAGGATGACCCGCGAAGACCCAGTCCCCGAACCCGCCGTAGATCTCACCGAGCGTCACCTCGCTGTCGCCGAGCGCCTCCTTGCGATCGGCGCGGACCCGTTCCTCGGCCAGCCGGCGGAGGTTCGCGAACGAGCCAGAGCTGAGTGAGGGAGCCAGCATCGAGGCGGCCACGAGCCGCTCGCCGAGGTCGAGGAAGGCGTCGGTCGGGTTCAGGGTGCGGCGCCAGACCAACGTGTCGAAGATGTCGGTCGAGACCACCTCTATCGCATCGGACTCGAGCAGCTCGCGGACCGGGGCGAGCGTCGCGTGGCCGAGCGCCGGCGCCGCGACGACGTCTGCCGGGCCAGGGTCGGTGTCGAGCGGGCGGCGGTCGAAGGCGGTACCCGTCTCCACCTCGGTCGTCTCGGTCATCAGGGGACCTCCTCGAACCCGGCAACCCGCAGCTCGTCGCCCGGGGCGCGGCCGACCTGGCCTTCGAGGATCGCGAGGTGGCTGTTGTACTGGATCGTCCGCCGCTCGAGCGCGCTCTGTAGATCGAGGATCTGGAGGTAGAGGGCGAGCCGGTTCTGCTCCAGCGTCGGGATCAGGTCCGACTCGACGAGCGGGCGGAGGAAGCTGCGCATCTCCCCGGCCCAGGGCGCATCGGTCGGGAAGAGGAACCCGAGGCCGAAGATCGCCTGGACAACGTATAAATCGAGTCCTTGGCGATGGGAAATCGCGTCCTCGATCGCCGTCAGGACCCCGTTTCGCTCGCCGCCCGAGGTCTCTGCGATCGCGAACGTCCCATTTCCCCGGTAGCCGCGACCCTCCTGGGGCTCGACGCTCTCGCGCGTCAGCCCGGCGGTGAAGCTGTGCGGATGAACGTCCATCTCGGCGAGGGACTCCGGCGAGTAGTAGAGGTCACGTCGTGCCCAAGGCCAGCAGACATCGTGAAAAACCAGCAGCGTCGGCCTGCCCTGGTCGGTAGTCGCAGCGAGAACCTTGTCGACCTCGGCGTTGACGACCGCGTAGTTGTGGTCGCCGTCGATTACGTAGAGGTCAGAGGCCTCAATCTCGTCGAGCGAGTCTGGGCTCGGCTGCTCGACCAGCCGCATAGCATCACTCTGCCCGTCGAGCCGGCGTAGCTCGGCGCTTGGATCAGTGTCGATCGTCGTCAGCGTTCCGTTGTGCTCGGTTGCCCAATCGAGCAGCGCGGCGGTGAATTTGCCGCCCTCGCCGCCTATCTCGACGATCGACCGCGGTTCGACGATCTCGAGCGGGCGCCGGGTGGCCTCGCCGAATTGGGCCAGCGAGTGGATGAGCAGGGGCGTCCGCTCGATCGCCTCGCGTTCCGCCTCCGGCTCGTCGCGGGTGCTGCGCACGGCTGGCATCCGCCAAGACGCTAGCGCAGTCGAACCGCTCAGCGCGGGTGCCCGGAGCGGCTGAGAAGGCGCGGCCGGCGGTCGCGCATCCAGGCGAAGGGGGAGCTGATCCTGGGCAGGCCGTGGCGCAGATGCGGGTTGGTCGACGGGTCGACCGCGGTAACCGGCAGCCAACGCTCGATCAGCAGATCCGCCTCCCAGTCGTCGACCTCGCTGTCGCGGCTCGAGGACTCGAAGTGGAAGAGGACGGTGTCGGGGTCGTAGACGACCCGTCGCCCGGCGGTGTGGACCTTGAGGCAGTAGTCGACATCGTTGTAGTTGTTGGGCAGCGTCGTGGTCAGGCCGCCAAGCTCCTCGAAGAGGGCGCGCGGCGTCATCAGGCAGGCGCCGGTCACCGCGAGGTAGTCCTGGGCGACGAAGACGTTGTTCGAGTAGCCGCCGTGGTCGCCGGGGAAGCCGCGGTAGATATGACCGGGGTAGCCGCCGTTCTCGAACAGCACCCCACAGTGCTGCAGCCGGCCGTCCTCCCAGAGGAGGCGCGCGCCGACCGCGCCGATCCCGTCCCGGCTCGAGTACATGACGAGGCGCTCGATCCATTCCGGCGTCGAGATCTCGATGTCGTCGTTGAGCAGCAGGATGTGCTCGCCGTCGCCGTGGACGGCGCCGAAGTTCACCTTCGCCGAGAAGTGGAAGGGCCGGTCGAACTCGACCAGCTTCAGCCTCTCGCCGGCGATCTCGACGAGGCGCTCGAGCACCTCCGGCGGGGTCACCGCGTCGTAGACGACGACGATCTCGTAGTTCTCGTAGGTCGACTGCTCGACGATGCCGCGGACGCAGTGCTCGACGAGGACGACCTCCTCGTAGCGGACCTCGCGCCGCTGCCCGTTGGTGGGGATGACGATGCTCACCTTCGGGTGCTCGGTCAGCGCGGGTCGCAGGTGGTAGACGCCGGGCCTCGCCTCGTCGCGTTCGGCCCGGGCGGGGAAGCCGATCCGGTCGCAGTGGGCCTGGATCGCGCGGGTGCCCGCCTCGAAGGCCCAGGGCTTGGCCTCTTCGCCGCCCCCCGCGGCAGAGGTCTCGAGCATCCGCCAGTGGTAGAGCACCTGTGGCACGTGGGCGACGGCGCGGGCCTTCTCGGTCACCTTCAGGACCAGATCCCAGTCCTGGGAGCCCTCGAAGTCCTGATCGAACCCGCCGACCGCCTCGATCAGGCTGCGCCGCAGCACGCTGAGGTGGCAGGTGTACATCTGCGTCCGCATCCGCTCCGGCGACCAGTCGGGCTTGAAGAACGGAGAGGAGTGGTGACCCTCGCGGTCGATCTTGTCTTCGTCGGTATAGACGTAGTCGGCCTCGGGATTGGCGTCGAGCGCCTCGGCGACGCGTGTGAGGGCGGCCGGATGCAGCATGTCGTCGTGATCGAGGAGGACGACGAACTCACCGCGGCAGAGCTCCAGCGCCGCGTTCGAGGAACCGACGATGCCGAGGTTCGCCTCGTTGCGCCGCACCTGGATACGGGGGTCCGCGGCTGCCGCCGCGGTGAGCATCTCGCCGACGTGCGGCTGGGCGGAGGCGTCGTCGACGATGCAGAGCTCCCAGTCGCCGCAGGTCTGGGCGCGGACCGATCCCAGCATCGCCTCCAGCACGTCGGCCGGGGTCTCGTAGACCGGCGTCAGGATCGAGAAGCGGGGGACGGCCCCCGGCGCCGCGCTAGCCACGCAGCCGACGGAGCACCGACCCGAGCATGCGGCGCAGTCCCGGGATCGACAGGCGGTGCAGGATCGAGGTCACGATCTGCGAGTGCTGCTCCATCACTGCGACCTGCCCGCGCAGGGCGCCGAGCTCGGCGTCCTTGCCGATCAGCAGGTCGCGCAGGCGGAGGATCTCCTCGTCGCGGCGGGCGATCTCGCCCTCCAGCTCCGTCCGGGAGCGCTCTCCCATATCGAGCGAATCGGTAGATCCTGCCATCGCGATCGAGTGTACCCGGGCCCTAGAGGGCCTCGGCGATCCGAGGCGCCGCGCGATTGAAGAACCAGGCGCCGAAACAGCAGACCCCGACGAAGATCACCGCCGCGGGCAGGAGGCCCAGCCAGCCTCCCGCGGCCTGGACGGCGGTCGGCGCGTTGGGTTCATGTAGGACCCAGACCCGGACCTGCTCGAAGATCACCGCCAGCGGGTTGAACATCAGCAGGTGCTGCAGGGTTTCCTCTTCTTTGAAGATCGTGATCGGATAGAGGATCGGCGTCAGGTAGAGGAGCATCTGTGAGAGCACGATCCAGATGATCGCCGTGTCGCGGAACGACACGTAGAGGGCCGAGAGCGCCATCGCCACGCCGGTGGCGCCGATGAAGAGGAAGGCGACTGCGACCGGGAAGAGGAACCAGGTCCAGGCCGGCGTGACGCCGAAGGCGAGCACGAAGGCGAGCACGATGACCAGGTTCAGGACGAGGTTGAAGAAGCTGGTCACCACCGTCGCGGCCGGGATCACCAGGCGCGGGAACTGGGTCTTGCGCACCACCCCCTCCTGGGCGACCACCGAGGTCACCGCGTTGGTCGTCGCTTCCTGGAAGAAGGTGTAGAGAACGACTCCCATCAGCAACATCACGGGATAGTGTTCGACTTCGGTGCTGGCCGCTCGGAGGACGTGGGTGAAGACGAACAGCAGGACCCCGAACAGCATCAGCGGCCGGATCAGCGACCAGAGGTAGCCGAGCACGGTGCCGAAGTAGACGCGCTTGAATTCGGTGACCGAGATCAGCCAGAGCAGGTCGAAGAAGCGGCGCGGGCCGCCGCCCAGGGCCGAGGGCCCCTTGACCTCCTGTAGCTCGAGGGCCGTCGTGTCGGCGCTCACGCCTCGCCTCCTTCGACGTCGGCCTTGATCTCGAACTCTGGGGAGATAACGCCCTGGGTGTGCTGGGTCCCGAAGACGACGAAGCTGAGTGCGTTCTGCACATATATGGAGACGCCGTTGTCGGCCTGCACCCCGCAGTGGATGAAGTAGCGGCCGGTGGCCAGCGGGTTCTGGATCTCGGCGTCGACGTTGACCCGTCCACCCGCCCGCAGGTCGCCGTCTTCAGGACCGACGATGATCCCGAACTGGAACATCCCGACTCCGTCGGCATTGGCGATCAGGAAGCCGACGTTCAAGGTCGGAACCTCGCGGAACAGCTCGAGATCGACCCGCAGCCGCAGCATCTCGCCGAGTTCGAACGCGTTCACTTTCTCGCCGCCGGCGTTCTCGAGTCGACTGTCGAGCATGCGTACCCCGCGTGACTCGCCCTGCTCGCCCGGAGCTTCTTCGACCCCCGCCTCGAAGTTCAGTTTCAGATACTCGCGGCCCGCCTCGGCGGGATCGCCGATGTACTGGATCTGGCCGTCGGCGAGCAGCATCGCCCGATGGCAGTAAGCCTCGACCGAGGCCATCTCGTGGGTGACGAGGACGATCGTCTTACCTTCGGTTTTCATCTGGTGGAAGGCGTCGGCGCACTTCTGTTGGAAGGAGGCGTCGCCGACCGCCAGCACCTCGTCGATCAGGAGCACGTCGGCGTCGGCCTCGAGCATCACCGAGAAGGCGAGCCGGACCAGCATCCCCGAGGAGAAGTTCTTCAATTTGAGGTCGGCGAAGTCGTGCAGTTCGGCGAAGTCGATGACCGAGTCCTGGCGTTCGCGCACTTCCTTCGGGGTGAGGCCCATCATCACTCCGTTGAGGAGGACGTTTTCGCGCGCGGTCAGCTCCTGGTTGAAGCCGACCCCGAGCTCGATGAAGGGGGCCAGTCGGCCCGCGATCCTGATCCGCCCCGAGTCGGCGCGATAGATGCTGGCGAGCAGCTTCAGCAGGGTGCTCTTGCCGGAGCCGTTGCGGCCGACGATGCCGAAGAACTCTCCTTGCTTGATCTCGAAAGACACGCCGTCGAGGGCGTGCAGCTCACGGTACTCGCGGCCGGCGAAGGGGTGGACGACGCGCTCTTTCAGCGAATCGACCCGGTGGGTCGGGATGTGGAACGACTTGTGGAGGTCTTCGACCTGGATCGCGGTCGGACGCTCGCTCGTCGCGGTGGCCGGCGCCTGGCCGACGTGAAGGTTGTCAAGGGAGGTCGAGGACATCATCCGGGCCTGCAAACACCCAACACAAACCTAGCGTGGAAGGTGCTGGGCACGATCGGTCTGGATTAAGATCGCCGACCTGAGACTCGTCGGGCTGACTCTCTACCACCTCTTTCTGGTCGGCCTCCCGGTCGCCGCCGCCGTCCTTGCCGCCGACCGCCTCGGCGTCCGCCGGGTCGCGGTGGTCCTCGCGATCGCCCTCGCCGTCAGCGGGGCGCTCGCCTACCTGACCTTCTGGGCGTACTACTGGAGCCGTCTCGCCGGCGAAACCGCGTCCTACCTGGTGATCGCCGGATCGCTCGTCGTCGTCATCGCCTGCCTGTGGACGGGCCGCCCGGAGCGGGACCGACTCCGCGCCCTGGGAACGCCGATCGCGCTCTGGGCGCTCGGGTCGGCCTTCCTCGTCTTCTTCGGCTTCATGTATGGGGGGACCCACTCGGCGATCTCGCTGGGCAGCATGCGCTTCGCCTTCTACCTGCCGTCCGACAACGACATCCCGAGCTTCTTCACCGAATGGTTCTTCGTGCACGGACACCATGGGGTGCCGCCGGAATTCCCGGGGGAATGGCTGGCCAGCGACCGGCCGCCGCTCCAGATCGGCTACGCGCTGCAGCAGCGCCCGCTGATCTGGGGCAGCGACGGGCTCGACTACCAGATCGTCGGGGTCGCGATCCAGCAGCTGTGGATCATCGGACTCTGGGCGCTGCTGGACGCCGCCAAGGTGCGGCCGACCACCAGGGCGCTGATCATGGTCACCGTCCTGTTCAGCGACGTGGCGATCGTGAACGGCTTCTTCGTCTGGCCGAAGATGCTCTCGACCGCGATGCTGCTGGCCGTCGCCGCGCTGTTGATGACGCCCCTCTGGAAGGACGTCCGCAGGGACCGGCGGATGGCGGTTCTCGCCGCGGTGCTCGCCGGGCTGGCGCTGCTGAGCCACGGCTCGGCCGTCTTCGGGCTTATCCCGCTGGCGCTGATCGCCCTCTATCGCGGCCTGCCGAGTCCCGCCTGGTTCGCCGCCGGCATCGCGGCGCTCGTCCTCGTGATGGTCCCCTGGTCGGCCTACCAGAAGTGGGGCGATCCGCCGGGCAATCGGCTCGAGCGCTGGATGCTCGGCGGCAGGATCGAAGCCGGCGACGAAGGCACCCTCGAAGCGA
The DNA here is from genome assembly GCA_035500835.1 of Solirubrobacterales bacterium. Taxonomy (GTDB): domain Bacteria; phylum Actinomycetota; class Thermoleophilia; order Solirubrobacterales; family 70-9; genus VAYN01. The sequence goes on along the minus strand of DATJWW010000064.1, from coordinate 86,765 downwards.
TCGAGACCGGCTACCGCGAAGCGGGCCTCGGGGGAACCCTTCACAACAAGGCCGACAACCTCCTCTCGATGGTGGGGGCCGGTCCTGGCTTCCAGTACCTGAGGAACGCCGCCGACGCGCTCCGCGACGGGCATCTCGGCACCTTCGCACGGGAAGTCCGCCAGATCTTCTTCTTCCTCCTTCTGCCTTCGCTCGGCCTCCTGCTGATCGCGCCGGTCGTCATGCTGATCGGCCGCCGGCGCCGACGCTTCGGCCCCGAGTGGGATCTCGCGATCTCCTCCTACTGGGTGTTCGCCGTGGGAGCGGTCCTCTGGGGCCTCATCCTGTTCGGATCGACCGAGGCGCGCAGCTACCTCCACCAGGGGAGCTATCTGCTGCCGATCCTGGGACTCTGTGCCGGGGTGGCCGGGATGCGCGCGGTCTATCCGCGCTTCGCCGCCTGGTTCGCGGGGGTCGCCGCGGCGCTGATGCTCCTGCTCTACGTCCCGGCGCTCGAAGCGTCGCTCACCTGGAGCTTCTCGCCGTCCTTCGCGGTCCTTGCGATCGTCTGCGCGGCCGCCTTCTGCGCGGTGGCGTTCGGCCTCGCGCCGCGGCACGAATCGACGACCGGGTGAAAAGTAGACTCGCCCGCCAGATGGCCTGGCGGACCCGTGCGACCCCGAACGTCCTGTTCGCCCTTGCCGCGGCACTCGCCGCGATCCTGCTGATCGTCCTCTCCTGGAATCTGACCTTCTACCAGGACGTCTGGGCGGTCCTGCTCGAACGCCAGCCGTGGAACGCCCACTCGCTGCTGATGCCCCACAACGAGCACCTGATCGTCTTCCAGGTGATCGTCGAGAAGGGGCTGGTGGCGATCTTCGGGATGGGCGACAACCGCCCCGAAATGCTCTTCATGACGGCGACGCTGCTGGTCGCCGCGGGCCTCTTCTACGTCTATCTGAGGCGGCGGGTCGGCGGCTGGGCGGCGCTGCTGGCGACGCTGATCCTGCTCTTCTTCGGCGAGGCCTGGCAGATCCTCCTCTGGCCGTTCGAGATGGAGTTCGCCGCTCCGTTCGCGGCCGGGATGGGGATGCTGCTGGCGCTCGAACGCGAAGACGAGCGCGGCGACCTGCTCGCCGCGGTGCTCCTGATCGTCTCGATCGGCTTCGGCAGCCTCGGCCTCTCCTTCCTCTTCGCGGCGTTCGCGGACATCGTCGTCGCGCGGAAGACGCGCGGGCTGCGGCGCCTCTGGATCGTCGTCATCCCGGCCGTCCTCTACGTCGCCTGGTACGGCAAGTACGGCCACACCGCCGAACACCACCTGACCTTCCGCAACATCCTCAACTCGCCGCGCTACGTGTTCGAAGGGGTGGGGGCGGGCTTCGCCTCGGTCCTCGGCCTCAGCAATCCGCCGCTGACCGGCGAAGCGGGCACCTCGGCCTGGGGGCCGGCGCTGGCGGTGGCGGCGATCGGGCTGGCGATCTGGGGACAGCTCCGTCGGCCCGGCCTGTCGCGCACCTTCTGGCCGATCGCCGCCGCCGCGCTCAGCTTCTGGCTGCTCGCCGCCTTCAACTTCATCCCCGGGCGCGAAGCGACCTCGATCCGCTACGTCTACGCGGACGGGGCCTTCGTCCTGCTGCTGGCGGCGGAGCTGTTCTCGACGCAGGGCATCCGGCTCGGCAAACGGGCGCTCTGGGTCGGCGCGGTCGTCGTCTTCCTGGCGCTGGGTCCCAATCTGGCGAAGCTCGGCGAAGGCCATGAGTTCCTGAAGGAACAGACCGAACTGACCCGCGCCGACACCGGCGCGATGAACATCGCCCGACGGACGATGACGCCGTCCTTCCGGCTGTCGCCGGAAATCGCGGGTACGCCGTCGCTGATCAACGTCGAGGCCGGGCTCTACGAGGAAGCCGTCGGCGCGCACGGCTCACCCGGCTACTCGCCGGCGGAGCTCGCCACGGCCGGTCAGCCCGGCAGGCACTGGGCCGACGTCGTCCTCTCGCAGGCGCTGCCACTCTCGACCGTGAGCGAACCGGGGGCGTTCGACAGCGCGGCGGCCGGTGGCTCGAACTGCACCGCGGTCCCGCCCGACGGCAGCGTCCCCGAGGTCGCCGTCAAGCCCGGCAAGACCCGGATCGAGGTCGGGCCGGGCGGCGAAGCGGAACTCTCGATGCGCCGCTTCACGGAAGGCGAATACCCCGTGAACCTGGCCGGTGCCCCCGGCGGCTCGGTGACGACGCTGACCGTCCCCGCCGACGAAGCTCCCGAATACCCCTGGTACCTGCACGTCGCGGCGACCCAGGAAGCCTGGGTCTGCACCGGCTAGGTTCGGTCGCCGCCTACTTCCCCGGTCCGAGGAGCTCGCGTTTCGCCGCTCCGATCGCGCGGCGGACGCGGCGCCGGCGGCTCGGGTCCGGTGTCGGCCGGGCGCGGACGACACCCTGTGAATCGGGTCCCGGCGGCGGCACCGCGCCGCGCTTGCGCAGCACGACCATGAACTCGATCCCGCGGTGGGCGCAGGCCTCGATGTCGAAGGCGTCGCCGGTGCGCTCGCGGATCGCCAGGATCAGACGCAGGAACTCCGCCTGCGACCAGACGTGCATGTGGATCGAGTACGCCATCGCTTCGAGCTCGGTCGCGTCGGGACCCTCGGCGCCGATGACGAACTGCGCCCATTCCTCGTAGTGCTCACGCCGCGAGCGCTCCGGGCCCTGCTCGTGGTCGGCCACCATGTGCTCGAGCGGCGTCAGGGCCCGTTGGAAGTCGAAGGTGTAGCGCTTGTCGGGCACCGCGTAGAAGAGGATGCCGCCCGGCCGCAGTTTCGAGAGGTGGGTGATGATCGTGCCGATCGGGTCCTCGGTGTGCTCGAGGAAGTGGTTGGCGATGATGAAGTCCTGGCTCTCCGCCGGGATCGTCGCCAGCTTCTCGCCGTCGTCGACGACGTCGACCTCGGTCAGGTCCCAGTCCGCCAGCTCGGGGTACTCACGACGCAGGTCCGGCGTCCGCATGCGGTCGACGTAGCGGACGCCGGCGCCGCGCGGGATCGTCAGCGGCTGGTGCAGCGGCCCGATCTCGAGGCCTTCGCCGAGCAGGAAGCTCTCGGCGAAGATCGTGCGTGCCGCCAGGTAGTCGGGCGTGGCGTCCTGTTGGCCGGGAGGCGCTGCGGCCGGCGCGGTCGAGTCGTCTGGCGCGGGTGCGGCCATCCGCGAAGGCTACCCACCCACTGCCGATATCAGCGGGTGCCGCGATGGAGATGCGAGGCTGTGCGCGTGTCAGGCTCGTCGGCCACCGTCGCGATCGTGATCCCGAGCTGGAACTCGGCGGCGCTGCTGCCGCGCCTACTCGATTCGATCGCCGCCCAGGGTGGGGGAGTGGAGACCTTCGTCGTCGACAACGGCTCGATCGACGGCAGCGTCGAGCTGCTGCGCGAGCGCGGCATCCCCTGCCTGGCCCTGCCGACCAACCTCGGCTTCGCCGCCGCCGTCGACCTCGGCGTCGAGCGGACCGACGCGCCCTTCGTCCTGCCGCTGAACGCCGACACCCAGCTCGAGCCCGGCTGCGTGGCGACGCTCGTCGAGGTGCTTGCCGCCGATTCCGGCCTCGGCGGGGTGGCGCCGCGCATCCTGCAGCTCGAAGGCGAGGGCCGCAAGGTCGCCGACGCCCTCCTCTACAGCGCCGGCATGGCGCTCACAGCCGACGGGCGCGCGATCGAGGCCGGGGCAGGGGAGGCCCGATCGGAGCAGTGGCTGCACCCGCGCGAGGTCTTCGGCGTCTGCGGCGCCGCCTGTCTGCTGCGGCGGGAGCTCTTCATCGAGCTCGGTGGCTACGACCGCTCCTTCGTCTCCTTCTACGAGGACGTCGACCTGAACGTGCGGGCGCAGATCGCCGGCCGGCGTTTCACCTACGTCCCCGAGGCGGTCGTCTGGCATCTCGGCAACGCCTCCTGGCAGGCCGGCTTCGAGCGGCCCGGGGCCGACAACGCGCGCCTCGTCGCCCGCAACCGGATCGTCACCCAGGCCCGGTTCATGCCCGCGTCGGCGCTGCCGCGGATCCTCGCCGTCGAGGCCGGCGCCCTGGTCCGCGCCGCCCGCGAGCGCCGCCTCCTCTCCACCCTGCGCGGCAAGCTCGAAGGCCTCGCTCGGTTGCCGCGCGCCCTGAGCGAGCGCCGCCGACTCGCCACGAGCGGCGACCTCAGTCGCCCCCGCGCCTGGCTTGGCCGCTGACGGCCGTGCGTTCGCAGTTGGTTCCGGATACCGGAACCAACTGCGAACGCATTCAGGCGCGGCGACGTCGCCGCAGGGCGAGCGCCTCGCGGGCGCTGATCTCCAGTAGCGGTGCGGCGCCGACTTCGCGGTGGGGACCGGTGCCGGCGCGGAAGCCACGCAGGCGCCCGGAGAGCCCGGCCGCGGTGCGGTCGCGGAGCATCTGGCCGGCGACGATCGCGCCCTCGCAGGCGAGCGCCCGCGCCGCCAGCGCCGGGTCGCGCATCACGCCGTAGCGGCGCAGCATGTAGCCGCGGCTCCAACCGGTGCGCGCGTACTTGGCGCCGCTCCCGGCGCCGAGGCTCGCCGAGTAGGCGTGGAGGGCGCGCGCATCCGCCGCCAGTCGGCAACGGCCGCCCCCCGCGCCGATCCGCAGCGCCAGGTCGAGGTCCTCGTAGTAGAGGAAGATCCGCTCGTCGAAACCGCCGACCGCCTCCCAGGCCGCACGCCGGTAGAGGCCCGCGCCGCCGGTCGGCCCGAGCGGGTCCGGCGCCCCGGCGAGCGCCGCCACCGGCTCGCCCTGCATGAAGTCGAACCCCATCAGCGTGTGGTCGGCGACGACCCCGGCGCTGTCGATCAGCCCCGGTTCCCGTTCCTTCAGCAGCACCCCGGCGACCATCTCGACCCCGTCATCGAGGGCTGCGAGCAACGCCGCGCAGAAGCCCGGCTCGCACTCGACGTCGTTGTTCAGGAGGACGATCGCCTCGGCCGGGTGGGCCGCCACCGCGCGGTTGAGGGCCGGGCCGAAGCCGACGTTCTCACCCAGCTCCATGACCGTCACCTCGGGGAAGTCGGCCCGCGCCGCCGCCGCCGATCCGTCGCTCGAGCCGTTGTCGACCACGACCACGTCGAGCCGCTCCGTCTGCCCGCGCAGGCTCTGCAGCGTCCGCGGCAGCCACCGCTCGCCGTTGAAGTTGGGGATGTAGATCGCCGCGCTCACAGCATCGTCCTCGGGTAAGTAGGGTTGCATCGTCCGATGGAGCCCTTGAAGGGATTGATTCTCTCCGGCGGCGCCGGCACCCGCCTGCGCCCGATCACGCACACCTCGGCCAAGCAGCTGGTCCCGGTCGCCAACAAGCCGGTCCTGTTCTACGGCATCGAGGCGCTGGTCGACGCCGGCGTGCGTGAGATCGGGATCATCATCGCGCCGGAGACGGGTGATGAGATCCGCGAGGCGGCGGGCGACGGCTCCCGGTTCGGCGCCGAGATCACCTACATCGTCCAGGACAAGCCGGCCGGTCTCGCCCACGCGGTGCTGACCGCCGAGGACTTCATCGCCGATTCGCCGTTCGTCATGTACCTCGGCGACAACCTCCTGCGCGACGGCATCCGCGGCCTCGTCTCGACCTTCGGGAAGGACGCTCCCGATGCGCTGATCCTGCTCACCCCGGTCGACGACCCACAGTCCTACGGGGTCGCCGAGCTCGACGGCGAGGGCGGCATCGTCCGCCTGATCGAGAAGCCGAAGGACCCGCCCTCGGATCTGGCGCTGGTCGGCGTCTACCTCTTCAGCCCGTTGATCTTCGACGCGGCGCGGCGGCTCGAGCCCTCCTGGCGCGGCGAGCTCGAGATCACCGAGGCGATCCAGACCCTGATCGACGACGGCCGCACCGTCCAGTCCGAGGTCGTCCGCGGCTGGTGGAAGGACACCGGCCGGCTCGCCGACATGCTCGAGGCCAACCGGCTGGTGCTGGAGGAGATCGACGAGTTGATCGAGGGCAGCGTCGACGAGGCCTCACGGGTCGAAGGACGCGTCGTGATCGCCCCCGGCGCGTCGATCGTCCGCTCGATCGTCCGCGGCCCCGCCGTGATCGGCGCCGGGGCGACGATCGAAGACGCCTTCATCGGCCCCTACACCTCGATCGGCGACGAGGTCGCGGTGCGCCGCTGCGAGGTCGAGCACTCGATCGTCCTCGCCAACTCCACCGTCGAGGACCTCGGCACGCGGATGGAGGCGAGCCTGCTCGGCCGCAACGTGAAGCTGACCCGCGGCGATGGTCTGCCCAAGACCCTCCGCCTGCTGGTCGGCGACAACTCCGTGATCGAAATCCAGTGAGGGTCGGGCGATGAAGGTCCTGGTCGCGGGCGCCGCCGGGCAGCTCGGGCACGACATGATGCTCGCCGCCGGCAACGCCGGCCACGACGTGGTCGGCTATGGGCGCGCCGAGATGGACGTCGCCGACGCCGACGCGGTGCGCCGCCGCTGCGACATGGAGCGGCCCGACATGGTCGTCAACTGCGCCGCCTGGACCGACGTCGACGGCGCCGAGGATGCCGAGCAGGCCGCCTTCGCGATCAACGGCACCGGGGCCGGCCACGTCGCCGCGGCCGCCCGCGAGGTGGGTGCCGCGGTCGTCTACGTCTCCACCGACTACGTCTTCGACGGCGAGAAGGGCTCGCCCTACATCGAGTCCGACCAGCCCGCGCCGCTCTCCGCCTACGGCCGCACCAAGCTGGCCGGCGAGGAGGCGACCGCGGCCGCCAACCCGCGCCACTTCATCGTCCGCTCCTCCGGGCTCTTCGGGATCGGCGGCAGGAACTTCGTCGAAACGATGCTGCGGCTCGGCGAGAGCATGAGCGAGGTGACCGTCGTCCGCGATCAGGTCACCTCTCCCACCTACACCTGGCACCTCGCCTACGGCCTCGTCCGGCTGATCGACGGGATCGAGTACGGCATCCATCACATGGCCGCCGCCGGCAGATGCTCCTGGTACGAATTCGCGAGCGAGATCTTCGAGCAGGCGAAGCTCGACTGCAAAGTGCTCTCGATCACCACCGAGATGTTCGGGCAGGCCGCCCACCGGCCGCCCTATTCGGTCATGCAGAGCCAGCGCGAGCACGCGATCCGGCTGCCCTCCTGGCACGATGGGCTGGCCGGGTACCTCGCCCAGCGCCAGGCCGAGACGAACTGAGAGGGAAAGGAACGAGATGAAGCTGCTGGTCACCGGCGCCGCCGGATTCATCGGCTCGACCTACGTCCGCATCGCGGGCGACGAGCACGACATCCGGGTGCTCGACAAGCTGACCTACGCGGGGCGCCGCGAGAACCTGCCCGAGGGCACCGAGCTGATCGAGGGCGCGATCGAGGATCCGGCGATCGTCCGCGAGGCGATGGAGGGCGTCGACGCGGTCGTCAACTTCGCCGCCGAGTCCCATGTCGACCGCTCGATCGACGACCAGGACGCCTTCGCCCGCACCCACGTGATCGGCACCGGCACTCTGCTCGACGCCGCCCGTGAGCTCGGCATCCAGCGCTACGTCCAGGTCTCCACCGACGAGGTCTACGGCTCGATCGACTCCGGCTCCTTCACCGAGACCTCGCCGCTCGACCCATCCTCGCCCTACTCGGCGACGAAGGCGGCGGGCGATCTCCTGGTCGCCGCCCACGTCCACACCTACGGCCTCGACGCCTCGATCGTCCGCGGCTCCAACAACTACGGCCCGCGCCAGTACCCGGAGAAGCTGATCCCGCTGATGGTGCTGAACGCGCTCCACGGCGACTCGCTGCCGGTCTACGGCGACGGCAGGCAGGTCCGCAACTGGCTCTACGTCGAGGACTTCTGCCGCGGCATCCACGCGGTGCTCGCCAAGGGCAAGGCGGGCGAGGCCTACAACGTCGGCGGCCCCGACGAGTGCGAGAACATCGAGGTGGTGAAGCGGGTGATCGCCCTGGTCGGCGGCGACGAGTCGCTGATCGAATACGTCACCGACCGCCCCGGCCACGACCGTCGCTACTCGCTCTCCTCGGAGAAGCTGAAGCGCGAGCTCGGCTGGGAGGCGCAGGTCCACTTCGACGAGGGGATCGAGCGCACCGTCGGCTGGTACCGCGACAACGAGGACTGGTGGGGGCCGATCCGCTCCGGCGAGTACCGCGAGTACTACGAACGACAGTACGGCAAGGCGCTCGGCTAGTGACGCAGGCGCTGCCGACCGAGATCGACGGGCTCGTCCTGGTCGAGCCCCAGGTCCACGGCGACTCGCGTGGCTTCTTCCTCGAGACCTTCGCCCGCGAGGAGTGGCGGGCGCTCGGCGTCGACGTCGAGTTCGTCCAGCAGAACCACTCGCGCTCCTCGCGGGGGACGCTGCGCGGGCTCCACTTCCAGACCTCGCCGGGGCAGGCGAAGCTGATCCGCTGCGCCCGCGGCGAGATCCTCGACGTCGCCGTCGACCTGCGGAGGGACTCGCCGACCTATGGCAGGTGGGAAGCCCAGGTGCTCGACGACGAGAGCCATCGCCAGTTCTTCGTGCCGATCGGCTTCGCCCACGGCTTCGTCGTCCTCAGCGAGGTGGCCGACGTCTGCTACCAGGTGTCCTCGCTGTACGACCCGGCGACCGAGGCGGGGATCAGCTGGGACGATCCCGACATCGGCGTCGACTGGCGGCTCGCCGACCCGCTCCTCTCCGAGCGCGACAAGACCGCGCCGCGGCTCGCCGATGTCGGCGACTCGCTGCCTTGGTGACTCGGCCGCTGTGACATAACCTGCCGCCGCATGCAGGTCTCGCGGCGCAACATGCGCATCACGCTGGCGGCGATGACCCTGTCCAGCTCGATGATCCTGGTCGACCAGACCGCGGTGCCGCTCGCCGCCCCGCACGCGATCCTCGACCTGCACGCGGAAATCTCGAAATCGCAGTGGCTGATGACCGCGAACATCCTGCCGCTGGCGGCGCTCCTGGTGTTCGGCGGCCGCCTCGGCGACCTCTTCGGGATGCGCCGCATCTTCCTGCTCGGCGCGGTGATCTTCGGCTGCGCCACCACCGCGATGGGCCTCTCCCAGGACATCGCCTGGGCGATCGCCGCGCGCGCCATCCAGGGGGTCGGCGCGGCGCTGATGATGCCGACCGCGCTGGCGATCGTCAGCGCGGTCTACCCGGACGAGGAAAAGGGGACGGCGCTCGGCATCCTGGCCGGCGCCTCGGCCTTCTTCGCTGCGCTCGGGCCGGTGCTGGGGGGAGCGCTGACGGCGATCGACTGGCGGCTCGTCTTCCTGATCAACGTGCCGCTGGCGGCGCTGGCGATCTTCCTCACCCTGCGGGCGACGCCGGAACTGGAGCCGGACCCGGACGCCTCGCGTGACCTCGATCTGCCCGGCGTCGTCACCTTCGCGCTCGCCGTCGGCCTCCTCATCTTCGGCCTCAGCGAAGGGCCGCAGGCGGGCTGGGGGGAACCGGGGACGCTGATCCCGATCGCGCTCGGCCTCCTCCTGATCCCGGTCTTCGCCCTGATCGAGCGGCGCTCCCACAACCCGATGATCAACTTCAAGCTCTTCCGTCACCAGAACTTCCTCGCCGCCAACCTGAGCCAGGTGCTGGCCGGGATGATCGAGCTCGGGCTCGGTTTCCTCACCCCGTTTTTCCTCCTGCTGGTGGTCGGCGTCTCGCCCGCGACCGCGGGGATCGCGCTGATCCCCGCCACCGTCCCGATCATCCTCGCCGGGCCGTTGGCCGGCAAAGCCTTCGACCGCTTCGGCGGGCGCTGGCCGCTGGTCGGCGGCTTCCTCGTGCTCGCCGCCTCGGGGATCGTGCTGGCGGTCTCGGTCTCCAGCGAATCGGCGGTGGCGCTGATCCCCGGGCTGCTCCTGCAGGGGATCGGGCTCGGCGTCGTCCTCACCGTCAACGACCCGACCGGCCTCACCGCGGTGCCGGAAAAGGACGCCGGCGAGGCGGCCGGGATGATCAACACCTCCGAGCAGCTGGGCGGCGCGCTCGGGATCGCGATCCTCGAGGCGATCGAGCTCGGGGTCAACTTCTCGAAGTTGAACGACCACTTCGCCGAACAGGGCATCCACCCGACCCCTCACCAGGAAGAAATCGGCCGCAACGCGATCCTCGAAGCCGAGCAGAAGGGGCTGAACAACGTCACCCACAGCCACGTCCTCAGCCTGATCAAGCCGGACGTGATCGCCTCCCACGTCACCGCCTTCGAAGTGACCTTCTACTCCTCTGCGGTGATCGCCCTGCTCGGTGCGCTGACCAGCTTCATCCTCGTCCGCAAGCGGGACCGCGTGAAGGCGGCGGGTGTCTTCACCCGCCGCTCGCGCTGGATCTTCGCCACCACCGGACGCTCGCCCGCGGTCACCCGCCGGCCCGCGCCGCAGCCCGGGGAATCGGCGACCGGCTGAGCGAAGGCCGCATAGCCGCGACGACGACCGCCAGCGCCAGGGCGATCAGGGCCGCCGAGACGGTGACCGTCGCCGGCACGCCTTCGGCGAGCGCGGTCGCCCCGGTGCCTTCGCTCGCCGCCGCGAAGACGGTGACGAGGAGGCCGATGCCTAGCGAGGAGCCGATCTGCTGGGCCACGTTGACGAGGCCCGAGGCGGCGCCCGCGTCGCGGTGGTCGACCCCCGCGATCGCCGCCTGGGTCAGCGGCGTGAAGGCGAGCCCCATGCCGCAGCCGATCAGCAGCATCGGCAGGGCCACGCCCGTCCAGTACTCGGTCGAGGTGGAGATCCGACTCAGCCACAGGAGGCCGGCCAAGGCCAGCACGAGGCCGCCGAGCAGCGTCGGTTGCGGACCGATCCGCCCCACCAGTCGGGGCACCACTTTGACCATCGCGAAGATCGTCAGGGTGACCGGCAGGAAGGCGAGCCCCGCCTTCAGTGCGCTGTAGCCCTCGGCGCCCTGCAGGAACTGGGTGAGGAAGAAGAACATCCCGAACATCGCACCGACCATCAGCATCCGCGCCGCGTAGGCGCCGACCCGCTCGCGGTCGGCGAAGAGGCGCAGCGGCGTGATCGGCTGGCGCGCCCGTTTCTCGATCGCCACGAAGGCGGTGAGGAAGACGACCGCGGCGACGAAGGAGCCGATCGCCCGCGAGTCGCCCCAGCTCGTTTCGGCGGCCCGGACGAGGCCGTAGACGAGGGCGCTCATGCCGAGCGTCGAGGTCGCCGCCCCGGCGAGGTCGAACTCACCCGTGTGGCGCTCGGTCTCGGGCAGGTGGGCGGGCGCCAGGGAGACGAGGACGACGCCGATCGGGACGTTGATGAAGAGGCTCCAGCGCCAGGAGATCCAGGTCGTCAGCATGCCGCCGAGGACGAGGCCGATGCTGGCCCCGGCGCTGGCGACCGCGGAGTAGAGGGCGATCGCGCGGGTGCGCTCGGAGCCCTCGGGGAACGAGATGGTGAGCAGGGCCAGGGTGGAGGGCGCGGCGATCGCGGCGCCGGCGCCCTGCACGGCGCGGGCGGCCAGCAGCCAGGTCTCAGACTGGGCGAGGCCGCCGAGCATCGAGGCGACGGTGAAGAGGCCGATGCCGAAGATGAAGACCTGGCGGCGGCCGAGCAGGTCACCCATCCGCGCGCCGAGCAGCAGCAGGCCGCCGAAGGCGAGCGCGTAGATGTTCTGCACCCAGGAGAGGCCGGCCGAGGAGAAGCCGAGGTCGGTGCGGATGTCCGGCAGCGCGGTGATCACCACCGACGCGTCGAGGACGACCATCAGGTAGCAGCCGAGGATGATCGCGAGCACCATGGCGGGGCTGCCGGCGGCGCCCTCGGCCCGGGTGCGGCGGGGCGTGGCCCGCTTCAGGAATCGAGAGGTCATACGGGGAAAATCCTTTGGTCGAAAGCGAGGGTGTTAAAATGGAGCCATCCTCCGTGTAAATCGGAGGGCGCCTCCGCTTCCTTGGGCACTATACGGAGGGACCCTCCGCTTTGTCAAGGAGAAATCCGAGATGTCTGCGACCCCCGAGACCACGACGCCCGCCGAGCTGGCCGCCCTCGCGGCGCGGCCGATGCGCGCCGATGCGCGCCGCAACTACGACAAGCTCGTCGCCACCGCGCGCGAGGTCTTCGCCGAGCAGGGGAGCGACGCGACGCTGGAGGAGATCAGCCGCCGCGCCGGGGTCGGCATCGGCACCCTCTACCGCCACTTCCCGGCGCGCGAGAACCTGGTCGAGGCCGCCTACCTCGACGGGGTCGAGGAGATCTGCGCCGCCGTCGGCCGCCATGCGGGCGAGGAGCCCTGGGAGGCGCTCAAGGGCTGGCTGCTCGAACTCGTCAACTTCGCCGCCACCAAGCGCGTCCTCGCCGACGAGATGTTCGCCTACCTCGACCGCGACGCGCCCGTCTTCAAGTCCTGCGCCGGCGCGATCTACGACGCCGGCGAGCCGCTCCTGCGGCGCGCCCAGGAGGCGGGCGCGGTCCGCGCCGACGTCGACATCTCCGACGTCACCAAGATGGTCAGCGGCATCGCCGGGATCCGCACCGCGGAGCCGGGCCAGATCGAACGCCTCGTCGCGATCGCCCTCGACGGCCTCCGCCCTTAGCTGATCGGCTTCATCACTGCGGGTAGAGAGCGGGAGGGACGGTGGGCGTCGGGAAGATGCCGCGGGAAGGTCGCCTTGTCCTTCAGACGTCTGAAAGGCGTGACCATCCTTTTGGGCCCTTATAGGGGCCCAAATCCATGCAGGGCGTCTCGGACCCTCGTCTCCGCCTCATGGGCCGGAAAGTGTGACGTCCTCGGCGTCTTCGTCAGCGCCCGGAACGCACCCGGGGTCAGCGGCCGCGGAGGGCGGTGATCGCCAGGCTGACCGCGAGCTTGGCGCCGATCCCGAGGTAGACCGCGAGGTTCAGCAGCGGGTTGGTCCGCGGGGCGTCGAAGCGGCGGTAGAAGCGGCCCATGCCGCGGTGGAAGGCGATCTCCTGTCTCGGCGCCCGTCTCCGGGCGCTCGATCCACCCTTCACATGGAGTGCGACGGCCTCGGGCTCGTAGAAGACCTTCCAGCCCGCGTCCCAGAAGCGGTGGCACCAGTCGAGGTCCTCCATGTAGAGCCAATAGCCCTCGTCGAGCAGCCCGACCGCGGCGACCGCGGCGACGCGGCAGAGCATGAAGGCGCCGTTGACCGCGTCGACCTCGCCCGGCTCGTCGTCGCCCAGGTGGGTCGCCCGATACTGGCCGAGCGCCGCGCCCGCGCCCGCGCCGCGGCCGACCCCGGTGAAGTGGGCGAGCGCCGCCAGCGGCGTGGGGAAGGAGCGCTTGCAGGCGTGGTCGAGCTCGCCGTCCTCGCGCACCAGCTTCGCCCCGACCATGCCGATCCGCGGGTCGGCGTCGAGCCGGGCGAGGACGGTGTCGAGCGTCCCGGCGTAGACCTCGGTGTCGGGGTTCAGCAGGAGGACCGCGGCGGCGCCCGACTCGCGCAGCACGAGGTTGTTGGCGGCGGAGAAGCCGATGTTGCCGCGGCGCACAAGCCGGAACTCGGGGAACTCGCGCTCGACCATGTCCGGCGTCCCGTCGGGGCTGCCGCTGTCGACCACGGTCACCCGCATCCTCGCCGCGGTCGGCGGGTGGGCGCGCAGGCCGGCGAGGCAGCGGCGCAGCAGCGCCTCGGCGCCGTGGCTGACGATCACCACGTCGAGGTCGACCGGCGGGTCCGCGACAGGCATGTCGCCGAGGCTAGTAGGCGCCTTCGCCGCGGACGATCGCCCGCGGGGTCCGGATCAGGATCTGCAGGTCGGTCAGCAGCGAGAGGTTGTCGAGGTAGTCGCGCTCCATCGCCAGGCGCTCCTCGAAGGTGAGGTCGCTGCGCCCGTAGACCTGCATCGGCCCGGTCAGGCCCGGCTTGGCGCCGAGCCGGCCGCGCTGGCGCTCGTCGTAGAGGGCGACGACGGCCTCCTCCTCGGGCCGCGGCCCGACCAGCGACATCTCGCCGCGCAGCACGTTGATCAGCTGCGGCAGCTCGTCGATCGAGGTCCGCCGCAGGAACCTGCCGACCCTGGTGACGCGCGGGTCTTCGGGGATCTTGAAGGCCGGCTCCTCGAGTTTCGAGAGGTCGACCAGCTCCCCGAGCCGCTCCTCGGCGTCGGCGACCATCGTGCGGAACTTCAGCATCGTGAAGGGCACCCCGTCCTTGCCCGCCCGCCGCTGGCGGAAGAAGACAGGCCGGCCGGAGTCGATCAGGATCGCGATCGCCGCCACCAGGAAGACGGGCGAAAGCAAGATCAGCGCCAGGGCCGAGACGAAGAGGTCCATCGCCCGCTTCATCGCCTGGGTCGAGCGCGGCGGGTCGGAGAAGCGGAAGTCGAGCACCGGCAGCTCGGCGAGGCGATTCAGCTCGATGCCGGGGCCGAGCAGGCCGAAGTGCTGGGGCAGGAGGGTCAGCGCCAGGCCCGCGCCCTTGCACTCCTCGATCAGTCGCTCGGCGGCGGGCTCGCTCATCTGCTCGGCGGTGACCACCACCCGCTCGATCCGCTCGGCGCGGGCGACCTCGGAGATGTCGGCGATGTCCCCCAGGCGCGGCAGCTCGGCCGCGTCCCCCTCGCCCGCGGAGGAGAGGTAGCCGACCAGGTGCAGGCGCGTCTCGGGGTGGGTGACGACGCGCCGGGCGACCGTGTCGACGGTGGTGGGCGGGCCGATCACGATGCCGATCGCCATCGGCGTCGCCCGGTGCCAGACCCAGCGCAGGAGTCCGCGCAGGACGAAGCTGCCGACCAGGGTGCCGACGCCGAGCGCGATCGCGCTCATCGGCGAGAGCGGCCCGACCGGGCTGAGCGCCAGTAGCCCGTCGAGCACCAGCGTCCCCAGCACGGTCGCCGAGACCAGCGAGGGGACCTCGTCGAGGGTGCTGTGGCGGATCCGCCGGTGGTCGTTGTCGTAGAGGCCGTGGAGCTTGACCACGAGGATCCAGGCGGGGCTGAAGAGGGCGGCCCAGAAGAGGTCGGCGAGGTCGGTCGAGGAGGTCGCGGCGGTCACCGCACAGAGCGCGATCATCAGCGCCGTCCAGTCGCCCAGCGCCAGCAGGCGACGCAGCAGGACGCCCCGCCGGCGGGCGCCCTCGGCGCCGCTCAGGCCGAGCCGGTCGGCGGCGCGCGAGGGGATCGCCGTGCGCTGCTCCGCCGCGGCGCGCTCGGCGGCGATCTTCTCGGTGTCGGGGGTCCGGGTCATCCGCAACCTTCAAAACCTTCGGTGAGACAAGTTTCGAGTGGATTGAGGCGCTTTGCCTCGGCGAGGCTTTCCTGGGCGGCTTCTTCCTGCCCCCCCTGATGCTCCGCCTTCGCTTTCAGGTAGTAGAGCGTCCAGTTGTGGTCCTCGCGGTCGATCGCCTGCTGGAAGCGTTCGACGGCCACCCCGTATTCGCCTTTCGCCTGCGCGAGCAGGCCCAGCTGCAGATAGGGCGTCGCCGCCCAGGGCTCGATCGAGCGGGCGGTGTTCGCGTGTTCGATCGCGCTTTCGAAGTTTTCCGCGTAGGCGGCGTTGTCCGATTGGTGGATCTCGTGGTCGACCAGGAGTGGCCCGATCAGCGCCAGCATCGTCAACCAGGCTACGGCGAGGCCCGCCACCGTGAGGCCGAAACGGCGACTTTCGGCGTTTTCCCCCTCGGGCTCGACCCCCGCCCGGGCGCGGGCCGCGGCCCGCGCCCGCCAGAGTTGGCCGCAGCGACCGGCGACCAGGATGCCGGTCGCCATGAAGAAGACCGAGCCGACCATCGCCAGCTGCCAGAACCAGTCGTAGGCGACGCCGACCGCGAAGGCGAGGCTGACGCCGAGCAGGATCGCGAAGAGCTCCCGCTCCCTGCCGCCCGCGGCGCGCCAGGCCGAGAT
This sequence comes from Solirubrobacterales bacterium, assembly GCA_035500835.1. GTDB lineage: Bacteria > Actinomycetota > Thermoleophilia > Solirubrobacterales > 70-9 > VAYN01. The sequence goes on along the minus strand of DATJWW010000064.1, from coordinate 70,993 downwards.
CCCGACCCAGAGCAGGAAGAGGACCAGGCCGAGGGCGAGGAGGCCGCCGACGATCCCCAGCTCGCTCAGCGCCTGTAGGTAGAGCGAGTGCGCCTGGGTGTTCGACATCTGGATCGGGCGCAGCTGGTCCCAGGAGAACTGGTAGGTGCCGGCGCCGTGGCCGAGGATCGGCTTTTCGCCGAAGGCTTCGAGGGCGACGTCCCAGAACTGGGTGCGGCCGTGGCCGGAGGCTTCGGCGATCCCGCTCGAGGTGGCGCCGACGTCGGTTTCGGCGAACTTGTCCCAGGCGGTGCCCCCGTAGAGGACCCCGGCGACGATCGCGCAGACCGCCGCGACGATCGCGATCCCGCCGAGCACGCGGCGGTCGCGGGAGATGGCGAGCGCGCGCCCGACCGCGGCTGAGCCACCCGCCTCGAGCCGGCGCAGCCCCCAGAAGGCGAGCAGGGTGACGGCGATCCCGGCGAGCAGGATGGCGCCCGCGTCGAGGCCCTGGCCGACGATCGGCGGGAAGTCGTAGTTGTTCGAGAGTTCGGTGTAGGAGTGGATCGCGAGGATCGCCGGCAGCGTCAGGATCGCCGCGATCAGCAGCGTCGCCAGGTACCAGAGCCGATCGCGGGAGAGGACGATCAGCGTCCCGGCGGCGAGGATCAGGGAGAGGATGCCGCCGCGCGAGTGGGTGAAGTAGAGGGCGAGCAGGACGGCGGGCAGGGCGCCGACCGCGAACCAGCGCAGGAAGGGGATCAGCGAGCGGCGGCTCATCCAGAGGAGTTGCGCGGCGGCCATCGCGAAGACGATCGCGTCGGCGTTCCAGTAGCCGAGCGGGTACTGGAGCCGGGTGCCCTTGCTCTTTTCGAAGGAGAGGTCGAAGACGTGGGGGAGGAGCCGGGTCGCGAGGGCGAGGATGGCCACCCCGGCCAAGGCGATCGCGATCCCTTCACCGAAACGTTGGCGCCTTTGGCTGGTTTGGGCGAGAAGGAACGCGGCAAGGAAGACACCGAGGTACATGAGCACGCGATCGGCCTCGGTGACGCTCAACTCGACAGAACCGGACCAGAGAGATGAGATTGCAGACCAAATCGCCAGACCAAAGAGCAGCCCCGCAGACCAGTAGAACGGGCGGCCCAGTGCGGCCCGGCCGGCGGCGCCGAGCGCCAGCAGAGCCACGACCACGAGCCAGACGAGCAGCCCGGCGACATGGCGTGAGCTCAGCGAGAAGCCTCCCCCCGAGAGGGCGAGCCCGCCGAGCAGCAGGACCGGGGCGAGGAACGCCGCGGATTCCTCTAACCTTGCGCGGAATGCAAGGTGCCCCCCGCCGCCACGCCCGTCGCTCGGCCCGCTCCTTCTTCGCGCTTCCGTCAGTGCTTGCTCTGCTGGCATTGGCTCTATTCCCCGTTCTGGCCCACGCCGAGAGCTCCGGAGAAGTCTACGAACCCGAAGTCCCGCACGTGACCAAGGAATCGACGACGCCGAAGAACAGCAGCACGAGCAAGAGCACCGGGAGCGAACACAGTTCTTCTAACAACGCCAAGGCGAAGGGTTCCGGTGCCTCCGGGACCGGGAGCACCACGTCGCCCGAAGCGACCGAATCTGAATCGGAATCGGAAGGTCAAAAGTCGTCTGGGGGAGTTTCTTCGAACGGGGGGAACAACAATCCTCCCAAGAGCGGCGGTGGTCAGGGCAGCGGCCACTCCGGCAAGGGTGCCGGCAATTCGAAGTCGGGAGCCAACGTCACCAAGGCGACGCCGGCACCGACCACGAAGGGCACCCACGCCTCCGAAAGCGGCGGCGGCGGATCATCGCCGCTGGTGCCGATCCTGATCGCGGTGGCCGTGCTCGCGGCGATCTCGATCGGTGTCGTGCTCTACCGCCAGCGCAAGTCGGGCCAGGGGCCCGACGGCGCCGATGGACGCGTGTCCTCGTCCAACGCGAGCTAGCCCGAACCGACAATGGAGGGATCGATGCTTCAAGTCAGCAGGAAGACGCGCGCCCTGACGGCGATCCTCGCCGTGGTCGTCGCGCTGGGCGTCTGCGCCGGGAGCGCCGCGGCACTCCCCGCCAAGTTCTTCGGCGTCGTGCCGCAGTCGACGCTCACCCAGGAACAGTTCACAACGCTGCAGAAGGGCGGCGTCAAGAGCATGCGCGTGGCGATGATCTGGGCCGCGATGCAGCCGAACCGCGGCGGCGCGATCGAATGGGGGAGCTTCGACCCGATCGTCGAACGGGCCGCGAAGTCGGGCATCGAACTGCTGCCGTTCGTGGTCGGCACGCCGACCTGGGCGGTGCCGAACGCGACCGTGCCGGGCACCGGCGGGGCGAAGGCTCCCGCCCACCTGCCGGTCAGCGGCACCGCGGCCTCGGGCTGGACCACGTTCCTGAAGGCCGCCGTCGCCCGCTACGGGCCCGGCGGCACCTACTGGTCCGAAAACCCGCTGGTCCCGGACAAGCCGATCACCGCCTGGCAGGTCTGGAACGAGCCGAACTTCAAGTACTTCGTCGCCAAGCCGAACCCGACCGAATACGGGAAGCTCGTGAAGCTCTCCTCGACGGCGATCAAGTCGGCCGACCCGAGCGCCCAGGTGATCCTCGCCGGGCTGTTCGCCAAGCCGGCCGGAGCCCGCCGCCTGAACGAAAAGGGCAAGGTTGCGAACCCGACCAGCCCCAACTACTTCGCCTCGTACTTCCTCGAACGGATGTACAAGACGAACCCGGGGATCAAGTCCAAGTTCCAGGGCGTGGCGCTGCACCCGTACGTGCCGCACTACAACCAGCTCGTGCCGGAGATCGCCGAAGTCCGCAACGTGCTGAAGAAGGCGGGCGACGGCGCCAAGCCGATGTGGATCACCGAGATGGGCTGGAGCTCGGAACCGCCGCAGGGCCCGTCGAACGTGTTCGCGGTCGGTGCCGCCGGTCAGGCGCGCGAACTGAAGGGCGCCTTCACCGTGCTCGGCAAGGAAGCGGCCAAATTCCGCCTCAAGCACGTCTACTGGTTCTCGGTCGACGACGCCCCGGAAACCTGCAACTTCTGCAACGGCTCCGGCCTCTTCAAGAAGGGCTTCGTCCCGAAGAAGTCCTGGACCGAATTCGTCAAGTTCACCGGCGGCACCGCGTAGCCGCCTCCTCGAGCGAGCCAACCCGCCGGTCTGCGTAAGATCGGTGGGTTGGCGACCCGATCGAAAAAGAGCACCGGATCTGACCCGCTGGCGCCGTTCTCGGCGCCGACCAGGCGTTGGTTCGAAGCCTCGTTCGAGGGCCCGACGCCTGCCCAGGCGGGCGGTTGGGCGGCGATCTCAGGTGGTGACAACGCGCTGATCTGCGCACCGACCGGTTCGGGCAAGACGCTGGCATCGTTCCTCTGGGGGATCGACAAGCTGGCCCGCGAGCCGGAGCTCGGCACCGGCGTCCGCCTCGTCTACATCTCTCCCCTCAAAGCCCTCTCCTACGACATCGAGCGCAACCTCCGCGCTCCCCTCCGCGGCATCGGTGCCGACATCTCCGTCGGCCTGCGAACCGGCGACACCTCGCAGAAAGACCGCCGGGCGATGGCGAAAACGCCGCCCGACATCCTGATCACCACCCCCGAGTCGCTTTACCTGATGATGAGCTCCTCGGTGCGGGAGATCCTCACGGGTGTCGAGGCGGTGATCGTCGACGAGATCCACGCGGTAGCTCAAACGAAGCGTGGGTCGCACCTCGCGCTGACCTTGGAGCGGTTGGATCATCTGGTTCGGACCTCGGGCGAGGCGGCTACCGGGGATGACCCGGCGGAACAACAGCGGGGAGGTTCCGGCGGGTCATCCCCGGCATCCGCCGGCGTGAGTTCGGGCGTGCAGCGGATCGGCTTGTCGGCCACCCAGAGACCTCTGGAGAGGATTGCCCAGTTCCTCGTCGGGCCGAAGCGGGAGTGCAGGATCGTCGATGCGGGGACGCGGAAAGATCTGGACGTCGAAATCGTGGTGCCGGTCGAGGACATGGCCGACCCTGGTGCGCCTGCCTACCCCTCCGAAGAGAGCGCCGCGCAGCCGAGCGAAATCGAGCCCAGCGCCCACGTGCGCAGCATCTGGCCGGCTATCTACCCAGAGCTCCTCCGCCTCGTCCAGACCCACACCTCGACGATCGTCTTCGTCAACAACCGCCGGGCCGCGGAGCGGCTGGCGAAGAGACTGAATGAGCTCGCCAATGGCGAAGGCGAACACGAGCTTCCCGCGACTGAGCACGCGGGGCACGCTGACCCCGCGGGACCCGCGGGCCAGGGCTCCCCCCTCGGAGTTCCGATCGAGATCGCCCGCGCGCACCACGGGTCGCTGTCCCACGAGGAGCGCACCTTGGTCGAGGAGATGCTCAAGTCGGGGGAGCTGCCCTGCCTGGTGGCGACCTCCTCGCTCGAGCTGGGGATCGATATGGGGGCGGTGGATCTGGTGATCCAGGTCGAGTCGCCGAAGTCGGTGACGCGGGGGCTGCAGCGGATCGGGCGCGCCGGGCACGGGATCGGCGAGACCTCCAAAGGCCGGATCTTCCCCAAATACCGCGGCGATCTGCTCGAGTGCGCGGTGGTCGCGCGGCGGATGCGCGAGGGGGAGATCGAGGAGACGGTGATCCCGCAGAACCCCCTTGACGTCCTCGCCCAGCACCTGGTCTCGATGGCGGCGCTCGACGAGTGGAAGGTCGACGAGGTCGAGGCGGTCGTCACCGCGACCCAGTCCTTCCACGACCTCTCCCGCGAGCAGCTGGAGAACGTGCTCGACATGCTCGACGGCCGCTATCCGTCAGACCGCTTCGCCGAGCTGCGCCCGCGGATCGTCTGGGACCGGATCGACGACACGATCCACGGCCGCAAAGGCGCCCGCCAGTTGGTCGTCACCAACGCCGGCACGATCCCCGACCGCGGCCTCTACGGCGTCCACCTGCCCGACGGCCGGCGGGTCGGCGAGCTCGACGAGGAGATGGTCTACGAGGCCCGGCCCGGCCAGACCTTCCTGCTCGGCGCCTCGACCTGGCGGATCGAGGAAATCACCCGCGACCGGGTGATCGTCACGCCCGCCCCGGGCGCCCCCGGCGCGGTGCCGTTCTGGCGCGGCGACGGGATCGGCCGCCCCGCCGAGCTCGGCCGCGCGATCGGCGAGTTCGCCCGCGAGGCGGTCTCGCGTGAGCCCGACGAGCTGGCCGAGGACTACGACCTCGACCGGCGTGCCGCCAACAACCTGGTCACCTACCTGCGCGAACAGCAGGACGCGACCCGTGTCGTGCCCTCCGACCAGACGATCGTGGTCGAGCGCTTCCGCGACGAGATCGGCGACTGGCGCCTCTGCGTCCTCTCCCCCTACGGCGGGCGCGTCCATGCCGCCTGGGGACTCGCCCTCGCCGCCAAGATCCGCCGCGACCTCGACTTCGAGGCCGACGCGATCTGGTCCGACGACGGCATCGTCATCCACCTCCCCGACGCCGACGAGGCGCCGCCCGCCGATCTCGTCCTGATCGACCCCGACGAGCTCGAAGACCTGGTCGTCGGCGAGCTCTCCGGCTCGGCCCTGTTCGGCGCCCGCTTCCGCGAGAACGCCTCGCGCTCGCTGCTCATCCCGCGCGCCTACCCCGGCAAACGCACGCCGCTCTGGCAGCAGCGGCTGAAGTCGCAGAGCCTGCTCGAAGTCGCCCGCGACTTCCCCCGCTTCCCGGTCATCCTCGAGACCTACCGCGAGTGCCTCCAGGACGTCTTCGACCTCCCCGCCCTCACCGACCTGCTCGAAAAGCTCCACGCGCGCTCGCTCAGCCTGGTCGAGGTGGAGACGCCGACCGCCTCGCCCTTCGCCTCCTCGCTCCTCTTCGACTACGTCGCCACCTACATGTATGAGGGGGACACGCCGAACGCCGAGCGGCGGGCGGCGGCGCTGGCGCTCGACCGCGACCTGCTGCGCGAGCTGCTCGGCCAGGAGGAGCTGCGCGAGCTGATCGACCCCGAGGCGCTGGAGGAGGTCGAAGAGCAGCTCCAGCACCGCGCCGAGGCGGGCCGCGCCGGCGACCGCGACGCGCTCCAGCAGATCCTCCGCAACCTCGGCGACATGACCACCGAGGAGGCGGCCGAGCGGGTCGCCACCGGCTACTCGGCGCAGTCGATGCTGGAGAAGCTGGCCGGGGAGCGGCGGATCGCCAAGGTGCGGATCGCGGGCGAGGAGCGCTGGATCGCCGCCGAGGACGCGGGCCTCTACCGCGACGCGCTCGGCGTGCCGCCGCCGCCCGGGCTGCCGGAGACCTTCCTCGCCGAGCACCCGGACGCGATGCGCGCGCTGGTCCGCCGCTACGCCCGCACCCACGGCCCCTTCCCGATCGGGCAGCTGACGGCGCGCTACGGCGTCGACCCCGGCCCGGCGTTGCGCGAGCTGGAGGCCGAAGGGGCGCTCGTCCGCGGCGAGCTCCTCCCCGGCGGCACCGAGCGCGAGTGGTGCGACTCCGACGTGCTCCGCCGCGTCCGCCGCGCCTCCCTCGCCCGCCTGCGCAAGGAGGTCGAGGCGGCCGACCGCACCGAGCTGGCCCGCTTCCTGCCCAGTTGGCAGAACGTCGACGCCTTCCGCCCGGCGGGGGCGGGCCCGGACCGCCTGCGCGAGGCGCTGGTGCCGCTGCAGGGCGTGGCGCTGACGCCGTCGGTCTGGGAGCGCGACGTGCTGCCGCGCCGGCTCGGCGCCTACTCCCAGAACTGGCTCGACCAGCTCTGCACCAGCGGCGAGCTGATCTGGATCGGGGCGGGGTCCCTGGGGCGCAGCGACGGTCGCGTCGCCCTCTACTTCCGCGAGGACGTCCGCCTCGCCGGGCCGCCGCCCGCCAACGGCAAGCTCGAGATCCCGCAGGGGGAGATCCACGACGCGATCCGCGAGCGGCTCGCCGCCGGGCCGTCGTTCTGGCTCGACCTCGTCGCCGACATCGACCGGCCCGCCGAGGACCTCCACAACGCGCTCTGGGACCTCGCCTGGGCGGGCGAGGTGACCAACGACGCCTTCTCGCCGCTGCGCGCGCCGCGCCTGCGCGCCGTCCCCCAGACCGAACGGGCGGGCCGCCGCTTCGCCCGCCGCCGCTCGACCGCCGGCGCCGCCGTGCAGGGACGCTGGTCGCTGACCGCGCCGATCTTCGAGGGCGCGCCCGGGCCCGGTGCCCGCCTCCGTGCCCAGGCCGAGCTGATGATGGAGCGCTACGGGATCGTCACCCGCGAGACGGTCCTCGCCGAGGGCGTCCCCGGCGGCTTCTCCACCCTCTACTCGGAGCTCGGCAACCTCGAGCTGCTGGGGACGGCGCGGCGCGGCTACTTCGTCGAGGGCCTCGGCGGCGCCCAGTTCGCCCTCCCCGGCGCGGTCGAGCGGCTCCGCTCCCTGCCGGAAGCGCGCGGCGAGTACCTGGTCCTCGCGGCGACCGACCCGGCCAACCCCTACGGTGCCTCGCTCCCCTGGCCGAAGCTGGAGGGCGGGCGGCGCCCCGGCCGCACCCCCGGTGCCCACCTGCTGCTCCGCGACGGTGAGCCGGAGGTGTTCGTCGAGCGCGGTGGCCGCGGCCTCCTGCGCCTGCGGGAGATGGGCGAGGAGGAGCTCGGCGCCGCGATGGAGGCGCTCGCCGAGGCGGTCGGCGCGGGCAAGCTGCCGAAACTGGCGATCGAGAAACTCGACGGCGAGGCGGTGATCGGGTCAGGCCATGAGGAGGCGCTGATCGGCGCCGGCTTCAGCCGCGGCCCGCGCAAACTGACGGCTTCTGCGTAGGACGGTTGTCCGGGGCACAACATTCGCCCCGGCACCCCGTCGTCATAATCGACAGGGGTGTCTGAGACCACGGAGCAGAGTCCGGTAGAGCTGTTGAGGAGCGTGCCGCTCTTCGCCGACCTCGAGGAGGGGGAGCTGGAGCGCTTCTCCCACGTCGCGGTGCCGCGCTCGTTCCCGGCCGGGACCCGGGTCTTCCACGAGGGCGACAGCTCCGACGCCTGCTACATCGTCCGCGAGGGCAGCTTCCGGGTGACCCGCGAACACTCCGACGGGCGGGCGATCACGCTGGCGACGCTCGGGCCGGGGGAGATCTTCGGCGAGCTGGCGATGCTCGACGGCGACAAACGCTCCGCCTCGGCCGAGTCGATCACCGACGGCACGCTGCTGGCGCTGCCCGCCAACGACGTCCGGGCGCTGCTGGCGCGCAACCCGGAGATCGCGCTGAAGCTGGTCGCCGGGCTGGTACGGCGGCTGCGCCAGGCCAACGCCCGGCTTTCGCGTCAGTCCTTCCAGACCGTGCCGAGCCGGGTCGCCGGCATCCTCCTCCAGCTCAGTCGCGACAACCAGGACGGCGAGGGCGAGCCGACCGAGATCACGATCCGGATGAACCAGACCGACCTCGCCCAGCTGGCGGGGACCTCGCGTGAGTCGGTCAGCCGTTTCCTGGCGGAGCTCGAGCGGGCCGGCGTCGTCCGGTCCGGGCGCGGCCGGGTCACGGTGCTGCAGCCGGGCAAGCTGCGCAACTACATCTACTGAGTGCAAGGAGCTCCGAGGGGAGGGCGGGGAGACCCCTCTCTCACGAACTGCAGGGAGGTTCGTTCGGGGGTCTCCCCGCCCTCCCCACCGGTGCGTTCGCAGTTTGTTCCGGTATGCGGAACCAAGTGCGAACGCACGGCGGGTAGCCTCCGGAGATGAGCGACTTTGCGGAGATGCGGGCGGGGATGGTGGAGCATCAGCTCCGTGAGCGGGGGATCGAGGACGCCCGCGTGCTCGCCGTGATGGGGGAGGTGCCGCGGGAGGCGTTCCTGCCGGAGCGGCGGCGGGAGCAGGCCTACGCCGATGCGGCGATCCCGATCGGCTCCGAGCAGACGATGTCCCAGCCCTGGATCGTCGCCGCGATCCTCCAGGCGCTGGCGCTGCGCGGCACCGAGCGGGTGCTCGAGATCGGCACCGGCTCCGGCTACTCGACCTGCCTCCTGGGACGGCTGACGGCCCACGTGACCAGCGTCGAGCGCCACGCCGGCCTCGCCCGCGCCGCCGCCGAGGCGCTCCGCTCCTGCGCGGCCGACAACATCGAGCTGATGGTCGGCGACGGCAGCCGCGGCGTCCCCGCGCAGGCGCCCTTCGAGGCGATCGCCGTGCACGCCGCCGCCCCCGCGCCGCCCCCGACGCTCCTCGCCCAGCTCGCCGACGGCGGCCGCCTCGTCGTCCCCGTCGTCGACGACAAGGAGGAGACGCTGATGCTCTTCCGCCGCCGCGGCGCGCAGGTCGAGTCGACCGCGCTCGCCCCCTGTCGCTTCGTGCCGCTGATCGGCGCCGAGGGCTTCTGATCGGCCCGAGGCCCGCTCGCCCCCTCATATACGCTCCCTGCCCACATGGCGCGCGGCAGCGGTATCTATGTCCTCAACTTCTACTCGGCGGTCTTCGGCGACCAGCTCAAACGCGGTCGCAAGACGGCGACGATCAGGGTCGGCGACAAAAGCGCCAAGTACGAGCGGGGCCAGCTGGTCTGGGTGACGATCGGCTTCCGCCACAGCCCGCGCGAGAAACTCTTCGCCGCCGTGATCGACGACGTCGAGGTGAAGCGCCTCTCCGAGCTCAGCCGCCGCGACATCGAGCACGACAACCCCGAGTTCCGCCGGCTCGACGAGACCCGCCGCTTCCTCGAACAGATCTACAGCCGCCCGGTCGAAGACGACGACCTGGTCACCGTCGTCCGCTTCTCGCAGATCGTCGAGCCGCCCCGCGCGCACCTCGGCAACGGGGAGACGCCGCACCACAACTGAGGCGGTCGGGTAAGGGGCGGACATCCAGTACTCCTTTCTCACCACCTGGCTCCTGCAGTCCCCCCGCGAGCCGGTCTGGGACGCGATCTACGACGAGGCCGCCTGGCCCGAGTGGTGGCGCGGGGTCGAGGTCGCCGAAGAGCTCCGCCCCGGTGGCGGGCGCGGGGTGGGGACGATCTCGCGCATGGTCTGGCGCAGCCTGCTCCCCTACCGGGTCGAGTTCGAGGTGACGGCGACGCGGATCGAGCCGCCGACGCTGATGGAGGGGCAGGCGACCGGCGACCTCGAAGGCGTCGGCCGCTGGCGCCTCTACGAGCAGGACGGCGTCACCGCCGTCCTCTACGAGTGGAACGTGGCGACGACGAAGCCGTGGATGAACCGGATGGCGCCGCTCCTGCGCCCGGTCTTCGAGTGGAACCACGACTGGGTGATGCGGCGTGGCGGCGAAGGGATCGCCGCCCGCCTCGGCTGCGAGCTCCTGGCGCTCGACTGAGGTTGCGTTCGCAGTTGGTTCCGCTATGCGGAACCAACTGCGAACGCACGGGGCGGACCGCGCAGGATTTTCACTTGCCCGGTGCGCCGACGTTGCTATCTTTCGTCGCGTTGGCACTCTTGGCTAGAGAGTGCCAAGCCGGAAAGAGGCTGGAAAGGGCTTCAGACCGGCATTTCCCCTGACTTCACACGCAAACCACCTACCGAATGACGGAGGTCAATCGATGAATCTGAAGCCCCTCGGGGATCGGCTGATCGTGAAGCCGGTCGAGGAGGAGGAGACGACTGCCAGCGGCATCGTGCTCCCCGACACGGCGAAAGAGAAGCCGCAGAAGGGCAAGGTCGTCGCTGTCGGCGACGGCGCGATCAACGAGGACGGCAGCCGCCGCCCGCTCGACGTGGCGGAGGGGGACGAGGTCCTCTACTCCAAATACGGCGGCACCGAGGTCACCGTCGAGGGCGAGGACCTGCTCGTGCTGCGCGAGTCGGACGTGCTCGCCAAGGTCGGCTGACCCGCCAGGACTTAGAAGAACCAAGGAGGACTGAAAGCACATGGCTCACAAGGAGCTGAAGTACGCAGAGGAGGCCCGCGGGTCCCTGCAGGCGGGGGTCGACGCTGTCGCCAACGCCGTCAAGGTCACCCTCGGCCCGAAAGGCCGTTACGTCGTGCTCGACAAAAAATTCGGCGCGCCGACGATCACCAACGACGGTGTGACGATCGCCCGCGAGGTCGAGGTCGAGGACGTCTTCGAGAACCAGGGCGCCCAGCTCGTCCGCGAGGTCGCCACGGCGACCAACGACGTCGCCGGTGACGGCACCACCACCGCCACCCTGCTGGCCCAGACGATCGTCCGCCAGGGCCTCAAGAACGTGGCCGCCGGCGCCAACCCGCTGGCCCTGCGCCGCGGGATCGAGAAGGCGGTCGAGGACGTTGTCGCCAACCTGCGCGACAAGCAGAGCAAAGAGGTCTCCGGCAAAGACCAGATCGCCCGCGTCGCCGCGATCTCGGCCGGTGACGACGACATCGGCAACGTGATCGCCGACGCGATCGAGAAAGTCGGCAAAGACGGCGTCGTCAATGTCGAGGAGGGCCAGACCTTCGGTATGGAGCTGGAGTTCACCGAGGGAATGCAGTTCGACAAAGGCTATATCTCGCCTTACATGGTCACCGACCAGGACCGCATGGAGGCCGTGCTCGAGGACCCCTACATCCTCATCGCGAACCAGAAAATCGGCTCCGTGCGGGACATCCTGCCGGTGCTCGAGCAGGTGATGCAGGGGGGCAAACCGCTCCTCATCGTCGCCGAGGACGTCGAGGGCGAGTGCCTCGCGACCCTGGTCGTGAACAAGCTCCGCGGCACCTTCACCGGTGTGGCCGTCAAAGCCCCGGGCTTCGGCGACCGCCGCAAGCGGATGCTCGAGGACATCGCGATCCTCACCGGCGGTGAGGTCATCACCGAGGAGATGGGTCTCAAACTGGAGAACACCCAGCTGGCCCAGCTCGGTCGCGCCCGTCGCGTCGTCGTCGCCAAAGACAACACGACGATCATCGACGGTGCCGGCGAGGCTGACGACATCAAAGGCCGGATCAAGCAGATCAAACAGGAGATCGACAACACCGACTCCGACTTCGACCGGGAGAAACTCCAGGAGCGCCTGGCGAAGCTGGCCGGAGGTGTCGCCGTGGTCAAGGTCGGCGCCGCCACCGAGACCGAGATGAAGGAGAAAAAGCACCGCGTCGAGGACGCGCTGCAGGCGACCCGCGCCGCGCTCGAGGAGGGCGTCGTGCCGGGTGGCGGCGTCGCGCTGTTGAACGCCCAGGCCGGTCTGGATCCCGAGAAGCTCGACGATCCGGACGAGAAGACGGGCGCGCGGATCATCCACCGCTCGCTCGAGGAGCCGGTCCGTCAGATCGCCGAGAACTCCGGCGAGGAGGGCTCGGTCGTCGTCAACAAGGTGCGGGAGCTGAAGTCGGGCGAAGGCCTGAACGCGGCGACCGGCGAGTACGGCGACCTGATCAAAGCCGGCGTCATCGACCCGACCAAGGTGACCCGGTCGGCGCTCGAGAACGCCGCGTCGATCGCCAAGAACATCCTGGTGACCGAGGCGATCATCGCCGAGGCCCCGGAAGAGAACGGCGGCGGCGGTATGCCGGGCGGCATGCCTGACATGGGCGGCATGATGTAAGGAATCCCTTCAGGATTTCGTCCCCTCGGGGACTCGAAAGGGCCCGGTTCACGCCGGGCCCTTCCTTTTGTCCGCATTTACCCCTCCTACATTTACCCCTCCTACATTTACCCCTCCTGTACGGGGGTAAATGCGGACGCTCGCTATTCGGTGGGCTTCTTTTCCTTCGGCGGCAGCGGCGGGAGGAGGCCGGCGTTGTATTCGGCGTAGTCGAGGAAGTTGGCGCGGCGGATCTTCTTGCGGTACGTGTTCGCGGTGCGGGGATAGAGGCCCAGTTCGTAGGTGTTGCCGACACCGAAGCCCTGGTAGTAGTTGAGCATCTGCACCCGCTTGTGGGTGACGACCCAGTTGATCAGCTGCTTGACGAAGCGCGGTTCGTCGGTTTCCTGCTGGCCCCACTCGGTGATCGCCACCGGCTTGCGCTTCCACTGGGCGCCGGCGTAGAAGCGGTCGAGGTCTTCCCAGACCGGATATTTGGAGTAGAAGTCGGTCCCGACCCAGTCGACCCACTTGCCCCCCGGCCAGTAGTTGCCGGGGAAGTTGCCCTTCACCCGTGGTGAGCCGGCGGGGAGCGGGCTCCAGATGATGCTGACCGGCGCGGTCGGCAGCGATTCCGGATTGGGCCCCTTGGTCCGGTGCAGTCCCGGCAGCCCGAGTTCGGCGAGCGTCGCTTCGATCCCTTCCAGAGTCTGCCCGCCGCGGACGATCGCGACGATCCGCCGGAAGGCCATCTTGTACCAGAAGGCGCTGTGTTCGCCGCCTTTCAGCGTGCCGTCGCATTCGACCCCGGCCCAGGCGTTGAGGCAGCGGTTCGGCTCGCCCAGCGGCCGGATGTAGGCGGGCAGGCCGTGGGTGGCGAAGAAGCTGTTCAGCTGCAGCAGGTAATCATCACCCGCACCGAGCGCGATCTGCTCGGGGGTGATGATCTCTTCCAGCGTCTGCGCGTTCTGGGTCGAGATCGCGACGATCGGCCGGGTCTGCGTTTCGCGCCATCGTTCGTAGGCCTTGTTGACGCTGTTGCCCCAGCCGAGGAAGGTCTCCATCAGGGCGGGGTGCTTGCCGGTCAGTTCGGCGAAGGAGTCGAACTCTTCGGTCGAGCCGCGGTCGGAGACGCCGAGCAGCACGTCGGGCTTCGGCGGCACCAGCGACATCGCCCCCGCGGACGCCGCGAAGAGCAGGGCGAACGCCGTCGCCACCGCGGCCGCCCAGGCCGCGTGCCTAGGCCGCCGCGAGCACATCGCTCATCCGCCGCGGCTCGACCCCCAGGGCCCGCGCGTCGGACGCCCCCCGCTCGCTGACCATCGCCACCTCCATCAGCTCCGCCTCCTCCCAGGTGGCGAAGACCGCCTCGCCGAAGACCGCGCGCAGCCCGGCCAGGCTCGCCCGCACCACCGGCAGCGGCACGTGGACGAGCTCCCGCGGTCGTCCGGCGATGCGGCTGACCAGGTCCGCCATCTCGTCGTAGGTGAGCCGTTCCGGCCCGGCCAGCTCGTAGCGCGGCCGCAGCTCCTCCGCGCCCAGCGCCGCCACCACGCACGCCGCCACGTCCCCCGCCCAGATCGGCTCGAAGGCGGCGCGCCCCTCCCCGGACACCGGCAGGACCGGCAGGAAGGAGAAGCGGCGCAGCAGCGTGATCCACGGATCGCCCTGGTCGTAGACGATCGACGGGGCGAAGACCGAGGTCTCGAGCGGTGAGCTCTCGACCGTGCGCTCCGCCACCCACTTCGCCCGGAAGAAGCGGGTCCGCTGCGCCGCCCCCGCGTCGAGCGCGCTGAAGAAGACGAAGCGCCGCACCCCGGCCCGCTCGGCGGCCTGCAGCAGGCGCACGGTGGCGAGCCCGTTCAGCTCCTCGATCCGGCGCGGCGGCTGGTCGCGGATCGCCGCCGCCAGGTGGACGACGGTGTCGACCCCGCGCAGGCTCTGGCGCAGCGTGTGGCGATCGGCAAGGTCGCCCAGGTCCCCGAGCGCGATCTGCACGTCGACCCGCCGCGCGCCGAGCCGACGCGGGTCGCGGACCAGGCAGCGGACGTCCTCGCCGCGCTCCAGCAGCAGCGGCAGCAGCCGCGAGCCGACGTTGCCGGTGGCCCCGGTCAGCAGCAGCATCGCGTCCCTGTCCTTCGCTCGCCCGCCATCGAGGCTCCCAAGCCTAGTGCCGTGTCAGGCAACGTTCGCCGACACCGACGCCGACGCATATCTCTAAAATGGCGCTTCGCTTTTCGCAGGGGCCGCCCGGCGCCTGTCGGGCAAAACCGACAACCACCTAGGAGACTTCCCGTATGAGCTATGTGATTGCCGAGCCGTGCATCGGCCAGAAGGACAACTCGTGCGTCGAGGTGTGTCCGGTCGACTGCATCCACCCGACCCCCGACGAGGCGGACTACGACTCGGTCGAGCAGCTTTTCATCGATCCGGACGAGTGCATCGACTGCGATGCCTGCGTCGAGGCCTGCCCGGTGGACGCCTGCTTCGCCGAGGACCAGCTCCCCGCCGAGTGGGCGAAATACGCGGAGATCAACGCCAACTACTTCAAGAGCGCCTAGCCGGGCACTCACCGATCCGCCGAAAGGGCCGCCCCGCAGGGCGGCCCTTTCTCGTTGCGACGACGCCTGTCCGCCATACGCGAACAAAGCGTCGTGACTCAGTAGCCGACCGGGTGGCGGACCACATAGCGGCCCGCGGCCGCGGCGGCCGTGGTCGGGTGCCAGCGGGGTCCGGTCCCGCTGGTGTCCCCGGCCGTGTCGAACCGCAGCCCGGCGACCACTATGTAGGCGTGCGAGGCGTTGGCGTAGATCGTGATCCACCGCCCGGGGCCGGCTTCGCCCCAGGTCTCGAGCGAACCCGAGGTGAGCGGCGTGCTCAGCAGCCTGCCGCCGTGCAGCGCATAGGAGACGGCGCCGGAGCAGTCGTAGCCGTAGCTGACCCAACTGCCGTGCCCTCCTCCCCACACATACGGGGTGGCGCGGATGTGGTTCGCCGCCGCGATCACCTTCCTGACGATCGCGGGCGCGTTCAACGGTGCGATCGCGCGGCCGTTCACCAGGGCCGCCTTGCCCGCGGCGCCGGTTTCGTATTCGGCTTCGCCTTCTTCCGGGACTTCGGTCGATTCGGGGATTTCGGCTTCGAGACCGCTGCGGGCGCTGATTCCGCCAGGGAGAGCCTTCTTCGCCGAGGCCAGGGGCGCGACGACCAGCGCGGCCACGGCCAGCATCGCCAGGGATACCGACAGCACTGCTATGGGACTGCGGCGGGCGGCATCTATGGCCACCCCAGGGGAACACGGCATTCACAACCTCCTCCGTGAGCCGGCGGGGTTAGCTGTCGGGCTGGCGCTGAAGGAGCTTGCGCCTCCACCGTGGGCCGGTGGATTCGCCCCAGAAACTCGGTTCCCCCGCTCCCGGCCTTTCTTAGGCCGGGATTAGGCATTTATTTGTAAGCGCTAACGCGCGAGCGACAGCATAGTTGCGGTCGCGGTCATGTGCGTTCGCTGAAAGTTCCGGATGGCGGAACGAAGTGCGAACGCACCTACGCGCCGGGGCCGACCTGCACGACCGGCAGCGGGGTGCCGCCGATCGCCGGCATCTCGGCCATCGCCGGGGTCGCCTGCAGGACCGGCAGCTCCTGCGGCGTCATCGCGATGATCCCGCGCGCCGCCTGGCGGATCGCCTGCGCGGCGGGGGAGTCCGGGTCCGAGGTGACCAGCGGCGTGCCCTCGTCGGCGTGCTCGCGGAGCGGCTCCGAGAGCGGCACCTTGCCGAGCAGCGGCACGTCGAGCTCGTCGGCCAGCTGCTGACCGCCGCCCTCGCCGAAGATCGTGAAGCGTTCCCCGTCCGGGGTCGTGAAGCCGGACATGTTCTCGATCACGCCGAGGATCTCGAGGTCGAATTTGTGCGCCATCTCGGCGCCGCGCCGGGCCACCGCCTGGGCGGCGGGCTGCGGCGTCGTGACGACGATGAACTTCGCCTGCGGCAGCAGCTGGGCGAGCGACATCGCCACGTCGCCGGTCCCCGGCGGCAGGTCCAGCAGCAGGTACTCGAGCTCATCCCAGGCGACGTCCTCGAGGAACTGCTGGATCGCTTTGTGGAGCATCGGGCCGCGCCAGACGACCGCCGAGTTCTCCTCGACGAAGAAGCCGATCGACATCACCTTGACCCCGCCGGCCGATTCGAGCGGCAGGATCTTGCGCTCCCCGTTGACGTCGGGTTTGCCGTCGACCCCGAGCATGCGCGGGATCGAGTAGCCGTAGACGTCGCAGTCGAGGGCGCCGGCCGGCCGGCCTTCGGCGGTCAGCGCCGCGGCCAGGTTGGCGGTCATCGTCGACTTGCCGACGCCGCCCTTGCCGGAGGACACGCAGATCACGTTTTTGACCTTGGCGAGGGCGCCCTGCGGCAGCTTGCCGCGCCCCAGCGTCTGCTGGAGGTTCCCCTTCTCCTCGTCGGAGAGGACGTCGAAGCCGACCCCGACCTCGGTCACCCCCTCCAGCTCGCCGACCCGCTGGGCGACGGCCCCTTCGAAGTGGGAGCGGATCGGGCAGCCTGCGGTGGTCAGCGAGACGATCACCTCGACCCGGCCGCTGTCGTGGATCTCGATCGAGCGCACCATGCCGAGCTCGACGATCGAGCGGCGCAGCTCGGGGTCGATCACACCGCGCAGCGCCTCGTTCACCTGGTCCTTCGTGGGGAGTGCCATCGCTGCCCATTCTCGCAAAGGGCGGCGGTGGGGGGAGAGATCACGCCGCCCGAGCCCTTGACGCGCGTATGCGACGACCAGCGAGAGGAGCGGCGATGAGCGGGACGCGGGGTGGTATAGGACGGCTGGCGGCGATGGTGCTCGCCCTCTTGGCGGTACTCTTCCTCCTTCTCGCGGGCACCGCGCGGGCGGGCCAGTACGCGGTCGTCTCCTGCGGCTGGTTCGCCGGCGCCGACGCGGGCTGGGCCGACACCACCGGCGGCGCCAAGTTCCAACCCGACGGCTGGTGCGTGCCGCCCGCCGGGGCCGATCCGTTCGACGGCGTCCACCTCAAAAGCTGGACGACCGCCGCCGGGACCGTCTCCGGCACGCGCTTCGCGCGCTGGCGCTGGCAGGCGCCGCCCGGGGCCGGGATCGTCAAGGTGAGGGCGACCTGGTGGCACGCGTTGCACGACGGCTTCCAGCAGCGGCTCGGGGTGGAACCGGCGGGCGGCGGGTTCGAGCCGTTCGCGATCGCGACCGCCACCGACACGACCCCACGCGAAGTCACCGCCTCCTACGCCTCGCCGGCCTCGGCCTTCGAGTCGCGGCTGCTCTGCGCGAAGCCCGAATCGTCGTGGTGCAGCCTCGCCGACCAGTCATGGGGCTCGGTCCGGGCAGTCGCCCTCACCCTCGAAGACAACTCCTTCCCCGCCGCCGGGATCGGCGGACAACTGCTCGACCCGGGCTGGCACCGCGGCAGCGTGCCGTTCGATTTCTGGGCCGGGGAGGCGGGCGGTGGCGCCCACCACACGGAGACCTCGATCGACGGCGCGATCGTCAACCGCACCGACTGGCCGTGCAACGTCACCTGGGCAGACGGCGAGGTCCGCGGCACGACCATGCAGCCCTGCCCGCCCGGGCCGAGCAGCTCGGCCTGGGTCGACACCACCCACCTCAGCGACGGCCCCCACTCGATCCACAGCTGCGTCTGGGACTTCGCCGGGAACGGCGCCTGCACGCCGGATCACCGCATCGCGGTCGACAACAATCCTCCCGCCCATCCCCGTCCGGTGGCGATCGCCGGCGGCGAAGGCTGGCACCGGGTCGACGACTTCGACCTGAGCTGGGCGAACCCCGACCAGAGCCCGGCGAGCCCGATCGCGGGCGCCCGCTACCGGGTGACCGGGAGCAACGGCTACGACTCGGGGGTGCGGGCGGTCGAGGGGCTCGGCGTCAGTGCGATCGCCGACGTCAAGGTCCCTGCGGCGGGAACCTGGAATCTGCATCTCTGGCTGCGCGACGAGGCGGGTAACGAGTCGCCCGGCACCGGGATCGACGTGCCGTTGCGCTTCGACGACCAGCCGCCGGTCGTCGCCTTCGCGGACGGCGAAGACGCGGGGGCGCCGCTGAGCGCCTCGGTGGGCGATCCGCTCTCCGGGCCCGCGGGCGGGACGATCGCGATGCGTCGGGCCGAATCGCGTGACTGGAGCGACCTGCCGACCAAGCTCCACGAAGACGGTCCCGGCAAGGCGACGCTGAGCGCGCCGCTCCCCGAGCTCGCGCCCGGGACCTGGGTCTTCCGGGCCGAAGCGGGCGACACCGCCGGGAACACCGCGAGCACCACGCTGCGCGCCGACGGCACGCGGATGTCGATCCAGGTGAAGCCGGCCGAGGACACCGGGGAGGATCGCGGCGACGGTGGCGGTGGCGACGGCGCCGCCGAACCCGCCGGTCGTCGCACCAAGACCCGGATCTTCGCGCGGCTGCGCGGCGGCCACGGCAGAGGCGATGCGCTCACGGTCCCCTTCGGCGCCGCGGCGCTCCTCTCCGGTCGCCTCACCGCGGCCGACGGGGCGGGGCTCGCCGGGCGGCGTCTCAAGGTGGTGTCGCGACCCTCGCGCGGGGCCCTGATCCCGCGCACGGTGGAGCGGGTCAGGACCGGCCGGCGCGGCGGCTTCGTGCTGCGCCTCGGTCAGGGGACCTCGCGCCGTGTCGCCGTCTCCTTCCCCGGCAACGGCGGGTTCGCGCCGGCCCACCACCGCTCGCTCGAGCTCCGGGTCCGCTCCGGGGTGACGCTCACCGCGGCGCCGGGAAAGCTCCGCACCGGTGAGTCGGTGAGGCTCGGCGGTCAGGTGCGCAGCCGCGGTGCGCCGATCCCCCGCCGCGGCAAGCTCGTCGCGATCCAGTACCTGGAGGCCGAGACCGGGCGCTGGCGGCCCGTCCTCGTCACCCGCACCGACCACCACGGTCATTTCCGCGCCCGCTACCTGTTCCGCTACATCAGCGGCGCGGCGCGGATCAGGCTGCGGGCGACGGCGCTCGCCGAGGAGCGCTGGCCGTATGCGCCGGGCTCCTCGGTGCCGGTCACGGTCGAGGTCCACGGCGGCTGAGCGGCCGCCCCGGCCACGGAATCGATCCTCTAGGCTGCGGGCCATGTCGAAAGCGACGCTGCAGACCAATGCCGGGCCGATCACCGTCGAGTTCTTCGACGACGACGCGCCGAAGACCGTCGAGAACTTCCGCAAGCTTGCGGGCGAAGGGTTCTACGACGGGCTGATCTTCCACCGGGTCATCCCCGACTTCATGATCCAGGGCGGCTGCCCGCAGGGCACCGGCACCGGCGGTCCCGGTTACACCTTCGAGGACGAGTTCAACGACCACAAGGTGGTCCGCGGCGCGCTCGCGATGGCCAATGCCGGTCCCGATACCAACGGGTCGCAGTTCTTCATCGTCACCACCGGCGCGGCGCCGTGGCTCGACGGCAAGCACACCGTCTTCGGTGAGGTCGTCGACGGGATGGACGCGGTCGACGCGATCGAGGGCTCGGAGACCGACGCCCGCGACAAGCCGCTCGAGGCGAAGACGATCGAAAGCGTCGAGCTCGCCGATTAGTCGGCGAGCGGCCCGGGCGGGTCGCCCTCGGCGGCGCGCTGTTCGCGCCGTTTTTTGATGCTGGCCCCCGGGCGCCACACGGCCACCAGGCCCGCCACCAGGGTGACCAGGAAGATCTGGCCGATCAGCATCTCTATCCCGGCCAACATCCGGCCGGGCTGGCCCCCTGGCACAAGGTCGCCATACCCCGTGGTGGTCAGCGTCGTGTAGCTGAAGAACATGTAGTCGCTGTGGTGGAGCCGCTGGTGGTTTTCGAAGAAGGGTTCGTTCTGGATCCGCGCGACCGCCTCGTAGACGAAGGCGAACATCAGGCCGAGGACGGTGTAGACGCTGAGCGCGCCGAGGATCGTGCGGGCGCCGACTTCGGCCGCGGTCACGACCCGCACCAGCACCGCGATCATCGCCGCGGTGAGCAGGATGATCTGGACGAAGGCACCGGCCGAGAGCCAGAAGTCGTCGCCGGAGATCGCCGCGATCACCGACAGGACCATGCCCACCGCGGCCACGTAGATCGCGAGGTGGACCCAGTGCGGCCTGATGTCGGAGCTGGTCAGCCCGACGATCGAGGTGGCCGAGACCACCAGCATCACCACGACCGCGCCCCACCCGTCGTTGCCCAGCAGCGAGACGAGTACATAGGTCAGAAAGACGAGCGCGAAGACGAGCCCGAAGGCGTCGCTGAACCGCTCGGCGCGTTGCAGCCAGCGTTCGCCCCCGGGGGCGCGGATGCCGGACAGGTCCATGTTCGGGACGTTCGGCTGCGGCCTGCAGTTTCCTGCCGTGGAACGTGAGACGGAGAGGGTGGGACGAGGCTCGAAACGAGCCGGAACTATCGACCATATCCGCAAACTTCACGCAAGGCGATTCAGCCCTACACAGGACTTAGCGGGTCCGAGTAACCACGAAGGCCAAGGAGGCTGAGTCGCTCTGGCCGATCTACTGCCTACTCCATCCATTCCCAATTGTAACCGACATTCGTTTAGACAAAAATGTGGCTAGAACTTGATAGGAATGCTACTGTCCGATTAGAAATGCCTGTGCGTTATGACCGTTGGCAATCCCTCAACGCCGGGCAGCCGACGAGCCAAGGAGGAGCGCCCCCGTGCGAGTGCGACAGATGTTGACTGGACGAGGCAACGGAAGACATCTTCTAGGTCCCGGACGTTCAACGGTCTTCGGCCTCGCCCTGACTGCGGGGGCGGTCTGTCTCGTGTCTCTCTCGTTTGCCGGAAACGTCTGGGCGCAAGCAGTGAAGAACGCTCCGGGGCTACTACCTAAGTGCAGTGGATCTGCAACCGATTGGTCCACGAGCGGTGCTGAAGTGCGGAAGTACGCCGATGGCGGAAGCTCCTATACCTACCAGGTCGAAGAAGGAAGTCCCGAAACTGTTACCTTCGGAAAGCCGCCGCAGGGATTTGATGCAGTGAAGGCAAGCGCCGAGGAACTCGAAGACTTTGCCTTCCCTCCCCGGCCGACAGAAGAACCGGCGTTGGCAAACTGGGAAGAAATGGTGTCCAAATTCGAAACGACTGCACCTCCAATTGCATGTTCCGGAAAAGTAGGCCCCAGCCTGTCACCGGCAGAAGGCGAAGTTGAATACTCGACGTTGGCGGCTTCACGAAACTGGTCTGGCTATATCGCAAACGCTCCGCTGTTTCCGAATCATTTTGTCATGGCCCAGTCGAACTACTATCAGCCATATGGCAACAAACACGCGTCTTGCAAATCGAATGCGCTAGAGGCAAGTTGGGTTGGGGTTGGCGGACGCAACACGGGCGCGCTGATCCAAGCTGGGACCAGCGTCAATACGAGCAACGGAGTAGGTGCATTCGCCGTCTGGACGGCTGGCAGTAGCTACCACGATGCGAACCCGTCCTTAAACTTCGAACCGGGGAACTACATGGGTATGTACGCGTCCTATGAACGTTCAACCGAACACGTGTACTTCTATCTCGAAAACGCGACGACTCACGAACTTTCACCTTTCCGCGGCGAACATATCGGAACCAACTATTACGACGGGACCTCAGCCGAGGCGATCGTCGAGAGGCCAGCGACCACCGTGGAAGGCGAACTTCATCTCTATCCTCTACTGAACTATGGAACCATGACGTGGTGGAACTCCGTCGTCCAGACCAGTGCGAACATCGTCTACAACATTGGGGAAGTCAACAATCTTGACATGGAGATGACGCGGTCCGGCAATACGGGAGTTGAACTCAGTGAATTGCTCGCGCTTCCCGGGTCGCTCTCGCTAAATAAAAACTGGGAAAGTTTCTATTACAACTGTCAATAGACATTGCGTTGTGGCTCGACGCTTCATTGTCGGCATTTTTGGAGCCATGCTCGTCTGCACGGGCGCACTCGGAGTCGGCAAGGCACAGGCCAGCCATGCGTCACAGTCTGTTCAAGAGCCATCACGAACCATCGCGGTTGCTTGGGTTGCGAGCTTTTCAAGAGGCGATCTTCGCGCCGCCTGCCGCCTGCAGGTCGAAAAAGAAGTGGGCGGCGTGAGCTGTCGGGAACTCCCGAAGCACGGGGAACCGAAGTTCTGCCCGAATATTCCTGGCCCGAAGGAATCTGGGCGCCTCGATCCCGCTCAGCAGGTCAGGTGGGTCAAAGCCCAAAAGGCTCAGGCGACTGCTCTGATCGCTCGATCCGTTCGGCCGATCAAGTTCCGTGGACTGCTGAGGCTTCAGCTAGTACATGGAGGCTGGGAGGTCTCATCGTTCGAATTCCGCGGAAGTCAATTTCGCCCCGCGGGGCTCATCGCCACGGGGGCGTCGCCGGTATCCGAAAAGTTCTGGCCTGCCTGCTGAGCATCGCCCCAACTCGAAGTCATTGGTGAATTCGCGGGTTCTGGCGCGAACTACAGCGATTCAGCGTAGCGTTCGCCGCGTTATTAGCTCTCTCGATCGACCGCCACGCCCAGCTCCTCTCCATGGACGATGCCTAGTCCTAACTCCTGACGATCTGCGACACCCGCTGATGGCTCATGCCCAGGACCTCGGCAATGGCTTTCATCGGCAGGCCCGCCTGATAGGCGGCACGGATGGCGCTGTCGCGTTTGGCCCGCAGCTCTTCGGCGCGCTCGGCCAGTTCGCCTTGTTGCTCTGCCAGGTCCTTGGCGAAGGCTTCAAGCTGGGCTCTGGCTTCTGGTGCTTGTCGCTCTGGCCGGACGATCTGAAGATCGTCCGGCCTATTCCTACTAATCGGTTAGCATGAACAGGCATTCGTTCGGTACGGCCCCGGTGGGCCAGTAGCTGGCAAGGGCCGGACGAAAGACAGGCAGGCAGCGGGCACAACTGAAAGGCGGGCTGGTGATGGCGTGGAGCAAGTCTGGGAGGCAGCGATGGAAATGATTGAAGTCCTGACCCTGATCTCAGGGTTCATCATCGTCGGCGGCTTCCTGATCCTGCCGGGGGGCCGAGCCATCGACGCGGTTCAAAGGCGGGGCGAGGCAGGCATCGGCAGCGCTACGCGGCGACCAGCTCAGGCGGTGTCGTCAGGTTTCGGGTCAAGATGCCTCACAGAACCGTGGGCCACCGAGTCTCCTTTGTCGTGACGCGACCGGCCGATCCGCAGTACCAGCTCGCCAGGAGCGGCAGGCTGCACGTTCAGGTGGCGCGGCCGCGAAGCCGCCGCCCCTGACCTGCCGCAAGGGCTTCAAGAAGCAGAAGATTCACGGCATGGCCAGGTGCGTGAAGGTCAAGAAGCGGGGACGGCGGTAGAAGCTCGCAGTCGCCAGATAGGGCGATGAGCCTTCATCCGTCTCTCCTGATGCGTTCCGCCAGGAGCTGGAACGACTGGACGACGAGATACGGGGCGCTGAACGCTCGCTTGCCGCTGCTGAGCAGGGGCTGGCCTTCGACACCAGTGTGCTGGTGATGGCCCTTGAGTTGGTGGCGGACGTGGCGGCGGTCTACGACGAGTCGTCTGACTTCCTGAGGCGGGCTTACAACCAAGCCTTCTTTGAGCGCCTGTGGGTCAGGCCGGTTCGGGACGGCGACAGGAAGCCGGTGGTCGGGGCTGAGATGGAGGCCGAGCTGGCTTGGCCGTACGACATGGTGTTGGCGCCTGGCTTTTCTGAGCGGGTCGATGCTGAGGTGGCGGAGATAGAGGCGGTGGCCGCGGGGGAACGCAGTAGCGGCCCCGCTATGGGGGCCGCTACTGTTGGTGCTGTTTCGATCTTTGAAGTTATGGCGGAGGGGGTGGGATTCGAACCCACGGGACGCCGTAAGACGCCCAACGGCTTTCAAGGCCGCCGCATTCAACCGCTCTGCCACCCCTCCTGAGGCTGATTGGATGGTGCCATGCGCCGTCTGCTTCTGCTCGCCTGCGGGGCGGTCTTCATCGACACCGCCTTCCTCACGGTCATCGCCCCGCTGCTGCCGGGGTACGTCCACCATCTACATCTGACGACCGCGCAGGCCGGGGTCCTGTCGGCCGCCTATGCGGCCGGGACGCTCGCCGCGTCGCTGCCCGCCGGGTTCGTCGCCAGTCGCTTCGGGCCGCGCCGCACGACGATCATCGGGCTGCTCGGCCTCGGCTTGGCGAGCGTGCTCTTCGGGTTCCTCAAATCGATCTACCCGCTCGACCTGGCGCGCTTCATCCAGGGCGCGGCCGGGGCGCTGATCTGGTCGGGCGCGCTGACCTGGCTGATCGGCACCTATCCGGAGGAGAAACGCGGGGCGGTGATCGGCACCGCATTGGGGACCGCGGTCGCGGGGTCGCTGCTCGGGCCGGTGCTCGGGGCGCTCGCCGGGGCGGTGGGGACCGAGGTGGTCTTCAGCGCGGTACTCGCCGCCGCCTTGGTCGCCGTCGCGATCGCCGCCCGCCTCCCCGACATGGTCGTCCGCGAGAGCCAGCCCCTGCGTGAGGTGCTCGCCTGTCTGATCGACCGCCCCCTGGTCGAGGCGGCGTTCTTCGTCGGCTCTCCGTCCCTGCTCTACGGTGCGATCGACGTGCTGGTGCCATTGCGGATCAACGTGCTCGGCGGTGGCCAGGGGCTGATCGCCGCCGCCTTCATCGGTGGCGCCGCGATCGAGTCGGTGCTCTCGCCGATTGCCGGACGCCTCGCCGACCGGGTCGGCCGTCGCGCCCCGTACGTGGTCGGGATGGGGATCTGCGCCGCGGCGATGCTCCTCTTCGCGGCCGCCGGCTCGCTGGCGATCGTGGTCGCCTCCCTGCTAGTCATCTCGTTCGGCTCGGGCCTCTGCTTCGCGCCCGCGATGGCGCTGATCTCCGACCGCGCCGCGGAGAGCGGCCTCCACCAGGGCTACGCGGTCGGCGTCACCAACATGGCCTGGGCCGCGGCCCAGGTGCTGGGCGGGGTGGTCGGCGCGGGGGTCGCCGGGGTCGCCGGTGACGCGGCGCCGAGCATCGGCATCGCGGTCCTCCTGGCCGTGACGATGGCCTACGCGGCCCGCTCGCTGGCGCCGACGCCGGTGGAGGCCGAGGCATGAGCGCCGAGTGGGTCAACTGGGCGGGCGATCAGCGCTGCCGCCCGGCCAGGGTGCTCACGCCGCGCTCGCGCGAGGAGCTCGCCGAGGCGGTCGGGGCCGCGAGCGGCGCCGGCGAGAAGCTCTCGGTCGCCGGCTCCGGCCACTCGTTCACCGAGGCGGCGATGACCGACGCGACGATGCTGCGACTGGAGGCGCTCCGCGGGGTTCTCGATGCCGATCGGGAGAGCGGCCTGGTCCGGGTCGGGGCCGGCACCGTGCTGCGCGACCTCAATCAGGAACTGGCGGCGCTCGGCCTGGCGCTGGAGAACCTTGGTGACATCGACGCGCAGACCGTCGCCGGGGCGATCTCGACCGGCACTCATGGGACCGGCGCGACGTTCGCCAACATCTCGGCGCGGGTCGAGGGCCTCGAGCTGGTGCTCGCCGACGGCAGCGTCCGTGAGCTGACCGCGGCCGGGGACGCGGAGCTCCTGCGCGCGGCGCGGATCGGGGTCGGGGCGCTGGGTGCGATCAGCGCGGTGACGTTTCGCTGCTTCCCGGCCTTCACCCTGCGGCGGGTCGATTCCTCGCACCGGCGCGAGGACGTCCTCGACCGCTTCGAGGAGCTGGCCGCCGCCGACGACCACTTCGAGTTCTTCACCTTCCCCTACTCGGACCGGGCGCTGGTGCTGGAGCGCAACCGGGTCGCAGAGTCGCCGTCGCCGCGCGGTCCTGCCGCCGCCTATCTCAACGACGTGGTGCTGGAGAACTGGGCGCTCGAAGCACTCGCCGCGACCGGCAAGGCGCTGCCGCGCGCGATCCCGGCGCTCGCGAAGCTGGCCGGCCTGCTCGCCGGCGGCGGCCGCAACCAGGACCACAGCCACCGGATCTTCGTCAACCGCCGCACGGTCCGCTTCACCGAGATGGAGTACGCGGTGCCCCGCGAGCACGGTCCTACCGCAGTGCGCCGGGTGGTCGAGTGGGTGCGGTCGAACCGCTACCCGGTCTTCTTCCCGATCGAGGTGCGGGTGGCCGCCGGCGACGACGCCGACCTGAGCGCCGCCCACGAACGCGACACCGCCTACGTCGCCGTCCATCAGTACCGGGGGATGGAGTGGCGCCCCTATTTCGAGGCCGTCGAGTCGATCATGGACGACTACTCCGGCCGCCCCCACTGGGGCAAGCGCCACTTCCAGACGGCCGCGACCCTGGCGCCGCGCTATCCAAGGTGGGCCGGCTTTCAAAAAGCCCGCGATCAGCTGGATCCTCGGCGGGTCTTCACGAACGCTTACGCGGAGCGTGTCCTCGGCGCCTGAGCTGAACGGGATTCCGGGGGTGACCCGCCGGAACCTCCCCGCTGTTGTTCCGCCGGGTCACCCCCGGAAGCGCGTACGCATCGGTCACAAGAACGTCTTGCCCTCGCCGCGGTAGGTGGGGACGACGTCGACGATGTCGTCGCCTTCGACGAGGTAGAGGGCGTCGAAGCGCTCGCAGAGCTCTCCTGCCTTGGCGTGGCGCATGTAGACGCGGTCGCCGATCGCGAGGTCGTCGGCGGGGACGCCCAAGAGCGGCGTCTGCACCTCTCCCGCGCCCTCCTCGGCGTCGAGCTTCAGGCCGGTCGGCAGCCAGGGGGAGGGGAGGCGTGCCGTGTCGCCGGCGCCCGAGGCGAGGTAGCCGCCGCCGAGCGCGGTCACCACCCCCGGCCCGGGCCGGCGGACGATCGGCAGGGCGAAGCCGGCCGCCGGGATCGGGCTGAAGCGGCTGTAGTTGTCGAAGAGGGTGGGGGCGTAGAAGCCGGAGCCGGCGGTCACCTCGGTCACCGCCTCCTCGGCGCCGGTCGTCTCGAGGCTGCCGGTCCCGCCGCCGTTGACGATCTCGAGCTCGCAGAACTCGCTGATCGCGGCGACGATCGCCGCCCGCCGCTCGGCCAGCTCCCTCGCCGAGCGCCTCTGCATGAAGCGGATCGCGGCGCCGCGCAGTCGCCGCCCCGGCGGCCGGTCCCCGACCCCGGCGATCTGCCCCTCGTAGGCCATCAGCGCGTCGAGTTCGATCTGCGGCCGCTTTTCGATCTCGCGCGCCAGCGCCACCGCCTGCTCGACGGTGTGGACCGGGGAGCGCTTCGGGCCGATCTTGATCCGCCCGCCGAGCGCCCACCAGCTCGCATCGATGTCGATGCAGACGCGGATCGGCGGCGCGTCGGCGCCGAGCACCGCCTCGATCGCGTCCAGATGCTCGAGGCAGTCGACCATCACCAGTGGCGCCTGCTCCCAGTCGCCCGCGGCCCGCAGCGCCAGCTCGCGCAGCGCCGCCGTGTCGGCGGTCGGGTAGGCGAGCAGCAGATCCTGCTGTCCGTGCTCGGCGAGCCACAGGGTCTCCGGCAGCGTGTAGGTCATCAGCCCGGAGAAGCGCACGTCGCGCCCGAGGATGTCCTCGATCAGCGCCCGGCAGCGGATCGACTTGGTCGCCACCCGGATCGGCTTCCGCCCGGCCCGTTCGAGCAAGGCGTCGGCGTTGGCCCACATCGCGTCGAGGTCGACGAAGGCGAACGGCGCCTCGACCTCGGCGAAGACCCGCTCGTAGCGCTCGTGCGACTGCTGGGGCGGCGGGGACACCCGCATCAGCCTATCCCCGCCCCTCCCGGCAATCGGCCCGATCGGCCCTCAATACCTACAATCGTCCGCGGTGCCCGGAGAGGTGGCCGAGTGGCTGAAGGCACTCGCCTGCTAAGCGAGTAGGGGGCGCAAGCTCTCTCGAGGGTTCGAATCCCTCCCTCTCCGTTTGATCCTCGAGGCGCTCCGGATCCCCTCCTCGGCGGCCGTCCGCTCCGAGTGGCCATTCTCGATCCCCGGCGTCCGGCAGATCGTGGACGAGGGTCTCCACTTTGAATCGTCGATCACGTTCCTTGTCGGTGAAAACGGCTCCGGAAAGTCGACTCTGGTCGAGGCGATCGCCGAGGCTTATGGGATCGACGTCCGCGGCGGCCACGGTGGGCGCCGCTATGGGACGGCGGAGCCGATCAGTCCTCTGGGGAAGGTGATGGAACTTCGGCTCGCGCCGAGATCGGAGCGCGGCTGGATCCGGAAGGGAGAGGGGTTCTTGCTCCGCTCCGAGACGGCCTTCGGCGTCTTCCAGTTCATGAGCGACAAGGGAGTGAGCGGATATGGAGAGACTCATCTGGGGCGTCTCAGCCACGGCGAGGGCTACCTCCAGGTCCTCAACGGCCGCTTCAAGGAGCCAGGTCTGTTGTTGATGGACGAGCCTGAGGCGCCGCTCTCCTTCCAGTCGTGCCTCGCCCTGATCCGTGTCCTCAAGGAATCTGTGACCTACGGTTCCCAGATCATCTGCGCGACCCACTCACCGATTCTCGCTGCCACGCCTGGGGCGATGATCATCGAATTGAGCGAGTCCGGGTTACGACGCGTCGAATGGGACGAACTCGAGATGGTCGACCACTGGCGACACTACCTCGATCGGCCGGGTAGCTACCTCCGACATCTCGAGGACGAGGATCAGTAGACGCCGTGGAGACTTGGTGGGTCTATGACACCAAGTCTCCACACCTCGCCCGCTCAGTCGTGCTTCGCGACGATCTTCACCCGCGCGCCGCGGGCGGGGATCATCGTCACGTTGCGGTGCATGGCGCGCTCGGCCTCGGGGCGGTCGGCGACCAGGTCGAGGCGGCGGGCCATCGCGGTGAGGACGACGCGCTGCTCGGCCATCGCCAGGGCGGCGCCGAGGCAGCGGCGTATTCCGCCGCCGAAGGGGATCCAGTCGTAGGTGCCGGGCTTGCGGCCGCCGAGCCAGCGCTCGGGGCGGAAGGAGAAGGGGTCGGGGTAGACGTCCTCGCGGTGGTGGACGAGGAGGATGCTCATCGCGATCGCGGTGCCGGGCTCGACGCCGTAGTCGCCGAGGCGCCAGGGCACCTGGACGCGGCGCCCGATGATCGGGATCACCGGGCGGTTGCGCATCGTCTCGACGATCGTCGCCTCGACCCTGTCCTCGGCGTCTTCGTCGCGGCGCACCGCCTCGACCAGCGCCGCATGCGGCTCGGGGTTGCGGACGAGGCGCTCCCAGGCCCAGGCGAGCGAGTTCGCCGTCGTCTCGTGGCCGGCCAGGACGAGGGTGAGGAGCTCGTCGCGGAGTTCTTTGTCGTCGAGCGCCTCGCCCTCCTCGGTCCGCGCCTGCAGCAGCAGCGAGAGGATGTCGCGGCGCTCCTCGAGGTCGGCCGCCTCGCGCCGCGCGCGGATCACCTTGTAGGTGGGCCGGTCGAGCATGTCGAGGACGAGCTTCAGCGGCCCCATCGGCTCCTCGCGGCCGAGGTGGAGCAGCTCGGTCAGCTGCGCGGTCGGCAGGGTCGAGGCGTTGACCCCTTTCTTGACCGCGGTCCGCAGCGCCGCCTCCGGCGTCCCCGGCGCGGGCCTGCCCTCGATGCCGAAGATCCCGGCCATGATCACGTCGAGCGTGATCGCCTGCATCCGCGGCGCCAGCGCCATCGTCTCGCCGACCGGCCAGCGGTCGATCTCGCGCTCGGCCGCCGCGTCGATCATCTGCGTGTACTGGGCGATCGCCTCGCCGTGGAAGGGCGGCAGCAGCAGTTTGCGCTGGCGCATGTGGCGCGGGCCGATCGCGGTCAGCACCGAGTTGGGGCCGACGATCGGCCGCAGCGGCGACTCGCCGGTCAGCGACGGCGCCTGCTCCGGTTT
Organism: Solirubrobacterales bacterium; assembly: GCA_035500835.1. GTDB lineage: Bacteria > Actinomycetota > Thermoleophilia > Solirubrobacterales > 70-9 > VAYN01. The sequence goes on along the minus strand of DATJWW010000064.1, from coordinate 40,868 downwards.
GGCGGTGAAGAGCGAGCGGACGTGGTCGGGATGGCTGGTGACGATCGGGCCGCCGGGGATCACGCCCTGCATGCGAAAGACCTCGCCGAGTTCGCGGCGGGCTTTGAAGACGAACTCGATCTGGCGCATCGAGAAGCGCAGCGTCTGAGAGATCTTCGATAGCTGGATATCGGGCGCCGTGGCGAGCTCCGCCAGCTCGGCCGCCCCGATCGGTCCGGCCGGGGAGGGAGGCGCGGCGCCGACGAGCTCCGGGAAGAGCGGCTCCTGCTCCGATCGCTCCTTCGCGGGGCGCGGCTCGACTGCGGTCGGGGAGGTCGCCATCGGCGCGCAACGTTGCATAGATCGATGTCACGGTCAACCGGAGTCATCTCACACAAATCAGCGCCGGTGCGCCCCAGCGCGGTCGTCCTTAGGCCCGCCCACCGGGCCTTAAGACGACCGCGCCCCCGCCACCGGCCGCCAGATCGCTCGCCCCGGGTCACCCTCCATTCACGCATCCCGCCCACCGCTCACTACTCTGGACAGCGATGTCTTCCTATCCGCTCGCCAAGCCCAGCGCCCACCTTGATCGGCGCACCAAGATCATCGCCACCGTCGGCCCCGCCTCCTGGGATCTCGGCGTGCTCGAGCAGATGATCGCCGCGGGCGCCGACGTCTTCCGCCTCAACTTCTCCCACGCCGGCCCCGACAAACAGGCGCAGACGATCGCGACGATCCGCGAGGCCGCCGACAGCCTCGGTCGCCAGGTGGCGATCCTCGGTGACCTTCCCGGGCCGAAGCTCCGCATCGGCTCGATCCGCGACGACTACGCCGAGCTCGAGACCGGTATGCACGTCACCCTCACCCCGCGCCAGGTGGAGGGGGACCGCGAGACGATCCCGGTCTCCTGGCCGGGCGTCACCAACCTGCAGGAGAACCAGCTCGTCTACCTCGCCGACGGGGCGATCCGGCTGCGCGTCGGCGACCGGCTCGACGGCGGGATCGACGCCGAGGTCGAGGTCGGCGGCACCCTCTCCTCACATAAGGGGATGAACATCCCCGGCGGCGCCGCCGAACTGCCGGCGGCGACCGAGACCGACCTCGACTGGGTCGACTTCGCGGTCCGCGAGGGGGTCGACATCATCGCCGTCTCCTTCGTCTCCTCGGCGGCCGACCTGGCGCCGGTGACCGAGCGCCTGCGCAGCCTCGGCTCCGACATCCCGCTGATCGCGAAGATCGAGCGCCAGCAGGCGGCCGCCAACGTCGAGGAGATCGTCGCCGCGGCGAACGGCGGGATCATGGTCGCCCGCGGTGATCTCGGGATCGAAGTCCCGCTGGCCGAGGTGCCCGTCCTGCAGAAGCACCTGATCCGCACCGCCGGGCGGATGTCCAAACCGGTCGTCACCGCGACCCAGATGCTCGCCTCGATGGTGACCGCGCGGCGCCCGACCCGGGCCGAGGTGACCGACGTCGCCAATGCGATCTACGACGGCACCGACGCGATCATGCTCTCCGAGGAGACCGCGGTCGGTGACAACCCGGTCGAGGCGGTGCGCGTCATGGACCGCATCGCCCGCGCCACCGAGCCCGACCTGCGCTACGGCGAGTGGCTCTTCAGCCGCACCGACCAGGCGACCTCCGACGTCGCCGACTCGGTCGCGCAGAGCGCCGTCGGCGCGGTCTACCGGCTCGGGCTGAAAGCGCTGGTGGTGCCGACGACGAGCGGCCGCACCGCCCGCATCCTCTCCGCCCACCGGCCGAACGTGCCGGTGCTGGCGCTGTCGCCGCGGCTGGAGACGGTGCGCCGGCTCAGCCTCCTCTTCGGCGTCACCGCGGTCCAGTCACCACCGGTCACCGACATCCGCGACCTGCTCGACGACTGTGCGGCGCTCGCGGTCAAACACGGCATCGCCCACTCCGGTGAGCTGATCGGCATCACTGCCGGGCTGCCCGACCAGGAACTGGGGACGAACCTCTTCGAGGTGCATCGGGTGCCTTGACTCTGGGGACCGGTGGGGGAGGACGCCCGGCCATGACCCGGCGGAACAACAGCGGGGAGGTTCCGGCGGGTCATGTCCGGCCGTCCTCTTGCGAGGGTCCGGTGGTCGCCGGGCGCCCGGTGGATAGATTCAGCTGATGGGAGCTGAACGCGCACCGCTCGTCAGAGTCGAGTCCGAGCCGGGCGGGCTCACCGTCCTCACCCTCGACAGCCCGCCGCTGAACCTCTTCGACCAGGCGATGATGGAGGACCTTGGCGGGGCGATCGAGGCGCTCGCCGCCGCGCCGCCGCGCGCGCTCCTCATAAGGGCGGAGGGACGCGCCGTCTCCGGCGGCGTCGATGTCCACGTCTTCGACGGCCTCACCCCCGGGCAGGCGTCGGCCCTCTGGACCGAGCTGCTGAAGATGATCGAGGCGCTCGAAGAGCTGCCCGCGCCGGTCGTCTTCGCCGCCCATGCGCTGACCCTGACCGCCGCCTTCGAGGTGGCGCTCGCCTGCGACCTGATCGTCGCCACCCCGAGCGCCCGCTTCGGGCTGGTCGAGAAGGTCGTCGGCCTGACCCCGTCGATGGGCGGCACGCAGCGCCTCGCCGAGCGGGCCGGCTCGGGCCGCGCGCGCCAGTTCGTGATGAGCGGCGGCATCTTCGAGGCGGCCGAGCTGGAGCGCTGGGGCGTCGTCAACGAGATATATCCGGAGGACGAGTTCGAGGCGCGCTCCCGGGCACTGGCCGCGGAGCTGGCCGCCGACCCGACCCGCGCGCACGCGATGACGAAGCGGATCCTGCGGCGCTTCCGCGAAGGCGGCATCCCGGCGGCCGACGAGGCGGTGCGGACCGAGGCGGGCGAGCTCTTCGCCACCGAGGACCTGCAGGGCGCCGTGCGCACCTTCCTCGAGCACGGCGGCCCGGGGCACGCCGAGTTCCGCGGACGGTAGGGTCCGTTGATGGAACTCGACTTCGATGCGATCGCCAAAGGGATGGCGATGGCCGTCCCCTTCGTCGGCCACCTGGGGATCGAGGTGACCGCGATGTCGGAGGGGGAGGCGACCGCGCTCCTGCCTGACCGACCCGAGCTCCTCAACCACGTCGGCAGTCAGCACGCCGGGGCGCTCTTCGGGGTCGCCGAGACGGCGAGCGGGGCGGCCTTCGTCGGCGCCTTCGCGGCGCGCATGGGTGATGTGACGCCGCTCGCCCGCAGCGCCCAGATCTCCTACGTGAAGGTGGCGCGCGGCCCGATCGAGGCGAAGGCGAAGCTGGCGATGCCGGCCGCCGAGGCGCTGGCCAAGCTCGACGCCGACGGGCGCGTCGACTTCTCGGTCGAGGTCGAGATGACGGACTCCGACGGCGCCCTCGTCTCCACCGCCACCGTCGACTGGAACGTCCGGCTCAAAGCCGAGTCCTGAGCGGCACCGAGGTGGGCGTGGCCGCGATCCGGATGTCGGAGGTGGACGTGTGGCGCTGGGTCGCCGCCGAGGGGCGCCGCGCGGTGCTCCTACACGACATCGACTGGACGGTCGAGCCCGGTGAGCACTGGGTGGTGCTGGGACCGAACGGGGCGGGGAAGACGACCCTGCTCAATCTGGCGAGCGCCTTCTCGCATCCTTCGGAGGGGACGGTCGAGGTGCTCGGCCGGCGGCTCGGCAGCGTCGACATGCGGGCGCTGCGCGAATCGATCGGGACGCTCGAGCCGGGGATGTCGCGCCGGATCAGGGGACGCTACCCCGGCTTCGACGTCGTGCTGACCGGGGCGACCGGCAGCATCGCCCTCCTCCACGACCGGATCACCGACGACGACCGGGTGCGCGCGGACCGCCTGATGGACGAAATCGGCGTGACCGCCCTGCGCGACCGCCGCTTCGAAGACTGCTCCCAGGGAGAGCGCCAGCGGCTCCTCCTGGCCCGCTCCCTGATGGACGAGCCCGACCTGCTCCTCCTCGACGAGCCGACCACCGGCCTCGACCTCCCGTCCCGAGAGCGCCTGATCGCCTCCCTCGACACGATGGCCGAGGCCAACCCGGACCTGCCGACCGTGATCGTCACCCACCATCTGGAGGAGATCCCGGCGACCACCACCCACGCCCTCCTCCTCCGCGACGGCGCCACCGTCGCCGCCGGCCCGATCGCCCAGACCCTCACCAGCACAACCGTCTCGACCACCTTCGACATCGAGGTAGAGGTCGCCCACCGCGCCGGCCGCTGGGCCGCAATGGTCGCCCGTACCCCCTAGGAGAGACCGGCGAAACTTCCGCGCACGCCTGGCGCCGCCGCACACACTTCGCGGGCCGTCGTCCTCAGAGGGCCAAATGGCGCTGCCATTTGGCCCTCTTGCGTCCTACCCCCGCTCGGTCCGGCGCGGGTCGGCCGCACACGCGAGTTTCGCTGGTCCCTCCTGGACGGCTAGAATCTCCGCCTCCCGCGGAGCGGCCACCCCCGTGCGCCCACCTCCGCCGGCACGCGCCCGTAGCTCAGCCGGATAGAGCGTCGGTCTACGAAACCGAAGGTCACTGGTTCGAATCCAGTCGGGCGCATGCGTCCTATGAATGGGGCACGGTGCCTTCCAGGGCTGCCGCTAGAAGGTTTCGAAGGTTTTGTCACGTGAGACGAGCAGGCCGGCGCGATCGAATGACGCTACTTCCGTGACGAAGCCTTCGGGGCGGTAATAGCGGACGAAGTAGCGCACGTTGCGCAGCCAGACGACGTGGCGGCGCAGCTTCTCCCGCGGCAGCTTCGGGTGGATCACGAGGTGCTTGTTGTTGCTGAGCGTGACCAGGACTTTGGTGACTTCGCCGTCGACGAACCCGCTGAAGACCCGGTCGCTGCCGTCGGGAAGGAGATTGTCGGAGGCATCGACTTCGGGCCGGCCGCCGTAACTGCCCCCGGGCTTGATCCCGGTCGACGACCCCCAGCTCGACGCCCCTTCCAGATCGAAGTTCATCCCGAAGAGCCAATCGCCGCAGCGGCCGCCGTTGGGGCCGATCGACCCGGAGATCGACCAGCCCCAGCCGGTCGGGCCGGTGCCCTTGGCAATTGGGACTTCATGGCGTTTGATGCAGGCGCCGGCGGGCTGCGCGAGCACCATCGCAGTTGCGGCGACTGCGAGCAGGAGGAGCAGGGACCGGCGCAGCATCGGCGCCATGCTACCCGTGCCGCACGATTAGATACCGCGCCGGTTTCTTATAGGCTCGCTCGGTGCGGGCTAGGGGTGTCGCTTTACTGACCATCTTGATCGGCCTCCTGGCCGTCTCCTCGACCGGGGCCGGCTCGGCGACCGCCGCGGGACGGCGAGGAGGCGCGCCGAAGGTCACCACCGACGGCCACCTCCGGGTCGGGCGACGCGAGACTATCCGGGTCAGCGGGTTTCCCGGCAAGGGCGTCGTCGAGGCGTCCTTCCTGCCGACCGCGATCTGCGAAGACGGCTGCGGATCGCGCAGCTACCGGGTCGGCAGCACCGACGTGGCCGGGGCGGGGACGTTCAAGGTCCGCGTCCCGGGGACCTTCTTCAACGTCCGCGAACGACCGACCTACTTCCGCGATCACGAACGGGTCGAAGTCGAAGTCACTTGGGAAGGCTCAGGCGAAAGCTTCGCCCACGCTGATGTCCACCCGGACCCCGAGATCATCCGCGTCCACGACGGCGGTAAGAGCTCTCGCGGCGCGACGCAGTCGGGTGCCGCGGCGCGGCCGGCAGCGCCGTCCGGCCCCGCGCCGCGGGAAGCGCTCCGCATCCCGGCGGGCTTCGAACTGCCGGCCGGCAACGGCTACACGCTCGACGCGGTCGCCAGCGTGCCGACCGTCGGCAGCGAAGGCTCGCTGCGATTGATCCTCTCCGCCAAAGGTCGGGAAGTGACCTACGCGACGCCGGCGACGGTCACCGAAACCTCGATCCAGGCGAACCTCGGGGCGCTCGGCGAGATCGCCGTCGAATTTCACCGCACCAACAAGGCGGTGAGCGTGTCGTGCCGCGGGCAGAAGGTCCGGTTCGACTCGGGATCCTGGGTCGGCACGATCCAGTTCCACGGCGAGGAAGGCTACGCCGCCGTCGAAGCCACCTCGGCGCCGACGAACCTCAAGCGCCTCGCTGCCGAAAACTGCGGGCCGCTCGTCGGCAGCGGATCCTCGGGACCGCGGCGGGGTGCTGAACTCTTCATCCGCAACCCGGGACTCGGCCCGCAGCTGAGCGTCTACAAGCACGGGCCGGGAGCGGCCGCGCTGATCATCGCGCGCCTCCGCGAATACATCGCCGGCACGAGCAGCGGCTACAACACCGGCATCGAAATCGAACGGGCGGTGGGGACCTGGATGCCCGGGAGCGACTTCACCTACGACCAGCGCCGGCTGCGAACCGCCACGGTGACGCCACCGGCGCCGTTCGCGGGCACCGCCCACCTCGACCTCGGCCTGAAGGCGGGCAAGCGTTGGAGCGGCGACCTCACCGTCGACATGCCCGGACGTGCCGACGTGCTGCTCACGGGCCGCCTGTTGCGGGCATATCTCGATCCGAGCTAATAAGCGGACCAGCGGGCTTTCGACCTGCCGAATTCCTGGCGTAGGATCGGCCATGGAGGTCGAGCAGGAAGGTCGCGATCGCCCCTCTGGTCGGCCAACGCCAGATTCGCGGCCTGCTCCAGGGTGTCCAGGCGGTCGGCGAACGGCCTGACCCTTTTCGTTCGAGAAGCCGATCGGGCCTGGGTCTGAGATCGAGGTGCCTCGATCGGTCCATCATGAGACTCGTGGGGCACGAAATGGGGCACGGTGCCACACGGAGTTCAGCCGATCTCAGCGGAGTCCGATCCGCCGAAAACCGCCTCAATCCCACCTCCACGTAGCCCAGCCGAGCCCCCGGCCCGGTCTACGAAACCGAAGGTCACTGGTTCGAATCCAGTCGGGCGCGTTCGCGCGAACCGAGCGGAGCCGAAGGGCTACCTCGATCGTCGGAATCGGCGGGGCGCCACGACTAGGCGGAGAGGACGATCGGCAGCACGTCGACAGCGAACCGTTCGTCGGATTCGTCGAGTGCACCCGGGTCGGCATCGAGCGAACCAGGGACGACCACGACACGATCGAGGCCGATCTGCCGGAGACCGACGAGGCGTTCCGCCACCTCCTCGGCCGACCCGCAGACAGCAAAGCGATCGAGGAACTCGTCGCTCAGCTCCCGCGCAGCGGCGGCGCGGCTGCTGCCGTGCTGTGACTCCTCGAAGTCCTCTGTCAGCCGGGCGACCCCGTCCTGCGTCACCTTGGAGAGACCGGCGGTCGATCGACTCTCGGCACCGAAGCGGGCCAGGGTCGAGGTGCTGCCGCGGACCAGATCGCGGGCCCGTGCGCGGTCGGGGTCGACCGCGACGTTGACGAAGGCGCCCAGGGAGGGCGGGTCGTCGCGGTCCACCGCGCGCGCCGACTCCACCGCCCACCGCAGGCGCTCGACCTCCGCACCGACGGTGAAGTCGACGCCCTGCGCGTGACGGGCGCCGGAGGCGATCGTCCGCGCGCCGCTGGCGGCGACGTGCACCGGGACGGGCGATCGACCCGATTCCTCGATCCAGCCGATCTTGGCGATGGCATCGCCGGCGAGCCGGACCGGTTCGCCGGCCAGGTAGGCGACGAGGCGCTCCAGGGCGATCTCGAACTCCCGGGTCCCGGCGGGCTCGCGACCGATCTGGCGCAGTGCCGAGTCACCGCGGGCGAAGCCGAGCACCACACGCCCGCCGCTCTCCTCCTGCAACGTCGCGGCAGCGGAGGCGGTGACCGAGATGTCCCGCGTCGCCGGGTTGGTGACGCCGGGCCCGAGCTTGAGCCTTTCGGTCGCGGCGGCGGCGAAGGCCAGCTCGACCCAGACCTCCGCGGTCAGGTTCTGGCTGTCCGCGACCAGCATCCCGCTGTAGCCCTGAGCCTCGGCCCGGCGGGCCGTCGCGGCGGTCTGCCCGGGACGGGCGAATGTGTGGAGCCAGACCTCCATCTACAGCGCCCCGGCGCCGAAGGCGAGGAGGGCGAGGCGGAAGACGAGGCGCCGGCCGATGATGTCGCCGACCCTGCCCCTCGAGACGTCGATCAGGACCGCCCACTTGAATCGCGCCATGGACGGGAATCTAGGGCAGAGCTCCCGCACCTGTCGGGTCTCCCGGATTCTCGGGAACGGCCTCCCACCGACGCGTACGCGTCGAGATGACGTCGACGGCGCGGTGGGGGCGCAGGAACTCCCTTATTCGCCATGCGAATCGATCACGCGATGCGGATGAGCCGCTAGGCTGCCCGCCACCTTGCCCGGTCGGAACAGGCTTCCACTGGTGGCCTCCACCACCGCCCTGATCGCCCTGACCTGCGCCGCGCCGTCGCCCGCGATCATCAGGCCGGGGTCGGGCACCCAGAGGCTGGTCGAGTGGGCCGTGTCCGTGTCACCCGCGTCGACCACCTCAAGGCGATGACCCTCCAGCTCGAAGTGGTCGTCCTCGAGCGCTTCCGGAAAGCGGATCGGCGGGATCTGCCCGGGCGTCTGGAAGATGTCGGGAAGTTCGTTCTTCCGCCCGTGTCCTTCAGGCGTCTGGAAGACGTGACCATGGTTTGACCCTGCCATGGCGAGGTCAACTCACGCAGCGCGTCTCGGGACCTCGATCCGGTGGTCGCCACGTCATCCCCGACTCGATCGCCTGCACCGGCGCGAGCCTGCCCGCCGGTCCGAGAGCGGCGTCAGCGCGAACTCAGCAGGCGCCGATCACCTTTGCCGGCATCAGGTAGACGTGTGATGCAAGCTGGCGATGGCCCGGTTCCCTGGCCTGCGCGGTCGCTTTGATCCCGACCCTTGCTTCGGTGACCGCCTTGCCGGGAGTGCACGCGTATTCGGGTCCGGTGGGCCACTTCTTTCCCGGCGGCGGCGCGACCGAGGCGGACCAGGAACTGCCGCCCCAGCCTCCCTGTTCTGACGTCTCCATCAGTGCCCACCCTTGGGGGTCGCTGTTCAACCACCGTTTGTGATCGAGCGGGCCTTGGATCTGTGGCCGGTCGAAGGTGAGGCGGCGAACGACACCTCTGCATTCAGGCGGCATCGCCCGGTAGAAGTAGCGGATCTTCCAGGTCTCCCTTCCCCAGGAGCCCTTCGGCGCATCGGGTCTGAAATGGACGACCGCACCGAAGTGCAAGGGAGCGGCGACTCCGGCTTCCGCGCAGCTCCGCTGCGGTTCTTCAGGTTCGGCCAGGAGCCTGCTCGCCGACCGACGGGGCGCCTTCGCGGCCGCTCGCCCGCCACACGTCAGCGCTTCCGCTCGCGGCCTGATGGCGCGACGGGCCGCGGTCGCGCCATCGGTCATGTTGATGACCTTGACCGAGTAGCTGAGTCTGACCTCTTCGAGACAGCCCACCTCGCCGTTGCGCAGGGCGGCGCCGCCGAGGCCGATGCTCTGTCCTTCCCGAAAGGACTGCAGGGAGAATGGGCCACTCGAAACGGACAACCACCAACCGGTGTGGTTGCTCGAACGAAACCTGGCGTCCACGATGGCCACCGCGCGGAAGGCGCCCGCGCACTCGGCGGGAAGCGTTTTGAAACCGGCCGCGACGATCGCCTTGAGGATGTAGTCCTCTCCATGGACGTGCCAGGGTTCCCGTCCCATCCGCAGAAGATGGAAGGGGCTCGGCGGCGTGGTCGCGGCTCCCACGCATTCCGCTTCGATGCCCGCGCTGTTCGACGCAGCGTGTGTCGTGGAGGGAGGGGCAGGACTCGATCGCACCGCCGCCTGAGCCGAGCCGGTGCCGACCAGGCACGTCAAGAGGATGCAGAAGGTGACGGAATATCTCCCTACCTTTCGCCACGCCGCATCTGGTTCCGAGCGGGACACGGCGAGAGCGTATCTTCGCAGGGAGCTCCGGGCGCGCCGGGTGACGCAGCCTTCAGGAGCTGAACATGACCGAGCCGACCCAGTCGCCGGACGCCCGTGCGGCGCGGGGGGCGAAGTAGTAACCACCCCCGACCGGGGTGATGTAGTCAGCCATTTCCTCTTCCTCGAGGCGCTTCTGGACGGTCTCGAACTGGCGTTGGATGTCCTGGTTGAAGGCTACGAAGAGCAGTCCCTGGTCGAGGTTGCCGGCTTCGTCGAGGCCGCGGTCGTAGTTGTAGGGGCGGCGCAGGATCCGCTGGTTCTCGGTCTCCGGGGTGCGCGGGTTGGCGAGGCGGATGTGGGCGCTCAGAGGGATGCGCCTGCCGTGCGGGTCGAGGTCGTAACGGGGGTTCTGGAACTCGTCGGTGCCGCCCAGCGGTGCGCCGCTGACGCGGTCGCGGCCGATCATGTTCTGCTGCTCGAACATCCCGACCCGGTCCCAGAACTCGACGTGCATGCGGATCGTGCGGACCACCTGGTAGGTGCCACCCGCCGTCCAGCCCGGTTCGCCATGGCCCGGCTTCACCCAGACGAGTTCGTCCATCAGCTTGGCGTCGTCGGCGTGCGGGTTGGCGGTCCCGTCGCGGAAGCCGAACAGGTTGCGCGTGTTGCTGCGCGGCGTCGGCCCGCGCTTGGTGCTCTGGAAGCCGTCGATCCGCCAGCGCGGCGTCAGCACGCCCGCCGTGACGCGCAGCAGCTCGCGCATCGTGTGGACGACGGTGTCGCGGTGGTCGGCGCAGATCGACAGCAGGACGTCGCCGTGGCAGCGGTCGGGTTCGAGCCCGTCCTTTTCGAAGGCGGGCATCGGGACCAGCTGCGGCGGCCGCGCCGCGGCGAGCCCGTAGCGGTGGTCGAACAGGGTGGAGCCGAAGGCGATGGTCACGGTGAGCGCGTCGGGCGCGTTGTATTCGCCGAGCAGTCCGCTGTCGGGCGGCGGGTCGTCGATCTCGATTTCGCCGACCGAATCGCCCTGGGTGAGTGAGGCGGCACGATAGGAAAGTTCCTTCAGCCCTTCGATCAGTTCGCTCTGGCGGGGGACGATCGCGTCGAGGGCGATGAAGGCGGCGTTGGTCTGGCGCGGGGTCAGGATTCCGTGCTGGTGGTAACCGACGAAATCGGTCCGCGCGGCGAGTTCGTCGGCGAGGGTGCGGCGTGCCGACTCCGCGGCGCTCGGCTCGGAGGTCGAGGCCCCCGAGGCGATCTCGGCCCCGACGCCGAGGCCGAGCGCGCCGGCGCCCAGCACGGCGGCGGAGCGGCCGAGGAACTGACGCCGGTCGAGCGGCCTCATCTCTGCCTCTCGATGCTCGGTGGTGCCTTGTAGGTTTCGGTCTCGAGCGTGCTCGGCACCATCTCGAGGGCGGAGAGCGCGCCGGCGACGTAGCCGTTGAATTCCTCGTGTTCGCGCTCGCCCATCTGGTCGAGGCTCGGGTAGCGGCCGTGTCGTCGCAGCGAGGCGAAAAGCCCGCGCAGACGGACCAGCCAGTTGTTGACTTCGCCCTTGGTGTTGTCCCGTCCGGAGAGCAGCGGCTCCAGCGTGTGGAAGACCTCTTCGGCCGAGGCCAGCGCCGCCGCGGTGCCGAGCACGCCCTGATGGCTCCAGGGCACGTCCATCCCGCTCATCAGGTCGCGCTGGGCGTCCTCGATGATCTCGTGGCCACGGGTCGCGTAGTCGAGGGCGTCGATTTCCACCCCGGGCACCGCTGCCCGCAGCCGGATCAGGTCGGCGACGAGGCGATGGTCATAACGGGAGAGCGAGTGGAGCGGACGGCCGGTCCAGAGCCCCCATTCGAGGCGCCGGAAGCCGACGAAGTCCGGATCCGAAGGAGAGGTCCTGGGACCGCCGGCCGTGCCGTCGAGTTCTTCTTCGAGTTCGCCGAAGAGCCCGTAGTCGGCTCCCAGGTGCATGTAGTCGCCCCAGGCCTTCTCCCAGGCGTGTTGTGCCGCGACCCGTGAACTGCCGGAAAGCGTGTCGCCGAGCGCCTTCGCGTCCTGGATCGTCCGTTCGATCCAGACGTGGGCGTAGGCCTTGTATTCCTTCACCGGCTTCTTGAAGCTCGAGGCGGGAAGCGGCAGGAGGTCGGAGACCTTTTCGCCCGCGAGGTTTTCGCCGAAATCCTCGCGGGCCGCGGCTTCTTCCCCGACCACGGAGGCGGGAAGGTCGGTGCCGACCATATGGGTGAGCCTTCCCGCCAACGGGTTGGCGACTTCGGCGGGACCCACCGAGGCCACGCCGCCGGATAGTCCATGGGAATGCGACGGAGCCAGGGCCGATCCCAGGAAGGCGGCGAGTCCGAGGGCGACGAGCACGACGGAGAGGAGCACGAGGCTCCGGGTGCGACCCGGTCGGCGGAGAAAACCGCGATCCGACATCGGGCCATTCTTGTGCGGTGGCGCCGGCCGCTTGTTGGAGAAATGTAACTAGAGGAGTAACTAGAGGACCCTGACTGGCACGGCTTTGTGTACCTCGGGGTCTTTCACTCGAAAGTCACAGGTCGGTAACCACGTCGTGACAGCCTTGCAACTGGCTTGATCGAGGATCGGGCGGCGTGCCGTGTCTGGGGGTCACGCGTCCGAAGCCATCGAAGTACAAGCCAAGGAGTATCGATTGCGTATGCGCAAGAAGCTGTTGGCGGCAGGCGCCGCCGCGGTGGTCGCAGGGGCGACGATCCTCGGGATCTCGCTGTCAAGTGCGTCGACCGCCGCCCTACCCACTCCCACGACGCCGATCGAACACGTCGTCGTCATCTTTCCGGAGAACGAGTCGTTCGACCACTACTTCGGTACCTATCCGAATGCCGTGAACGGAGCAGGCGAACCTGTATTCACCGCCCTTCCGGGAACGCCGGCGGTCAACGGCCTCAGCCACGCCTTGCTGACCGAAAACCCGAACTCACACAATCCGTGGCGCCTCAGCCGCGAAGAAGCCCTCACCTGCAGCCAGAACCACAGCTACACGCCGGAGCAGGAAGCCGAGGACAACGGCAAGATGGACATGTTCGTCCAGCACACCACCGGCACCAGCTGCAGCACGACGGCTGCGAAAAACACGGAACATTACGGCCCCACCGGGATCGTCATGGGCTATTTCGACGGCAACACGGTCACGGCGCTCTGGAACTACGCTCAGCACTACGCGCTGAACGACAACTCCTATGACAACCAGTTCGGTCCGTCCACCCCGGGTGCCCTCAACCTGGTCAGCGGCGATACCGAAGGCACGGTGGTCCACGGCGGCTCCACCAGCAATGTGGCCGGCGGCGTGACGCAGGGTGATACCGAACCGCGCTTCGACCAGTGCAGCAACGCGTCGTCGTCACTGGAAAGCGCGGAAGTCGAAGTCTCGCCGGGCCATAAGGAAACCGTCATGCTGCCGGGCGGTGTGACCACCGAAATGACCGGTCGGAACGTCGGCAACCTGCTGAACGAACGCGGAGTCACCTGGGGCTGGTTCCAGGGCGGCTTCGAACCGACCTCACACAGCTCGGGTCGCGCGGTGTGCGGCCAGACGATGCAGAACATCGGCGGCAACTCCCCCACGAGCTATGTGCAGCACCATGAGCCGTTCCAGTACTACGCCAGCACGGCCAACCCGTACCACGTCGCGCCGAGTTCGGTGAGCGAAGTCGGGTACAGCGACCCCGCCGGCACGCCGTTCGCCCAGAAAGTCGACCACCAGTACGACATCACCTGGTTCAACCAGGCGCTGGAAGCGGGCAATATGCCTCAGGTCTCGTTCCTGAAGCCGCCGGCTGCCGAGAACGGTCACCCCTCGAACTCCGATCCACTCGACGAACAGAAATTCATCGTCGAAGAGATCGACAAGATCCAGAGTTCGCAGTACTGGAAGCACACGGCGATCTTCATCGCCTATGACGACTCGGACGGCTGGTATGACCATCAGATCGGTCCGATCCTGTTCCCGTCCAAGACGATGACGGACGCACTGAATGGGCCCAGCACCTGTCAGTTCACGAACGAAAGTTCCAAAGTGGAACACCCCGATCGGTGCGGCCTCGGCCCGCGTCTGCCGCTGCTGCTGGTCTCCCCGTACGCGAAGATGAACTACGTCGACAACACGCTCACCGAGCAGTCGTCGATCCTTCGGTTCATCGAGCAGAACTGGAGCCTCGGCAGGATCGGCGCCGGTTCGGAGGACATCGACTCCGGGTCCGTCGACAACATGTTCGAATTCGGCGATGCCCAGCGTGCGCCGCAGCTCACCCTGAACAAGGAAACCGGTGAGGTCGAACACGAAGTCGCCGGCGAAGGTCCGACGCCGGGTCCGGCGGGCCCGTCGGGTCCCGAAGGCAAGGAAGGTAAGGAAGGCCCGAAAGGGGCGACCGGCGCGACCGGTCCCGCCGGTCCGCAGGGTGCCACCGGCCCTCGCGGTCCGCAGGGTGAGACCCCGGTGGTGAAGTGCAAGACCACCGGCAAGGGCAAGAAGACGACGGTCAAGTGCACCAGCAGCAGCGCGGGTGGCTCGAAGAGCGACTCGCGCGTGGCGCTCTCGCTCGTGCGCGACCACAAGGTCGTCGCGCACGGAACGGGCCGCCTGGGGGGCAGCTTCCGCCTCCAGCACGCCCACGCCCTGCACGGGCAGTACACCCTGTTCATCGAGATCCCCGGGGTCACGACGAGCAGCCAGAAGATCCGCATCCCCTAGCGGTGGCGGTCCCCGGGTCGTTCCTCGACAACGAGGAGCGGCCCGGGGCGTCCCTGGCCGACGGGGGCCGAGATCGAGGACCCGCGACGCGCTGCGTGCTTTTGGGCCCCTATAAGGGCCCAAAAGGATGGTCACGTCTTCGTTCCACCCCTGCCGGGTCGTGGCCGGGACGGCCGCGTCCCCTCCTTCTCGGGCCGGCTCCACGGCAGTCGTCGGCATCCTGACCTCGCGTCCGGCCTCGGTCGGCCGGTCGTGCGGTCGGGCCGGGCTTTGCGGATAACCTCAGGCGGATGGCCGGTTCGGTGAAGACCGAGGACCTGCCCGGTGGGGTGGTCCACGAGCTGCCCGCGGACCTGGGCGAGGCGCTGGCGTCCAGCGCCCCCGCCCTGGACGCCTGGCGTGACATCACGCCGCTGGCCCGCAACGAGTTCATCTGCTGGGTCGAGGACGCGAAGAAAGAGGCCACCCGGGAGCGCCGCATCCGTCGCACCCGCGAAGAGCTCGAGGAAGGCATGCGCCGCCCCTGCTGCTGGCCCGGGTGCGCGCACCGCGAGCGGACGGGACGGGCGGGCTGAGGGTCGCGTCGCCCCCGCGCGACGCACCTCGGCTCAGCGGATCGAGACGTGGAGCACCGGCTTCAGGGTGCCTGGCCGGTGGCGAGGTCCAGCAGGCCGCCGCAGGTGCAGGAGGTAGTGGCCAACAGCGTGGCTCCGTCGGGGGTGAGGGCCATCCCTTCGACGTCTTCCGCGAGGAAGGGCCCGCCGAGCGGGGAGAGCGCGTCGCCGCCGACGGCGAAGGCCCTGATGCCGCCATGGCCGGTGCCGTAGGCCGCCCCGTAGAGACGGGAGCCGTCGGGCGAGAGCGCGAGGAGGTCGGAGGGAATCCGCCTCGCGGCCACCTTGGTGAGGGCGCCGTTCGGGGCGATCGAGTAGGCGGCGGTTTCGCGGAACGTGCCCAGGTAGAGAGGCGACCCGGCGGCGCCGATCGCCAGCGACTCGTAGCTGGGGTAGCCGAGCGCGCACCCGGGGCCGGCGGCGAGCGCGCATTCCGGCGCGCCGAGTGAGCCGTCCGCGGTGCGTGGGAAGCGCCAGATCGCGTCGTAGCCGATCGCGTAGAGCGCCGAGCCGTCCGGGGCCATCACCGGTTCTTGGAGGGGGTAGTAGCTGGCGATGGCCCCGCAGCGGCGCGCGTCGGTGGGCCCGAAGCAACCGAGTGGCGTCGGTGCGACGGTGCCGTCGGCACGGCGGGCGAACTCGTAGATGCCGCCGACCCATGCGGCCCTCGGGAAGCCCCTTTCCTTCATCGCCCCGGTCACGTAGAGATCGGCGCCGTCGGGGCTCGGCACGACGTCGTTCGGTATCAGCGCGGGCCACCCCGCGGGTCGCTTGCACCACCCGGCGCCACGAGCTCGCCGTGCGGCGAGGGTGATGCAGCCGATCGGCTGCAGCCGCCCGTCCGCTTCGCGGGAGAACTCGGTCAGGCCGCCGGCGGTGATCGCATAGAGATCGTGGCCGTCGGGGCTGATCGCGAGCCGATCGACCCCTTCGAGCGGCGCGCGCGACGGCCGGCAACCGTGGGCACCGCCGAAGGCCAGACAGCCGACCGGGTGGAGCGTCCCGTCCGCGTCGCGGGTGAATTCGGTGATCGTGTCCACCCCCGGGCCGGCGGGTCTGTACCTCCGCGAGGCGACGTAGACGCCGGTCCCGTCGGGGCTGACCGCGATGTCGCCGGCGATCCCGAGCGAGTGGTGCGGAACCTTCTGGCACGGTTCGCCACCGACGTCGGAGAAGCATTCGCGAAGCGTCAGCGTCGAGCGCGCACCCGCCGCGAGGGTCGCCGTGCAGAAGGTGCCGGACAGGGCGAGGAGGAGAAGCGCCGCCCCCAGCACCGCGGCGACGACCGGCCGATGTCGGCGCATGGTCCCGCCAGGCTCAGCGGCGGTGCCGATGCCCGACCGCCTTCAGGACCAACGCCCGGCCGACGACGCCGCTGCCGGTGAGCTGTGCCTTGAGGCCCTTGCGTCCCGTCGCCGCGACCAGCGCCCTGGCCTTCCCGGTCAGCGGCAGCCTGACCGTCCTGCTCTTCCCGGCGGCGAGGCCGAAGGTCACCTTGCCGAGCATGATGCGCCGCCGCCCACGCTTCGCGGAGGCCGCGCGCCCTCGCCTCGGCTTGGCGTGGACGGAGAGCTGTGCCGTCCCCGCGCATCTGGCGCCCGCCGGGCAGGAGAGCGCCAGCAGTGCCACCCGTCCCTTCACCTTCGCGATCCGGCCCGCCCTCGCCCTGCCCTTGCGACCGGTCGAGGCGGAGGGCGCGACCGCGACGGCGCCGGTCGCGGTGCTCAGGTTGCCGAGGGCGTCGGCGCCCGTCACCTTCACCGTGTAGGTGCCGGGCGCGGCGAAGGTGTGGGAGACGGTCGTGCCGGTGGCCGTGGCGCCGTCGCCGAAGGACCAGGTCGTCGCGCCGAGTGCCGACCAGACGTCGAGCGGCGCGACCGAGAAGGACAGGGGCGCACCGACCGTTCCCGTCTTCGGGATCGAGAGCGAGCGCAGCTGCGGGCCGGCGGCGTCGTAGCCGGATACCTGGACGATCGCATCGGAGCCGTCGGAGCGAGACCAGGCTGCAGCCGCATCCCCTTCCTGGTCGACGGCGACCTGCGGTTCCTCCCCGTTCTCCCCGGGTGCCGAGAGGTTGACCCCCGGTTGCCAGGTTCCCCCGGCCGCCCGCGTTGCCGCCTGGACGATGTCGTCCGTGCCGTCGTAGCGAACCCAGGCTGCGACCGCGTCGCCGGCCGGATCGACGCCGACCTGCGGCTCTTCCGCATCGTTCCCCGGCGCCGAGAGGTCGACCGGGCCCTGCCAGGTTCCCCCCGCCGCCTGGGTGGCGGCCTGAATGAGGTAGTCGGAGCCGTCGAAGACTTCCCAGACCGCGACCGCGTCCCCGCCCGGGGTGACGGCGACCTCGGGATAGGAGGCGTCCTCGGCGGATTCCGAGAGGTCGACCGGCGACTGCCAGATGCCGCCCGCCGGCCGCGCGGCCGCCTGGACGACATTGTCGGCGCCGTTGAAGCGCTGCCAGACGGCGATCGCGTCGCCTGCCGCATCGACGGCGACCTGGGGTTCCGCGGCGTTCTCCCCGGCCGCCGAGAGGTCGACCGACGTCCCCCAGGATCCGTTCACGGGCCGGTTCGCCGCCTGGATGATCGTGTGGGAGCCGTCGGAGCGGGCCCAGACGGCGACCGCGTCGCCGCCTTCGTCGACGGCGATCTGCGGCTCATACGCGTTCTGGCCGGCATCCGAGAGGTCGATCGGCGCCTGCCAGGCACCGCCCGCCGCGCGGGTCGCGGCCTGGACGATGTCGTCGAAGCCGTCGTAGCGCCGCCAGACCGCGACCGCGTTCCCGGCGCGGTCGAGGCCCACGCTCGGCTCATCCGCATTCTCGCCGCCGGCCGAGAGGCGGACGGGCGCCCCCCAGGAGCCGCCCGCCGTCCGGACCGCGGCTTCGATGACCACGTTGGAGCCGTCGTAGCGCCGCCAGACCGCCACCGCGTCCCCCGCCGGGTCGACGGCGAGACGCGGGTCTTCGGCATCCTCGCCGGCCGCGGAGAGGTTGACCGCCGCCGCCCACGATCCGCCCGCCGGTCGGTCCGCCGCCTGGACGATCTCGTTGGAACCGTCGAAGCGCACCCACACCGCGACCGTGTCGCCGGCCTGGTCGATGCCGAGCTGGGGATCTTCACCGCTGTGGCCGGGGGCGGAAAGGTTGCTCGGCGCCAGCCAGGTGGGGGCGGCGAGCGCGGTGCCCGGCAGCAACGCGGCGACGAGCAGGGCGGAGAGCGCGGCGAGCGTCAGGAGCAATGGCCGGCGGAGCGAGATCCCGACCCTCGTCCACTCTGTCGATCCGCCGCTTTTGCCACGCACGACGGCGAAGGCTCGCGACTCCCCCCTGGACGTTCAATAGCGAATTCTTGCTATCGCCGCCGCTGCACTTGAAAGCCCGGCGCCGATTGGCAAATCTTCCTATCCGTGAGCTCCGAGTCCGAGCTTCGGATCGCAGACGTCAAGGCGGCGCTGACCTTCGCCGCCGAGCTCGCGGGATGCACCGAGGAGGCCGGTTTCGTCGACCGCACCGGGGCGCTCGGCGCCCTGATCGGGGCCGAGGGCGTGATCGTGGTCGGCGGCCGCGACTGGATGGGGGAGGTGGTGGTCGAGGTGGGGGACCCGGGCCTCTATTCCCCCGAGCTGCTGGGGGCCATCGGCCGTGACTGGCGCGACCACCCGGTGATGGCACCCGACCTCGCCGCCGCCGCGCCCGGCGCCCGGCGCCTCTCGGACTTCGTCCCTTCCCGCGAGTGGCACCGGCGCGACATCTTCAACGACTTCTACCGGCCGCTCGGCCTGCCCAACGAGCTCTCGGCGCAGTTGGCGTGGGGTCCGGCGGGTTCGTCCTGCTGTATCGCCCTGCACCGCTCGGGTCACGATTTCGGTCCGCGCGAGCGGACGCTCCTGGAGCTCCTCGCGCCCCATCTGCGCGCCGCCCGTTCGCGCATCGAGGCGCGGCACCGGCGGCTGCCGATCACCCCGCGCGAGGCCGAAGTACTCGCCCGGCTCGCCGCCGGGCGCACCAACGCCGGCATCGCCCACGACCTCGGGATCAGCTCCCACACCGTCGTCCGGCACGTCGACCACATCTATCGCAAGCTGGGCGTGCAGACGCGGGCCGCCGCGACGAGGGTCGCGCTCACGGCGCTGCCGGACGACGCCTGAGCCACTTCGCCGGCCGGCCCTACCTCCGGCCGTGGGAGCTCGCCAGGCGCGGCATCAACGCGTCGGGCGTCAGGTCCGCGATCGTCGGGTAGCCGTCGACGGCCATCAGGAGGTCGGCCTCGGCGAGCAGGCAGCGCAGGACGTGGGCGATCCCCTCCTCGCCGCCGAGCGCGAGGCCGTAGGCGTACGGTCGTCCGATCCCCACGCCGCGCGCCCCCAGCGCGAGCGCCTTGACGATGTGCTCGCCGGCCCGCACGCCGGAGTCGAAGATCACCGGGGTGTCCCCGGCGGCGGCGACGACCTCGGGCAGATGGCGGATCGCCGGGATGCCGCCGTTGGCCTGGCGGCCGCCGTGATTGGAGCAGTAGATGCCGTCGATGCCGCCGTCGATCGCCCGTCGCGCGTCGTCGGGATGGCAGATCCCCTTGAGCAGGATCGGCAGGTCGGTCAGGGAGCGCAGCCAGGCCAGGTCATCCCAGCCGAGGGTGGGGTTGCCGAAGAGGAGCGCCCAGTGCAGCGCCGCGGTGCGCGGGTCCTCCTCGGGCGGCTTCTCCAGCCTGGCGAGGAAGACGGGATCGGTGAAGTAGTTGGCGAGGCAGTGGCCACGGAGCTGCGGGAAGGTGCCGCGGGACAGGTCGCGCGGGCGCCATCCCGGCACCCAGGTGTCGAGGGTGACGACGATGCCCTTGAAGCCGGCGGCCTCGGCGCGGTGCACGAACGACTCGGCGAGCTCGCGATCGTTCGGCGTGTAGAGCTGGAAGAAGCCGGGGGTGTCGACAAGGGCGGCGGCGACGTCCTCGAGCGGGTCGACCGACAGCGTCGAGGCGATCATCGGCACGCCGGTCCGGGCGGCGGCGCGGGCGGTCGCCAGATCGCCGTGCCCGTCCTGGGCGCAGAGGCCGATCACGCCGACCGGCGCCAGCAGCAGGGGGGAGGGGAGCGCCATGCCGAACAGCTCGATCGAGAGATCGCGCTCCGGGGCGGGGACGAGCATCCGCGGGATCAACCCGATCTCCTCGAACGCATCGACGTTGGCGCGCTGGGTGTGCTCGTCGCCGGCGCCGCCCGCCACGTAGGACACGAGTTCCTCCGACATAGCGCCGTGGGCGCGCGCCTCCAGCTCCGCGAAGGTCAGCGGCAGGCTCTCCCGCTCACCGGCGAGCCCGCGCAGGTAGATCCCGGTCTGGAAGTCGGCGAAGTTCGGCATGCGACGTCGGCAAGCTTAGGAGGCGGCCGACGATCCTGCTCGCATGCAAGGTCGGGTCGCAAGGCAGGGAAATCCCTGCATGCTGCTACGGTGAATCGGTCGGAGCGGCGGAAATTCGCCGCCCGAGAGGTTCCGTTTCCTCCGCGCGCTGATTGTGCCTTGGGGTCGCAGGATCTCCCAAGCAGCACAACGCAGGAGAAAACAAAATCACTTCCTTTGCCGACCTCGGCATTTCCCGGGCTGTCGTTGATGCGCTCCGCGAGCGTTCGATCGATCAGCCGTTCCCCGTCCAGGAGATGGTCATCCGCGACGCGCTCGCCGGCGAGGATCTTCTCGTCCAGTCGCCGACCGGCTCGGGCAAGACCCTCGCCTTCGGCATCCCCCTGGTCGATCTCGTCGATCCGGGCGGGCGGGGGCCGCAGGCTCTGGTCCTCGCCCCGACCCGTGAGCTTGCCGGACAGATCGTCGACGAGCTCGAATCCCTGGCGCGCGCCCGCGGCCTGCGCATCGCCGCCGTCTACGGCGGCGTCGGCTTCGGCCCGCAGATCAAGGCGGCCGGCCGGGCCGACATCCTCGTCGCGACCCCGGGTCGCCTCGAGGACCTGATCGGTCGCAGCGCCGTCTCGCTGGGAGGGGTCCGGGTGCTCGTCCTCGACGAGGCCGACCGGATGCTCGACATGGGCTTCCGGCCCGCCGTCGACCGGATCGTCGCCCGCACCCCCGCCGATCGCCAGACGCTCTTCTTCTCGGCGACCCTCGAGGGCGCGACCGGCCGGGTCGCCGCCGCCTACACCGAGGACGCCCGCTCCCACACCCATGCCGAGCCCGAGCGCGCCGCGGCGAAGATCGAGCACCGCTTCGTCGCGGTCGACTCGCCCGAGTCCAAGCTCGACCGGCTGGTCGAGCACCTGAGCGAGGAGGGCGCGGGCCGCTCCCTGGTCTTCGTCCGCACCAAGCGCGGCGCCGATCGCCTCGTCAAGCGGCTGCGCCGCCATGACGTCGACGCCGTCGCGATGCACGGCGACAAGAGCCAGCGCCAGCGTGAGCAGGCCCTGGCCCGCTTCGAGCGCGGCGAGGTGATGACCCTGGTGGCCACCGACGTCGCCGCCCGCGGCATCGACGTCCCCGATGTGAGCGGTGTCATCAACTACGACGCGCCCGAGGACCGCGAGTCCTACGTGCACCGGGTCGGGCGGACCGGCCGGGCGGGACGCTCCGGCACCGGCATCAGCTACGTCCTCCCCGAGCAGGCCGAGGAGATGCGCCGCATCCGCACCGGTCTCGGCCTCCACGGGGATGCGCCCAGGAGCCCCAAGCGCTCGTCTGCGGCGCCCGGCAAGAAGCGCCGCAGGCGCAACCGCCGTCGCGCCTCTTTCTCTCCTTGAGTTGATCCGAGGCGGCACGTGACCGCGTAGGGGTTCGGCAAGAGGCGCAACCGACGAGGAGGAGCCATGCCGGACCTGGACGAGCGATCGAAGCGGACGAGCCCACCCGAGCGCAGTGCGATCGCCCGGTTGGCGAGGGACCCGGTGTCGCGGCGTCGGTTCATGGCCGTCGGCGGCGGCACCTCGCTGGCGGCCTTCCTTGCCGCCTGCGGTGGCGGTGGGGGCAGCACCACGATGGCCACCCAGAAGGAATCGATGGGCGGCAAGGGGGAGTCCGAAACCGCCGAATTCGGCGAAGGCGACATCGGCATCCTCAACTACGCGCTGACCCTCGAGTATCTGGAGACGGTCTTCTACGAAGAAGTCGTCAAGAGCGGCCTCTTCAAGGGCGAAGAGCTGGCGGTGTTGAAGAAGTTCGGCGCCGAGGAGGCGGAGCATGTCGAAGCCCTGAGCGGGACGGTCAAGAAGCTGGGCGGCAAGCCGGCGGCCAGGCCGAAGACCGAATTCCCCCTCAAGGACGCCAAGTCGGTGGCCGAACTGGCGGGGACGGTGGAGAACCTCGGCGCCGCGGCGTACCTGGGTCAGGCGACCAACATCGAAAGCCCCGAAGTGTTGGCCGCGGCGCTCTCGATCCACAGCGTCGAGGCGCGCCACGCCGCCACCCTTAACACGCTGCTGGGGCTGTCGATCACCCCGAACGGGGCGTTCGCCGCACCGGCCGACGTGAAGACCGTCCTCAAGTCGGTCGAACCCTTCATCGTCGGCTGACCGCCGCGATCGAGCCAAAGGAGAGAACGATGAGTGAGCGGAAATCAGCAGAGGTCGACGGTCTCGTCCATCCGGAGTTGGCCGGAGTCACCGTGGTCGAGGAGAGCGGCGGCGACATCTCGCGTGGCGAGGTGATCCTCAAGGGCGCGCTCGCCGCCGGTGCGGTCTACGGCACCTTGATGGTCGCGCCCTTCGTCAAGAGCGCCTTCGCGATGGGTGGGGGGACGAGCGACATCGACATCCTCAACTTCGCGCTGACGCTCGAGTACCTCGAGTCGACCTTCTACGAAGAAGCGAAGAAGCGGGTGAAGGCGTCCGGTGAACTGAAGGCGCTCCTGCCGCTGCTCGCCTCCGACGAGAAGCAGCACGTCGAGGCGCTCGAAGGGACGATCAAGAAGCTCGGCGGCAAGCCGGTGGCGAAGCCGAAGTTCGACTTCGAATACGACGACACGGCCGGATTCCTGAAGCTCGCGGAAACCTTCGAGGACACCGGGGTCGGCGCCTACAACGGTGCCGCGCCCTCGATCAGGTCGAAAGAAGTGCTCGGCGCGGCGGGCTCGATCGTCCAGGTCGAGGCGCGCCATGCGGCGGCCATCCGCCTGCAGAACGGCCAGGAACCGGCGCCCTCGGCCTTCGATCCGGCGCTCGAAGAAAAGGCGGTCCTGAAGGCGGTCGAACCCTTCATCGTCTGATCGGCCCGGCGGGACGCTGGATGATTGATTCCACGGGGCCGGTCCAAGGCCGTCCGAGTAAGCGTCCCGGGCATCCTGTGCGAGAGGGAGGCCAGGGACCCTCGATCGTTCACTAAGACGCCGGGGACGTCACACTTCCCGGCCCTTCGAGGGTCGGGATCGAGGGTCCGGAACGCGCTGCGTGAGTTGACCCTCCTATAGCAGGGTCAAACCATGGTCACGTCTTCCGAACGTCTGAAGAACATGGGAGGAAGGGTGACCCTCCCGACATTTCCCGACACCCACCCGCTTCCCGCACCCTCGGCCCGGGGCGCCGGCTTCCGGGTCGTGGAATCAACCATCTAGCCCGCGAGGTCGGCGGCGAGGTCGGGGAGGCCGATGACCTCGATCTCCTCGGCGACGCGATAGCGGTCTTCTCCCGGGTAGACGATGAAGCTGCGCTCCGGCTCGAGGTCCGCGATCGCCGAGCGCATACCGCGGGTGGGCCGAGGCGAGAGGGAGCGCTTCACCCCGATCGCCCACTCTTTTCCCTCCGGCCAGCGCAGCACGAGGTCGATCTCGGCGCCGCCGGAGGTGCGGTAGAAGCTCGGCTCCACCCGGTCGGGCGCCAGGTCGATCAGGTTCTCGATCGCGTACCCCTCCCAGCTGGCCCCGAGCACCGGGTGCCCGAGCAGGGCCTCCTTGTCGCCGAGTCCGAGGAGCGCATGCAGTAGCCCCGAGTCGCGAACGTAGGTCTTGGGTGAGCGGATCTGACGCTTGCCTACGTTGGCGAGGCGCGGCTGAAGTCGACGCACGAGAAGCAGGTCGACGAGCAGGTCGAGGTAGGCGTTGACGGTCGGCGAGCTGACGCCGAGCCCGCGGGCGATCGAAGCCGCGTTCAGCAGCTGCCCCTGGCTATGGGCCAGCATCGTCCAGAGTCGGCGCAGCGTCTCGGCCGGGATGCGCGGGCCGAGCTGCGGGATCTCGCGCTCGAGATAGGTCCGGATGAAGTCCTCGCGCCGGCGCAGGCTCGTCGTGTCGGAGCTCGCGAGGTAGCTCTCCGGGAAGCCGCCGCGCAGCCAGTGCGCGTCGATCGCCTCGCCGCCGAGCTCCGAGATGTCGAAGGGATCGAGCTCGGCGTAGCTGATCCGGCCGGCCAGCGTCTCACCGCTCTGGGCGAGCAGCTCGATCGCCGCCGACCCGAGCATCAGGAAGCGCCCGGCGGCGCGATCCTCGCGACGGCCCCGGTCGATCGTCCCCCGCAGGGCCTCGAAGATCCCCGGTGCCCGGTGGATCTCGTCAAGGATCAGGAGCTCGTCGGCGTGGTCCGCGAAGTAGAGCTCCGGCTCCGAGATCCGGGCACGATCGGCGGGCGACTCCAGGTCGAGGTAGGTCGACGGGCGCCCCTCGGCGACCGCCAGCGCCAGCGTCGTCTTCCCGACCTGCCGCGGTCCGAGCACCGCCACGGCAGGGCTCTCGGCCAGCAGAGATTCCAGGGGGCCCTGCATCCGGCGGCGAATCATCCTTGCAATCTTAAAGTAAATATTTTGATTTGCAAGGCTAAATAAAGGTCGCGTCAGTGCTTTGGCGGCGGGACCAACACGAGGAACTGGTTGGTGAGGTGACCCTTCGAGGCGATGTTGCAAAGGAAGGCCACCCGCCGGCTTTGCGGATGATGGGTCGTCGGCTGGGTGGTCACCTTGACCGTGACGCAGAGGAGATCGATGGTCTTGTTGGTGGCACCCACTGCCATTGCGGTGGAGCTCGTAGCCGGGGTCGGGGGCGATTTGTGGACGGCGTGCGAGATAGCGACGACGCCCTGCTTGGTTTCGGTTTGGCTCGTCCCGCCTTCCGACACCGCCGCCGACGCGGTCAACAGGAGCACCACCAGCAGCGTGGCGAGGCTGCCGCCGACGTAGGTGCTGAGCAGGCCCTTGGGCGAGCGCCCATCGATGATCTTGATCAACACCCAGCCGAGCCAGGTGCTCTTGCCGGGCTCGAGCGGATCGCGAAACTTGCCGCGGACCCACTCGCTGGCCCGCGGGCGTCCCGCTGCCTGGGCCGCCAGATGATTCGCAAGGGCGAGCAGAAAGGAGGACAGGCACACGATCGCCGTGGCGATGGCGGTCACCAACGGGTCCGCCCGCAGGGCGAGCATGAGGGTCGCGAGGGCGAGCCAGGCGACGCCGAAGGCCGCGTTGGCGCCGCTGATCAGCGGCAGTGCCCAGGTTGAGACACCCTCCACTTCGGTGCGGTGGAAATAGGCGAGCCAGGCGTGGATCAGGGTGCGCACGATCCAGCCGACGGCCAGGATGATGAGAAGGAAGTGGGCCACGCCGGCCAGCGTCTGCGCGCCCAGCACCGAGCCCCTGTAGATGACGGCGACGATCGCCGCGGCCAGCCCGAGCACGGACTTGAACGCGGTCAGGCATCCCTTCGGCGGCCTGCGGCGTGGCCCGCCGACGCCGTCGGCTTGGCCATCTTGCCTCTCCGATCCGATCTCGTTCCCTCCCATGGTTCGAAATTAGCCATGGCTCTCAGGGCCGCTCGGAGAATTCCCGCCGAGGAGATCGCGACCGTCGGGAGGCGGCTTCTCGGGCCGGGAAAAATGTAGGACCACTGCACCGATTGATGTTGACTATCGGCCGGAGAGATGGCCGCTTATGTTTCAACGCAGGAGCACCTGGATTTCGGATCCGCCTTCTATGGGGCGCCTGCGGACTCGGCCGGGATCTTCCGCGTCGCCGACATGGCACCGCCAGGGAGGGCCGACCGACGATGGGCCCTCAGGCTGATCAAGAATCGCGATACGTCGGACTTGCAGGAGAAGGCGGTGACAGTTGCGGCGGCGGACTCGCTGTCCGCGGTCATCGTCGACGGAACCAGCTCCAGCCCCAGACTCGACGGTGAGCGCGGCTCCCCTCTGCGCACCGTGAGCGTGTTCGCCGACGGCGCCCATCATCGTCCGCTGATCTCGCTCGCGCGCCGCGACGAGCAGACGTGCGAGGCCTGGTCCAGCCTCTCGGCGGAGATGCTGGACGAGGCCTGGCAGCTGATGCGAGACGCGGGTATGGACCTGGTCGCGGTGCCGGTGATCTCACTCGAACCCGAGCTGGCCACCCCGGCCGATCGATGCCGCTTCGTCAGGGAGGGCACCCCGTATGCGATCAAGGTCGACGGGAAAGACCGCTTCAGGCGCCGGCTGTGGACGCCCGACGACCCCCTCGATTCGTTCGATCCGGACACGGTCGAGCACCTCTTCGCCTTGCGTCCTTCCAGCCTGGACCCCGGCCAACCCTCGGTCGTGCCGATCCGGGACCTGGACGACCGCGGCACCGCGGGAGCGGTCGCGTTCGAAGAGTTCCTCTTCAGGTTCCAGGGCTCCGCCGGGCCGGAATATTTCCTCGCGCGCGATGCGCTGCCACCGGGGGTAAAGGCTGTCGAGTTGCTGGACGGCACGGCCAGGCTGGCGCGGATGGCCGCGGGCTACGCGTCCTCGTCCCCGGCCGAAGCCTTGCGTCTCCATGAGTTCCAGCACCCCCACGAAGAGCCTTACTGCGCGGCGGTGAGGATCGTTGACCGTTGTCGTTATCTGGACGGGTTGGGAAAAGATGGCCCAATCGCCTGACGCGTTGGTTGACTTGCGACGATGAACTTTGAATCGATCGATGACAGCCTGATCAAGCTCCGGGCACTCGTGGCCCATCGCCAGGAGGAGGAGGCCCTGCTGGTCATGGACGAGATCCGCCATCACGGCGATCCCGTCGCAACCGCGCGGGCCGGGATCCAGATCTCCATCCTGTATCTCGAGTCGGGGGCCGACAAGCGCGCAGAGGAGGCCCTGCGGGACGCGGCGAGCACGATCGAGGAGCGCCTTTGCGGCGGTGCCACGGTCGATTGCCTGGAAGTGCAACTGCAGGTGGCACGGGTCTGGCAGCGCATCGGTCAGGACGATCGCGCGAGGCACGCCTACGCCACGTTGATCAACGAGCTCGACAGCAGGGAGTGCCCGGCCGGATCGGTCGAGCGCCATATCGCAGCGATCGCGGAGTACAGGCTGGCGGACCTGCAATTGGACGAGAGGCCGGGAGAGGCCCTGGAGCGTTGGCGCCATGTCGTCGAACTGCACGACGAAGAAGTTTCCCCGTACGCGGCGCTGCGGATGACCCAGGAGTTCGGGGAAGGCCGGCTCGTCGGTGAGCGGGTGGAGAAGCTGTTCCACTATGCGATGGGTACTAGCGATCCACGCCTCTTCGCCGAAGCCTCGATCGGGCTCGCCCGGCATCTGAAGGACCACAACCAATTCTCCAGATCGCGTCACTACCTCGACACCGTTCTCGAGGGTGGATATGACGAAGACCTGATCGAGCGGGCGCGCGCGGAATTGGCCGGGATGGACAGCCACGAAGACATGGTGGTGGAAGTCGCGCCGCTGCGTCGCCTCTGGTCGTTGCAGGTGAAGGCCCGGGACGGTCTCCCCGACCCCCTGGACAACTCGCGGCGCGTGATCATCGTCGGCGCCGGGACGGGGGGGTGCTACCTGCGGGAATCCCTCGATCCGAGGCGTTACACGGTCTGTGGCTTCGTCGACGACAACGCCACCGAGGTCTCGGGTGATGCCGGCGATGCGGTCCTCGGCCGGATCGCGGACCTCGGCAGGCTGCTATCCGACATCCAGCCGCACGAAGTCCTGCTGGCGATCCCCACCCTTTCCGGGGGACAGCGTCGCGAGGTCGTCCTCGCCTGCAGGCAGGCCGGGACGCCGCTTCTGAACCTTCCGGGTATGCACGAGCTGGGCATCGGCTGGGGACGCGACGAAAGCCGCCACAGCCTGATGAGCCAGTTGCGCCAGGTGAAGGTCGCCGAGATCCTGGGCGATGAACGCCGAGCGCTCGATCCGTCGGCGAGCAACTGGCTCCAATACCGGACCGTACTGGTGATCGGTGCGGGCGCGATCGGGACCGAGCTGTGCCGGCGCCTGGCGGATGCCGAGGTGCTCCGCCTCGTCATCGTCGACCAGCGGGAAAGCGCGCTCAAAAAGATCAAGACCGAGCTTCGCGAAATCCGCAAGTTCCCACCTGTCGACGTCCGCCTCGGGAGCGCCGCCAAGCCTGGATTTCTGGCCGCGGTCTTCGAGAGCTGCTCGCCTTATGTCGTCTTCAACGCCACCGGCGACGCCTCGCCGGAGGCCTTCGATCGGGACCGGCTGCTCCGCGATCCGTTCGGTTGGATGACGTTGTTCACAAACGAGGCGGCCGTTGCCTGGGAAGCCTCGCGCGCGGCGACGCAGACCGGCGTGTCACGGGTGGTCCACATCTCCACTCGTCGCGCCGGTGTGGTTCACGATTCGCTGGGCGCGATGAAGGCGATCTGCGAGGAGCTCTTTCTCTACCAGGCCATGCAGGATCTCGAGACGAGGAATTCGGTGGTCCGCATCGGGGCGGTTCTCGATTCGCGCAACGGACGCTTCTCGACGCTCGAAGACCAGATCCGGTCGGGAACGATCGTGAAGGCGCCACCCCTCGAGGCGAGGGCGAAGTTCGTCCCGATGTGGCACTGGGCCGAGCTGATCCTGCACGCAGGTCGCCTGGCGGACGGAGGCGATGTCTTCGAGCCTGACGGCGGCGTGGAGATCACACCGCGCAAGGTCGTCGAAGACGCGATCGAGCTTGCCGATCTCTTTGTCGAGGACGTCGTGATCGAGGAGACCTCCGAACGCTGGGATGAGCCCCCGGCACCGGCGGCGTGTCGGTGCGAGTCAGACTGGCCGGATCTGGGCATCTGGAAGCTGAAGCGCCCCGCCGCCGGCGCGGATCGGTTGCAGACCGTGGTCACGGAGTGCGCCCACTGGATCGACGAGGACGTCGCCGCGGGCAGCGGCGAGGCCGCGAAGCTGGTTCTTACCGCCGTCGAGTGCCTACAGGCACTCGACGGTCAGGCCCGCTGAGAGTCGGCGATCCGGACCGGCATGACCTGAACGGTCGGGCTGCCGGGCAGGCGCTCCCCGAGGAGGGTTTCGAGCTGTTTGGAGCCCATGTCTTCTGGCGGGATGCAGGCGACCATCACCGTGCTCCGATTTTCGCGCGGATGGCACGAGCTAGCCAGGAAGACGATGTCCACGCCCTGATCGAAGAGGGCGTGCGAGATCTCGTGGACGAGTCCGGGGCGCTCCGTGGTGGCGACGGCCACTTCGTGCGTGGCGTCGCGCCAGGCTCGCCGGAAGTCGCCCTCGGCAAGTGGGCTGACGTGGAGTTCGAGATCGCCTCCGACCTCATGGAGACCTTCCTTCAGGGAGCCCGCGTCGATCGCCTCAGGGCTGGAGGCGATCAGATTTGATGCGAAGTGGCCGCCGACGATGCTCATCGTCGATCCCTCGATACTGCAGCCGAAACGCACGCAGACCACCTCGGTGATCGCGGCGACGAGCCCGCGTTTGTCCTTCCCTATAGCCTGGATGGCCAGGTAGTGCTTCCCCACGGCGTGCGATCCTAGCGTTCCGGAAAAGAACCTTGCAGTTCTCAGGGTCCAGCCCCGCGAGCGCGAATCAGGCCTTCTCGATCAGTTCGGCGGCCCGGAACGAGAGCTCGAGGGCACGGTCCTGGTCGGCGGCCGAGAGCGCCACGAGGAAGACGAAGCTCGGGATCAGCTTCAGGATGCGCCGGGGGTTGCCGGCCGCGAGTTCGCTCCGCATGACGAACTCGGCGCCGTCGAGCGCCGCCTTGATCTGCTGCACCGCAGGGGTCTCGGCGCCGGCGCTCAGCGTCGAGGCGACCGCGGCGAGGGCCTTGCGCAGGTCCGCCACCAACGCCTCGTCCTCGGCGTCGAGGCCGATGGTCATGGCCCCTTCGGCGCGGAGGGTCGAGCCGATCTCCGGCAGCTCGACCGCCTCCGGATCGGCGAGTTCGGCGCAGAGTCGATCGGCGACTCGACGCAGCGCCTCGCCGTAGGTCCCTGCCTGCACGGGCGAGAAAGCTACTACTACCTCAAGAAAAGATCTCCTCCTACAGCGAGGAGTAGGTAGGCGTCCTTATGGCTTTGTATGCGAACCAATCGCTCTGAGGCTCGGATGCTTCAGAAATACCTCGCCGCTGTGGTTCTCGGCACCGGTCTGCTCCAGGACTCGCGGTATGCTCATGTTCATGCGAGCCCTACCGGGTCGTGAGCTTCGTTCCTCGCCGAACTCGCCTCCGGCACCGGTCACGCGGCTCAGTGCCCACGCCGATCAACGCCGTCGCATCCTGCGGGCGGTCGGCGAGCTGGTCGGCGAACGCGGCTATGGCGACGTCACCGTCGAGTTGATCGTCAAACGCGCCCGGGTCAGCTTCAAGACCTTCTACAAGCACTACCCGGGCAAGGAAGAGTGCCTCCTGGCCCTCTGCGAAAGCGCCTACGACTCGTCCGAGGCGACGATCCGCGAGCGCCTCGACGCGGAGCCCGCTTCCTGGGCCGAGCAGGTGGTGCTCGTCCTCACCGCCCTCTTCGAGCTGATCGCCGCCGAGCCGGTGATCTCCCGCGCTGTCGTCGTCGAGTCGCCGATGGTGGGTCCGGCGCACCGGCAGCGCTACGAGCAGGCGACAAGGGAGCTGGTCCCCCTCTTCCGCGCCGGCCGCGAGTTCAACGCACGCGGCGACGAGCTTCCCGAGACGATCGAGGAGACCCTCGCCGGCTCCGTCTTCTGGTCCGCCTACCAGCGCCTGATCGTCGGTGAGGCGGAGCAGCTGCCGGCCTCGCTCCCGGTCCTGCTCGAGCTGATCCTGCGCACCTACCTCCGCCAGGAGGAGGCGAGCCGGATCGCCCGCGCCGGGGTCGACGATCGCCGGCCCGCCCTGGTCTGACCCCTCCGCGGCGGCGATACCATCTGAGCTATGGCTTCTCGCGAGAAACCGCTGTTGGCGCCCGGCAACGAGGCCGAGTGGGCGAAGATCAACGAGGAAGAGGCACAGCACGAAGCCGAATTCGCGGCTTCGCTGACGATGGACGAGCGCGTCACGTTCGGCCAGAAGCTCGCCCAGCAGGGTGTTCAGATCATGGCATCGTCGATTCGAGCCGGCAATGTCCCAGCCCGAGCCTTCTGGTCCTGATCTCGACGGCGTCGTCGCCGACGCCAACGCCGTCGGGCTGCGCTATGTGGTGATCGGCGGCTTCGGCGTCATCGCCCACGGTTACCTGCGCGGGACCAAGGACTCAGACCTTCTGGTCCCGGATGGTCCGGAGGCGGATGTCGAGATCCATCGCTTCCTGGAGCGCATCCAGGCCACGCGACTGCATGACGGCAAGCGGCTAGAGCCGGCCGACATCGACGGTGCACATCATCTGAGGGTGAGAAGCCGGCACGGCATTGTCGACATCATGCGAGGCGGCCTGCCCCCTCTCGACTACGACACCGTCGCCGCCGATGCGGTCGAGCTCGACCGAAACGGTGAGCCCGCCCCGTTCGTCTCCCTGCGCAGCCTCGTCGGCTTCAAGCGCCTGGCGGGCCGCGGACAGGACCGTCTCGACCTCGAAAACCTGGAACGGGTGAACGGCGAGCTCCCCATCGACCCGATCCCGGGCCTCGATGACGAGGCTTCGCTCGATGCCGGTGGATGAGCTCGGTCCTCTGCCCGGCGGGCACCATGGGCTCAGCCGCGAGCAGATCGTCGAGTCCCAGCGCGAGCGCCTGCTCGCAGCGATCGCCGACCAGGTCGCGGCCAAGGGTTACCGCGGCACCACGATCACCGAGGTGGTGAAGGTCGCCTCCGTCTCCACCCGGGACTTCTACGAGCTCTTCGACGGTAAGGAGGACTGCTTCCTCGCCGCCTTCGATGTGGTGCGCGGACACCTCGAAGCCCTGGTCCGACGAGCCGCCGATGCCGAGGACGATTGGCCGCACCAGGTGATCGCCGGCCTGCGCGCCGCCCTCGAGTTCCTCGCCGCCGAACCCGGCCTGGCCCGACTCTGCCTGCTCGAGGCGGTGAGCGCCACGCCCGCGACCGCGATCCGCTTTCGCGAGGCCGTCCTCGCCGGCGTCCCCGCGCTCGCCGAGGGCCGCGTCGAGCTCGCCGACCAATCCTCGCTCCTGCCCGAAACCGAGGACGCGATCCTCGGCGGATTGGTCTCGCTGGCGACCCGCTCGATCATCGCCGGCGACGCCGAGAAGCTCCCCGAGCTCCTTCCGGACTTCGTCGATTTCGCCCTCGGGCCGTATCTGGGGGCGGAGCGCGCGATCGAGTTGGCGCAAGAAGTTCACTCCGGCTGACGGCTTCCCCGTAGCCCGCTGTCCGCGCCGGAATCCGCTCTCGCGGCGCCCTCTGCGCGGCCCGCAACAAAGGCAGTAGGGAAGTGTTCCTTCCTCCAGAAAATCCAGCTTGCACTCTCCTCGTGGTTGTGCTTCGCTGTTACAGCCGCGTCAGGGGGACACGGCAGGGAGTAACCAAAAGGGAACTGAGGCACTGCCACCCGCGGGATCGGCTGGTGTGCTCGGGAGAGGAGAGACATCACGTGAGTTCTCACGCGAAGGCAGCGCCCACTGGCCCTGGCCGCCTGACCACCGCCTCGCGCCGCGGCGCGGAAGGCCCTGGCGTCGCCGGCGGTGCGTCCTCTCTCCGCGGCAAAGGGAGTGGTAGGTCCTTTTCTCAGGTGCGCTTCGCTTTGCTTACCGGCCTGATCGCGATCATCGCCTTGCTCGTCGTCCCCTCGCTCGCGTCCGCCGCCCTCCCCGCGCACCCGTTCACCGAAATCTTCAGCGCAAAGGACGCCCACGAACCGACCCTCACCACCCCGACCCACATCGCGCTGAACCAGTCCGACGGCGACCTCTATGTGATCGAAAAGAGCGTCGAAGCCGTCAGTCGCTGGACGCCCGAAGGCACGCCTGACAATTTCACCGCCGGCCCGGACGCCGGCACCAACCAGCTCACCGGCATCACCTTCGAAGGGCCCAACGAAAATCAGATCGCCGTCGACAGCTCCAACGGCAAGATCTACGTCGTATCCCTCGCCGAAGAAGCCGTCGACATCTTCAACGCGGACGGCAGCTCGGCCGGTCAGCTGAACGCCTCGAGCGGCGGCCCCTTCGGCGAACCATGCGGTGTCGCCGTCAACTCGACGGGACACGTCTACGTCGCCGACGCCTCCAACCACACGATCGACAAGTTCGGCAACCCGCCGGTCAGCGGCACCACCGAAGAAGAAATCCCCGTCACCGGCGAAGAACCCTGCAACATCGCCGTCGGGGCCGGCCCCAGCGCCGGTTACGTCTTCGCCGCCGGCTACACCGAAGGCGTCTTCAAAGTCAAGACCGGCAGCCCTCAGCAGGAAATCTACTCAGGGTCCGTGTCGGATCTCAGCGTCGATCCGGGCACCGGCCACCTCTACCTGGCCCCCGCCGGCAGCACCGAAGTCAAGGAGTACAACGTCTCCGGTGCCACGGCCGAAGAAGTCTCGAGCACCCCGACTCCGAACGCCGTCTACGGGACCGCGGTCAACTGGGCGAGCGGCGATCTCTATGTCGCCCGGGCCGCCGGCAGTCATCTTGAAGTCTATGGGCCCGGCCCCGGCGGCTCCCCACTCACCGTCGAAGTCGAAGGCAACGGCGAGGGCACCGTCACCAGCAATCCTGCGGGCATCGACTGCGGTTCTGCCGGCAGCGAATGCGAACACACCTACGAAGAAGAACTCGTCACCCTGACGGGTGCGGCCGAAGGCGGGCACACGGAACCGGTCGAATGGGTCAGCGGCTGCGACACCGTCAACGGCTCAGACGAATGCGAAGTGACGATGTCCGAAGCGAAGACGGTCAAAGCAAAGTTCTCGCTGAAGACCCACGCCCTCGGCGTCACCGTCGAAGGCTCGGGCTCGGTCGAATGCAAGGAAGGCGCGGGCTCCTTCGGACCATGCACCGGCCCCTTCGACGAGGGCGCCCAGGTCACGGTCAAGGACATCCCGGCCGCCCACTGGCACTTCGCCGAATTCAAGGCCGGCAGCGGCTCGGCGACCTCCTGTGACGGGGTCACCGCGACCGAATGCACGTTCACGATCGAAGCCGACTCGACCCTGACGGCGGTCAACGCCAAGACGATGCACGCGCTGTCGATCACTTCCGGCGGCGCCGGTGCGGGCGAAGTCGCCTGCGAAGTCAACGGCGGTGAACGGACCGATGAACCATGCGCGCCGGAATACCAGGACGGCACGCAGCTGAAACTGCTGCCGGTGCCCGACGAAGGCGCGGCCTTCGTCGAATTCGAGAACGCCGGGGGTGCGGCGAGCGCCTGTGAAGGCACCGCGACCTGCGAATTCACGCTGTCCGGAGACGCCTCGGTGGAAGCTCGCTTCGAGCCGATCGCCCACCCGGCGATCCTCCTCGTCTTCAAGGGCGGCAACCGCAAAGGCTCGGTCAGGAGCCTCGCCCCCGACTCGCAGATCGAATGCGGCACGAGATGCGACGGCGAATACGAAGAAGGCCAGACGGTGGAACTCGAAGCCGTCCCGCAGGCAGGCTCCATCCTCGCCGGTTGGATCGGTTGTCGCCAAGGCACCGGCACCACCTGCACGGTGACGCTCAAGACCGAGGAAGTCGAAGTCACGGCGATCTTCGTCCCCGTCCCGGTGATCACCGAATTCGACGGCTCCCACGAACCGCTCGCCGAACCGTGCCACGGCAACGGCGGCACCTCCACCGAATACGAAGGGGTGACGACCTACACCTGCAACGGCAAGATCGGCAAAGACGGCGAACCGGGCAAGACGCCCACCGTCACCTCCTTCTCCGGCTCCGGTGAACCGGGAGGTCAGCCATGCTCCGGCCGCGGTGGTGTCGACATCGCCCTCGAAGGTGCCCACACCTATGTGTGCAACGGCGAAAAGGGCGCCAACGGCAGCAACGGCCTGACCCCGACCGTCACCGCCCTGTCGGTGGGCAACGCCCACTGCGCCAGCGGCGGCGTCGAAATCAAGGTCGGGACGGAACCCGCCACCTATGTGTGCAACGGCGAAAAGGGCGCCAACGGGGCCGCAGGCAAGAACATCGTCGTCCACACCTTCACCGGTGAAAAGACCGTCGGCTCGGTGACCTGCAAGGCAGGCGGCGTCGAAGCCGAAGTCGAAGGCGAAGCTTCGACCAGGCAGATCGTCTGCAACGGTGAAAAGGGCGAACGCGGCCAGATCGGCCTCTCCGGTCCGGAAGGCACGACGGGCGCGACAGGCGCCACCGGCCAGACCGGCGCCACGGGGGCGACCGGTGCCCAGGGCTCGACGGGCGCGACGGGCGCGATCGGACCCGAAGGCAAGCAGGGCAAGGAAGGCAAGCGGGGCCCGGCCGGCATGAACGCCAAGGTGACCTGCAAGGTCCAGGGCTCCAAGAAGGTCAAGTGCACGGTCGAGTACCCCAAGGGCTCGAGCCAGAGCCGGCGACTCAGGTGGAGCCTGCACCGTGCCGGCCACACGGTCAGCCATGGCAACACCACCCAGCGTCGCCTCAACAGGGTGCTCGGGAATCTCGACCCCGGCACCTATGTTCTCGACCTCGCCGGTCACGGGACCAGGCTTGTGATCCCCTCGTGGGGCCGAGGCAATGGTTGAGCCACGGCTGACGCAGAAGGTTGGGAGCTCGCTGCTGATGAGCATTGCCGAGAAGAGCCGTGCCAGGCACGCTCTCGGCGTCGCTGCGGTCGCAATTGCGGTCTTGCTCTGCCTGCCCTCGCTCGCCTCTGCGGACTACGAACAGGTCCCCGAGCACTTTGGGGTGAGTGGTGAAGGCGCGCAGCTGAACGAAGCGCTGGGCGAGGCGGTAAGCGGGAGCGGCGTAGGGGGGGTCGCGCCGGGAAGCTTCTACGTCGTCGGCTACAACGGTCGAGTGGTGCGCTTCGCGCCGGGCAAGGAAGGCGAAGAACCGAAGTTCGAAGAAGCGTGGGGCTGGGGAATCGCGGAAGGCGGCCCCTCGGAAGCCTACGTGCGCTGTGGCCCCGCCTACAAAGGCACCGCCAGCGAAGCCGAACAGACGTACGAACATTGCAAACCTGCGGTTGCGGGCCGCGGGACGCAGGGAGGCGAAGAGCCTGGCCACTTTTCAGTGGGTTTGGGGGTGGCGGTCGACCGGGCGAACGGCTACGTATACGTCCGCAACTACCCTGAACACAAGAAACATCTGATCGAAGTGTTCACGGCCACCGGGGCGCCGGTGGGCACCGGGTTCGGCGAAGCGGCGAGTGGTCGAAAGGGGGGCGAACCGACGGAATCGATTGCCGCTTCGCCTGCAAAGTTGCACGAAGTCCAGATTAGACAGGGGTCGATCGCGGTCGACGAATCCGGGACCGTCTATCTCAACGACTACGACTATGAACTTGCGCATCCGCGGCAGGCGCGGCTGATGTGCTTCAGGCCTGCAAGCCCCGGTGACTTCCAACACTATGTCTACTGCGGCCAGGAACACGACATTTATTCCACTCTTGGACAGAGAGCTGGCCGGATCGCCTTGGTCGGCTCCGACCGCCTGGCGGTCGGGGGCGCCGAAGGCGAAGAAATCAGCGAGTACGAGATCGGCACTGGCGCCAGACTTTGTTCCCAGCAGGTTTCGGGCCAATTGCAAGGGATGACCGCCAATCCGCTGACTGGTGAAATTTTTTATTCGACCTTCTCGGGCCGGAGCATCCACCGGCTCGGTCCCTGCAATGAACAAACGCGGGAATTCGGCAATGAACTCCAGGAACCGATCAAGCCGAAACCTGAAACGAAGAGGGAATTCCTGGCGCTGGCGGTCAACCCAGTTCTTGCCTGGAGCTCCGAACGCCCGGCGGGTGTCCTTTATGCCGTCGATGTGCAGAACGGGATCGGCGACATCCTTGCCCCCGCCAAGATCTTCCCGCCGGTGATCGCAGGCGAGTCGACCTTGGGCGTGACCACGACCTCGGCGACCTTGAAAGCCCAGATCGATCCCAGGGGTTCCGCCACCTCCTATAACTTCCAATATCTTCCTCAGGCGACCTACGCCGCACAAAAGTCAACGGCGGAAGGGGAAGGTAAAACTGGCGCGGCGCTCGAAGACGCAGCTTTCGACGGCGCCGCCGATGCTCCGCCCTCGCCGGGCGAAATCCCGTCGGGGAAGGCAACCACCGCCACCGCTGCGATCTCTGGGCTTTCCCCCGACACCGCCTACGTCTTTCGCGCCGTCGCCACCAGCCACTGTAATCCCGCACACCCCGAAGAAGCCTGTCCAGCGGAGGGTGCTCTCGCCCGCTTTGCCACCTACCCGATCGCTCCCACCGGCCTTCCCGACGGCCGCGCCTATGAGCTCGTCTCGCCGGCTGAAAAGCTCGGGGGCGAGGTTTTCCCCGCTGCCCCGGGCCGGGGTAGCTGCGAAGTTAACTGCAAGCCCCCTGGTCCTGGTAATACCTCGGTCTTTCCGATGCAGAGCGCCCCCGGCGGCGACAGCGTCGTCTACGAGGGCTATCCGTTCTCGCTGACCGAAGGCGCCGCCGTCTACAACTCTTACCTTTCCCGCCGCACCGAATCGGGCTGGGAGACGACCACGATGAGTCCCGCGCTGCTGGGGACCATCGGCGGGTTGCACCTCGCCTACTCTCCCAGCCTCGCCAGCGACACCATCCTTCAGTCCTCCCCGGCGTTGGCCGGCGCCCCCGAAGGCTACAACGACATCTACCTTCAGGACGCCTCGGATCTCGGCACGCTCACCCCGCTCATCAGCTCCGCGCCTCCCAACCGTGGCCCAGGCGCCCTGGCACTCGAATACGCCGGGGCCTCGCCGGACTTCACCCGTCAGTTCTTCGCTGCCAACGATGCCTTGATCCATGAAGCGCCGGGAGTCGGTGTGTTGCCCGATCCGACCGCCGGCGGTGCCGACCCCGGCGGCCGCGACCTCTACGAATGGCGTGACGGTTCCCTGAATCTGCTCAACATCCTGCCCGGCGACGAATCCGTCGCCGCCGGCGCCTCTTTCGCCTCGGCCTCTCCTGACGCTCACGGCATCTCCACCGACGGACGCCGGGTCTTCTTCGAAGCGGGGGGCCACCTCTATGTTCGCGAAGACGGCCAGATCACCCGCGAAATCGCGCACCCGGGGACCTTCCTGGCGGCATCGGCGAACGGCCTCGAAGTGCTGCTCTCGAATGGCTGCCTCTACTCGCTTGCGACGGAAGCTTGTGTCGAACTCTCCGCCGGCGCCGGGGGCTTCCTCGGCATCGCCGGCTCCGACCCCGACCTCTCGCGGATCTACTTCGTCGACACCGCGGCGCTTGCCCCGGGGGCCGAAGCAGGCAGTTGCACCTCCTTGGGTGGTGCCTCCCAGGAAGAAAAAGAAGGCAAGGTCCCACCTGGGCAAGGCTGCAATCTCTACCTCTACGAAGCCGGCGCCACCACGCGCTTCATCGCCACCCTTGTCGCCTCTGACAACAAAGGGTCCAACCAGCTCGAAGACTGGGCTGCCTCCTCCGCCAAACGCACTGCCGAGGCCAGCCTCGACGGGCGCTACCTGGCCTTCGGCTCGAGAGTGTCGCTGACGGGTTATGACAGCGTCGGACCGTGCGAAAAAGTCCCGAATGGCAAAGGTCAAAACAGCAACGGTGAATTTGAATACGAAACCATCGATGTCGCCTGCCGCGAGATATTTCTCTACGACTCGGCCACCGGCAAGCTCAGCTGCCCCTCCTGCAACCCGACCGGCGAATCTCCGCGTGGCCCCTCGACCCTGCCGGGCATCGAACTTGCAGGCAGATGGCAGCCCCAGCCCCGCTACCTGACCAACCAGGGACGCCTCTTCTTCGACTCCCAGGACCGCCTTTCCCCACGTGACACCAACGGGAAGGTGGAAGATGTCTACGAGGCAGAGCCGAGCGGCCTCGGCTCCTGTGAACGCACTGAAGGTTGCGTGTCGCTGATCTCCTCCGGCACGGGCTCGGTCGATTCCAATTTCCTCGCGATGGACGAAAGCGGGGCAAACGTCTTCTTCACCACGCGCGAACGGCTTGTGCCCTCCGACACCGATGAACTCATCGATCTCTATGACGCCCGCATAGGCGGTGGTTTCCCCCGGGAAACCGAATCCCAGCGGGCGGAATGCCAGGGCGAATCATGCCAGGCGGTCTCCCAGGCCCCCGACGATCCGACCCCATCTTCCTCGGCCTTCCACGGCTCCGGCAACGTCGACGAAGAAGCCGCGAAGCCGGCCAAGTGTCCGCAGGGCAAGGTCAGGCGGGGTGACAAGTGCGTCAAGAAGCACAAGAAAAAGCACGACACGCACAAGAAGCACGGGCGAGCCGCCAAGTACGGCCACGGAGGTGGGAAGTGATCCGCTCAGCCAAGACCATCGCCCTGCTCGGGGCTTTGGCAGCCTTGCTCCTCCTCATTGCCGCCCCCGTTCAGGCCGCAGGTTTCGGCTTCGAATCCGGCTCGGTCAAGACCACCTATGAAACCTTCAAGGAAGTCCTCGGCATCCCCCAGGCCTCCTCGCATCCCTACGCCTTCACTGTCGACTTCAAGTTGAAGCTCAAAGAAGGCACCACCGAAACCGAAGGCGGCGAACTGCGCGACCTCTACGCCGAGCTACCCCCAGGCTTCGCCGGAGATCCCTTTGCCCTGCCGCGCTGTACCCGTCAGGAATTCGAGGGCCCCGCTCCACTGTGCTCATCCAACACCCAGCTTGGCGTCGTCCACGTCAGTATCCCGAGCCTCGGCGTGGTCGTTGGTCCGATCTACAACATGGTGCCACCGCCCGGCGTCGCCGCCGAGATCGGTTTCAGCGCAGCCGGTCTCAACGGCCTGCAGGACTTCACGCTGATCGCCGAAGACGGCGAAGACGAAGGGCGCGGTCAGCGCTACGGACTCCGGGATCACGTCAGCTTCCCGCTCGAAATCACCTCGCTCGAATCCGTCTTCTGGGGCACGCCGGCGGACCCCGGCCATGACGCGCAGCGCTTCTCCAACGCCGGGCGTGCGCCCGAACACCCCACCGGATTCATCGGCCCCGAAGAGGCCTTCCTCACCCTGCCCGCCGAGTGCTCCCGGCCACTGGCGCTCACCCTGGCGGTCGCCTCCAAACTGGCGCCCACGGTCTATTCCACCGAAACCGCGTACTCCCTCGACGGCGGCGGCAACCCCGCCGCGCCGCTGGGCTGCGCCTCGGTCCCCTTCTCCCCCCAGGTGGCGAGCCAACCCACCTCCCGCTCGGCCACCTCGCCCTCGGGTCTCGAATTCCAGCTGAAGCTGCCCGACGAAGGCCTCACCAACCCCGACGGCATCGCCGAAACCGAGCCCGAAAAGGTGGAAGTGGTCCTGCCCGAAGGGATGACCGCCAACCCCTCCTTCGCCGAAGGGATCTCCACCTGCTCGGAAGCCCAGTACGCGGCCGAGCAGCTCGAAACCCCCGTGGGCGGGGGCTGCCCGGAAGCCTCCAAGCTCGGCTCCGTGGAAGCCCGCTCGCCCCTGCTCGAAGAACCGATAGTCGGCTCCCTCTACCTGGCCACCCCCTACCAGAACAGGTTCGGCTCCCTCGTCGCCGTCTACATGGTCCTCCGCGCCCGCGAACGCGGCGTGATGATCAAGCAGGCGGGCGAAGTCCAGCCCGACAGGAGCACGGGCCGG
>DATJWW010000063.1:0-54630 GCA_035500835.1 Solirubrobacterales bacterium | reverse complement strand
CGGGTGAGGTTGATGCGGACGCCGCCCCGGTAGAGGCCGAGCCCGATCGCCACCGCGGCGATCAGGCCGAGCACCGCGCCGAAGCTGGCGGCCGTGGTGTCGGTCGCGTTCTGGAAGGCGGCGAGCAGGAAGACGGAGGTCTCGAGGCCCTCGCGCAGGACCGCCAGGAAGGCCATCCCGACCAGCGCCATCGTCGAGCCGGCGGCGAGCGCCGAGGCGGCCTCGCCCTCCAGCACGGCCTTGATGCCGCGGGCGTTGCGGCGCATCCAGATGATCATGTAGGTGACCGCCGAGACGGCGATCAGCCCGACGATCGTCTCCAGCCCCTCCTGCTGCTTCTGGGGCAGCTCGGAGCCGATCACTTCGAGCAGCACGGCGGCGCCGACGCAGAGCGAGACGGCGATCGCGATCCCCAGCCACATCTGCTTGAGCGCGTCGCTCCGCCCTTCCTTGACCAGGAAGGCGGCGATGATGCCGACGATCAGCGAGGCCTCGACGCCCTCGCGCAGCGTGATGACGAAGGTAGGGATCATGCGATTAGGGTGCCCTGAGTTAGGGCGCCCGAAAACCTAGCAGGCGGCTAGGTATTGGGGGAGTCACGGGGCGGCTGAGGGATGAATTAAGGGACGGGTGCAGGGAGGGAGGTCCGATGGAGCCTTCACTCACGGGT
The DNA here is from genome assembly GCA_035500835.1 of Solirubrobacterales bacterium. Lineage (GTDB taxonomy): Bacteria > Actinomycetota > Thermoleophilia > Solirubrobacterales > 70-9 > VAYN01. The sequence continues at coordinate 53,960 of DATJWW010000063.1, read as the reverse complement.
TGGAGGTTCGCTCAGGCTCCATCGGACCTCCCTCCGAACCCTCGCTCAGCTTCTCCAGCTCAGACCGCGGGGCGTTGCAACCCAATACCTCAGCCTTGAGCAGCTGACCCACCTCGGGCCGTGGAGCTTTTCCGTCGCATGGCGACGGGTTCTCTCCACACCCGCCCCAGACGCTCGCGCCTAAGGCGTCACTCGCCCAGCCAGGGCTCGGACCATTGGGCGATGCCCTTCACAAGGTCGTTCGCCGCCTCCGGTCCCCAGGTCCCCTGCTCGTAGGGATGCACCGGGCCGGGGTCGTCGAGCAGCGGTTGGACGACGCGCCAGGTCTCTTCGATCGCATCCTGGCGGGTGAAGAGGGTGTGGACGCCGTTCAGGGCGTCGCCGAGGAGACGCTCGTAGGGCTCGGGATCGGCGCCCGGCTCGCGTTCGAAGAGGACCTCGAGGTCGGCGGGCTCGAATTCCTCCGCGGTCGCCTTTTTCTGGTAGAGCCGCATGCGCGAGCCCGGTTCGGGCTCGATCCGGAAGCTCACCTTGTTGGGCTCCGGCGTCTTGCCGTGGCCGATGCCGAGCTGCGGCGGCCGACGGAAGACCGCGGTCACCTCGCTCGTCTTCGCCGGCAGGCACTTGCCCGCGCGGATGAAGAAGGGGACGCCGCTCCAGCGCCAGTTGTCGACCTCGAGCTCGACCGCGGCGAAGGTCTCGGTGGTCGAGTCCGGCGCCACGTCCTTGACCTCGCGGAAGCCTTTGTACTGGCCGCGCACGTAGCGCTCCGGGTCGGCTGCCCGCATCGCTCTGAAGAAGTCCAGCTTCGTGTCGCGGATCGAGTCGGGGACGTTGCCGCTCGGCGGCTCCATCCCGATCAGCGCCAGCACCTGCAGGGCGTGGTTCTGGATCACGTCGCGCATCGCGCCGACCGCGTCGTAGAAGCGGCCACGGTCGTCGACGCCGAAGTTCTCGGCGATCGTCATCTGCACGTGGGAGACGAAGTTGCGGTTCCAGACCGGCTCGAGGACCGAGTTGGCGAAGCGCAGGTAGGCGATGTCCATCACCGGCTCCTTGCCGAGGTAATGGTCGATCCGCAGGATCTGGTCCTCCTCGAGCACCTCGCGCAGTTCGTCGTTCAGGGCGCGGGCCGATTCGAGGTCGTGGCCGAAGGGCTTCTCGATCACCACGTGGGCGTGCTCCGTCAGCCCGGCCGCGCCGAGCCCCTTGACCACCGTGGCGAAGAGCGAGGGCGGGATCTCGAGGTAGAAGACCGGCTGCTGGGCGTCGCCGAGCGCCTCCTTCACCCGTTCGAAGGTCGCCGCGTCGCCGTAGTCGCCCTGCACGTAGGTGAGGCGGGCGAGCATCGCGTCGAGGGCCTCCGCGTCCGGGTCCGGCACCGTCGCCTCGACCGCCTCGCGGGCGTGGGCGCGGAGCGCCTCGTCGTCCCAGTCGTCGAGCGCGACGCCGACCACCGGGCAGCCGAGCATCTCCGCCTTCTGCATCCGGTAGAGCGCCCGGAAGGTCATTTTCTTCGCCAGGTCGCCGCTGATCCCGAAGATCGCCAGTACATCGGCGGCCCTGTCGCGGTGTCTCTTGGCGCGCGTCGCCATCGTGCGTCGCAGGCTACCCCAGCGGGGCGCCGGAGCCCTAGGATGGGCGCGTTCCCCACAAGCAGCGCCGACCAGGAGGTAGCCAATGGAGCTCGGAATCGTCGGCCTCGGCCGCATGGGGGCCAACATGGCCCGCCGGCTGATGAAAGACGGGCACACGATCGTCGCCTACGACGTCAGCCCCGACGCCGTCAAGGCGCTCGAGGCGGAGGGCGCGACCGGCGCCTCCTCGCTGGAGGATCTGGCGGCGAAGCTGAGCGCGCCGCGCTCGGTCTGGGTGATGGTCCCGGCGGGCCGGATCACCGAAGAGACCGTCCAGGGCCTGGAAGGCGCGCTCTCCTCCGGCGACGCGATCGTCGACGGCGGCAACTCCTACTACCGCGACGACATGCGGCGCTCCAAGCGCGCCGCCGAGGGGGGGATCGACTACATCGACTGTGGCACCAGCGGCGGCGTCTTCGGGTTGGAGCGCGGCTACTGCCTGATGATCGGCGGGCCCGACGAGGCGGTCGGCCGGCTCGAGCCGATCTTCGCCAGCCTCGCGCCGGGGGTCGGGTCGGCGCCCCGCACGCCGGGGATGAGCGGCGAGCCGAGCGCCGCCGAGCAGGGCTACCTCCACTGCGGCCCGAGCGGCGCCGGCCACTTCGTGAAGATGGTCCACAACGGGATCGAGTACGGGATCATGGCCGCCTACGCCGAGGGCCTGAACGTCCTCCAGAACGCGGACGCGGGCAAATCGAAGCGGCTCGACGACGCCGAGACGGCGCCGCTCGACCAGCCCGAGTTCTACGAATTCGACCTCGACATCGCGGCGATCGCCGAGGTCTGGCGGCGCGGCTCGGTGGTCGGCTCCTGGCTGCTCGACCTGACCGCGGCGGCGCTCGCCGAGAGCCCGCAGCTCGACGAGTACAGCGGCCGCGTCTCCGACTCCGGCGAGGGGCGCTGGACCTCGATCGCGGCGATCGAGGAGGGCGTGCCGACGCCGGTCCTCACCACCGCCCTGCACGAGCGCTTCTACTCGCGTGACCTGGGCGACTTCGGCGACAAGGTCCTCTCGGCGATGCGCTACCAGTTCGGCGGCCACAAAGAGCGGGACAACTAGTGCCGCCTGCGCTCGAGGTCCTCGGCGACGAGGAGGCCGCCGCGGTCCGCGCCGCCGAGCTGATCGCCGCCGCGGGCGCCGCCGCGGTCGCCGACCACGGCTCCTTCTCGTTCGCGATGAGCGGCGGTCGCTCGCCCTGGACGATGCTGGCAGACCTCGGCGGGCGCGCCGAGATGCCCTGGTCCGAGACGGCGCTCTTCCAGGTCGACGAGCGCGTCGCGCCGCCCGGCTCCGAAGATCGCAACCTCACCCACATGGTGCTCGGCCTCTCGATCGAGCACCAGGCGGCGCTGCGGCCGATGCCCGTCACCCAGCCCGACCTCGATGCCGCTGCCCACGAATACGAAGCCGCGTTGCCGGAGCGTCTCGACCTGGTCCACCTCGGCCTCGGCCCGGACGGTCACACCGCCTCGCTCGTCCCCGGCGACCCGGTCCTCGAGGTCACCGACCGCCGCGTCGCGATGACCGGCGGCGACTACCAGGGCCACCCGCGGATGACGATCACCTACCCGACCCTCGCCGCGGCCCGCCGGATCATCTGGCTGGTGACCGGCGCCGAGAAGCGCGAGCCGCTGGCGAAGCTCCTCGCCGCCGACCCCTCGATCCCCGCCGGCCGCGTCCGCAACGAGGCGATGACGATCGTCGCCGACTCGGCCGCGGCGTCCCCGTCCGATTGGCGTTAGCGTATACGCTAACATTTCCATGTGAGGCACGGTACTTCGCATGGTCAGAGTCACGGAGCGCGGCTGATCGCTCGGATGGTCCGCGAGAGCGGCCTCAGCCAGGCTGAGCTGGCGCGACGTGCCGGGATCCCGCGCTCGGTCCTCAACGTCTACCTGCGCGGACGGCGCGAGCCGGGCGCCGACGCCCTGGTCCGCCTTGCTGCGGCGGCGGGCTTCGATCTCGAACCGCGGCGGCGCAAGCCGCCCGTCGACCCGGAGCGAGCCGGGCGGATCCTGGTCCAGGTGCTGGAGCTCGCCGAGGCCCTGCCGTTTCGCCCTCGATCTGAGATTCCGCATCGGCCGATCGTCGAGCGCCTCGCACGAGCATGAGCGAGCTGATCGAAAAGCTCTTCGGCGTCCACGACGCCCTGACGGCGGCCGCCCTGCCGCACGCCTTCGGCGGTGCGATCGCCCTCGCATACTGCGTCGAGGAGCCGCGCGGGACCCGGGACCTCGACGTCAACGTGTTCTTTGACGCCGCCGGTGCGGCGAAGGTCCTGGCTGCCCTTCCCGGCGGCGTCCAGGTTGGCGATGACGATGTCGCGGCACTGCGACGCGACGGCCAACGGCGCCTTTTCTGGGAGGGCGTCCCGATCGACCTCTTCCTCAACAACCTGCCGCTGCACGAGGCCGCCGCCGACGCGGTGCTCTGGGTGCCGCTGGAGGGGCGCCAGGTGCCGGTCCTCGATTGTGCCTCCCTCGCGGTCTTCAAGTCGCTGTTCGACCGCACCAAGGACTGGGCCGACCTCGAGGCGATCGCGGTGGCGGCGCCCGAGGACATCGAGGCCGCCGCACGCACTCTCGCCGAGCTTGTCGGGGAGGACGATCCCGCCTGCGAGCGGCTCGCCGCCGTCGCCGCTGCGAATCCAAGCTGAAGCGGTTTCGGTTGCGGCGTAATCTCCTGTTGCATGAGCAGCACTTGGGGATCCAGCACCGCTGCGCCCGCGCCTCGCGCGGGGACGGTGGAGGTGCTCGTCGGGCTGCTCGCCGAACTCGACGAGGCGACCGAATCGGGGGTCTTCTACGACCGGGTCTGTCAGGCGGTGGTGACGCTGACGACGATGCGGCGGGCGGTGCTCCTGCTCCATGACCAGACCTACCGCTCGGTGATCCCGGTCGGCGCCTGCGGTGTCTCGCCGGAGCTGATGAAGCGGATCGGCGGCACGATCGAGGAGACGCCGATCGCCCAGCTCGCCCTCGAGGAGGACCGCGTGGTCGAGGTCGGGGTGAACGGCGGTGACGGCGATCTCGCCGACCACGTACCGGCCCGCTTCGTCGGCGTGCCGGAGAGCGACTACCTGACCTGCACGCCGATCGCCGCGGCACGGCGCTGGCTGGGGGTGATCTTCGCCGACCGCGAAGGCGACGACTACCCGCTCGACGACGGCGAGCGGGAGACGATGATGACGCTCGGCCGGCTCGCGGCGCTGACCGCCAGCGTCGAGCACTCGACCGAGCAGCGCGAAAGCGAGCGCCGGCTCGCCGAACGGGTCGAGCTGACCCGCGACCTGCACGAGAACGCGATCCAGCGACTCTTCGGCGTCGCCCTCGCGATCGGCTCCGACGACGAGCTCTCGACGGCCGAGCGGCGCCGCTGCCAGGAGGAGCTGCGCTCGGTCGTCGGCGACCTGCGCCGCGCCCTGACCCGGCCGCTGGAGACGCCGGAGCGCCCCGCCAAGGCCTGCCTCGGCGAGCTCCTCGACCGGCTGGTCGAGCGCCGCCCCGAGCTGGCCGTCGATTGGGACGACGGGGTCGAGGTGCCGGCCGACCTCGAGTCGGTCGCCCAGCTGGTCCTGAACGAGGCGCTCCGCAACGTCGACCGCCACGCACAGCCGACCGAGATCCTCGTCCAGGTCGCCTCCGACGGCGAGACCTTCAGCCTCCAGATCGAGAACGACGGCGCCGGCGACGGCCGCGGCACCCGGGGCGGCGGCCTCGGCCTGCGACTGGCCGCCCTCGAGGCGCTCCGCTACGAGGGCCTGGTCGAGTTCGGCCTGCTCGAGCGCGACCGCTGGCGGGTGCGGCTCGTCGTCCCGGTGGGGTGTCGATGAGCCCCGAGCAGCGCGGCCTGCGGGTCCTCGTAGTCGACGACCACGATGTAGTGCAGTGGGGCTTCCGCCTGCTGCTCGAGCGCCAGAGCTGGGTCGAGCGCTGCCTCGCCGCCTCCTCGGGCGCCGAGGCGGTCGAGGTCTGCCGCAAGGCCCGGCCCGAGGTCGCCCTGGTCGACATGCTGCTCGGCGCCGAATCGGGCGCCGAGGTCTGCGAGGAGATCCACCAGGTCAGCCCCGGCACGCGGGTGCTGCTGATCTCCGGCGCCGGGATCATCTCGCCGAACGTCGCCCGCGCCGCCGGCGCCGCCGGGTTCATCTCCAAGGACTGGTCGGCGGTCGACGTCGTCCGCGCCGTCCGTCGTGTCTCCCAGGGCCACGAGGTCTTCGCCGAGGCGCCGCTCGACTCGCCGCTCTCCGACCGCGAGCAGGAGGTGCTGTCGCTGATCGCGACCGGTTCGACCAACAAGGAGATCGCCGGCCTGCTCCACCTCTCGCCGCACACCGTGAAGGAGCACACCAGCGCGATCTACCGTAAGCTCGGCGTGCGCAACCGGGCGGAGGCGACCCGCCAGGCGCAGCGACTGAAGATCCTGGTCTGACCACCGGTTCGACGCCTGTGCCGCCCCCCGAATGGCGGGACTCGGAGCGGCAGCACGTCACTCCCGCCGCCGACCGGACCAATACTCCTTACGTGGCAGACTCATTCGCAGACACGGCATTGCTCTTCCCCGGCCAGGGGAGTCAGACCGGGGCGATGGCGGAGGTCAGCGCCGAGCAGCGACCCGATCTGATCGAGCAGGCGCGGGCCGAACTGGGCGCCGACCCCTTCGAGCAGATCGGCGAGGGAACCCACTTCGCTCAGCCCGCGCTCTTCATCGCCGGCCTCGCCCACTGGAAGGCGGCCGGTGAGCCCGCGGCGCGCTTCTACGCCGGCCACTCGCTCGGTGAGCTGCCCGCGCTGGTCGCCGCCGGGGCGCTCGACGCCGGCGCCGGGCTGCGCCTGGCGATCGTCCGCGGGCGACTGATGGACGAGGCCTCCGCGGTCCGGCCGGGCGGCATGGTCGCCTCGCTCGGCGGCTCCGACGAGGTGGTCCGCAGCGTCGCCGAGCGCTTCGACCTCACCGTCGCCAACGACAACGCGCCCGGTCAGGTGATCCTCTCCGGCGACGCCGAGCAGGTCGGCGAGGCGCGCAAGGCGCTGCGCGCCGAAGGCGCCAAGGCGATCCGCCTGCCGGTCGCCGGGGCCTTCCACTCGCCGCTGATGGAGCCCGCCGTCCCCGGCTACCGCGAGATCCTCGAGGGGACCGAGTTCGGGCCGGCGGCGGGCGCCTTCTCGAGCATCACCGCCGCGCCCTTCGACGACGTCCGCGCCGATCTGCTCGCCGCGCTGACCGAGCCGGTGCGCTGGCGCGACACGCTCGCCGCGATGCAGGCCGCCGGCGCCGGCGCCTTCGTCGAGACCGGCCCTGGCGACATCCTCACCGGGCTCTCCCGCCGCACCCTCGGCGAGGAGATCGAGAGCCGCACCCTCGACACCGCCAAGCAGGCGGCCGGTGCCTGATGGCCTCTGAGCCGCTCGCCACCTCGACCCCCGACCCCATCGCCACGTCGCGGCCCGCCTTCCCCGCCCCGCCCCTGGTCCGCTGCGGCGCCGAGATGGCGGGCGTCGGCACCGCGCTCCCGGCCACGGTGGTCCCCAACGCGACGATCGCCGAGCGCCTCGGGATCGACGCCGAATGGATCCTCAAACGGACCGGGATCGAAGAGCGCCGCTCCGCCCAGCCCGGCGAACGGCTCTTCGAGTTCGCCGCCGCGGCCGGCGCCGAGGCGCTCGCCGAGGCGGGTGTCGCCGCCGCCGAGGTCGACCTGATCGTCCTCGCCACGACCTCCAACGAGGAGCTGATGCCGGCCGCCGCGCCGCGCGTCGCCGCCCTGCTCGGCGCCACCGAGGCCGCCTGTTACGACGTCAGCGCCGCCTGCACCGGCTTCCTCAGCGCGGTCTCCGTCGCCTGCGGCCAGATCGAATCGGGGCGCGCCGTTAACGTGCTCGTGATCGGTGCCGACCTGATGATGCCCCTGACCGATCCGGACGACCGCGCGACCGCCGCCGTCTTCGCCGACGGCGCCGGCGCGGTGCTGATGCGCGGCACCCTGGAGGGCCGCGTCGGCCCGATCGTGCTGCGCTCCGACGGCACCCGCGCCGACCTGATCAAGATCGACCGCTCGGACCTGGTGATCCGCATGCAGGGCCATGAGACCTTCCGCTACGCGGTCGACCTGATGTCCTCCTCGACGGTCGAGGCGGTCGAGCTGGCCGGGATGGAGATGGACGAAGTCGACCTCTTCGTCTACCACCAGGCCAACTCGCGGATCCTGCGCGCGGTCGGCGAGCGGCTCGGGCTGGCGCCCGGGCGGGTGATCGACTCGATCGCGAAGCTCGGCAACACCTCGGCGGCGACGATCCCGTTGGCGCTCGCCCAGGCGAAGCGCTCCGGCCAGCTGCGCCAGGGCGCCCGCGTCCTGCTCGGCGCCTTCGGCGCCGGCCTCAGCTGGGGCGCCACGGTGGTCGAGTGGCGAGGGGCGGTGAGCGTCGGTGCCTGAGGGCTCGCGACCGGAAGGCTGCGCCCTGGTGACCGGCTCCTCGCGCGGGATCGGCGCGGCGACCGCGCTGGCGCTGGCCGCCGACGGCTGGCCGGTACGGGTCAACTACCGCGCCGACGAGGCCGGGGCGAAGGAGGTCGTCGCGAAGATCGAGGCGGCGGGGGGCACCGCCACCCTCTGGCAGGGCGACGTCACCGACCCCGCCGATGTCGATCGGCTGGTCGGGCCCGGCGAGGACGGCCCGGTGCTGGTCCTCGTCAACAACGCCGGCCTGCGCATGGACGGGCTCTCGCCGCAGCTCGAGGACGAGCAGTGGCAGACCGTGATCGACACCAACCTCACCGCCACCTTCCGCGCCACCCGGGCGGTCCTGCCGAAGATGATGCGCGCCCGCTTCGGCCGCGTCGTCAACGTCGCCTCGGTCGCCGGCCTGCGCGCCAACCCGGGCCAGGCGAACTACTCGGCCTCGAAGGCCGGGGTCATCGGCTTCACCCGCACCGTCGCCGCCGAGGTGGCGCGGCGCGGCGTCACCGTCAACGCCGTCGCCCCCGGGCTGATCGAGACCGCCCTCACCGAGGATGTGCTCGAGGGCGAGATGGCAAAGCTGATCCCGGCCCGTCGGGTAGGTACCCCCGAGGAGGTGGCGGCGTGCATCCGCTTCCTCGCCTCCGAGGATGCTTCTTATGTGACCGGAACGACGCTGACCGTGGACGGCGGTCTCAGCGCATAGTCAGAAGAAAAAGGAGAACCAATTGGCAACGCAAGTGAGCAGCGAGAACGTCGAGAAGACGATCTACGACGGTCTCGTCGAGCTCGGCACCGAGCGCGACGACCTCTCGCGTGAGGCGACCCTGGAGAGCCTCGACATCGACTCGCTCGACCTGGTCGAGCTCGCCCAGATCGTCGAGGACGAGTACGGGGTGGAGCTGAAAGGCGACGACGTCAAGGACGTCAAGACCGTCGGCGAGGTCATCGACCTGGTGGTGGCGAAGGCGGGATGACGCGGCGCGTCGTCATAACGGGAGTCGGTGCCGTCACCCCGCTGGGGATCGGCTCGGACCCCCTGATCGACCGCTGGACGGCCGGCGAATCGGGGATCGCGGACGGCTTCGGCCGCTGCCGTGACTTCGACCCGGCCGACTTCCTCTCCAAAAAGGAGGCGCGTCGCTCCGATCGCTTCACCCAGATGGCGATCGTCGCCGGCGACGAGGCGGTCAAGCAGGCCTTCGGTGAGGGGGGCGAGCTGCCCTACGACCCCTACCGGGTCGGCTGCGTGATCGCGACCGGGATCGGCGGCCTCGTCTCGCTCGAGCGCGAGCAGGAGAAGCTGATCACCAAAGGCCCGAAAGCGGTCTCGCCGCTGGCGGTGCCGCTGATGATGGGGAACGCGGCGGCCGCCGCGGTCTCGATGCGCCACGGCCTGCAGGGTCACAGCTACGCGGTCTCCTCGGCCTGCGCGGCGGGGAACAACGGGATCGGCGACGCCACCCGGATCATCCAGGTCGGCGACGCCGACGCGATGGTCACCGGCGGCGCCGAGGCCTGCATCACCGGGGTCGCCACCTCGGCCTTCGCGGCGATGGAAGCGACCTCGGCGACGGGGATCTCGCGGCCGTTCGACGCCCGTCGCGACGGCTTCGTGATGGGGGAGGGGGCGGGCGTGCTGGTGCTCGAGGAGAAGGAGGCCGCGGAAAGGCGCGGCGCGACGATCCTCGGCGAGGTGATCGGCTACGGCGTCACCGCCGACGCCTACCACCTGACCGCGCCGCAGCCGGAGGGCGAGGCGGCGGCGAAGGCGATCACCTTCGCGCTCGCCGACGCCGACATCTCGGCGGTCGACGTCGACTACGTCAACGCCCACGGCACCTCGACCCCGCTCAACGACGCGGCCGAGACGAAGGCGATCAAGGCGGCCCTCGGCGAGCGCGCCGCCGACATCCCGGTCAGCTCGACCAAGTCGGCGATCGGGCACCTGCTCGGCGCCGCCGGGGCGGTCGAGGCGATCGCCACTATCGAAGCCCTCAGGCGTCGCGAAGCTCCCCCGACCGTCGGGTATGAAGAGGCGGAAGAAGGTCTGGACCTTGACTACGTCCAAGGTTCAGCTAAACCGATTGTCAACGGAGACGGTCCGGTCGTCGCGATCTCCAACTCGTTCGGCTTCGGCGGCCACAACGCCGTCCTCGTGCTCAGCGCCAACTAGGTCACGGACCACCCCCGAGTCATATGGCCACCGCCGTAAAAGCCCCGCCCCCAGCGCCAGCCGACACGCCGCTCGGCCAGTTGCAGATGCTCTGCGACCCCGGCAGCTTCCGGCCGCTGCGCAGCGGGGTGAGCAGCATGCGGCTCGGCGAGCGGGCGACGCCCGGCGACGGTGTGGTCGCCGGGGCCGGTGAAGTCGACGGCCGGCCGGTCTTCTGTTACGCCCAGGACCCGGCCTTCCTCGGCGGCAGCCTCGGCGAAGTCCACGCCGACACGATCGTCCGCACCCTGCGGATGGCGGGCGACGCGGGCGCGCCGGTGGTCGGTTTCGTCCGCTCCGGTGGCGCCCGCCTGCAGGAGGGCCACGCCGCGCTCGCGGGCTACGGCCGCATCTTCCGCGCCAGCGTCGAGATCTCCGCCAAGGTGCCGCAGATCTCGATCCTCTCCGGGGTCTCGGCGGGCGGCGGCGCCTACTCGCCGGCGCTCACCGACTACGTGGTGATGACCGAGGACTCGCGCATGTTCCTGACCGGGCCGAAGGTCGTCGCCGAGGCGATGGGCGAAGAGATCTCGATGGAGGCGCTCGGCGGTCCCAAGGTCCACGGCCGCAACGGGGTCGCCGATCTGATCGCCCCCGATGCCGCCACCGCGGTCGCCCGCACCCGCCACCTGCTCGGCCTGCTGCCGCAGCGGATCGGCGCGCCGCCGCACCCGCACCTGGTCGTCGACCCCGACGGTGAGGACCCGGGCGCGATCGTCCCGACCGAGCAGCGCAAGGTCTACGACGTCCGCGAGGTCGCCGCGGCGGTGCTCGACGGCGGCAGCCTGTTGGAGCTCTCGCCGCGCTGGGCGCCGAACATGGTCACCGCGATGGCCCGGCTCGAGGGCCGGCCGGTCGGCCTGATCGCCAACCAGCCGCGGGCGCTGGGCGGTGTGATCGACGCCGCCGCCTCGGAGAAGGCGGCGCTCTTCGTCGAGGACTGCAACCGCTTCGGCCTGCCGCTGGTCGTCTTCGTCGACACCCCCGGGTTCCTGCCCGGCCGCGTCCAGGAGGAGGCCGCGGTGATCCGCCACGGAGCCTCGCTGCTGCGCGCCTTCGCCGGCGCCCGGGTGCCGAAGGTGACGCTGGTCCTGCGCAAGGCCTTCGGCGGCGCGGCGATCACGATGAACTCGAAAGACCTCGGCGCCGACGTCGTCTTCTCCTGGCCGGGCGCGCAGATCGGGATCATGGCCGCGCGCCAGGCGGTCGGCATCGTCCACGGACGGCGCCTGCGCGAGGACGCCTCGCTCTCCCGCGACGAGCTCGCCGATGCCTACGCGGCCGAGCATCTGACCGCGCCCGCGGCGGCGGCGAGCGGCTGGGTAGACGAGGTGATCGCCCCCGAGGCCAGCCGCGAGAGCCTCGCCTGGGCGCTGCGGTCCCTGAGGGGCCGTTGAGCGGTCGCGTCGTCCGCGCCTACATGGCGCTCGGCGACAGCTTCACCGCGGGCCGCGACTCGATCGACGCCGAGCGCTGGGCCGACCTGCTCGCCGCCGGGATGCGGCGGGTGAACCCGGAGCTGCGCTACGAGAACCTCGCCGTCGACGGCGCGACCAGCGCCGAGGTGCTCGACCGGCAGGTGGAGCCGGCGCTGGCGCTGGCGCCGGACTTCGTCACCGTGATCTGCGGCGCCAACGACGTGCTGCTCGCGACGCGGCCCGACGTGGGGACCTACGCGAAGAACTTCGACCTGATCCTGCGTCGGCTGCGCGCAGGGGCGCCGGAGGCGATGCTGGTCACCGCGACGGCGCCGGAGGGCTGGCAGTTCATGGATCTGCGGCCACGCACCGAAGCGCGGCTGATCGAGGCGACCAAGGAGCTGAACGACGTGACCCGCGAGGCGGCCGGGCGCTACGACGTGCTCTGCCTGCCGGTGGCGGGCCATCCGGCGCTGCGCGATCCGGGTACGTTCTCGGCCGACGGCCTGCATCCGTCAAGCGCCGGCCACGAGCTCGTCGCCCGCGAATCGGCGAGCTACATGGGGCAGAAATTGGGAATCGAGTTCGACATGGAAAGGGACGGGCAGTCGTGATCCTGGAGGGGAAGAAGATCCTCGTCACCGGTGTGGTGAACCGGCACAGCATCGCCTTCGCGATCGCCGAGCGGGCGCAGGCGCAGGGGGCGGAGGTGCTGCTGACCAGCTTCGGGCGGGTGAAGCGGATGACCGAACGCTCGGCGGGGCGGCTAGACCCGTCCCCGGACGTGCTCGAGCTCGACGTCAACAGCGACGCGGACGTGGCGGCGCTGCGGGCCGAGCTGGGCGAGCGCTGGGGCAAGGTCGACGGCGCCGTCCACGCGATCGCCTTCGCCCCCGGCGACGCGATCGGCGGCAACTTCATGGCGACGCCGCGCGACAGCGCCAAGGTCGCCTTCGAGACCAGCGCCTACTCCTACAAGGCGCTGGCCGAGTGCGTGGCGCCGCTGATGGACGAGGGCGGCGCGCTGGTCGGCCTCGACTTCGACGCCTCGGTCGCCTGGCCGTCCTACGACTGGATGGGCGTCGCGAAGGCGGCGCTCGAGTCGGTCAACCGCTACCTGGCGCGCGACTTGGGGGCGCAGGGGATCCGGGTCAACCTGATCTCGGCCGGCCCGGTCCACACCGCCGCCGCCTCGGGCATCGCCGGCTTCTCCGACCTCGAGGCGCTCTGGGGCGACGCCGCCCCGCTCGGCTGGGACCCCCACGACGCGACCCAGGTCGCCGACGCGGCCCTCTTCCTGCTCAGCGACCTCTCCCGCGCGACGACCGGCGAAATCCTCCATGTGGACGGCGGGGCGCACGCGGTGGGAGCGCCGCCGCAGCAGGGCTGAACGCCAGGCCGCCGCGGGACGCGAGGGTCAATGGGGAAGAAGTCGAGGTCTTTAACGGTCAGGAATCTGCACGGTTACTTACTTCGGGATGGCCGCAGTTTTGAACCACGCGGCCTTTCTGGTCGTTGGGATCCCCGAGCCTGAGGCGCCCCCGCGTCGCCTCAGGCGGGCTCTATCGGGTGGTTGGCGTGGAAGAGGTGCTCGGGGTCGTAGGCCTGCTTCGCCGCGCGGAGGCGCTCGACCGTCGCCGGTGGGAAGGCGACGCCGATGTCCTCGCTCTCGTCGGAGAAGTTGAGGTAGCGACCTGCGTCCCAGGGCGTCATCGCCTCCTTCATCGCACCCAACCACTGCCTCGACGGCGCCATCGCCTCCGGTACCGGGACGATGTTGACACCGAAGAGGAGGAACGACCCGGGGAGGACGTCGAGCGCCCCGTGCTCGGGCGCGCCGCGACCCATCGCGCCGCCGTTGTGGCGCACCTCGACCGAGAGCAGCTGCGATCCCGAGTCGGGACCGACGGCGCCGAGGAGGGCGTCGATGCCCTCGTCCGGGAGGTCGCCGAGCAACATGCTCTGGCCCGTGTAGGGGGAGGGTTCGGGCGGGTCCATGTGGAGCTCGGCGATGCCGGCGGGCGGCTGCGTGGCGAAGGTGTCCATCGCCGGCCCCATCCCGCGCAGCGGTGCCAGCACCTCGCTCGCCTCGGCCTCGGGCAGCAGCGCCACCGCCTCGACGATCGCGAACGAGTTGCCGCGCATCGGCTCGGGGATCTCCGGGATCGGCGGGAAGTGCATCACCCGGGCGACCGAGGTCACCTCGTCCGGCGCCGTCGCGGTGAACTCATGCCAGGCGTGCAGCACCTCACCGGCGCGCTCGACCGGGAAGAAGACCGCCCCGGCGAAGACCTCGCCGATCGGGAGCAGCTCGAACTCGATCGCCGTGACGATGCCGAAGTTGCCGCCGCCGCCGCGCAGCGCCCAGAAGAGCTCCGGGTCGTTGTCGGCGTCCACCCTCCGTTCGACGCCTGCGGCGTCGACCAGCTCGACCGCGGTCACCCGATTGGCCTGCAGGCCGTGCCTGCGTCCGTACCAGCCGACGCCGCCGCCGAGGCTATAGCCGACGACGCCGACGAACGGCGTCGAGCCGTGGCAGGCGGCGAGGCCGATCTCCGAGGCCTGGGGCACCACGTCGTCCCAGAGCGCGCCGGCGCCGACCCGGCTGATCCGCCGCTCGGCGTCGATCGAGACCGTGTCGAGCGCCACGGTGCGGACCAGCAGCGTGTCGGCAAGATCGCCCAGCGATTCCGCCGTATGGCCGGTCCGCTGGGCTCCGATCCGCAACCCCTCGGCCTTCGCGTACTCGACCGCCGCAACCACGTCGGCGCCGCTCTGCGGCGTCACGATCGCGGCAGGCGCCTGCTCAAGCAGCACGTTGAAGGCGCCGCGGTGCTCGGTGTAGCCGTCGCTCCCCGGTCTCAGTAGGTCGATAGCCATCGTTTGGTCCCCTTTCTGTGGACGAGCTCCGGCGTCTCCGTCGCCGGGGGGACGATGCTCGCAGGTTCAGGCAAAAGTGGTGTGGACGACCTCGTCACCGCGGGCGACGAAGAGGTCGCTGACGAGGGCGGGCGGAAAGAGGCCCTGGGCCGCCACGCCCGGGTCTGCCTCGAGCCGCGCCGCCAGCGCCGCCGGATCGTCGAGCCCGGGGCCGCGGTAGTCGGCGATCAGGCCGCCATCGGGGCTGGGCGGGGTGTCCGGGCGCAGGGCGACGTCGTCGCCGAGGCGGGCCAGGGTCGAGGCGAGGCCGAAGGCGAAGAGCTCCAGCGGTACCGGCCAGGTGAACTTCTCCACCGGCTTCGAGGAGTCGGCGATGACGACGAAGCGCGCCGCCGCGCCGGCCACGATCTTCTCGCGCAGGTGGGCGCCGCCGCCGCCCTTGATCAGCCAGCCGTCGGGGGTCACCTCGTCGGTGCCGTCGATCGCGATGTCGAGGCGGGCGAGGGTGTCGAAGTCCTCGACCGGGATGCCGAGCGAGCGCGCCTGGTCGGCGGTCGCGGGTGAGGTGGCGACGCAGCGGATGCCGGTGAGGTCACGGCGGGCGATCGCCGGGAGCAGGTGGGCGACGGTCGAGCCGGTGCCGAGGCCGACCGTCATCCCGCTCTCGACCAGCTCGGCCGCCGCCTCGGCGGCGAGTCGCTTCTCGGCGTCGGCGCTCACGGTGCCGCGACTTTATTCGGCTACGCTGGACGTCCGCGTCCACAGCCAGAACCAGGAGTCGAGACACCCAGATGACCGTCACCCCCACGCAGGACTACAAAGTCGCCGACATCGGCCTCGCCGAGTTCGGTCGCAAGGAGATCTCGCTGGCCGAGGTCGAGATGCCGGGGCTGATGCAGACGCGGGAGGAGTTCGGCGCCGCCCAGCCGCTGAAGGGCGCCCGGATCACCGGTTCGCTGCACATGACGGTCCAGACCGCGGTGCTGATCGAGACCCTGGTCGCGCTCGGCGCCGAGGTGCGCTGGGCGAGCTGCAACATCTTCTCGACCCAGGATCACGCGGCGGCGGCGATCGCGGCGGCGGGCATCCCCGTCTACGCCTGGAAGGGCGAGACGCTGGAGGAGTACTGGTGGTGCACCGAGCAGGCGCTGGCCTGGCCCGACGAGGACGGCCCGAACATGATCCTCGACGACGGCGGCGACGCGACGCTGCTGGTCCACAAAGGCGTCGAGTACGAGGCGGCGGGCGCGGTGCCCGACCCCTCGACCGCCGACTCGGAGGAGTTCCGGATCGTGCTGGAGACGCTGCAGCGCTCGCTGGAGTCCGACGCGACCCGCTGGACGCGGGCGGCGGCCGTGATCCAGGGCGTCACCGAGGAGACGACGACCGGCGTCCACCGCCTCTACCAGCTCGCCCAGGCCGGGCAGCTGCTGTTCCCGGCGATCAACGTCAACGACTCGGTCACCAAGTCGAAGTTCGACAACCTCTACGGCTGCCGCCACTCGCTGATCGACGGGATCAACCGCGCCACCGACGTGATGATCGGCGGCAAGGTCGCGGTCGTCTGCGGCTACGGCGACGTCGGCAAGGGCTGCGCCTCGTCGCTGCGCGGCCAGGGCGCGCGGGTGATCGTCACCGAGATCGACCCGATCTGCGCGCTGCAGGCCTCGATGGAGGGCTACGAGGTGCGCAGGCTAGACGACGTGGTCGAGACCGCCGACATCTTCGTCACGGCCACCGGCAACAAGGACATCATCACCGTCGACCACATGGCGAAGATGAAGCACAACGCGATCGTCGGCAACATCGGCCACTTCGACAACGAGATCGAGATGGCGGCGCTGGAAGCCTCCGACGCGGAGCGCACCAACATCAAGCCGCAGGTCGACGAGTGGAAGTTCGCCGACGGCCACTCGATCATCGTCCTTTCCGAAGGGCGGCTGCTGAACCTCGGCAACGCGACCGGCCACCCGAGCTTCGTGATGTCGAACTCCTTCACCAACCAGGTGATCGCCCAGATGGAGCTCTTCACCCGGCCCGAGGAGTTCGCCGCCAAGGAGGTCTACATCCTCCCCAAGCACCTCGACGAGAAGGTCGCCCGCCTCCACCTCGCGTCACTCGGCGTCGACCTCACCGAGCTGACGCCCGACCAGTCCGCTTATCTCGGCGTCCCGGTCGAGGGCCCCTTCAAGCCCGACCACTACCGGTACTGAGGCGCCTGGGGCGCGGTGGACGCGCGGATCTGGATCTCGGCGGGGGGTGCGGCGCCGCGGTCGGTGCCGCTGGTGGGGGAGCGGATGGTGATCGGGCGCTCGCCCGACGCCGATCTGCAGCTCGACGACGAGGCGGTGTCGTGGAACCACCTGGAGATCGAGCGGCGCGGGCAGGTGCTGATGGCCGCCGACCTCGACAGCCGCAACGGCACGGCACTGAACGGTGAGCCGCTCGACCGGCCGCGGCGGCTGCGCGACGGCGACACGCTGATCGTCGGCGGCCACCGGCTGGAAATCTCGACCGCCGGCAGCCCGACGCCGGTGGCCGCGACCGTCGCGGCGGGCGAGCCGGGGGTGGCGCTGAGCGAGGAGGAGCGGGCGACCGCCGCGGCGTTGGTGGCGCCCTACAGAAGCGAGGGCGCCTTCGCCGGACGCCCCGCGACGCGCGCCGAGATCGCCGCCGAGCTCCACGTCTCGGAGCGCACCGCGCAGCGTAGGCTCGATGCCCTGGCGGTGAAACTCGAGGTCGGCGGCGACGCCGGCCGCGATCGCCCCCGCCAGATCGCCGCCCGCGTGATCGAGCTCGGCCTCGACCGCCGCTAGAAGTCACGCCCCCTCAACCTGGTGGCCCGGAGCGAGCCAGACGTGGCCCGGTGGGTGGCGGCGGTGTCGTTGGCCGGTACGGCCCGTGGGCCGAGCATCGGTGGCGTCAAGTCATCGACGCTCGAAAGGAACCTCAGATGTCACTCCGCAAGACCCTTATCGCTGCCGCCTCCGTCCTCGCCGCCTTCCTCGCGGTGTTGCCGATCGGCGCCTCCGCCGCGACCCACCGACAAGGTGCGGTCGTCCTCTCCTGGACCAAGACGGTCGAAGGGAAGGAAGAAGGCGGCCTCTACGCGATCCGCGACGGCCACGAAAACCAGCTGACCGAAAACCCCGCCGATTCCGAACCGTCTTTCTCCGCCGACGGGCGGACCATCGCCTTCGCCCGCGAAGGCCACATCTACACGGTCCGCCCCGACGGCTCGGGTGAGCGGCGCCTGACCAGCGGCACGACCGTCGACTCGCGCCCGCAGATCTCGCCGAACGATCGCTTCGTGCTCTTCGAGCGCCGTGCCGCCACGGGCGAACCGGCCCAGCTCTACACGGTGCCCGCGGGTGGCGGCGCCGCCTCGCCGCTCGCTCCCGATGCCGACGAAGAGACCGAAGCGCGGTTCTCCCCGGACGGCTCGAAGATCGTCTTCGTCCGTCGCTCCACCGTCGACGGCAGCCCCGACGACGACCTCTGGTCGGTCCGCCCGAACGGGGCCGGCCTCAGCCGCCTCACCCGCACCGCCAACGTCGACGAGTTCGACCCGCGTTACTTCGCCGGCGGCATCGTCTTCAGTCGCGGCAACGCCTCCGAAGGCGCGGCGGGATACGCCGACATCTACACGATGAAGGCGAACGGCCGGAAGGTGAAGCCACTCGTCCGCGGCGCCGGGTCGGCCTACGTCGAAGACGTCTCGCCGCAGGGGCACACGCTGATCTTCCGCCGCGACCGCGGCCTCTGGGTGAAGAAGATCGGTCCGGCGCGGGGCAGGAAGCTCGCCGAACTGCCGGACGGCTCGCAGACCAATTCGGTCTTCTCCTCCGACGGGAAGTCCGTGGCGACGCTGATCGACGGCCGCGAATACCAGGAGCTGGTGTCGATCGACGTCGCCACCGGCCGCAAGACCGACCTCGAATCCGCCGCCCCGAGCGAAGGTGCCGAGATCGGCCCGGTGATCGACTGGCAGCCGGTGCGGTGAGGGGATTGGGGGAAGCCACCGGGCGGTATAAACCGCCCGGTGGCCCCGGACCTTGCCGTCGGTGACGAAGTCGCCGGATATCGCATAGACGCCCGCATCGCCCGCGGTGGCATGGGCGTCGTCTACCGCGCCACCCACCTTGGCCTCGACCGCCCGGTGGCGCTGAAGGTGATCGCCCGCGAGCTCGCGGGCGATGCCTCGTTCCGGGAGCGCTTCCTGCGCGAGTCGCGGCTGGCGGCGCGGCTCGACCACCCGGCGGTGATCCCGGTCTTCGACTCGCGCGAGGTCGACGGTGAGCTGATCGTCGCGATGCGCCTGGTCGAGGGCGGCGACCTGCGCGGGCTGATCGACCGCGAGGGGCCGCTGCCGCCGGAGCGGGCGACCGCGCTCCTCGGCCAGGTGGCGGCGGCGCTCGACGCCGCGCACGCGGCCGGGATCGTCCACCGCGACGTGAAGCCGCACAACGTCCTGGTCGAAGGCGACCGTGCCTACCTCTCGGATTTCGGCCTCGCCAAGGCCGTCGACGAGAGCGCCGCCTCTACCGCCTCGGTGGTCGGCACCGCCGCCTACATGTCACCGGAGCAGTGGCGCGGGGAGGCCGTCGGGCCGGCCGCCGACATCTACAGCCTCGGTTGCGTCCTCTTCGAGGCGGTGACCGGGGTCGTCCCCTACGCGCGCGCCGACGCCGATCCCGAGTCGACCCCACGCCTGCCACAGGGCCTCGAGGGCGCGATCGAGCGCGCCACCGCGCCCCGCCCCGAGGACCGCTTCCCGACCGCCACCGCCCTGATCGGCGCCGCGAGCGCCGCCGGCTCCGGCGAGCGCCCAACCAAGGTCCTGAGCCCGCAAGCTCGGTCGTCCTTTGGCCCGGCCCACCCGGCGCGGTCGACCGTAGGCCCGGTGGACGGGCCAAAGGACGACCACGCGGCGGGGACCGGGCCAAAGGACGACCGCGGGGTGGGGGGTTTGAGCGCTCGTCTGAAGAGGTGGCGGGTGCTGGTGGCTGTGGTGGGGCTCGTTGTCTTGGCGGCGCTCGTAGCGGGCGTGCTGCTGCTCACCCCGGGCGGCGGGGGACCTTCGGTCGCGGCGCCGGTCGCGATCGGGAAGGCGCCGCTGCGGATCGCGGCGGGGTCGGAAAAGATCTGGGTGCTCTCCGAACCGGAAGGGACGTTGACCCGGATCGACGCCGAATCGGACGAGATCGAAGGCGCGCCGATCGACCTCGGGGTAGGGGTCGCCGCGGTCGCGGTCGGCGGCGGCTCGGTCTGGGTGACCGACGCGCGCACCGGGCAGCTGCTCCGCGTCGACGACCAGACCGGCACCGTCACCCAGCGGATCGAGATCGGCGGCCGGCCTGGGCCGGTCGTCTACGGCGGTGGCCGCGTCTGGGTCGCGGACACGGCGGGAGCCGGGATCACCGCGGTCAATGCCCAGGGCGGCCGCGTCGTCCGCCGCCGGCTCCCGCCGCACGTCGCGCCGCTCCGCCTCGCCACCGGCGCCGGCGGCCTCTGGGTCTCGAGCGCCGCCACCGGCACCGTCCGCCGCATCGATCTCGGCACCTTCGCCCTCGGCGAACCGATCCCGGCGGGCCGCCGCCCGGCGGGGATCACCGTCGGCGACGGCCTGGTCTGGGTCGCCGACGCCCGCTCCGACACCGTCACCCGCGTCGATCCCTCCCTGCAGGCGGTCAGCGGCGCGCCCACCCCGGTCGGCGAACGCCCGGGCGGCATCGACGCCGGCACCAGCGCGGTCTGGGTGACGGTCGCAGGCGAAGACGCGGTGCGCCGGCTCGAGCTCCCGTCCGGCGAACCGGAAGGCGGCCCGATCGGCGTCGGACCCGAACCGGGCGCGATCGCGGTCGGCGTCACCGCGGTCTGGGTCGCCAACGACGGTGACGGGACCGTAACCAGGATCGAACCCTGAGGACTAGGATCGTCGTCCATGCCGGGTGACATCGACCAGCTCTGCATCAACACGATCCGCACGCTGTCGATCGACGCGATCCAGAAGGCCGACTCCGGCCATCCGGGGACGCCGATGGCGATGGCCCCGGTCGCCTACGCGCTCTGGCAGCGTCACCTGCGCTTCGACCCCGAGGACCCGATCTGGCCCGGCCGCGACCGCTTCGTCCTCTCCGCCGGCCACGCCTCGATGTTGCTCTACTCGATGCTCCACCTGGCCGGGGTCAAGGCGGTCGACCCCGACTACGAGGTGGTCGGCACCGAGGCGGTGAGCCTCGCCGACATCGAACGCTTCCGCCAGCTCGACTCGCGCTGCCCCGGCCACCCCGAGTACCGCTGGACCTCCGGGGTCGAGACGACCACCGGCCCGCTCGGCCAGGGCGTCGCCACCTCGGTCGGGATGGCGATCGCCTCGAAGTGGCTGCACGCGACCTACGACTCCGGCGGCGCCGACCTCTTCGACTTCGACACCTACGCGCTGGCCGGCGACGGCTGCCTGATGGAGGGGGTGTCGAACGAGGCCGCCTCGCTGGCCGGCCACCTGCGCCTCGACAACCTCTGCTGGATCTATGACAACAACCACATCACGATCGACGGCAAAACGCGGCTCACCTACGAAGACGATGTCGCCGCCCGCTTCATGGGCTACGGCTGGAACGTCACCCGGGTCGGCGACGCCAACGACCTCACCCTGCTCGATCGCGCCTTCGAGGACTTCAAGCGGGAGACCGATCGGCCGACCCTGATCATCGTCGACAGCCACATCGGCTGGGGCTCGCCGCACAAGCAGGACACCGCGGCCGCCCACGGCGAGCCGCTCGGCGTCGAGGAGGTGCGCGAGACCAAGCGCGTCTACGGCTGGCCCGAGGACGCCCAGTTCCTCGTCCCCGACGGCGTCCGCGAGCACTTCGCCGCCGGCGTCGGCAGGCGCGGCGCCGAGGCGCACGCCGCCTGGATGCTCCGTTTCGAGGCCTTCAAGGCCGAATCGCCGGAGCTCGCCGGGCAGATCGACGCGATGCAGCGGCGCGAGCTCCCCGCCGGCTGGGACGCCGCGATCCCCGGCTTCGACCCCGACGAAGCGAAGGGGATGGCGACCCGCAAGGCCTCCAACCAGGTCGAGAACGCGATCGCGCAGAACCTGCCGTGGCTCATCGCCGGCTCCGCCGACCTAACCGACTCGACCTCGGTCCGCCTCACCTTCGACGGCAGCGCCGATCTCGAGCCCGGCAGCTACGCCGGCCGCCAGCTCCACTTCGGCATCCGCGAGCACGAGTCGGCGGCGATCTCGAACGGCCTCTCGCTGACCAAGGTCCGCCCGCTCTGGTCGACCTACCTCACCTTCTCCGACTACGCCCGCCCGGCGATCCGCCTCTCCTCGCTGATGGAGCTGCCGGTCATCCACGTCTTCACCCACGACTCGATCGGCCTCGGCGAGGACGGCCCGACCCACCAGCCGGTCGAGCAGATCGCCTCGCTGCGGGCGATCCCCGGCCTCGACGTGATCCGCCCCGCCGACGCCAACGAGGTCGCCGAGGCCTGGCGCCTGGCGATCGATCGCCACCACCAGCCGGTGGCCCTGATCCTGACCCGCCAGGACGTGCCGATCTTCGACCGCACGAGATACGCGAGCGCCGAGGGCGTGCGGCGCGGCGGCTATGTGCTCGCCGATGCGCCCGGCGGCGATCCCGAGGTCATCCTGATCGCGACCGGCTCCGAGGTCTCCCTCGCCCTCGCCGCCCACGAGGAGCTGGCCGCCGCCGCCACCCGCTCGCGCGTCGTGTCGCTCCCCTGCTGGGAGCTCTTCGACCGCCAGGACCAGGCCTACCGCGACGAGGTCCTGCCGCCCGCCATCCGCGCCCGGGTCTCGATCGAGGAGGCCTCGACCCTCGGCTGGGACCGTTGGGTGGGTCCGGAGGGTGCAATGGTGGGTATGCATACCTTCGGCAGCTCGGCGCCGCTGAAGGACGTGATGAACGAGTTCGGGTTCACCCCCGACAAAGTCGTCGAGGCGGCCCGCGGCGCGATCGAGCGCGCCGCTCGGATCGAAACTTAGTAGCGAGGACAAGGAGAAGACCATGAAGGCCACGCAGCAACTGCACGAGCTCGGCCAGAGTCTCTGGGTCGACAACATCACCCGCGGGATGCTCCGCGAAGGCACCCTGAAGGGGTACATCGACGACCTCTCGGTCACCGGGCTGACCTCCAACCCGACGATCTTCGACAAGGCGATCGGCGCCGGCGCCGGCTACGACGAGCAGATCTCCCAGGTGAGTGGCGCGGCCGAGGACGACGGCGGCCCCGGCGCCGACTCCAACGAGAACGTCTTCTTCGAGCTCGCGATCGCCGACCTGCGCGACGCCGCCGACCTCTTCGCCGACGTCCATACCCGCACCGCGGGGGTCGACGGCTTCGTCTCGCTCGAGGTCTCGCCGTTGCTCGCCGACGACACCGAGGCGACGATCGAGCAGGCGGCGAAGCTCCACGCCAAGGCTGCGCGCGAGAATCTCTTCATCAAGATCCCCGGCACCCCGGCCGGCCTCCCGGCGATCGAGGAGTCGATCTTCGCCGGCATCCCGATCAACGTCACCCTGCTCTTCGACGACCGCCAGTACCTCGCCGCCGCCGACGCCTACATGAAGGGGATCGAACGGCGGATCGAGGCCGGACTCGACCCGGTGGTCGGCTCGGTCGCCTCGATCTTCATGTCGCGCTGGGACGTGGCGGTCGCCGAGGAGGTCCCCGCCGAGCTGAAGAACCGACTCGGGATCGCGATCGGCGGGCGCGCCTTCCGCGCCTACCGCGAGCTGCTCGATTCCGACCGCTGGATGCAGCTCGCCAACAAGGGCGCCCGGGCCCAGCGACTGCTCTGGGCGAGCACCGGGACCAAGGACCCCGACGCCTCCGACACCCTCTACATCGAGGCCTTCGCCTCGCCCTTCACGGTGAACACCATGCCCGACAAGACGCTCGAGGCCTTCGCCGACCACGGTGCGCTCGGCGATCTGATGGACCCGACCGGCGGCGGCTCCGAGCTGACCCTGAAAGAGTTCGAAGGGGCGGGGATCGACCTCGCGGCGCTCGCCGAGCGCCTCCAGAAGGAGGGCAAAGAGAGCTTCAACAAGTCCTGGGAAGAGCTCCTCAAGACGATCTCCTCGAAGCGCGGGGTGACGGCCGGGTGAGCCCCGCCGCCGGGTCCCTGCGCGAGGCGCCCGCCTGGGGGCGCCTGCAGACGCATTTCGCCGACGTCCGCAACCTCCACCTGCGCGATCTCTTCGACGCCGATCCGGAGCGCGGCGAGCGCCTCGTCGCCGACGGGGCCGGGCTCTTCCTCGACTTCTCGAAGAATCGGATCACCGACGAGACGCTCTTGCTGCTCGGCGAGCTGGCCCGCGAACGGGGCGTCGCCGAGCGCCGCGAAGCGATGTTCCGCGGCGAGCACATCAACGTCTCCGAGGACCGCGCCGTGCTCCACGTCGCGCTCCGCATGCCGCGCGGGCGCTCGCTGATCGTCGACGGCGTCGACGTCGTCAAGGAGGTGCACGAGACGCTCGACCGGATGGGCGCCTTCTGCGAGCGGGTGCGCGACGGCGAGTGGCGCGGCCACACCGGCAAGCCGATCCGCAACGTGGTCAACGTCGGCATCGGCGGCTCCGACCTCGGCCCGGTGATGGCCTACGAGGCCCTCCGCCACTATTCGAACCGGGAGATGACCTTCCGCTTCGTCTCCAACATCGACGGCACCGACTTCGTCGAGTGCACCCGCGATCTCGACCCGCAGGAGACGCTCTTCGTGATCTCCTCGAAGACCTTCACCACGCTGGAGACGATGACCAACGCGCACTCGGCGCGCGACTGGACGCTGGCCGGGTTGGGCGGCGAGGAAGAGGCGATCGCCAAGCACTTCGTCGCCGTCTCGACCAACGCCGAGGAGGTCGGCAAGTTCGGCATCGACACCGACAACATGTTCGGCTTCTGGGAGTGGGTCGGCGGCCGCTACTCGATGGATTCGGCGATCGGCCTCTCGACGATGCTGGCGATCGGTCCGGCTCGCTTCGGCGAGATGCTGGCCGGCTTCCACGCGATGGACGAGCACTTCCAGGAGGCCGAGGCGGGCGCCAACCTACCGCTGATCATGGGCCTCCTGAGCGTCTGGTACGGGGATTTCTTCGGCGCCGAAACCTGCGGCGTCTTCCCCTACGACCAGTACCTGCACCGCTTCCCCGCCTACCTCCAGCAGCTGACGATGGAGTCGAACGGCAAGCACGTCACCCTGACCGGCGAGCATGTCGACTACGACACCGGCGCGATCTTCTGGGGCGAGCCGGGGACCAACGGCCAGCACAGCTTCTACCAGCTGATCCACCAGGGGACGCGGCTGATCCCGGCCGACTTCATCGGCTTCGCCCACTCGCTGAACGAGCTCGGCGACCACCACGACAAGCTGATGTCGAACGTCTTCGCCCAGGGCCAGGCGCTCGCCTTCGGCAAGACGCCGGAGCAGGTGCGCGAGGAAGGGACGCCGGAGGCGGTCGTCCCGCACCGGGTGATGGAGGGCAACCGGCCCTCGAACACGATCCTCGCCGAGCGCCTCGACCCGGAGGCCCTCGGCGCCCTGGTCGCCCTCTATGAGCACAGCGTCTTCACCCAGGGCGCCGTCTGGGGGATCGACAGCTTCGACCAGTGGGGGGTGGAGCTGGGCAAGGAACTGGCGAAGGCGATCATCCCCGAGCTCGAGTCCGCCGCGGAGCCGCGACTCCACCACGACAGCTCGACCAACGCGCTGATCCGCCGCTACCGGAACATGCGTCGGGGGATCTAATCCGTCACAGACAGGCGCCTGCGCGGGGAGTAGCGTTCCGCTCCCATGGCCCTGCTCGGTGCGCTTCCGACAGCTGTGTCGGCAAGTAGCAATCTGCTCGCCGCCCGCGAGCAGATGGCCTTCACCCTCGGTTTCCACATCGTCCTCTCCTGCCTCGGCGTGGCCCTGCCGGCGACGATCCTGGTCGCCAACTACATCGGCCTGAGGCGTAAGAACGACGACGCGCTCGAGCTCGCCCAGCGCTGGTCGAAGGCGATGGCGGTCACCTTCGCGGTCGGCGCCGTCACCGGCACCGTCCTCACCTTCGAGTTCGGCCTGCTCTGGCCGCACTTCATGGAACGGTTCGGAGCGGCCTTCGGGGTCG
This sequence comes from Solirubrobacterales bacterium, assembly GCA_035500835.1. GTDB lineage: Bacteria > Actinomycetota > Thermoleophilia > Solirubrobacterales > 70-9 > VAYN01. The sequence goes on along the minus strand of DATJWW010000063.1, from coordinate 28,205 downwards.
CCTTCGGGATCGAGGGGCTCTTCTTCTTCCTCGAGGCGATCTTCCTCGCGATCTACATCTACGGCTGGAAGCGGCTGTCGCCATGGGCCCACTTCTGGTCCGGCGTGCCGATGTTCTTCACCGGGATCGGCGGCGCCTTCTCGGTCGTCGCCGCCAACTCTTGGATGAACCAGCCACAGGGCTTCGTCCTCGACGCGGCGGGCAAGGTGACCTCGGTCGAACCGATCGAAGTGATCTTCAACCCGGCGACGCCCTACGAGGTCCCGCACATGATCCTCGCCGCCTACATGGTGGTCGGCTTCCTGGTCGCCTCGATCTACGCGGTCGGGATGCTGAAAGGACGGCGCGACCGGCTGCACCGGCTCGGCCTCCTGATCCCGCTGACGATCGCCTGCATCGCGACCCCGTTCCAGCTCCTGGTCGGCGACACCGCGGCGCGCTCCGTCGCCAACGACCAGCCCGCCAAGTTCGCGGGGATGGAGTGCATCCAGGAAACCGGCGGGCACCAGACCGAGTACATCGGCGGCATCTGCACCTCGGACGGGGTGAAGCTGGCGATCCCGATCCCGGATCTCGACTCCTTCCTGGTCGGCTTCAGCCCCGACACCAAGGTGACCGGGCTCGACTCGATCCCCAAGGACGAACGGCCGCCGGCCAACACCCTCCTGCACCTCTCCTTCGACGCGATGGTCGGGATCGGCACGGCGCTGCTGCTGCTCGGCCTCTGGCTGCTCTGGTCCTGGTGGCGGCGGCGCGACATCCCGCAGACGCGGTGGTTCCTGCGCGCCGTGGCGGTCTCCGGCGCGGGCGCGGTGCTGGCGCTGTGGGCGGGCTGGATCGTCACCGAGGTCGGCCGCCAACCGTGGATCGTCAACGGCTACATGAAAACCTCGGAAGCGGTGACCCAGGCGAGCGGCCTCTGGGCGGCGTTCGCCTTCACGCTGCTCCTCTACGGAGCGATCGGGACGATCGCGATCCTCGTCCTGCGGCGGATGTCGAAGCGCTGGCGCGAGGATGCCGAGGGCGCCGGGGACGTCGCCTCCCCCTACGGGCCGCCGACCGCGGGGGTCGGGGCGTGAGCGGGGTGGCCTCATGAGCACCGCCGCGGCCGTGATCCTCTGGACCGGCGCCACCTTCTACGCGATCTTCGGCGGCGCCGATTTCGGCGGCGGCTTCTGGGACCTGATCGCGGGCGGGCCGGAGAAGGGGGAGCGGCCGCGGATGCTGATCCAGCGCGCGCTGACCCCAGTCTGGGAGGCAAACCATGTCTGGCTGATCTTCATCCTGGTCGTGCTCTGGACGGCGTTCTCGCAGGCCTTCAGCGCGATCTTCACCACCCTCTACGTGCCGCTGACGCTGGCGGCGCTGGGGATCGTCCTGCGGGGCTGCGGCTTCGCCTTCCGCAAAGCGGTCGAAGGGCTGGAGGCGCGCCGCGCCGCGGGCGCCACCTTCGCCCTCTCCTCGGTGATCACGCCGTTCTTCATGGGCACCGTGGTCGGCGCGATCGCCGCCGGCAACGTCCCCGCGAATGGCGCCGGAGACGCCTTCTCGACCTGGCTCCAGCCGCTGCCGCTCTTCATCGGCGCGATGTTCGTCGCCACCAGCGCCTACCTGGCCGCCGTCTTCCTGGTCGGCGACGCGCGCCGCGCCGAGGACCACGAGATGGAGAGCTACTTCGAGAAACGGGCGCTGGCCGCCGCCGCCGTCGCCGGGATCTTCGCCGTCGTCGGATTAATCGCCCTGCACTCCGAAGGCCACTACGTCTACAACCGCCTCGTCCACGAGGGGCTGCCGCTGGTGATCATCTCGGCGGTCTGCGGCATCGGCATGCTCGGCGTGCTGCTGAGCGGCGGCCGGTCGCTCCTCCGCCCGCTCGCCGCGGGCGCCGTGGTGGCGGTGATCTGGGGCTGGTTCGTCGCCCAGTTCCCCTACCTGCTGCCGACCTCGCTGACGATCAGCCAGGCCGCCGCCCCCGACGCCACCCTGAGCGCGATCTTCGTCGTCTTCGGCATCGCCTGCGTCCTGGTCCTGCCCGCGCTCTTCCTGCTCTACGTACTGGCGCAGAGCGACATGCTCGAACACGACAGCTAGCCACCAGCTGTTCCTTATGCGCCATATAGGCGCATAAGGAACAGCTGAGCGCGATCGGCTAGCGTCCCTCGCGATGGCGGGTCAGATCAGGGCGGTCCTCTGGGACATCGACGGGACGCTCATCTCCACGGGCGGCGCCGGTGCGGTCGCCTGGCAACGTGCCTTCGAGGAGCTCTACGGGGTCGAAGCCAACATCGACGAACACACCCGGGCCGGGATGACCGACCCGGAAATCACCGAGATCATCTTCGACGAGGTGATCGGGCGACAGGGCACGTCGGAGGAGCAGGCGAAGGTCGTCGCCAAATACCTTGAGCACATGCCCGACGCGGTGGCCGAATCGACGGGCTACGAAGTGAAGCCGGGGATCGCCGAGATCCTCCCGCGGCTCGCCGGGGAAGGCGTCGTGCAGGGGATCGTCACCGGCAATGTCGAGCCCGCGGCGCGGATCAAGCTTGTCCGCGGCGACCTCGACAGATACTTCACCTTCGGCGGCTACGGCTCCGACGACCGCGACCGGGTCAAGGTGACGCAGCGCGCGATCGAGCGGGGGGGAGAGGTGGCGGGCGCGCCGCTCGACCTCGCCGCGACGATCGCGGTCGGCGACACGCCGCGCGACGTCAGCGCCGGCCACGGCGCCGGCATCCGCGTGGTCGGCGTCGCCACCGGCGCCTACTCGGTCGCCGAACAGGAAGCGGCGGGCGCCGACTGGGCGATCGCCGACGTCACGAGCGGCTTCCCCGCATGACGCGTGCCGCGACGCGTGCTTCCGAGTTTGCAGGGTCATATGACCCGCCAAGCTCGGAAGCACTCCGCGGTGCTTCCGAGCTTCCCCGCCATATGTGGCGGAAAAGCTCGGAAGCACGGCTTGGGGACCTGGCGCGGCTGCGGCGGGTGCGGGACCGCATCGATCGCGAGTACGCGCGGCCGCTCGACGTCGAGGCGCTCGCCCGTGGGGCGCATATGTCGTCCGGACATCTCAGCCGGCAGTTCCGCGCCGCCTACGGCGAGTCGCCCTACAGCTACCTGATGACCCGTCGGATCGAGCGGGCGATGGCGCTGCTGCGGCGCGGCGACCTCAGCGCGACCGAGGTCTGCTTCGAGGTCGGCTGCTCCTCGCTCGGCACCTTCACCACCCGCTTCACCGAACTCGTCGGGATGCCACCCGGCGCCTACCGACGGGCGGAGGCGGACCGGGCAACCGCGGAGATGCCCTCGTGCCTCTCCCGGCAGGTCACCAGACCGACCAGGGTCGCAGCATCGGTCAGGAATCGAGAAGTCAGCGCAGCCGGCCCCGGCTAGCGTGGCCCCGTCCACAGATCAAAGGAGTTCCGCATGGCCGCCTCGTTCACGGTCGAGCGCAGCACCACCATCGACGCACCGCCCGCGGCCGTCTACGAGCGGATCGTCGACTTCCATCGCTGGTCCGCCTGGTCCCCGTTCGAGGAGCTCGATCCGGAGATGCGGCGGACCTTCGAAGGACCGGCCTCCGGGCCGGGCTCGATCTACCACTGGTCCGGCAACATGAAAGCCGGGGCCGGGCTGATGGAGATGGTCGAGGCGGTTCCCGGCCAAAAGGTGGTGATCGACCAGCGCAACTTCAAGCCGACGAAGTCGCGGGCCGAGGTCACCTTCTCGCTCGCCCCCGTCGGCGAGGGCACCTCGGTCACCTGGTCGATGGTGGGACGGTCGACGACCACCACCAAGCTGATGGGGATCTTCAGATCGATGGACAGGATGATCGGGCCGGTCTTCGAGAAGGGGCTGGCGAACCTGAAGGCCGACAGCGAAGGAGCCTGACCATGGACATCAACATCTATTCCGCCTTTCTCCCCCACACCGACGGCGACGCGGCGCTCGCCTTCTACCGCGACCTGCTCGGCTTCGAGCTGCGGCAGGACGTCGGCTACGGCGGGATGCGCTGGCTGACGGTCGGCCCGCCCGACCAGCCCGGGGTCTCGATCGTCCTCTATCCACCCGAGGCCGACACCGGCGTCACCGACGACGAGCGCCGCACGATCGCCGAGATGATGGCGAAGGGCAGCTACGGCCGGATCACGTTCGCCAGCAAGGATCTCGACGGCGTCTTCGAGCAGCTCGCCGCCGCCGACGTCGACGTGGTCGAAGAGCCGACCGACCAGCCCTACGGCATCCGCGACTGCGCCGTCCGCGACCCGGCCGGGAACCTGATCCGCATCAACCAGCTGACCTGAGCACCTAGGACAGCTCGCAGCGCGCCTGGTAGATCGAGGTGAACCCCTTCTCGAAGCCGTTGCGGGCGGCGCGCAGATAGAGGCGCCAGACGCGGATCCGTTCCGGCCCGGCGAGTTGCGTCGCCCGCTCCAGGTTCGCGTCGAGGCGCTCGGCCCAGTGGCGGAGCGTCTCGGCGTAGTCGAGGCGGAAGTCCTCGACGTGGTGGACCTCGAAGCCCGCCCGCTCCAGCGCCAGCAGCACCCGTGAGAGGTGGAGCGGCGCGGCGTCGGGGAAGACGTAGCGCTCCGAAAAGGCCCCCGCCTCGGCGTCGGTGTGGCGCAGCCGGGCGATCGCGTGGTTGAGGAGCCGGCCGCCCGGCTCGAGCAGCGCCGCCAGCGTCTGCGCGTACTCGTCGATCTGGACCGCGCCGACGTGCTCCGCCATCCCGATCGAGGAGATCGCGTCGAAGCGTTCGCCGATCAGGTCGCGGTAGTCCATCACCCGGATGTCGACCCGGTCGCCGACCCCGGCCGCCTCGGCGCGGCGGCGCGCCTCCTCGGCCTGCGGCGCCGACAGCGTGATGCCGACCACCTCGGCGCCGTGCTCCTTGGCGGCGCGGATCGCGAAGCTGCCCCAGCCGCAGCCGACGTCGAGCACCCGCTCGCCGGGCTGGATCGCGAGCTTGCGGGCGACCATCTCGAGCTTCGTCACCTGCGCCTCCTCGAGCGTCGTCGCACCGCCCTGGCTGAAGACCGCGCAGCTGTAGGTCATCGACTCGTCGAGGAAGAGCGAGAAGAACTCGTTGGAGACGTCGTAGTGATGGCGGACGGCGCGGGCGTCGCGCTCCTTGCTGTGGCGGCGGCCGCTGGGGACGAGCTCGGCGGCGGGGCGCGGCGGCGGTGCGGTGATCCCCGCGGCGCGTACGGCGCCGATCAGCAGGGCGCGCTTGTCGGCGCCGTCGAGGGAGGGCGGCTGCCAGCCGTCGAGCAGGGCGATCACCGCGTCGATGTCGTCGACCTCGAGCTCGCCGGAGACGTAGGCGCGGCCGAGCCCGAGCTGCCCCGGCGCGCGCAGCGCGTGGGCCGCGGCGCGTGGCGAGCGCACCGTGAAGGTCGGGCCCTCGCCGGCGGTGGCGGGGAGGACGGAGCCATCCCAGAAGCGCACGGTGAAGGGGCGGTCGGGGATGCGCGCGGCGATCTCGCGGCGCAGCGGTGCGGTGTTGGCAAACGGCATCGGTGCGGGACCCTAGCGTTCACTCGGCGCCGGAAACGGCTCGAACGCTCAATCTAAATGTTTAAGGAGCCCTGGCCAAATGCCGGCGAGCGTCCCTATCATCGCCGGCCATGCCCGAGAACGGCCCCCTTCCGGGCGACATCCAGCCGGTCGAGAACGAGACTCGCGACCGGATCATCACCGGCTTCGTCACCTTGATCCCATTCGTCGCGCTCTTTCTCGCCGCCTGGCAGGTCTGGGGGAGTGCGCTGCATTGGTTCGACCTCTTCCTCTTCGCCGGGATGTATGTGGTGACCGGGCTGGGGATCACGGTCGGCTTCCACCGCCACCTCACCCACCGTTCGTTCAAAACCTACGGCTGGCTGCACGGCCTGCTCGGCATCCTCGGCTCGGCGGCGATCGAGGGGCCGGTGATCTCCTGGGTCGCCGACCACCGCAAGCACCACACCTTCTCCGACCGCGAGGGCGACCCGCACAGCCCCCACGTCGATCACGGCCACGGCTGGAGCGGCGCGCTGCGCGGCCTCGTCCACGCCCACGTCGGCTGGATCTTCATCCACACCCAGCGCGGCAACAAGGAACGCTTCGCCCCCGATCTGATCGCCGACCCGATCATCTCCTGGGTCGATCGCACCTTCCTGCTCTGGGCGACGCTGGGGCTGCTGCTGCCGTTCGCGCTCGGCTGGGCGATCGGGGGGACGCTGGTCGCCGGCCTCACCGGCCTGCTCTGGGGCGGCCTCGTCCGCGTCTTCGTCCTCCATCACTTCACCTACAGCATCAACTCGCTCTGCCACTTCTTCGGCCGCCGCGATTTCGAGACCGGCGACCAGTCGCGCAACCTGGCGCTGATCGCGATCCCGACCCTCGGCGAGGCCTTCCACAACACCCACCACGCCTTCCCGACCTCGGCCACCCATGGCGTCGGCGCCCGCCAGCTCGACATCTCGGCGCTGGTGATCGACGGGCTGGAGAAGCTCGACCTGGTCTGGGACGTGGTCCGGATCAGTCCCGAGCGCCTCGCCGCCAAGGCGATCTAGACGACTGATTTCGCGGGCTCGGGGAGCTGGCGCCCGAAGGGCAGGGACGCGGCCGTCCCGGCCACGACCCCGGCAGGGTGTGGCCGTGGCCGGGACGGCCGAGGGTTCGGGAGAGGGCGTGGGATCGGCGTGCTCTGGGGAGAGAGAGGCGCGTGTTCCTCCACGAAAGCCTGTGATCTGTGAGGAAGACCCAGGTAAGTCCACGGTTCCTTGCGTCTTCCTCATCAGGCCTCTCACGACCGTGCACTTGAGCCGCCTATGGGCGGCTCAAGTGCACGGTCGTGGCAGGACCCTCCGGATCGGTGAGGAGACGCATGAGGATCTGTGACGTCCTCGGCACCTTCCGTACCTCCGTGTGAACTTCCCTACGGACCCCTCACGTCCCGGGCGTCTCGTGGCGGCCACACCCTGCCGGGGTCGCCACGAGACGCCCGGGACGCACCTCGGACGGCCGGAGGGGCCCCGTTGAATCAACCATCTAGGCCGCCGCGCCTCAGGGCGCCTGGGTGCTCGAGTAGTTGTCGATCCATTCGCCGCAGGCCTGTGAGAGGGGGATCGTGCGGCGCGGTTCGGCCTTGGTGGCGACGATCTCGCCGACGTAGGCCTTGCCGTCGTAGCCGGTGAGGCTCTGGATCCAGTCGGCGGGGGCGGCGTGGACGGTGAATCGGACCTTGCCGCCCTTGCTGTGGAATTTGCCCGCGGGCCAGAACTGGCCGTTGTTGTTGAGGCTGATCGAGCTCGGGCGCTGGCCGTCGAGGGCGGCGATCAGTTCTTCCTTGAAGCCCGGCGCAGTGAGTGAGAGGGCGAAGGGGGAGAAGTACTGGATCGAGAGGTACCAGTTGCCGGCGGGCAACTTGAGCGACTGGGAGGTCGATTCGCCGTTGCCGAGGATCGAGCCGTCGGACCACTCCGGTTTGGTGCCGATCGTCGATTCGCCGAAGACCGTCGCGGTGCCGCCGCTCTCGAGCAGGATGCGGGTCTCGGGCGAGTTGCAGTGGGCGCGGGCCGCGGCCTCGGTCCCCTCGAGCAGGACGTGGCGCCGGCGCGGCGTCTGGCCGGTCCGTTCCCAGAGGATGAAGTCCGCGGTCTTCGCGATCCGCCTGAAGTTGGGCGGCGCTTCGCTGTTCCAGGCGCCGCGGCTGGTGATCACGTAGGGGAAGCGGTCGAGCGTGCCGCGGTTGAAGGAGTCGAAGTCGATCGGCGAGTAGGCATCGCCGGTGTCGAACGGCTTTTCCGGGTTGGGCGAGACTTTCTCGTCGGGGAACTCGACCAGGGGCACGTGGGTGTCGGCGCCGAGCAGCTCATAGGCGGCGTAGCGGTCCTGCCCGGCGTAGAGCACCGGCTGCCCGTGGACGATCGGCAGGAATGCCTTCAGCTGCGCCCCATGCCCGGGCGGCCCCACCGGCGCGTCCCGCAGCGCCAGGAAGGTCGACCACACCGCCCCCGCCACGAACACGACGGCGAGCGCCGACCACGCGAGCCGCCCCACCGTCACGCTCCCGCGCGCCCCTCCTGCCGATGGGCCGGAATCCGGACCATCTGTCCGGTGTTCGGCCCGTCGGCCGAACTGCGTGACCAGGGGCCGGATGATCACCAGCATCGTCAGCGGGGCGATGATCATCAGGGCCTTGGCCTGGGAGTAGTCGCCGGTGAAGGGAAGGGAGACGATGTAGAGGAGCGCGCCCGCACCGAGCGCGATCGGCACCGCCGCTTCGCGGCGCTGCACCCACCAGCCGACCCCGGCGAGCAGCGCCAGCACCGCGATCGCGCCCATCAGGCCGGGCAGCGGCGCGCCGCCGACGGCGTCGAGCCGGTAGTTGGCGGCGGGCCAGATCCCGAGCGTCTCGACCGGCGAGACCGGCCCGTAGGTGTTGCTGCCGGCGACTTCGTTGAAGCTCGAGCCGAAGCCGAACGGCCCGGCGACGGTGAGCGCGATGCCGAGGGCGACGAGGACGAGGACGCCGATCAGCACCCATGGCCTCAGCAGGATCCGCAGCACCCGCCCCGGCCGCAGCGCCCGCCAGGTGGCGGGCTGGGCGAGAGCCCAGAAGAAGACGATCGCCACCGGCCAGGCGATCCCGGCGAACGAGTAACAGAAGAAGACGCCGCCGGCCAGCGCCACCCAGGGCAGCGCCCAGCCGATCCGCGGCCAGGCGCCGCGCGGCGGCGGATCGGGCCGCATCAGGAAGATCGCGACGGTGAGGACGAAGAGCGCCTCGGCGGTCTCCTTGAAGGCGGCCTGGGCGAAGTAGGAGGCCGCCATGTAGGTGCAGGCGACCAGCGCCGCGCCGAGCACCCGCCGCCAGGCGGCGATCTCGCGCAGCGCCCCGAGCGCGGCAAGCCCGGTGAGGATGCCGATCGCGAAGATCTGGCCGATGAACGCCTGGCCGAGGCTCAGGCCGGGGAACGCCGCGACGGCAACGGCGAGGCCGTGGGGGCCGAGCGGGTAGCCCGGATCGGGCGCCGGACCGACCCCGCTGCGCAGCCACTCCGACCAGGCGAGGTGCAGGCCGAGGTCGTTGTTGAAGCCGACCCCGAGGAGGCCCCAGCGGCCGGTGACGGCGAAGGGGAAGGAGAGGATCAGGGCGACGACGAGCGCCGCCGCGAGGCCGACCGCGAGCGCTCCCGTCGGCGCCCGGTACGGTCGCAGCCGCCAGGCGACGACCGCGGCGACGACGATCAGGCCGACGATGCCGAGCGTCGCCGTCGTGCCGTGCCCGGGCGCCCGCGCCAGGATGCCGGAGACGGCGAGGATCGCCGCGTAGCCGACGGCGGGCTCGAGCCAACACCACTCGCGCCGCCCGGCCAGGGAGAAGATCGCCCTGCCGACCAGAAGGGAGGCCAGGCAGATCAGCGCCGCCGAGGCGTAGGTACCGATCATCAGCAGGCAAACCTATGGCAGAGCCGCGCCCGGTGCGCTGCCCGGGGCGCCCGCGCCGGCCCGCGCTCAGTACTTCTCGGCGGCGGCCTCGAGCGTCGCCCGCAGCCCCTCGCCGCGCAGCGGCCGCTCGTGCCCGGCGCCGACCACCAGCGGTTCGAGCTCCGCCAGCCGCCGCAGGCTGCTTCTCGCCTTCTCGTGGTCCCAGTTGAAGGCGGGATGAGGGACGCTGGCCTCGCCGTGCGGCAGCGGTTTCAGTCGCGCCGAGTCGACCATGTAGACGACGTCGGAGACCAGCGCGACGCGGTCGCTCTCGCGCCAGAGCCCGATCAGCCCGGGTGCGTGACCGGGGAAGTGGAGGACCTTGAAGCCCGCCACCTCGTCGCCCTCGGCGACGGTGCCGGCGATCTTCACCGGACCGCCGTCCCAGCGCCGCAGCAGGGTCGGGTAGATCCAGCGCACCGGCGCCACCTCGATCAGCGAGAGGTCGAAGTAGGGCGTCACCGCCGCCTCGTCTTCGGCGCGGGTGATTTCGTCGGGATGGCAGAAGACCGGCACGCCGAGGTAGGGCGCCGTGCCGCGGTGATCGGCGTCGGCATGCCCCAGCACCACCCGCTTCAGCCCACCCAGTTCCTGTGCCGTCCGCGCCGCCTCCTTGCGCATCGGCTTGGTCCCCGCGTCGAACTGGACGACCCCGTCGCCGTCCTCGACGAAGTAGACGTTCATCGCGCCCCGCAGGTCCCCGCGCAGCAGCCACACTCCGTCGGCAACCCGTTCCAACGCCATGCGGCCCAGCCTAACCGCCTAGGGTTCACCTGTGCCCTACCTGTGGAGAATCGGCCTGGTCGTCCTCTTCGTCTGCCTGGTCGCCTCGATGGTGATCGCGGTGGTGCAGCTCTCGACCACGCCGGAAGAAATCATGGGCGACCGCTTCCACGGCCTGCCGCCGGGCTTCATCGAGTCCCACCGCGCCGAATACGGCGGTTAGGCGGCTAGTATCGACGTCGTACAGGTGACCCTGGCGGAGGGAGGCGGTTTGGCGGAGGGAGGCGGCTTGTTCACTCGGATCGTGGTCGGGACGGACGGCTCAGACACGGCGGAAGAGGCGGTGCGGCAGGCGATCGACCTGGCGAAATTGACGGGCGCGACGCTTGGCGTCGTCAGCGCCTTCCACCCGGTCTCCGGGCGTCGCGTCCGCGGCGAGCAGGAGGGCGCCCCCGCCGACATCCAGAACCAGATCGGCCCGCGCGAGGACGTCAACCTGGTCCTCGACGCCGCCGCCGCCAAGGCCCGCGCCGCCGGCATCGAGGTGCAGACCCACCCGGTGGAGGGCGATCCCGCCGAGGCGATCCTCAACGTCGCCGAAGAGATCAAGGCCGACCTGATCGTGGTCGGCAACAAAGGCATGACCGGCGCGCGCCGCTACTTCCTCGGCAGCGTGCCCAACAACGTCTCCCATCACGCTCCCTGCAGTGTGATCATCGTCCGCACGACCTGAGCGATGGCCACCCGGAGGAGGTGCTGCCGCGGTCTCCTCGCGCTTGCCTGCCTGACACTGCTGTTGATGGCGCCGAGCGCAGCTGCGGCGGGCCCGACCCATCCGATCGTCTCGCCCTCGGAAGAAGCGTGCCCGATCCGTCACATCATCCTCAGCGTGAGTTACGTGTGTGCCGAGGAATTCACCGTCCAGGGCACCGACGGCTACACGATCACCGTCTCCGCCGACCCCGGCTTCGGTGAGGTCGAACTGTCGGCGGAAGCTCCGGGCGCGAACGCCCTGTACATGGTCAAAGGGAAGGTGACCCCGAACTCGATCCGGGCGAACCTCGGCAAACTCGGCAGGATCGCGGTCCACTTCGTGCCGTCGGGCCGCGAACGGACCGTCAAGGTGCCGCCGAAGTGCTTGAAGAACCGGCCGCCGAGCGTCAGCGCCCGGCTCGGCCATTTCGTCGGCACGATCGATTTCCATGGCGAACGTGGCTACACCAAGGTCCGGGCGAGATCCGCCGCGGGCGGGATCGGCGACCCGCTCGCCGTCAGCCGGGAAAAGATCCAGTGCGAATTCAGCCAGTCGAAGTCCGAGCGCCGGCGGGAACAGGAATCGGTCGCCCTTCAGGGATCGCCGCGGAAGGGCCTCTCCTTCACCGCCTCGCCCTTCTTCGCCAAGCTTCCGAGCTTGGCGAAGAAGGTCAGGCACCTGCCGCCGCGCGGGGACCGGCTGCTCTTCTTCGCCTTCGCCTACGAAAAGGCGGGCAAGATCACGATCATCCGCAGTGCAGGTGCGCTGGGCGAATCGCGCAACCTCCTCTACGACGACTCCCTCACCACGGCGACGGTGAGCGCGCCGGCGGCCGGGCCCTTCAGCGGCAGCGCCGGCTTCGTCCGCGCCGCCGACGGCTCGACCAGCCTCACCGGGACGCTGGCGGTGGAACTGCCAGGCCTCGGGACCGTCGCGCTGACCGGCGGCGAAGCCGAACTGGCGACCCAGGCCACCTTGAAGAAACAGCTCGAAGAAAAATTGGCGGAAGAACTGAAGAAGTAGGCCGCGGCCTCGGCATCGACCGCCAGGCTCAGGGCGCCGTCGCCCGCGCCGCGTCGATCAGCCCGGCGCCCTCGACGTTGCGTGGATAGCCGAGGCTGCGCGCCGTGGTCCTCAGCCGTTGGGTCACCGCCCGCACCCGCGCCTCCGGCCCGAGGCTTCCTGGGATGACCCCGGAGGCGAGCATCAGCGCCACCGTCCCGGAGACGTGTGCCGCGGCCATCGAGGTGCCTTCGTAGCCGCTCCCGGCGCTGCTCGGGATCGCGAAGTCGTCGGTGGTCCCCGCCCGCAGCGTCACCTGGTAGATCGGCCGCGAGAGCACCGAGGGGCAGCCGGAGGCCGCCCCGCCGCCGCCCGGCGCGACCACGTCGATCCCCTTGCCGGGCAGCGAGTAGGAGCCGATGCACCCCCCCTCGGTGGTGCCGCCGACGCCGATCACGTGCGGCCCGGTGGCGGGCTGGGAGACGCAGTTGTGCTTCGCCTTGGGGTCGAAGTTGCCGCCGGAGGCGATCGTGACGATGCCGTGCTCGTAGGCTTCGCGCAGCGCTTCGTCGACCTGCGGCACCTTCGCGCCGCAGTTGAAGTTGAAGCTCATGTTGATCACGTCGACATGCTTGCGGACCGCGAACCGGATCCCTTCGGCGATCCTGTTCGCATAGCCTTCGTCGCGGCGGTCGAGCACGCGGACCGGCATCAGCTTGGCGCCGTAGGCGATGCCGGTGAGGGCGACCCCGTTGTCGGTCTGCTCGCCGATCGTGGCGGCGACGAAGGTGCCGTGGCCGTTGGCGTCGAGCGGCGGCCGGCCACGGGTGACGAAGTCCTTGCCGGGGACGAACTCTTCGGCCGAGAAGTCGGGGCTGCGCAGGTAATCCTTTTTCCAGTCGCGGTAGGCGATGCCGCTGTCGAGGACGGCGACGACGATGCCCTGGCCGCCGGGCCGCCCGTCGGCGATCAGGTTGGCCCAGGCGCCGGCGACGTCGATCCCGCCCGGCGAGGTCGGCAGCTTCGCGTTCGCGCCCGTGGCGGCATAGGGCAGGAAGTTCCACTGCCGGTAGGCCCAGTAGCCGGGCGTCGGCGTCTTCCCCGGTGCCAGGTTGAGGACGCCGTCGTCGTCGGGGTCGTACGGTTCGACTTCGGTCGCCGAGGCGGTCGCGGCGTAGTCGGGCACCGCGTATTCGACGTCGGGCTTGGCGCGCAGGGCGCGCGCGGTGGCGATCACCCCGGTGCCACGCGGCAGGCCGACCGCGTGCCCGCGCGCTTCGCCCGCGAACTTGACGACCACCCGCCGTGGCGCGAAGGAGCGCTCCTGGCCGACCGCGTTCTTCGCCGCCGCGCCTCCGGGTAGCGCGCCGAGCAGCGCGAGCGCGCCGAGGAGCGCCGCTCCCAGAGCCGATTTCCTTGATGACGGATGCATTGCCGGTTCCACTTCGAACACCCGCTTCGGCTCGAAGTTCCAGGCGGGATACTCCTGCATCGGATGGCGGACGAGGAACAGAACTTCCCTGAGCAGGAGACGGCGGCCCATGCGCGGGGGATGGATCTGGCCCTGGCCGAGGCGCGCCGCGCCGAGAAGCACGGCGACGTCCCGATCGGCGCCGTCCTGCTGCGCGACGGCGAGCCCCTCGCCGCCGCGGGCAACGAGCGCGAGCTGCGCGGCGACCCGACCGCCCACGCCGAGGTGCTGGCGATCCGCGCCGCCGCCGCTGCCCTCGGTGGCTGGCGCCTCGCCGACACGACCCTCTACGTGACCCTCGAGCCCTGCGCGATGTGCGCCGGCGCGATCGTCCTCGCCCGCATCCCGATCGTCGTCTTCGCCGCCCCCGACCCGAAGGCGGGCGCCGCCGGCAGCGTCCTCGACGTCCTCGGCGAGCCCGCCCTCAACCACCGCCCCCAGGTGATCGCCGGCGTCCGCGCCGCCGAGGCCGCGACCCTCCTGCGCCAGTTCTTCGCCGCCAGGCGCTGAGGTCCCCGGGCACCGCGGCGATCGGAGCCCGCGAGGCGCCCTCAAATCTCCGCAGCGGAGAGGGTGGGATTCGAACCCACGAGGCGAGTTAACCCCGCCCACGCGATTTCCAATCGCGCTCCTTAAGCCACTCGGACACCTCTCCGGGGTCGTCAGAGCCTAGCTAGGCCGGCGTCCTCGGCGGCCGGCCGCCGGCCCGGATAGCTTTGACGGCGATGTCCAAGTGGCCCGTCCTCGCCGTGCTCGGCGCTGCGCAGTTCCTGATGGTCCTCGACCAGGCCGTGATGAACGTCGCCATCTCCCAGCTGGTCCACGACTTCGAAACGACGGTGACGACGATCCAGGCGGTGATCGCCCTCTACGCCTTGGTGATGGCGGGGCTGATGCTGACCGGCGGCAAGCTCGGCGACCTGCTCGGCCGCAGGCGCGCGTTCGCGATCGGTCTCTGTATCTACGGGGCGGGCTCGGCGCTCACCGCCGCCTCCTGGAACGTCGCCAGCCTCACCTTCGGCTGGTCGATCCTGGAGGGGATCGGCGCGGCGCTGGTGCTGCCGGCGATGGTCGCCCTCGTCGCCGCCAACTTCCAGGGGCAGGAACGGGCGGTCGCCTACGGCGTGCTCGGCGGGATCGCCGGGGCCGGCATCGCGGTCGGCCCGATCCTCGGCGGTTGGGCGACCACCGAGCTGAGCTGGCGGGTCGTCTTCGCCGGCGAGGTCGTCGTCGCGCTCGGCATCTTCGCCGGGCTGCGCCTGCTCGAGGACGAGAAGTCGACCGGTCCGCGGCCGAGCCTCGACTGGGTCGGCAGCGTCCTCTCCGCGCTCGGCCTCGGGCTGATCGTCTTCGGTGTGCTGCAGGCCAGCAACTGGGGCTGGATCCACCCCCGCAACTCGCCGCTCGAACCGTTCGGCTTCTCCCTGACCCCGTTCGCGATCGCCGCCGGTGGGCTGGTCCTCGCCGGCTTCGCCTGGTGGGAGCGCCGCCGCGAGGCGCGAGGCGAGGAACCGCTGGTCCACCTCGGCCTGCTCGCCCGGCCGCGGATGCGCGGCGGGCTGACCACCCTCGTCTCCCAGAACCTGATCCTGATGGGCGTCTTCTTCACCGTGCCGCTCTTCCTCCAGGTCGTGCAGGGGCTGGACGCGCTCGAAACCGGTGTCCGCATGCTGCCCGCCTCGGCCGGGCTCTTCGCCGCGGCGCTGGCCGGCTCGGCACTGGCGAAGCGGCTCCCCGCTCGCCTCATCGTCCGGGTCGGCCTCGGCATCGTCTTCGTCGCGATCCTGCTGTTGCTCGACACGATCGAGCCGCAGCTCGACAACGCCTCCTTCCTGATCGCGATGGGTGTCTTCGGCATCGGCATCGGGCTGGTCGTCTCCCAGCTCGGCAACGTGGTCCAGTCCTCGGTCGGCGAGGCGGAGCGGAGCGAGGCCGGGGGCCTGCAGAACACCGCCGCGCAGATCGGCTCCTCGCTGGGGACCGCCTTCCTCGGCGCCGTCGTGATCACCGGCCTGATCTCCGCCTTCTCGGCCAACGTCCAGGCCAACCCGCGGATCGAGGCGCCGGTCAAGGAACAGGTGGCGGTGCACATCAGCGCCGGCACCAGCTTCGTCCCGGCGAGCGAGGTGAAGGCGGGGGCGGAGGCCGCCGGGGTCAAGCCCGCCACCGTCGACGAGCTGGTCGACGACTACGAAGACGCCCAACTGGGCGCCCTGAAGACGGCGTTCCTGTTTGCCGCCGGCCTCGTCCTCGTCGCCCTCCTCGGCACCCGCAACCTGCCCACCCGGCGCTTCGACGAGCTCCGGCCGGAAGCCGGTCCGACGGGCCAGATGACCTAGGATCACCAGTCCGCAGTTGCCCTGGAGGGGTGCCGGAGTGGTTGAACGGGGCAGTCTCGAAAACTGTTGGCGTCGCAAGGCGCTCGTGGGTTCGAATCCCACCCCCTCCGTCAAATCTCAGAGATCTGCCGACGGGTTCAGCCAGCCAGGCTACGTGACCGCAGGGATTTGAGGGCGAAACTCTGACACGGCGCCGAGGACAGCCCGGAAGATAGACGTCCGCTCCTGAGAGGGACTACTCACGAAGTAGCTTTTCAACTTCCTCAGCGACTTCATTCGCCTTGTCATAGCGCCTCATGACCATGCCAATATCAGACAGATGTTTGCCACTCTCAACCGGCAGAAGTCCTTCTTGCTGAAATCTTTTCAGTGATTCAACCAACTCTGTCAGGGATCGGCGCTGTCTAACTGAGGGACCAGCGGTGATCGCGATATGTAGCTGAAGCCGTTCCTGCATCGCTTCGACAGTTGAGGGAAGAAAGAACAGCAGCAACTCGGCCATGGCAAAGCGCGTGTTGCAGACCTCTGCGGAAGCAAGCCACTTGCTCAGTGCAGCCACGCACTCACTATCCCGCTTGCCATCAATGGCGCCTCCCACCAACGCCGATTTTAGTGCGGCGGTGGCAAGGTGTCGATAATAAAACCTTAAGCCAGTTTGCTGCTGCTGACTCCTCTCGATCAGTTCATCCAAGCTCATCATCACCGGGCCTTCACACAGAACATGTGCATTAGCCACCAACTCCTCCGTGGCGTGACGTATGGCAGTCCGTCTCTCGGCGTTGCGTGCCGTGCGTTGCTCTACGGCTAGCAGCAGGAGAGCTGAAGCGAATGAGCAACTCTCGACTACTAGCTCGGGTCTAATTTCATGGAAGGAAGCCCGGGCGGCAGTCGCAAATCCACCGACCACAAACAAGGCAATCAGACCCCACAGCAGCCTGCTGACCGCCGTGTCCCACTTTATGCTCTTACGCACGGGCTATATGGGGCTAGCCTTCGGCACCTGACCCCGCGACCGGGTGCAGCGCTTTCTTCGTGTTGCCAACCCCGGCAACACTCAGTAGCTCCATCGCGATCCCGAATCCGCCTTTGCGAAAGCCTTGTCGGCCGCTTGCTACGCGACTGAGTCCGGCGCAGAGTTGATCGAGTGCATCCGGCGTGTACTTGCGCGAGATGTAAAGCTCGATTAGCTCTCCTTTGCTGAGTTTGAAGTCATCCCCATCCTTAACTGACACTTGAAGCGTCTTGTCAGCAATGAGATGCGTGGTAATGCGTAGCACCTGATCATCGTCGATGATTTCCGCCGTTGGGTGTACGGTCCCAAAGCCGGAAGGTAGGTCGGTATACTCATGAAGCGCTGCAGTCGCAAAATCTCGAAAAGTTCGGCTTCCTTCGTACTCGGAAGCTGCTTGTTCGGCCAGTTTTGGATTTGCCTCGCGGGTAGTGGCGAGTTCCAGAAATAGACGGTCCTGCGGAGAAGCCAGCAGTTCGGTGATCTGGTTGAGCATGCGGCGATCATCACTGAAATTGGCAAGCGTGTTGCCGAGCAACGAGTAGAGCACCGGAGAATCCCCCGTAAGCTCGTGGATGATGATTTTGAGACCTTGCAGCGCCTCGGCGTCAGTGATGTCGAGTTCTATCGGGAGAACTTCTACGCGATCATCGTCGATATCGCGTAGCGCAGTGTCAAGGCCGATTCTCAGAAGGTCGCCGCTGATGTCGATCGGGACATAGACGACGGTCTCATCCGACGCCATCGACTGGAGATGCCGCAGGACGATCCTGTCCTTCTCGCCGGTGCCGGGGCCGATGCTTACGTAGTGATAGGCCTGATCAAGGGCGTCTCGCACGGGGTGCCAAGTCCTAGGGAACTGGCTTATCCCATAGTTCAGAGTTCTGTAATGCTCATCCGTCGTCGCCACTCTCCATCGATGTGAAGGAAAGCCACCTACATACTGGTATCCGTCTTTCAGATGTTTCGGTTGGCCGCCGGTCCCCTTAAGGGCATTCATGGCTTCGCCGCGGCGGTCAGCCGTCTGCAGGTCCCAGACGCCGAACCCGAGCGGAGCGTCGAGCCTTTTGAGTTCTCGGGCAATCCCGGAGATCCCGTCAGCCACCGTTGATTTGGGCGGAGCCTCGGCTCTTTCGGACTGGTTCGCCATCACATGTATCCCCTGCCTAGCGCATGGTCAAAGGCCATCAAGATTCATTATCCATTAAGCGTTTCTATCCGTCAATCATCTAGATCTATCAAAGATCCTTATATGAAACAGATTCTCTGCGCTTTTGGATCTCGCTGGCCAGAGTGCTCTCCGCCTGATCTATGTGGAGAACGATGCGTGTCAGGCTTCGCGCTGGTTACGTTCCGACCGGCTGGTCAGCCGAGCCCGAGCCCGAGCTCCTCGCTCGCCGCCAGGTGCCCTTCGTAGGGGAGCACGGCGAAGTACATGAGCGAGGGGAGGAGGGCGGGCAGGTCGTCCAGCTCGCCTTTGTTGATGCGGGCGTAGAGGAGGGATTCGATCCCACCGACGACCCCGGAGGCGGTGATCGGGGAGCGGCGGTAGGCGGCCGGGAGGAGTTCGCGGACCTTGCTGTCGATGCAGCCGGCGAAGTGGTCGAGGAGGGCGATGCGGCGGTCGGTCGTGGGCGGGCCGGCGGCGCGGGCCTCGACGATCACCATGCGGGCCGCCTCGGGCTCGGTCGCGGCGAAGGCGAGCAGGGCGTCGAAGCCGCCGCGGAGGCGGTCGCGCCAGACGTCGCCCCCTTCGGCGGCGGCCGTCGCCACCCGGTCGCGCAGGCGCTGGGCGCTGGTGTCGAAGGCGGCGAGGAAGCAGTCGTCTTTGTTGGAGAAGTGCTCGTAGAAGGTGGGACGGGAGACCCCCGCCCGTTCGATCACGTCCTGGACGTTGCACTGCCGGTAGCCGACCTCGGAGGCCGCGCGCACCATCCCGACCAGGAGGCGCTCGCGCTGGATCGCCCTGACGAGGTCACCGGGGAGGCGGCGCGGGCCGGAGGGGAAGCGGCTGCCGCTGTCGGCGAGCAGCTCGACGGCGGTCTCGATCAGGTCGGCGGGCCACTGGTCGCCGAGGGCGGCGACCAAGGCTTCCTGGCTGATCCTCTTTTTGTCGGCTGAGACCAAGAGACTGTGGTGTAGGACTGGGCTGGGTCTCGACCGAGAGGTGACAGGAGCATCGCTGTGTTCCTAAGCGAAACGAGAGATGTTTTTCAACAGTACCAGAAAAAAATTGAGTGGAGCATGCAGTTGAACACACTGGGTATCCTGGAACGCATGCCCCCCATACGACCTCGGGGGCATCGGTGAGCGCCGCCCGGCCGCAGCTGTCGCAGGATTTCGTCGCCGCCCACAAGCGGCGGCGGATGATCGACGCGATGTCGGAGCTCTGCGCCGAGCGGGGCTACGAGGCGGCGAAGATCGCCGACGTGGTGCGCCACGCCCACGTCGCCCGCAAGACGCTCTACGACAACTTCACGGGCAAGGAGGACCTCTTCCTCGCCGCCTTCGACACGGCGCTTGCCGACGCCGAGGTCGAGATCGCGGCGGCCTGCGCCGGCCTCCCGCCCACCGCCTGGGAAGCGCGCACCGAAGCCGCTCTGCGCGCCTTGCTCGGGTTCATCGCGGCCCATCCGGCGGCGGCGCGGCTCGCCCTGGTCGAGGCCCCCACCGCCGGCCCGGCCGCCGCCGCCCGCTACGACGCCGCCATCGATGGCTTCATCGCCCGGCTCCGCGACGCGGCCCCGACGGCGCCCGGAAGGCCGACGACACTGGAGGAGGCGCTGGTCGGCGGGACGGTCTGGATCATGCATCGGCAGGTCCGTCGCGGGGACATCGCCAAGGCGCCGGCCCTCCTCCCGGAGCTGACCGAATTCATCGTTTCTCCGTACCGGAGTGTAGGAAAAAGGTGACCGGTCACCCGAGGGCGAATGTGCCCGCACGATGCCACAATTCGATGCAGAGATGGATCGACTGCCGCGTGGCCGTCACGGCTTGTCGCCGGAGTTCGTCGCCCGCAACCAGCGCGAACGGTTGATCACGGCGCTGATCCTCACCCTCGACGAAGTCGGCTACCAGAAGACCACGGTATCGCTGATCGGCGCCCGTGCTGCGGTCTCGAAGAGCGACTTCTACAAGCACTTCCGCAGCAAGGACGAATGCTTCCTGGCCGCCTACGAGGCGGCGGTCGAACGGGTCCGCGCCGTCGTCCTCGAAGCCTGCGCCGGCGCCGGGTCGGTCGACTGGCCGGGTCGGGTCCGCGCCGCCATCGTCGCCCTGCTCGAGCTGCTCGCCGCCGAGCCGCCACTCGCGGGGATCCTCCTCGCCGAGGGCCTGCGGGCCGGACGCGACATCCACGAGCGTTACCGGAGCGCGATCGAGAGCTTCGTCCCGCTGCTGCGTGAAGGTGCCCCGGACCCGCCCGGCGGAGAGCCCGCCCCGCCGGCAATCGACGAGGCGGTGGTCGGCGGCATCGCCTCGCTGCTCGGCCGCCGGGTGGCGGCCGGGGAGACCGCGAGCCTGACCGCGCTGGCTCCCGACGTGCTCGAGTTCGCCCTCGCTCCCCACCTCGGCACCGAGGGGGCGCGGCGAATAGTCTCCGCCGGATGAGCGAGGCCGAGAGCGCGGGTGTCTTTCCTTCGCAGGCGTTGGCGACGGCGATCGAGCGCGAGTGGGTCAGCTCTGGCGAGTACCGCATCCGGCCCGAGGCGATCCAGCCCGCCAGCATCGATCTGCGCCTCGGCGACGAAGCCTGGGCGCTGCGCTGCTCGTTCCTTCCTGACGTCGACTCGACCGTCGAGGAAAAGGTCGAAGGGCTCGCCTTCCAGCGCGTCGACCTGCGGGACGGCGCCGTGCTGGAGCGCGACCGGCCCTACCTGGTTCCGTTGATCGAGCAGCTCGATCTGCCCGCCGACGTCCGCGCCCGGGCCAACCCGAAGAGCTCGACCGGCCGGCTCGACGTCTTCACCCGGGTGATCACCGACCGCCACAACCGCTTCGACGACATCCGCGCCGGCTACCGCGGCCGGCTCTACCTAGAGGTCGTGCCGCGCTCCTTCGCCGTCCAGGTGCGGACCGGCCTCTCGCTTAACCAGCTGCGGCTCGCCCGCGGCGACGTGCGCCTCGGCGACGCGCGGATCCGCGAGCTGCAGGGCGAGGACCCGCTCCTCTACCTTGGCACCGAGCCGGTCGCCGAGGCGGACCTGGCCGTCGCCGACGGCCTCTTCCTCAGCCTCGACGTCTCCGGCCCCGCCGATCGCGTGGTCGGCTACCGGGCGAAGAAGAACAGCCTGCCGGTCGACCTCGGCAAGATCCGCGCCTACCGCCGCAGCGACTACTGGGACCCGGTCTTCCCCGAGCCGGGCGGCAAGATCGTCCTCGAGCCGGAGATCTTCTACCTCCTGCTCTCCGCCGAGGGGGTCAGCATCCCGCCGCAGATCGCGGCCGAGATGATGGCCTACGACCCGACCGCGGGTGAGCTCCGCACCCACTACGCCGGCTTCTTCGACCCTGGCTTCGGCTACGACCCGGCGGGCGACCGCCCCGGCAGCCGCGCCGCGCTCGAGGTGCGCGCCCGCGACGTCCCGTTCATGGTCGAGCACGGCCAGCCGGTCTGCAAGTTGGGCCTGGAGTGGATGGAGTCGGCGGCCGAGCGCCTCTACGGCACCGACCTCGGCTCCAACTACCAGGGCCAGGTGACGATGCTCTCCAAGCACTTCGAGGAGCAGACCGCCGGGCTCTAGCCCGCAGCTGTTCCTTATGCGCCTATGAGGCGCATAAGGAACAGCTAGGCGCGTGCCGGCTCGTCGTCGAGTTCGCGCAGCCGGCGGCGGATACGGGCGCGGCGCTCGCGCAGCTCCGCTTCCAGCGCGGCGATCTCGTCGCGGCGCGCCCGCACCAGCTCCAGCTGACGCTCGGCGTGGCGGTCGAGAGAGTCGAGGATCTCGCGGCGTCGGACCGGGTCCTCGACACCCGCGTGCCACTCGCGGCGCAGCGCGGCGCGGTTGTCCTCGGCTTCGACCAGCTCCTTGAGGCCGTCGAGCGAGACCCCGAGCAGGTTCTTCAGCCGGATCAGCTCGGTCAGCCGCTCGACGTCGCTCTGGGCGTAGGTGCGGTGGGCACCCGGCTCGCGCGCGTCGGGGGCGGGGAGGAGGCCGATCTCCTCGTAGTAGCGGATGGTCCGAGGGGTGACGCCGGCCAGCTTGGCGACGTCGCCGATCTTCAGCTCGCCTCGGTCGGCGGCGGTGCTCATGGCATCGCCTCGATCTCCTCGGAGATCGCCTCCTCGATCGCCAGGCCGCGCGCCGGCCGCCCGACATCGGGGCGCGCAGCCCGCTTCTCGCTCGGCCGCAGGAGGGTGACGGCGGCGCCGACCACCGAGGTCGCGGCGAGGATCCAGAGGGCGGTGTGCATGTTGGCGATGAACGGCTGGAGCTCGGCGTCGGTGAGGCCCGAGTGGAGGCCGGAGAAGATCTTGAAGAGCACTTCCTGGGGGACGGCGGCGGTGACGATCGCCAGCACGAAGGCGATCGAGATGACCGCGCCCGTGTTCTGCAGCATCGTCCGCGCGCCGGCCGCGATGCCGCGCCGGTCGGTCGGCACGGTGCCCATCATCGCCGCCGTGTTGGGGGAGTTGAACATGCCGGACCCGATCCCGACCAGGAGCAGGAAGAAGCCGCCGAGCCAGTAGGAGGAGCCGGCCTGCAGGGTGGTCATCAATGCCAGCCCGGCGGCCGTGACCAGCATCCCGAGGCAGGCCAGCACACGCGAGCCGTGGCGATCGGCGTAGATGCCGGCGAGCGGCGAGGCGACCAGCATCCCGGCCGCCATCGGCGCCAGCTTGATCCCCGCCAGGATCGGGTCGTCGCCCTGGGCGCCCTGGTAGTAGAAGACGAAGATGAACATCAGGGCGAAGCGGGAGAGCCCGTTGATGAAGGCGGCGCCGCTGGCGGCGGCGAAGAGGCGGTTCTTGAAGATCGTCAGGTCGAGCATCGGTGAGCTCGAGCGGTGCTCGATCAGGATGAAGACCGGCATCAGCAGGGCGCCGACGATCAGGGCGACGATCACCGCCGGCTCGTCCCAGCCGGAGATGCCCCCGCGCGAGATGCCATAGACGAGGCCGGTCAACCCGACGACGAAGGTGAGCGTGCCGGGGACGTCGAGGCCGCGGTCGGTGTCGCGGGAGGCGAGCTCGCGGAGGACGATTGCCGCCCAGAGCGCGCCGAGGAGCGCGAGCGGCACGTTGAACCAGAAGACCCAGTGCCAGGAGATGCCGACCAGGGCGCCGCCGAGGACCGGGCCGATCACCAGGCCGATCGCTGCGACCATCGTGTTGGTGCCCATCGCCAGGCCGAGCTGCTCACGCGGGAAGGCGTCGGTGACGAGCGCGGGGCCGTTGGCGAAGATGAAGGCACCGCCGATGCCCTGCAGCACCCGCCAGAGGATCAGCTCGGTGCCGTCGGTGGAGAAGCCGGCGCCGAGCGAGGCGGCGCCGAAGATCAGGAAGGCGGCGATGAAGGCCGTCTTGCGGCCGAAGAGGTCGGAGAGTCGACCGGCGGTGAGGACCAGCACGGTCGAGGAGATCATGTAGGCGAGGATCACCCAGACCAGGGTCAGCAGGCTGGTCCCGAGCGCCCGCTCCAGATCCGGCAGGGCGATGATCAGCGTCCCCGAGTTGGTCGCCACCAGCAGCATGCCGAGGCTGGTGCAGGAGAGAGCCCACCACTTGTAGTTCTCGTGGTCGGCCCCGACCCCGGTTCCGCTGAATCTCTTTCTTACGTTCACGTCAATTAGCTTAGCGCGACCGCCTCGTCCCGCAACTGTGACCTCGTCACAGTCCCTTGACCCGCATGCGAACATACGTTCGTATGCGGTGGGATGGTCAACGGGTCGAGAACGACATGCGACTGCCGGGGGTAGGCGACGGCACCGTCGTCCGCACCTTCGATGCCCCCGAGGCGATGGGGATCAACTTCCACGAGGTCCGTGCCCGCTCCGCCCTCAACCACGTGCCCGGCGACCGCTACGGCTTCAGCTGGACGATCAACCCGTACAGGGGATGCACCCATGCCTGCGTCTTCTGCATTGACGGCGCGACCCCGATCCTGCTGGCAGACGGCCGCACTCGACCGCTCGCGGAGATCAAGGTCGGCGACGCGATCTACGGCACCGTCAAAGACGGCAACTACAGGCGCTACGCCGTCACCAAGGTTCTCGCCCATTGGCGCGCCGTCAAGCCCGGTTACCGGATCACCTTGGAAGACGGCACCGAGTTGATCGCCAGCGGCGACCATCGCTTCCTTACCGACAGAGGCTGGAAGTACGTGATCGGCGCCGAATGTGGTCCCCGACAGCGTCCCTTCCTGACCACGAACAACAAGCTGATGGGTATGGGGTCGCTGGGGCCTCCGGGCGAGGAGAACGAGGAGTATCGCCGCGGGTATCTCTGCGGAATGATCCGCGGAGACGGCAGCGTCGGCACCTATTCCTACGAGCGAGTCGGCCGCCGTCGTGGCGACGTCCATCGCTTCAGGCTGGCGCCGGCCGATGGCGAGCCGCTGGATCGTTCCCGCCGCTACCTCGCCGACGCAGGAGTTCGAACCGATGAGTTCGAGTTCCTCCGTGGCAACGACCGGCATCGATCGATCCGCGCGATCCGCAATCAGTCACGTGACGGCGTCGATCGGGTCCGCGCCCTGATCGAGTGGCCTCGGGATCCGAGCTTCGACTGGCATCGCGGTTTCCTCGCCGGGATCTTCGACGCCGAGGGCAGCTGCAGCGGCTCGCTGCGCATCTCGAACAGTGACAAGGAGATGATCGGCAGGACGGTGGCCGGCCTGCGCCAACTCGGCTTTTCGCATGTGGTCGAGGGACCGAACCGGATCGGGGTCAGCATGGTCCGCCTTCGCGGCGGACTGCGGGAGCAGCAGATGTTCTTTTCGGAGGTGGACCCGGCGATCAGCCGCAAGCGCTCGATTGCCGGGATTGCGATCAAGTCACCGGCCAAGCTCGGGGTCGTGGCGATCGAGCCACTCGATGAAGAGGTGGAGATGTACGACGTCACCACCGGAACCGGCGACTTCATCGCGAACGGCGTGGTCAGCCACAACTGCTTCGCGCGTCGCACGCACGCCTATCTGGATCTCGACGCCGGCCGGGACTTCGAGCGCGAGATCGTGGTCAAGGTCAACGTGCCGGAGCTGGTGCGGGCGGAGGTGGCGCGGCCGGGCTGGAAGCGCGACCTGGTCGCGTTGGGGACCAACACCGATCCCTACCAGTGGTGCGAGAGCCGCTACCGGATGCTGCCGGAGATCCTCGAGGCGCTGCTCGAGTCGGGCACGCCGGTCTCGGTCTTGACCAAGTCGCCGCTGGTGATGCGAGATGTCGCGATCTTCGAGCGCTTCGAGGCGGCGGGACTGAAGGTGTCGGTCAACCTCTCGGTGCCGACGCTCGACGAGAAGGCGTGGCGGGCGACCGAGCCGCACACGCCCAGCCCGGCGGCGCGCCTCGACGCGGTCGCCGAGCTGCGCCGCCGGGGGATCGACTCGGGGATCCTGATCGCGCCGTTGATGCCGGGCATCAACGACACTCCCGAGCAGGTCGAGCCGATCGTCGCCCGCGCCCGCGAGGCGGGCGCGACCTTCCTCGGCGGCGTCGCCCTCCACCTGCGCGGCGAGGTCAAGGACGTCTTCTTCGGCTGGCTTCACGCCAAACGCCCCGACCTGGTCCCCGAGTACGAACGCCTCTACGGTAAGCGCGCCTACATGGCCCCCTCCGACCGCGCAAGAACCACGCGCGCCCTCCGAGGTTGGGGCTCTTCCCGCATGCGCGGTGCGCGAGCAGATGGAGGCGACAGCTCCCAGCGATCCGGAGCGCAACCCTTGCGGGCGGGTGGCGGGGACTCGAGGCGCGAGAACGTATACCTCGCTCGCAGTGCCTCGAGTCCCCGACAGGACCCGCCCGCCCAGAGCACGCTCTTCTAGGAACCCTTGCTCAGCTACCTTCGTCCAGCTGCTCAAACCCGCAGTCCCTCGGCCCTTTGTCGTCCCTGAACCGGTGGAACCGCGCCCCGTGCCTGATCCGCCCGCCCGCCGCATGGTCGTAGCCGACCTCGATCACCAGCTCGGGCCGCAGCTCCACCCACTCGAGCTCGCGCCCGCCGGTCCAGCGGCTCGGCTCCGCGGTGCCGCTCTCGCCGGTCTCGAGCGGCGCCAGCATCGTCCGCATGCTCCGTTTCGCCGCCGCGCTGAAGCCGGAGATGTGGCCGACCGTGCGCAGGACGTCGCCGTCGTAGAGGCCGAGGATCAGTGAGCCGACCGTGCCCTCCTCTTTGCCCGGCCGCCAGCCCATCACCACGCAGTCGATCGTCCGCTCCCGCTTCACCTTCGCCATCCCTTTGCGTTTGCCGGGGATGTAGGGGGCGCCCAGGTCCTTCGCCATGACGCCCTCGATGCTGGACAGCCAGCGCTCCGCCTGCCCCTCGTCGGGAGTCAGCGGGGTGGTCTCGAGGCCTGCCTCGACGCTGATCCGCTCCAGTCGCTCCCGCCGCTCGGCCAACGGAGCGTCGAGCAGCGGCTGATCGCCCTCGGCCAGCAGATCGAAGGCGATATAGGTCGCCGGGATCTCCTCGGCGAGCAGCTTGATCCGGCTCTCGGCCGGGTGGATACGCTGCTGCAGGAGATCGAACTGGACCTCGCCCGAATCGCCGCGGATCACCAGCTCACCGTCCAGCACCCAGCGGCCCGGAGCCCATTCGAGCTCGGGGAAATAGCGGCCGAGCGGTTTGGCACCGCGCGACTGGACGTAGGCCTCGGCGCCGTCGACGAAGACGATCGCGCGGAAGCCGTCGAGCTTCGGCTCGTACGCCCACTCCTCGCCGCTCGGCAGCGCTTTGCGGGTCAGTGCCAGCTGCGGCTTGATCGGCGGCGAGAGCGGCAGTCCCACCCCGCCAGGCTATCCCGCGAGGTGCGTTCGCACTTCGTTCCGGTACGCGGAACTAACTGCGAACGCGCTCAACCGGCGGTGGTGCGCTCGCGGCGGGCGCGGCTCTCTTTCGGGTCTGGGATCGGGACCGCGGCGAGCAGTTTCTTCGTGTACTCGTCGCGCGGGTGCTCGCAGACCTGGTCGGCGTCGCCGGTCTCGACGATCTTGCCGTGGTTCATCACCGCGATCTGGTCGGAGATGTGGCGGACGACGCCGATGTCGTGGGCGACGAAGACGTAGGTGAGCCCCATCTCGTCCTGCAGATCGTCGAGCAGGTTGACGATCTGTGCCTGGATCGAGACGTCCAGCGCCGAGACCGGCTCGTCGCAGATCACCAGCTTCGGTTCCAGCGCCAGCGCCCGGGCAATCCCGATCCGCTGCCGCTGGCCGCCGGAGAATTCGTGCGGGAAGCGGTTGATGTGCTCGGGCGAGAGGCCGACCCGGTCGAGCAGCCCTTCGACCCGCGTGCGCAGCTCCTTGCCGCTCGCCACCTTCTGGATCTTCAGCTGGTCGCCGACGATCTGGCCGACCCGCTTGCGCGGGTTGAGCGACGCGTAGGGGTCCTGGAAGATCATCTGCATCTCGCGGCGCAGCGGCTGCAGGTCGCGCCGGCCGAGGCCGGCGATCTCGCGGCCCTCGAACTTGACCGAGCCGGAGGTCGGCTTCAGCAGTTGCAGCACCGCCCGGCAGGCGGTCGACTTGCCGGATCCCGACTCCCCGACCAGCCCCAGCGTTTCGCCTTTGGCGACGTTGAAGCTGATCCCGTCGACGGCACGGACGTAGTCGACGGTGCGGTCGATCAGGAGCCCGCTCTTGATCGGGAAGTGCTTGACCAGATCGGTGACCTCCAGCAGCGCCTCGCTCATGCCGGCTCCTCCAGCCCGATCCGGCCCTCGATCTGGCGCATCGCGCGCTTCTGCTCGGGCGTCAGCCAGCAGCGGTCGCGATGTTCCGGCGAGTCGGCCAGGCGCGCCTCGAGCCCCGGCACCTCGCCGCACTTGCCGAACTCATGCGGACAACGCGGGCGGAAGGCGCAGCCGGTCGGCAGGTTCAGCAGCGACGGCGGAGCGCCGCTGATCTGCGGCAGCCGGTGCGGCCGCGGCTGGTCGAGCCGGGTCAGCGAGCCGAGCAGGCCCCAGGTATAGGGGTGCTGGGGGTCGTAGAAGACGTCGTCGAGCGTTCCCTCCTCGACCACCCGGCCGCCGTACATGACCAGGACCCGGTCGGCGACCTCGGCGACGACCCCGAGGTCGTGGGTGATCAGGATCGTCGCCAGTCCCTGCTCGCGGTTCAGGTCTCCGAGCAGGCGCAGGATCTGCGCCTGGATGGTGACGTCGAGCGCGGTGGTCGGCTCGTCGGCGATCAGGACCTCGGGCTCGAGCGCAAGCGCCATCGCGATCATCGCCCGCTGGCGCATCCCCCCCGAGAGCTCGTGCGGGTAGGCGTCGGCCC
>DATJWW010000062.1:0-40544 GCA_035500835.1 Solirubrobacterales bacterium | reverse complement strand
CGCGCTCCCATAGGCCCGTGCCGGGCGAGCGGAAGTCCGGGATGCCGGATGGCACCGAGATGCCCGCTCCTGTGAGCGCCACGACCGAGCGGGCCTCGCGCGCGAGCTGTGCGAGGCGCTCGAGCTCGCCGCGCTCGGCGTCGGCTGTGCCCGCCGCCGCGCGCTCGCCCGCCGCAGACCCGATGTCGGCTGCGCCCATGGCCAACGGCCTCCTAGCGACCCTGGAAGCGCGGCTGGCGTTTGCCGAGGAACGCCGAGATCCCCTCGCGGGCGTCCTCGCTTGTGAACACCTCTGCGAACGCCTGCTTCTCGGCCGCGATGCCCGCATCGAGGTCGCCGGCGCCCGACACGCGCTTGATCTGCGCGAGCGCGAGCGGGGCCTGCGAGGCGAGCTTGCGCGCCCACAGCAGCGCGGTGTCGAGCAGCTCGTGGTCCTCCACGAGGCTGTTGACGAGCCCGAGCTCGAACGCTTCCTCGGCGAGCATCGGGTCGCCCACGAGGTTCATCTCGAGCGCCTTGCCGGCCCCCACCAGGCGCGGGAGTCGCTGGGTGCCACCGAAGCCCGGGATGATCCCGAGCTTGATCTCGGGCTGCCCGAACATCGCCGAGCGCGCTGCGATGCGCACGTCGCAGGCCATCGCGAGCTCGCAGCCGCCGCCGAATGCGAGGCCGTTGACGGCCGCGATCGTGGCCACGCCGTCGCGGCCGAGCTCGCTGAACAGCTTGTGCGTCTGCTCGAGCAGCGCTCGTCCCGCGGCCTCGTCCATCGAGGTGAAGGCCTTGATGTCGGCGCCCGCGCTGTAGAGGAAGGGGTTCGCGGAGGCGATCACGAGCGCTCGCACCCCGCTGCCGCGCACGGCCTCCCAGACGCTCTGCAGATCCTGCACGACCTGCGGAGCGATGGAGTTCATCTGGCCGTTTGCGAGCCAGGCGATCGCCACGCCCTCGGCGCGCGTCTCGAGCTTGATCACCTCGGCGGGCTGCTCGGCGTCGGGACGCGGGTAGGCGTAGAAGCCCTGGCCGCTCTTCTGGCCGAGGCGACCCTGGGCGACCATGCGCCGCAGGATCGCGGGCGGCGAGAAGCGCTCGCCGTAGCGCTCCTGAGCGCTCTCCATGCGCTCGAGCACGCTGTCCAAGCCGTCGCTGTCGGCTCGCATGAACGGCGGCATGAGGCCGCGGCGGGGGTCCAGCCCGGCGCCGGCCATCATCCCGAAGTCTATGTCGCGGTGCGTGGCGACGCCCTCCTCCAGCACCAGGCAGGCCTCGACCAGCGTCTTCAGCCCGAGGAGCTCCACGAGCTCCTGCACGTCCGGCTCCGCCTCGCCCGCGAGGTTGGCTGCGCCCTCGGGGTCGTAGAAGCCATCGCCGCCCGTCTTCGCGCCGAGCTTGCCGTCGGCCACGAGCTTCTGCATGCCCTTGGGCACGTAGAAGCGTTCCTCGCCGTAGGCTTCCACGAGGTGCTCGGCTACGTGCAGCACCGTGTCGAGCCCGAGCAGGTCGACGAGGCGGTAGGGGCCGACCGGGACCACGCCGGCAGCGCCCACGCCCTCGTCGAGCTTGGCGATCGAGATGCCCTTCTCCTCCTGTTCGCGCCACACCTCGGAGATGCCCGAGTTGAGGATGCGGTTGACCACGAAGCCCGGCACCTCCACGCACGTGATCGGCTGCTTGCGGATTGCCTGCGCGAACGTGACCGCGGCGGCGAGCGTCTCGGGGGCGGTCTCTTCGCCCTCGACGATCTCGACGAGCGGCATCACGGAGGCGGGGTAGAAGTAGTGGAAGCCGACCACCTTGTGCGGGCGCAGCGTCGCTTCGCCGATCTCGGTGATCGACAACGAAGACGTGTTCGAGGCGAGGATCGCGTGACCCGGCGTGGCGGCGTCGAGCTCCGCGAGCACGGCCTGCTTGATCTCCATGCGCTCGGGCACGGCCTCGACCACGAAGTCGACGTCACCGAACCCGTCGTAGGAGGTCGTGCCCGTGATGCGGCCCATCACATCCTCGACCTGCGCCTCGGCCTGCTCGGCGGTGATCTTGCCGCGCTCGGCCAGTCTGGCGGCCTGTCCCCCGGTGACGTTGCGCGCCTCCTGCAGTCCGGCATCCACGAGCGCGCCGTCGATGTCCTTCAGCACCACGGGGATGCCCGCGGCGGCGATCGTCTGGGCGATCTGGCCGCCCATCGTCCCTGCGCCGACAACGGCGGCCTTGAACACGAACATGCTTGCGCTCTCCTGTAGTGAAGTCGGGAACGCCCGCCGGTACGGCGCGGGCACGCGGCATCCACACCGCGGCGAGATGCGGGAGCCTAGCGCTGCGGCCGCCGCGCCGCGCGCCCCTCGCTGCGGGCGGGCGGGCCGCTGCTCGCCGAAGTGTCCGCCCGCCGCACCTCTAGGCTCTCCGCTGGGTTTCAGCTTCTGACCTGAAACGCGACAGGGGGCACGGGAGGCGGAACATGCTGCACTTGACGTCGATCGGAGCGGCCTCGTCGGGCCGTCCTGCACCCATCGGTCGCCCGCTCCGGGCGCTGGCGGCGGCGGGCGTGGCCGCACTGGCGCTGACGCTGGCGCCGGCCGCCCAGGCGGCGGGGCCGCCCACGGTGACGACGGGCTCGGCCCATGGCGTGACCTACCAGTCGGCCACGCTCACCGGCTCGGTCAGACCGAACGGGAGCGACACCTCCTACTACTTCCAGTACGGGCCCACCCGGAGCTATGGCGCGCAGACCGCGATCGCCAACGCGGGCGCGGGCAGCGCCACGGTGAACGTGAGCCTGGCGGCCAGCGGCCTGCAGCCGCTGACGCAGTATCACTACCGCCTCGTGGCCGTCAACGCGGCGGGGCCCACGCTCGGCTCCGACCGCACCTTCATGACCACGAAGGTGCCGCTGTCGCTGGCGATCGTGGCCACGCCCAACCCGGTGCTCTACGGCGGCACCGCCACCGTCCAGGGCACGCTCTCGGGGACCGAAAACGCGGGCCGGGCCGTGATCCTGCAGGCCAACCAGTTCCCCTTCGCCGCCGGCTTCCAGAACGACGGCAACCCCGAGCTGACGAGCGCCACCGGTGGCTTCTCCTTCCCGGTGCTGGGGCTCACGCTGGTGACGCAGTTCCGCGTGGTCACCACCACCAACCCCCAGGTGGTGAGCCCAACCGCGGTGGAGCAAGTGGCTGTGCGCGTGCTCAGCCACGTGCGCCGCACGCGCAGGGCGCACTTCGCCCGCATCTACGGCACCGTCACCCCGGCCGAGGACGGCGCCCAGGTCGGGATCCTGCGGATCACGCGCGGGCGCGGGGTGCTCGTGGGCGGCACCACGCTGCGCCACCGCATCGCCACCACCTCCACGTTCAGCAAGGTGGTGCGCGTGCGCCGCGGCATCTACCGCGTGCTGGTGCGCGTCACCAGCGGCGCGCAGGTCTCCAGCTACAGCCAGCCGATCGCGATCAGATAGGGGCAGCGAGGAGCCGCAGCACCGCGTGCCCCGCCCCGGGGCGAGCCGAGAGAGGCCGCCCTAGGCGGGAACGGGCGCGGGCTCCTCGACGTGCCGCGGCAGGAGCGTTTCGCGCGCGATCACGAGCCGCTGGATCTGCGAGGTGCCCTCGTAGAGCTGCATGATCTTGGCGTCGCGGAACAGCTTCTCGACGGGGTACTCCTTGATGAAGCCGTAGCCGCCGTAGATCTGCACCGCATCCGTTGCCACCTTCATCGCGGTGTCGGCCGCGAAGCGCTTGGCGTGCGAGGAGACCAGCGTGTTGCGTTCGCCGTTGTCGAGCATCGCAGCGGACTTCCACGTCAGCAGGCGCGCCGCTTCGATCTCGGTGGCCATGTCGGCGATCATGAACTGGATCGCCTGGTGCATCGCGATCGGCACGCCGAACTGGACCCGTTCCTTCGAGTAGTCCGAGGCGAACTCGAACGCGGCGCGGGCGATCCCGGTGGCCATCGCCGCGACGCCCGGACGGGTGCGGTCGAGGGTCATCATCGCCAGTTTGAACCCCTTGTTTTCTTCGGCGAGGAGGTTCTCGGCGGGCACCTCGACGTCGTTGAAGGAGATCGTCGCGGTGTTCGACGCCCGCTGGCCCATCTTGTCCTCCTTCTTGTCGACGGTGACACCGGGGGTGTCGGCGTCGACGACGAAGGCGGACATGCCGCGGTGACCGGCGTCCGGATCGGTCTTCGCGTAGACCGTGAACCAGTCGGCGTAGGTGCCGTTGGTGATGAAGCACTTGGAGCCGTTGAGGATGTACTTGTCGCCCTGCTTGACGGCGCGGGTCTTCATCCCGGCGACGTCGGAGCCGGCGTCCGGCTCGGTGAGGCAGAAGGAGGCGAGCTTGAAGTCTTCGACGAGGCCGCCGAGGTACTTCTTTTTCGTCTCCTCGGAGCCGCCGAGGCCGACCGGCGCGGAGGCGAGGCCGTTGGCCATCAGCGAGGTGCCGATGCCGGAGCAGCCCCAGCCGATCTCCTCCTCGATCACGCAGCCGGAGAGGTAGTCGAGACCCGGGCCGCCATAGGCCTCCGGGACATGCGTGTTCATCAGGCCGACGTCCCAGGCCTTGCGCAGGACATCCTCGGGCCAGGTGCCGTCCTTGTCGTACTCCCAGGCGACCGGGCGCATCTCTTTCTCGGCGAAGGAGTGCGCGAGCTCGCGCAGGTCTTTCTGTTCGTCGGTCAGGGTGAAGTCGACCACCGCTTGACGCTCCTTTTGTTCGGGCTTCGAAGTTGTGCAGGAGCGCCGTTCGGCGTCCCCGATTGACTGGTCAGTCAACCAAGGGACAGAGTACCGGATGACGGCCCGGAAAGGGCGGGCTAGGCTGGGTGGGTGGATTTCGTGATGGCCGTGTCGGTGGGAACGAAGGCGGCGGCGGTGCTGGTCTTCACCGGCGTCGTGGCGCCTTTGATCGGCTTCGGCATCAAACGGGTCGCCGGCGGCTGGAATTCCTATGGCGGCGGGCCCTTCGCGATCCTCAGCGAGCCGCACGGTCGCGGCGGGGCGGCCTCGCAACCGCTCGACCCGGCGATCCAGGCGGCCGAGGTGCGCCAGATGCTGGAGGCGCGATCGCGCCGGCGGGAGGCGCGCGGCGAGCCGGCGCTCGACATCGAGGCGGAGTCGGCGCGCCTCCTGGCCGCCGCGGCCGAGTCCACCCCCACAAGCCACGACGAGGAGCTCCGAGCCGAGGTTCGACAGCTGGTGGTCGCCCGCAACGAAAGGCGGCGGCGGGCCGGGCTCGAGCCGCTCGACGTGGCGGCCGAGACCGACCGTCAACTCGCCGAGCTGACGCTCTAAGATCGCGCCGATGGCGCCCGATCCTGAAGAGACCCTCTACGAGGTGGAGGAGCTCCTGGTCCAGCCCGGGACCTACTTCAACCCACAGACCGAGGTCGTCGTGGTCGTCGACGACTCGGCCTCGATCGATCAGGAGGTCTTCAACCTCGAGGCCTATGAGGGCGCCGAGTGGGTGCGGCTCTCCGACGAGGTGCCGATCGACGAGGACGGCCGCGACCGCGTGCTCGAGACCTTCCAGACCCATTACCACCCCGGCTCGACCGGCTCGGTCTCCGAGACCGCGCTCGAACAGGGCGACGACGAGCTCGACGAGGACGAGGAAGGCCAGGAGCCCGGCCGCGAGGACTGAGGGTCAGTCGACCGCCGTGAGGCTGGCGACCAGGCTCCGCAGGCTGGCGATGTACAGCTGCTCGTCTCGCTCGGGATCGACGACCGAGATCTCCATCACCGCGTCGATCGCGTGCCGCGTCTCGTCGCTCGAGTTCCGCGCCTGGCCCGCGTCGTAGTCGATATGGAAAGGCTGGTCGCCGCGCCCCTCCTCGCCGAGCCTCTCGTTCGCGGCCAGGCGTGAGGCGGCGAAGAGGACCGAGCCGATCATGAACGAGGTGTAGCTGTGGAAGGCGGCCGCGGCCGCCTCGCCTTCGAGCCCGATGCGCTCGAGCAGGCTTGCCATCAGACCGAGCGAGTTGCGGGTGAACTCATCGACCTCGGGGTTTGCGGACAGATAGGGGGCGAGGCTGTAGTGGGCCATCCAGGCGCGGCGGGTGGCGATCCCGATCGCGACCAGGACCTCCCGCGGCTCCGCGTCGAGCGGTCTGGGGACCAGCTTCAGCAGCTCGACCAGCGTCTCCCGCCAGACCAGGTCGACGGCGGCGCGGACGATCGCCGCGCGCGAGGGGAAGTGGTGGTAGATCGCGGCCGGGGTGACGCGGAGCTCGGCGGCGATCGAGCGGATGCTCGGCTCGGTCCCTGTCTCGTCGAACTGACGGAGCGCGACTGCGGCGATCTCGGCCGGGGTGAGCTGGGTGTCGCGGTCTTTCGGGAGCCTCGTCATGGTACGTCGGGCGCAAGCAGGGAAATTCTCTCAAGCATATTATTGAACGACGTTCGGAAACGAACGCCATGGGGTCCGCGCCTCGCCCATCCGTCCACGTCGGCGTGCCATCCAAGAAGGGTGCGGTCTTCGGCCTCCGCGGATATCTAGAGTTCCACTGAGTGCCGCTCGAGCCAGGGGACAAAGCACCGG
This sequence comes from Solirubrobacterales bacterium, assembly GCA_035500835.1. Lineage (GTDB taxonomy): Bacteria > Actinomycetota > Thermoleophilia > Solirubrobacterales > 70-9 > VAYN01. The sequence continues at coordinate 34,017 of DATJWW010000062.1, read as the reverse complement.
CCTTCACGCTGCCGGACCAGGACGGGAAGAAGGTCAAGCTCTCCGACTTCAAGGGGCAGACCGTCGTCCTCTACTTCTACCCGCGTGCCGACACGCCTGGCTGCACGACCCAGGCCTGCGGGATCCGCGACCGCGGCGACGAGTACGCGAAGGCCGGCGTCAAGGTGATCGGCGTCTCGCCGGACGAGCCGGAGGCGATCAAGAAGTTCGACGACAAATACGGGCTCGGCTTCACGCTGCTCGGCGACGTCGATCACGCGGTGGCGGAGCAATACGGCGCCTGGGGCGAGAAGTCGATGTACGGCAAGAAGTACATGGGCATGCTGCGCTCCACCTTCATCATCGACCCGCAGGGCAAGATCGCCCGGGTCTTCCCGAAGGTCCAGCCGAAAAAGCACGACGGTCTGGTGCTGAAGGCCCTCGCCGAACTCGACTAGTTGTCGTCCCCACGCCGGGCGGCCGCCCGGGACATGAGGGGTTCGGAAGGAACACGCACCATTCCTCCTCGGATCACGCCGGTCCCCACGCCCTCTCCCCGAACCCTCGGCCGTCCCGGCCACGGCCACACCCTGCCGGGGTCGTGGCCGGGACGGCCGTGTCCCTTCCCTAGACCACGACGACGATAAAAGCCGCGTAGAGGCAAAACCAGGCGACCACCGCCGGGAGCGAGAAGCGCTGGGAACGGTGGAGGCTGAAGTAGGCGAGGAGGCCGCCGGCAAGGCCTAGGCAGATCGAGATGAAGGCGTTGGCACCCAGGTGCCAGTGGGTGAAGATCAGGCCGATGCCGATCGGGATCGTCGACTGGAAGACCATCGCGCCGCTGACGTTGCCGAGGGCGAGGGCGTCTTTCCCCTCGCGCACCCAGAAGAAGCTGTTGACCTTCTCGGGCAACTCGGTCGCCAGCGGGGCGAGGACGAGGGCAAGGACCAGCGCGTCGACACCGAGGCTGTCGGCGATCTTCAGCAGCTCTTCGACGAAGAGATGGGCGCCGCCGACCATCGCGCCGAGCCCGACCAACAGCTGCAGCAGACAGAGGATCGCCGACGGGCTGCCGCGACGCTCGGTGCGACGGTCGAAGTAGAGCGGGTCGAGCGTCTCCTCCCCCTGCACCTCACCGGAGGCGGCGAGCGTGCGCCGCACATAGAGGAGGTAGGCGATGAGGAAGGCGATGCCGAACGGGATGCGCACCCCCGCCGGCGGGCCCCAGGCGAGCGCCCCGGCGACGGCGAAGAAGGCGAGGAAGAAGAGCAGGTCACGCTCCAGGGTCGGGCCATGGGCGTCCAGGCCCACACCCTGGACGCGGCGCTCCCGATACAGGTAGGCGAAGAGACCGATCAGCCCCATCGCCAAGGTGCCGAGCAGGAACGGAGCGCCGACGATCGCCCCGATCGCGACGTCTTCGGAGCCCGCTTCGGCGCTGATCAGCGCGATGATCGCGATCAGCGTCTCCGGCGTCGCCGTGCCGACCGCGGCGAGCACGCTGCCGACCGCCCCCTCCCCCATGCCGAGCACATGGCCGAGCCACTCGACCGCGTTGGTGAACAGCAGCGCCCCCGCCAGCACGATCGCGAAGCTGATCAGGAGCAGCAGGTATTCCACCTGATCAGGCTATCCGCCGTTATCAGGCGTAATAGAAGGCGAGCCCGAAGACGACGTAGACGGCGAGCAGCTGGACGCCCTCGAACCAGGTCGACTCGCCGTCCTGGATCACGTAGTTGGCGATCAGGATGGCGATCAGGATCGCCCCCAGCTCGAAGCCGTTGAAGACCAGCGATAGCGGATACGGGCCGATGAAGTAGGAGCAGATGACCAGGACCGGGGCGACGAAGAGCGCGACCTGGCCGCTCGAGCCGATCGCGATGTTGACGGCGAGATCCATCTTGTCCTTGCGGGCGACGAGGACGGCGACCCAGTGCTCGGCCGCGTTGCCGACGATCGCGACGACGACGATGCCGATGAAGAACTCGGAGAGGCCGAGCGATTCCGAGGCCTGGGTGATCGAGCCGACCAGCACCTCCGACATCACCCCGACCAGGACGCCGGCGATCGCCAGCGCGATCACCGAGGTGCGAACCGACCAGCCCCAGCTCTCCTCGTCCTCGTAGTCGGGGTTGAAGAGGTCGCGATGGGTCTTCAGCGAGAAGACGAGGCCGAGGACGTAGGTGCCTATGAGGACGATCGCGACGGCGAGCGAGAGATGCTCGACGGTGCCGCCGTAGTGGGTCGCGGTGCTGCCCGGCAGCGGCAGGCCCTTGCCCTCGACCAGCTCGAAGATCGCGGGCATGAGGAGCGCCGCGGCGGCGAGCATCAGCATCGAGGTCTGGATCGCGGCGCCGGTGCGGTTGAACTTCTGTTTGTCGCGACCGAGCCCGCCCGCCAGCATCGCGGCGCCGAGGACGAGCAGGATGTTGCCGACGATCGAGCCGACGATCGAGGCCTTGACCACCTCCTGCAGGCCCTTGCCGAGCGCGAAGAGGGCGATGATCAGCTCCGGCGCGTTGCCGAAGGTGACGTTGAGCAGGCCGCCGATCCCCGGACCCGAGCGGGAGGCGAGCTCCTCGGTCGCCCGTCCCATCAGCGCCGCCGTGGGGATGATCCCGAGGGCCGAGGCGGCGAAGACGACGACCGCCGAGACGCCCGCGAGGTCGAGCGCCACCGCGACCGGGATCAGCGGCGCCAGCAGGTAGGGGTAACCCTGCGGGGTGAGCAGGAACGCCGCATCGAGGCGCGGCGGTCCGCCGGGCTGTTGCGCTGGCTCGGTTCGGTTCGCGTTCAGGCCGCTATTCCATCAGCGTCGCGCACTTCTGGACGTCGGCGGCGCTCTGCGCTTCCTGCAGGCATTCGGTGAATTCCTGCGAGGCCCCGGCCGAGCCACTTTCGCCGCCGCCCGTGGAACCGCCGCCGGAGAGCCCGCCGGTCAGGCCTTCGAGCAGGGTGCCGAGCCCGGCGCTGCTGCCGCCGCCCCCACCCGTCCCCAGCAGTTCGAGCGGGTTGACGCCCAGCTGTTCGAAGAGCTTCTCGATCGATTCGGCGCCCGCCGGGGCCTTGATCGTCTGCTTTTCGTTGACCTTGGAGAGGGTGAATTCGAGGTCGAGCTCGGCCGTTTCGCCGCTGCCCTTCGGTTCGACGCCCAGTTCGGCGACGACCTTGCGGGGGATGTGGTCTTCTTCGCCGACGTTCAGCTCGACGTGGGCCTTCTTGATCGCGCCGGTCAGCTCGCCCTCCTGCGCCTTCAGTTCGGAGAGCGACACCGAGCCCGCCGCTTCGAGCTCGGAGGCGCAGGCCGGGGTTTCGAGCAGCTCGAAGAGCGCTTCGACCGCGCCCTGCGGGTCGAGGTCGCCGCTCACCTTCGTCGTCTCCACCCCGCCGACTTCTTCACTGCCTTCGCTTTCGAGGTTTTCGACGAATTCACCGAGGTCGATCGACGTGGCCGCCTTCTGACAGGCCGTGACTTCGCCGCCCTTGCTTTCCTTTTCGCCTTCCTGCTGGGCTTCTTCGAAGCCCGACTTGATGAAGCCGAAGGTGGTCGGGTCGACTTCGTAGTTCTTGCCTTCGTAGGCGACGTAGGCGCGGTCGCTCAAGACCGTGAGACCGCCTTCGAAGTCGAGCTTTTCGCCGTTCGCTTCCCCCTTCGCCGAGGCGGTCATCGCCAGTTCCGGCAGGCTCTGCTTGCCGGTCGACTGGAACGGACCTGCCAGTTCGACCTTCACTTCGCCGGCATCCTGGCCTTCCGACTCGACCGACAGCGCCATTTCGATCTGGCCGCTTTCGAGCCCTTCGAAGGTCGCTTCTTCGATCGTCTGCTGCGGGTCCGGATCGCTCCCCCCACCGCCGCCGCAGGCGCTCAAGATCGTGGCGAGCACCGCGAAGGCCGCCAGCAGCGCGAGGGTTCGTCTACGGCTCAAGGGGTCGACTCCTTCGATTCGGAAGCGGAGGGTGGACGGACCACCATAGCCTCATTCTTCGCCGAAGCCGCCTTCCAGCGATTCTTCGGTGGGCGGGCTGCGTTCGTCGCTCGGGATGCCCGCGGCGAAGGGCAGGAGCAGCGCCCCGAGGATGATCAGCGCGATCCCGACGCCGACCAGCCAGCGCACCTTGAAGACATGGCCGCAGATGCCGACGAAGAAGCCGACGCCGACGATCGCGATGTAGGCGCCCGGGCTCTGCGGCAGGGCCGCCGACGGCAGGGAGAGGTCGGTCACGGGCGCGGATTATCATCGCGACCATGCCCGACGAGTCGGTAGAGGCGGTCAAGCGGTCCCTGGCGGAGGTCGGCTACCTGGCCGACGAGCCCGCCGCGCTGGTCTCCTTCCTCGCCCAGCGGCTGGGCAAGCCGATCCTCGTCGAGGGTCCGGCCGGGGTCGGCAAGACCGAGCTCGCCAAGGCCCTCTCCCGCTCCACCGGCCGGCCGCTGGTGCGCCTGCAGTGCTACGAGGGGCTCGACGAGGCGAAGGCGATGTACGAGTGGAACTACCGCAAGCAGCTGCTGCGTATCCAGGCCGGCGGCGATGCCGGCTGGGGGGACGTCCAGGAGGACATCTTCGGCACCGAGTTCCTCCTCACCAGGCCGCTGATGCAGGCGATCGCCAGCCCGGAGCCGGTCGTCCTGCTGATCGACGAGATCGACAAGACCGACCAGGAGTTCGAGGCGATGCTGCTCGAGCTCCTCTCCGACTTCCAGATCACGATCCCCGAGCTCGGCCAGATCAGCGCGACGACGATGCCGATCGTCGTCCTCACCTCGAACGACTCGCGCGAGCTGACCGAGGCGCTGAAGCGCCGCTGTCTCTACCTCTGGCTCGACTATCCGGGGATCGAGCGGGAGATGGACATCGTCCTCCTGCACGCGCCGGAGATGCCGCGCGAGCTGGCCCGCAAGCTGGTCGAGGTGATCGAGATGGTCCGTGACCTCGACCTGAAGAAGCCCCCCTCGATCGCCGAGTCGATCGACTGGGCGCGCACCCTGCTGCTGATGGGCGTCGACGACATCGATCGCGAGACCTTCGACAACTCGATGTCGATCATCGTCAAGCACCGCACCGACATCGACCTCGTCGCCGAGCGGGTCGGGATGCGGCTGCCCGACCGCACCGCCTGACGCGGTGACCCCGGCCTCGCCCTACGGACCGAGAGCGGCCTCCGGCCCGCCAGGGTTCGGGCCGAAGCTGCTCGGGTTCTGCGAGGAGCTGCGGAGCGAGGGCGTCGCGGTGGGGACGTCGGAGATCCTCGACGCCTTCGCGGCGCTCGAACACGTGCCGTGGACCGCACAGGCCGACTTCCGCGAGGCGCTGGCGACGACGATCGCCAAGTCCCAGGACGACCGCCGCCTCTTCGAGCTGATCTTCGACCGCTGGTTCTTCCGCGCCGCCGAGGCGAGCGCGATCGAACAGGGGATCGGCGAGCGCGATGCGAACGAGATCAATCAGGGCGCCCAGCCCGGCGGCGAAGGCGACCGGCTCGACAGCGAGGAGCTGAGCGAACTGATCCGCGACGCGATGGAACGCGGTGACGAGAACGCGCTGCGCGACCTGGCGCGACTGGCGATCGCCGCCTTCGGCCGCGAGGAGGGCTCCGGCGTGGTCGGCGTCGACGTGCAGCGGATCCGCCGATCGCTCGGCCTCAGCTCCGGCGCCCAGCCGACCAGAGAGGACGGCGAGGAGCGCCCGCCCCTCGACCGCGACCAGCTGAGCGCCTTCGAGCGCCACCTGCGCCGCGAACTCGAACGCGACCTGATCGAGCGGACCGAGACGCTCCCCGCCTCGCGGCCGCTGGCCGAGCTCGACCGGGCGCTGCCGACCAGCCCGACCCAGGACCTGGCCGCCGTCCACCGCGCCGTCTCGCAGATGAAGCGCCGGCTGGCGACGCTCGGCAACGAGCAGCGCGGCCGCCGCAAGGGCCAGATCGTCGACGTGCGACGGACGATGCGCGCCTCGCTGGAGACGGGTGGCGTGCCGATGCACCTGCGCTTCCGGCCGAAGCGGCCCCGCCGCCCGGAGATCTACGTCCTCTGCGACGTCTCCACCTCGGTCACCTCGGCCAGCGTCTTCTTCCTCTCCGTCCTCCATGCCCTCCACGACTCGTTCCGCAAGCTGCGCAGCTTCGTCTTCATCGAGCGGATCTCGGAGGTGACCGACGTCTTCGAGCACGAGCGCGACTTCGCCACCGTCGCCCGCAAGATCACCAGCGAGGGCGGCGTCGCCGACGTCTCCGGCTACACCGACTACGGCCGGGTCTGGCTCGAGTTCCTCACCGAGATCTCCGAAGACCTCGACCCGCGCTCGACCGTGATCGTGCTCGGCGACGCGCGCACCAACGGCCGTGAGCCCCACGCCGACGTGTTCGGCCGGATCAGCGAGCGCGCCGGCCGGCTCTTCTGGCTGAACCCGGAGCCGAAGCTCTACTGGAACTACGGCGACTCGGTGATGTCCTCCTACGAGCGCTACTGCGACGGCACCTTCGAGTGCTGGACGACCCGCCACCTGGAGAACTTCGTCGACGTCGTGGCAGGGGCGGCGCCTGCCGCCCAGTAGGGGCGGCAGAGACTTCTCGATGAGGGTCCTCTTCCTGCGCCACGGCGAGTCGGCGCACAACGTCCACACCGGCGAGGAGCGGCTGAACGAGGACATCGGCGACCGGCTCACCGAGCGCGGGCGCGCCCAGGCGAAGGAGGCCGCAGCGGGCCTGAGCAGGCTGGAACTCGGGATCACCCGCCTCTTCACCAGCCCGATGCGGCGCGCCGTCGAGACGGCGGCGGCGGTCGGGGCGGCACTGGACCTGGAGCCCGAGCCGATCCCCTACGCCTTCGAGTACAACCGACGCGAGCCGTTCGCCGACGGGATCGCCCGCGTCCGCCGGCTGAAGGCGCACTTCGAGGCCGAAGCGACAGGCGACCCCGGCCTCCCCCTGCTGGTCGGCCACGGCATCATCACCCGCTTCTTCCTGCTCGACGCGATCCTCGGCGACCTCTTCACGGAGGACCTGAAAACGCGGATGTGGCATCTGCGCTCCTCCAACTGCGGCCTCACGATCTTCGAGCACGGCGAGATGCGGGAGCCGGGAGGCGCGCCCGTCGTCGCGGGCTGGAACTGCGTCACCTGGATGGAGCGGCCCTGGGATCGGCCGTGACCGGGCGATAAGGATCGGCACCACTTTCAAACAGTTCTGTGACGACCTCTTGATCTGCTGGTTCGGGAGTGCTTCGATCGGCCGATGCAGGCCCTTTCGGACGAGCAGCAGATGGATCGAATCGAGCAACGGATCGATCGCCTGGAGGTCCGGATCGATGGCTTCGAGGCGAGGGTGGCCGGCGAGTTCGCCGCGGTCAGAAGCGAGGCACGCGCCGACTTCCGGACGCTGATCGGGGTTCTGCTGGCGATGTTCATGACGATGATCCTCGGCTTCGCCGGGATCCTCATCCAGGGTCTCTGACCCCGGCGACGGACCCGATCGTCCGGGTCGGCTCTTCCGGCGAGACCTGCCACTGCTCGTTGACCTCGGCGCCGACCGGCGGCGCCACCGGGCCGGCGAGAAGGGGGTCCTCGGTCTCCCGCATCCAGTCGTCCAGCCGCCGGCGCATCTCGGCCAGCGCCTCGGCGCAGGACGGATCGGCGGCGAGGTTCTCCATCTCGGCCGGGTCGAGGACCAGGTCGTAGAGTCGCTCGCGCGGGACCGTCCGCCCGCCCCAACCCGCCTCCAACCAGATCTGCTTGGAGGCCGAATCGTCGCAGTTGGCGAGCACCGGTCCGGGGTAGTCGTCGAAGCGGCGGATGTACTTCCAGCGCTCGGTGCGGACCGAACGCTGTGGCTCGTAGGCGGCGTGGTAGGTCATCTCGGCGAAGGTCGCCTCGTGGAGGCGCTCGACCTCACCGCGCAGCAGCGGGGACAGCGAGCGGCCCTGCAGCCAGTCCGGCGCCTCAACCCCCGCGACCTCGCAGATCGTCGGATAGACGTCGAGGTGGGTGACCGGCGCGTCGATCACCTTGCCGCCGGCGAAGGCGCCCGGCCCGCGCATGATCATCATCACGCCGGTGCCGCGGTCGGTGAGGGTCGCCTTCGAGCCGGGGAAGGCGACGCCGTGGTCGGTCGTGCAGATGACGAGGGTGTCGTCGACCAGGCCGAGATCGTGGAGGGCGTGGAGGACGGCGCCGATCCCCTGGTCGAGCGAGCGCACGCTGGCCTTGAACTCGGCCATGTCGCGGCGCGTCGCCGGCAGGTCCGGCAGGTTGCCGGGCGGCAGCGAGTAGAGCGTGTCGCGGACCGAGGTCGGGGCGGAGAAGTCGCGGTGGGTCTCGAAGAAGCCGACCGACATGAACCACGGCCTGCCGGTCCGCTTCGCGCCGTGGAGGGCCTCGATCGTCAGTGGCGCCACGTCCCCAGCCTTGTTGGTCTCGACCTTGACGATCTCGTCGTAGCCGATCACGGCCGGGTCCTTGGAGATGTGCTGCTCGCCGACCAGGATCGAGTGGTAGCCGCCGCGCCGCAGCGCGTGCACCCAATGCTGCCCGTAGTCGTGGAGCGTCCAGCCACGGTGGGCCAGCCCCTCCATGCCGTTGTTGTGGCAGTAGAGGCCGGTCAGCAGGCTGGCGCGGCTGCCGGAGCAGGTCGGCGCGGCGCAGAAGGCCTCGCGGAAGAGGACGCCCTGGTCGGCCAGCATCTGGATGTTCGGGGTCGGGACCTGGAACCCGTAGGGCTGGACGACACGGCCGGTGTCGTGCGAGTGGATGTAGAGGATGTTCGGCCGGCGGTCCACCTTGGCGATGTTCCCCGATTCTTCCGGGTAGCAGTCCTGGGTCGCGATCGTCCCGCGACCGTCCTATTGTTGATTAACTTACTCAGCAATGAGCCCCGACCGTTCCTACCTCGTCTGCGCCACGCCCCGCAGCGGCTCGACCCTCGTCTGCCAGGCGCTCACCGAAACCGGCGTCGCCGGGCGGCCGGAGGAGTATTTCGAGGCGCTCCGCCACTCCGGCCGGCCGCGCCGCCCGGAGGAATACTTCCTCGGCGTCGAGGACCAGTCGATCCGCGACCACCTCGGCGAGCGGGCGGTCGGCTCCGACCCGGCGCCGCGCTCACCGCTCTGGAGCCGGGCCGCCTACGACCGCTATCTGGAGTGGGTCTTCGAGGCGGGGACGACGCCGAACGGGATCTTCGGCGCGAAGCTGATGTGGGGGTACTTCGGGGACTTCGTCAGCCTCGTCCGCAACATCCCCGCCTACCGCGACGTGCCCCTCGCCGAGCTCCTCCCCACCGTCTTCCCCGACCTCACCTTCGTCCGCGTCGTCCGCGCCAACAAGGTGCGCCAGGCGGTCTCGCTGTGGAAGGCCGTGCAGACGGCGACCTGGCGCGAGGAACAGGCCGGCTCGAGCGCGGTCTCGGTCGAGGAGGACGGCGCTCCCCCCTACCGCACCTTCATCGAGGAGCACCGCCCGCAGCTGCGCTTCCATTACCGCGCGATCGATCACCTCCTGCAGCAGCTGCTGATCGAGGAGGCCTCCTGGGACGCTTTCTTCGAGCACTCCGGGATCAAGCCGGTCCTCGTCCTCTACGAGAACTTCGCCGGCGACTACGAGCGCTCGACGCTCAACCTGCTCGATCGCCTCGGCCTCGCCCCGCCGGAGGATCTCGAGCTGCAGCCGCGGATGAAGAAACAGTCCGACAGCGTCAACGACGACTGGACCCGGCGCTACTCGGAGCTGCGACTCGGGACCGAGTTCGACCTGGTGCCGGTGAAAGTCAACAAGACGTAACCGCTTTCAAAATCCTCTGTAACACCGCTTGAAATGGGCGTTTGGGCCTGCTTCCATCGACCTATGAGGATCTTCTGGGACGAGAAGCGGATCGACCGCCTGGAAAAGAAAGTGGATGACGGCTTTGCCGAATTGCGAGCCGACTACCGGCTCCTTCTCGGGATCCTTCTGGCGATGTTCATGACGATGATCCTCGGCTTCGCCGGGATCGTCGTGGGGATGCTCGTCCAGGTGATCTAACGCGCGGCCCAGGCGTCGGGCTCGGCGGTCAGCGCCTCGACCGGTGCCGGAAGCTCACCGGCGACGAGATCGGCCAGCGTGACCACCTCGAGCACCGAGCGGATGTTGGCGCGGACCGCGATCCAGACCTCGCGCAGGCTCTCCGCGTTGCCCGCGTATTCGATCGTCTCCGGCGGCAGCGACTGCACGTTCGCGATCGGGCCCTCGACGGCGCGGACGACGTCGGCGACGGTGACCTCGGCGGCGGGCCGGGCCAGCCAGTAGCCGCCTTTGGCGCCGCGGCGGGCACGGACCAGGCCCTGGTGCTTCAGCTCGAGCAGGATGTGCTCGAGGAACTGCAGCGGGATGTCCTGGGAGGACGCGAGACGCTCCCCCTTGACCGGCTCGCCCTCCCCCGCGGCGGCGAGCTCGATCGCCGCGCGGACGGCATAGTCGGCCTTGGCTGAGACACGCATGTCACGAAGTAAAGCAATCGCCCGGGCGCACAGCCGGGCTAGGCGGTGGACTGGGACGTGGCTCGCTCCAGCTCGCGGCGATGGCGACGGTTCATGTAGTGGGGGGCGTAGAGGACACCGCCGAGCAGGATCGCGGCGACGGCCGCGGCGATCGGCCAGACGTTCGGGTCGCCCTTCTGGATCGTGACGATCCCCGAGCCGATCAGGACGAGGCCGAGCCCGGTGCGGATGACGCCCTGCGGGGCGCGGTCGGAGAGCGCCGCACCGATGATCACGCCGGGGATCGAGCCGACCAGGATGTTCCCGGCGAGGCCGAAGTCGACGTTGCCGGCGACGATGTGGGCGAGCCCGGCCGCGGTCAGCAGGATCGCGGCGTGGACGATGTCGGTGCCGACGACGCGCTTCGGCGCCAGTCGGTAGACGGCGATCAGGAGGATCGCGATCACCGTGCCCGACCCCGCCGAGGTGATGCCGATGACGAAGCCGGTGGTGGCGCCGATCACCACGGCGGCGACCCTGTGCCGGGTCTCGACCTCGAAGCGCTCGCGCTCGTCGATCAGCCCGCGCAGGATCAGCGCCCTCGTCAGGGTCACGACGCCGACCATCAGGAGCGTGCCGCCGAGGACCGCGTAGACGAGCGAGTTCAGCCGATCTTCGGAGACGTGGTGCTCGACCACCGAGATCAGGGCGACACCGGCGACCGCGGCCGGGACGCTGCCGTAGGAGAGCCAGCGGACCAACTCCATGTTCACGGTCCCCATCTTCAGATGACGCCAGCTACCGAACATCTTGGTGATCGCCGAGTAGACGATGTCGGTGCCGATCGCGGTCGTCGGCGAGGTGCCGAAGATCAGGATCAGCAGCGGGGTCATCAAGGATCCACCGCCCATGCCCGTCATGCCGACGAGCACGCCGATACAGAGTCCGAATAGGACGATTGCCGGGTCCATAGATCTTGTCTGGGCTCCGCACGGGTTGCTTCTCGACTTTCTCGACTTTTTGGGTCGAGAGTGCGGAGTGCGGAAGGATAGCGGGGTGAGCGTCGTCGCGCGAGGCCTCTCCCACGCCTACGGTGAGCTCCGCTCGCTCGACTCGATCGACCTCGAGGCAGCGAACGGCGAGGTACTGGCATTGGTCGGGCCCTCCGGCTGCGGCAAGTCGACCCTGCTGGAGATCGCCTGCGGACTGCGCGAGCCGGGCGCCGGGACGATCGAGGTCGAGGGCGACGCCGATGCCACCGGCCGCCTCTCCCACGCCGCCTACATGCCCCAACGCGATCTCCTTCTGCCCTGGTTCTCGGCACTCGACAACGCGGCGCTGGCGCTGCGCAACCGCGGCGCCGGACGGACCGACGCGCGCCGCGAGGCGGGCGCGCTCTTCGAGCGCTTCGGCCTCGCCGGCTTCGAGGCGGCGCGACCCCAGGAGCTCTCCGGGGGGATGCGCCAGCGGGTCGCCTTCCTGCGCACGCTGGTGGCGGGCAAGCCGGTGCTCGCCCTCGACGAGCCCTTCGCCTCGCTCGACGCGATCAGCCGCGCCGAGATGCAGGAGTGGCTGGCGGGCGCCCTGCGCACCGACCGCCGCACCGTGCTGCTGGTCAGCCATGACATCGAGGAGGCGCTCTACCTCGCCGACCGCGTCATCGTCCTCTCCGCCCGCCCCGGCCGAATCGTCGCCGAGCTGCGCGCCCCCGACCCGCGCGCCGCCGATCGCGACGCCGTCGTCACCGACCCGTCCTTCGTCGCGGTCCGCGAGCAGGCGCTGCGGGCGCTCCACGCGGGGGCGCGATGAGGCGACCCGGCCTCCACACCGCGCTCCGTGTCGTCCTCCCCCTCGCGGTGGCCGCGGCGCTGATCGGCGCCTGGCAGATAGCCGCCTCGAACGGGGCGATCGCCGAAGCGCTCAACATCGAACCGGTCTTCGTCCCCTCCCCCGCGGAAGTCGCCGGCGCTCTCTGGGACAACCGCACGCTGCTGCTGGAAAACGCCTGGGTCACGCTGCGGGAGATCCTCATCGGCCTCGGAACCGGAATCGTGCTCGGGATCCTCCTGTCGGTGGCGATGCGTTTCTCCTGGCTCCTGCGCGACACCTTCTACCCAATCGCCGTCGCTCTCCAGGCGGTGCCGATCGTCGTCCTCGCCCCGATCCTGGTCGTCTGGTTCAACTACGGGGTCTGGCCGAAGGTGATCATCGTCGCCATCGCCTGCTTCTTCCCGATCCTCGTCGCCACCCTCGACGGGCTACGTTCGGTCGACCCCGAGGCAGTGAAGATGATGCGGACGCTCGACGCCTCGCGCTGGGCGATCTTCCGCCGCGTCGAAGCGCCGACCGCCCTGCCCTCGTTCTTCAGCGGCGCCAAGATCGCCGTCGCCATCGCCCCGATCGTCGCCCTCTTCGCCGAGCTGGCGGGCGCCAATTCCGGCTTGATGCTGGTGATCACCCAGGCCAACAACAATTTCCGCGAGGATCTCGTCTTCGCCGCGGCGCTGATCCTCGCCGTGATCGGCGTCCTCCTGGTCGGCCTGACGGCCCTCGCACAGCGGCTCGTCGTCACTTGGCGGTAGAAAGCAGGGGATGAAGCACCTCCCCGCCCGGGCGATCGCCGTCGCGCTCTGCCTGCTGATCCTCGCCGCCGGCCTGGCCGCCTGCGGCGCCAAGTCGGACAGCACCGAAGGCGAACCGGAAAAGCTGACGCTCGATCTCGACTTCTATCCCAACCCCGACCACGCCGGGATCTACATGGCCCAGGAAGAAGGGTTCTTCGCCGAAGCGGGCCTCGAAGTGGCGATCGACTCGCCGACCGACCCCTCGGCACCGATCAAGGACGTCGCCGCGGGCCACGCCGACCTTGCGATCACCTACGAGCCCGAGGTGATGCTCGCCCGCGAAAAGGGCCTCGACGTGGTCGCCGTCGCGGCGCTCGTGAACCAGCCGCTCACCTCGCTGATCTGGCTGAAGAAATCGGGGATCAAAGGGGTGGCCGACCTGCAGGGCAAGACCGTCTCCTACGCCGGGATCAGCTACCAGGAAGCCTTCATGAAGACGATCCTGCGCCGCGCCCACCTGCAGCCCTCGGCGGTCAACCTGGTCAACGTCGGCTTCGGCCTGATCCCGTCGCTGACCGGCGGCAAGGCGCAGGCGATGCTGGGCGGCTACTCGAACGTCGAGGGCGTCACCCTGCGCGAACGCGGCGAGGAGCCGGAGATCACCCCGGTCGACGAACTCGGGGTGCCGACCTACGACGAGCTCGTCTTCGTCGCGCGGCGCTCGACGCTCGCCGAACAGGGCGAACGGATCCGCCTCTTCATCAGCGCCCTGAGGCGCGGCACCGAAGCCGCGGTGGCGAACCCGAAGGCGGCGACCGAAGCGATCGTCGCCGCCGACACGAGCCTCGAACCGAAACTGGCCGAAGCGCAGGTGAAGGCGACCCTGCCGCTGCTGAGCGCCCGCACCGCGGGCCGGCCATACGGCTATATGGACCCGAAGGAGTGGGAAGCGTTCGCCGCCTGGATGCGGGACGAAGAACTGATCTCGGGGCTGCCGAAGGCGTCCGAACTGCTCACCAACGTCTACCTGGAAGACAAGATCCCGGAATAGTCGAGCGATCCTGCCGCGATCATCCTGCCGACCTCCATGGCCGGCAGCGCCTTGCGGAAGAGGAAGCCCTGGCCGTAGTCGCAGTCGAGCCGACGCAGCTCGTCGAGCTGGATCTCGGTCTCGATCCCCTCGCCGACGACGTCGAGCGAGAGCGCCCGCGCCATCCCGATCACGGCTTCGACGATCCCGGTCCCCTCCTGCTCGACGCCGAGGGTTTCGACGAAGGAGCGGTCGATCTTCAGCGCGTGGAAGGGGAAGCGATTGAGGTAGGCGAGCGAGGAGTAGCCGGTGCCGAAGTCGTCGAGGACGAGGCGGACCCCGAGCTCGTCGAGCGCCGCCAGCGAGGCGGTCGCCGCCGCCGACTCCTCGACCAGCACCCGCTCCGTTATCTCGAGCTGCAGGTGGACCGGGTCGAGACCGGAGCGGGCGATCACCTCGGCGACGTCGGTGACCAGGCCACGCCCGGCGACCTGGCGGGCGGAGAGGTTGACGGCGACGTCGAGCGGGCGCGCGTCGGGGCGCAGCTGGTGCCATTCGAGAACCTGGTGGACGGCGCGATCGAGGACCCAGCGCCCGATCGGCTCGAGCAGGCCGCTGTCCTCGGCGATCGGGATGAAGTGCAGCGGCGCCAGCAGGCCGCGGGTGGGATGGCGCCAGCGGAGAAGCGCCTCCAGCCCGGTCACCTCGCCGCCGCGCAGGTTGACGATCGGCTGGTAATACAGTTCCAGCTCTTCGCGCAGGAGCGCGCCGCGCAGCTCACGTTCGGTGGTCAGTCGGCGGGCTGCGCTCGCCCGCATCTCGGCGTCGAAGAGGACGGCCCGGTGGCGCCCTTCCTCCTTGGCCCGGTACATCGCCGCGTCGGCGTCGCGGATCAGCAGCTCGGCGTTGGTCTTCTGGCCCTCACCGGGCCGGGCGACCGCGATCCCGATCGAGGCATTGACGAAGTGGTCGACACCCTGGATCGAGAAGTGATGGGAGAGCGCCGCGGCGACCCGCTCGGCGATCGTCATCGCCTCGTTCTCGTCGGCGAGACGCTCGACCAGGATGCCGAACTCGTCGCCGCCGAAGCGGGCGACGATGTCGGCGGAGCGCAGGTGGGAACGCAGCCGCGGCGCGATCGCCCGCAGCAGGGCGTCGCCGGCGTGGTGGCCGAGGCTGTCGTTGATCAGCTTGAAGTGGTCGAGGTCGAGGAAGAGGACCCCGACCGGCGCCCCGGAGGTGGCGGCGCGTTCGAGCGACTCTTCCGCCGCCTCGAGGAAGCTCAGCCGATTGGGCAGACCGGTGAGGGCGTCGTGGTGGACGCGATGGCGAAGGGCCTGATCGGCGGCGTCGCGCTCGAAGGCGTCGGCGAGGACGTTGGCCGCGGCTTCGAGGAAGGGGACGTCCTTCGGCCCGAAGAGGCCCGCCTCGCCGGAGTGGACGTCGAGCACGCCGAAGGGTCGGTCCTTGCCGTCGATCACGACGGCGAGCGAGCTGGCGGCGCCCAGCGCCCGCACCGCGGGCGGTAGCGCCAGGCGCTCCTCGACCGACCAGTCGGCGACGACGACCGGCGCGCCGGTGTCGAGCGCGGCGCCGACGTGGGAGCCGTGGCCCGCCGAGATTCGCCGGCCGGAGTCGAGCAGCATCTCGTCGAGCCCTGCCCGCAGGTTGAGCCGACGACCGTCGCGGGCGACTTCCCAGATACAGGCCCGCTCGACCCCGTCGAGCTCGGCGATCAGGGAGACGGCGTCGCGCATCAGCGCCTCCGGGCCACTGTCCTTCAGCGCCCGTTCGCCGAGCCGTGCGACCACCGCCTGCTGGGCGAGCGAGCGCTGCAGGTCGATCTCGGCGGTCTTCCGCTCGCTGATGTCATAGAGGACGCCGTGCCAGACCGGGACCCCGTCCGCGTCGGCCTCCAGCACCGCCTCGTCGAGCATCCAGGCCACCTTCCCGGCCGCGGTGAACATCCGATATTCGACCGGGCTGGTGTCGCGGTTGCCGAGCGCGTCCGGCGTTTCCACCGCCAGCGCCCGCATCCGGTCGTCGGGGTGGACCTGGCGGGCCCAGAGCCCGGGGTCGGTGAGGAAGTCCTCCGGCTTGAAGCCGAGGATCTCCTCGACCTGCCGGCTGACGTAGCGCCAGCGCCCGTGCTCACCCAGCTCGGAGGCGTAGATGATCACCGGCAGCCGGTCGATCAAGCGTCCAGTCTCCTCATCGCCTGCGTCCCGGCGGTCGAGGAACTCAAGGCCCCGGCGGGGCCAATTGTGATCGCGACTGTCCGGCACGATGTCTTTATCGACACCGGAGCGGAGCACTTGACCGATCAGGCCTCAGGCGGCAAGCGGGAGCGGCCGGCCGGCGGCGACGGCGCGGTAGAGCCCGGCCAGGGTCAGCGAGCCGACCAGGCCGCGATAGGGCTCATACGGCGCGTAGAACTCCTCGACCTCGGCGACCGTGGCGCGCCGGCGGAGGCCGGCGAGGTGGCCGACCAGCTTGATGTAGGCGAGGTCGCCGGCGGGCAGCGAGTCGGCTTCACCGCGGCCGAAGAGGCCGAGGCACCGGACCGTCCAGGGACCGACCTGGGGCGTCGCGAGGAGGCGGGCATCGGCGTCCGGTGAGTGGAGGTCACAACGACCGGCGGCGACCTCGCGGGCGAGCCGACGGAGCGCCACCGAGCGACCGCCGGAGAGGTCCATCGACTGCAGTTCGGCCGGCGCGCGGCCGGCGATCAGGGCGGCCGGCGGGACGTCGCGGGACGCCCCCCCGCCGGCCCCGAGCCGAGCTCCCCAGCGACCGACGATGCGGCGCTCGATCACCGCGGCGCGGCTCGCCTCGATCAGCTGGCCACAGATCGCGGCGGCCAGCGCCTCCCAGGGCCATGGCCGACGGCGGGGGCGAAAGTCGGGCATGCGGTGAAGCAACGGACCGACCAACGGGTCGCGGGCGAAGCGACGGCGAAAGCCGCCCATGTCCTCGTCGACGCCGAGCGCGAAGCGGAGGCGCTCGATCGCGGTCGCCAGCTCGGCGCCGGCCGCCGGGCGGAGCGCCCCGGTGGGGACGGCGAGGGTGACGGCGCCCGGATCGATCGCCTCGGCCCGGAAGACGACCCTGCCGGGGCCCGGCCGCCAGGCGCGGACGAGGACCGGGGAGCGATCGACGGTGAGAAGCCGGGTGGCGACCCCGCGCTCGACCCGCAGGGTGCGGTCGGCCGAGCCGGTGCCGAGACGGAACGGCGAGGGGGGCCGGACCTCGACCTCCAGCGACGCGTGCGCGCCCACCCGCTCAGCGGTCGAGCAAGTGGACGTCGACGAGGAAGGAGCGGCTGGCGATCACCTTGCCGGCCGGACGCCGACGCCGGGTGAGCCGGCGCGCCGGGCCCGTCCGCGAACCCACGGCGGAGACGGCCCGGACCGCGGCGACCGTGGCGGCGCCCGCCAGCACCCCACCCGCGGCGGCGATCGCGGCGCTCCTCACCTCGCCGCGGAGGATCGGCAGCGTCGAGCCGGGCGCCGGATCGGGAAGACGGCGGACCGGGGAGACCTCGTCCCCGGCGAGGGCGTCTTCCTCGGCGACGACCTCACCGTCAAGCTGGTGCTCACTCACCGAACCCAATCTAGCGAGGGGCAAGGTCGCCTCCGACCGGGCGGGTCGGGAACCCCGCAAACTGCGGGTTTGCGGCTCTTCCATCGTCCACCCACCTAGACTCCGGGGCATGAGCGAGACCGCCAAGACTCCGGTCGACGTCTTCGCCAAGGCGCGCGAACACGATCGGCTCGAGCAACTCGAAGCCGCCAAGGAGCACGACCTCCTCCCCTACTTCCGCCTGCTCACCTCGCAGGCCGGTCCGGTGGTCGAGATGGAAGGGCGGGAGACGATCATGCTCGGCTCCAACAACTACCTCGGGCTGACCGGCGACCCGCGGGTCAAGGAGGCGGCCCGCGAGGCGCTCGAGACCTACGGCACCGGGGTCACCGGCTCGCGCCTGCTGAACGGCACCACCCCGCTTCACCTTGCGCTCGAGCGCGAGCTGGCGGACTGGATGGGCAGCGAGGACGCGATCGTCTTCACCACCGGCTACCAGGCCAACGTCGGCGCGATCGGGACGATCCTCGGCCCCGCCGACACGGTGATCTGCGACACCGGCGACCACGCCTCGATCCTCGACGGGGTCCGCATCTCCGGCGCCAAACTGCGCCCCTTCCGCCACAACCGGATGGACAAACTGGAGAAGATGCTGGGCCGCGCCGCCGAAGACGGCGGCGGTGTCCTCGTCGTCGTCGACGGCGTCTTCTCGATGGAGGGCGACGTCTGCGACCTGCCCGCGATCGTCGATCTGTGCCGAGCCCACGGCGCGCGACTGATGCTCGACGAAGCGCACGGGGCGGGAGTCCTCGGTGCCCGCGGTGCCGGCACCGCGGAGCTTTTCGGGCTCGAGGACGAGGTCGACCTGCGGATGGGGACCTTCTCCAAGAGCCTCGCTTCCTGCGGCGGCTTCATCGCCGGCCCCGCCGACGTGGTCGAGTACCTGCGGGTCTCCTCGCGCGCATTCATCTTCAGCGCCTCTGCCGTCCCCGCCGCGGTGGGAGC
Organism: Solirubrobacterales bacterium; assembly: GCA_035500835.1. Taxonomy (GTDB): domain Bacteria; phylum Actinomycetota; class Thermoleophilia; order Solirubrobacterales; family 70-9; genus VAYN01. The sequence goes on along the minus strand of DATJWW010000062.1, from coordinate 15,416 downwards.
GGCGCTGGCGGCGCTGCGGGTGATCCGCAGCGAGGGGCCGGAGCTGTTCACGCGCCTGCTCGCCAATGCCGACTATCTGCGCGAGGGACTGCGCGGCCTGGGGCTGCGCGTGGTTGAGCCGGGAATGCTCCCCGACGGTCGCGTCGCGACCACCCCGGTGGTGCCGGTCGTCGTCGGCGACGACTGGCAGGCGGTGCTGCTCTGGAAGGCGCTCTTCGAGGCCGGCGTCTACACCAACGTGGCGATCCACCCGGCGGTGCCGCCCGGTGGCGCGTTGCTGCGCACCAGCCTGATGGCGACCCACACGCGCGAGCAGCTCGACCGGGCATTGGCGACGATCGAGAAGACGATCGCGACGATGCCGGACCTGCCGAGACTGTAACCATCGGTTAACCGGTAGTTGACATCCCCCGCCGGGGGTAGTTTCAGACTCGTGCGGATAGGGACCTTCACGGGGTTCGCCCGAAATTGTTGCTCTTAGCGACCGGGCCGGGCGTCGATCGCCCGATGCCGGGTTGACGTCGGACACCTCCAAGCCATAGCTTCGTCTCCTCGTCGCCGCCACCGAGGGGACGGCCGGAAACACTCCGACCAGACCGAGTGGGCACAGGAGAGACGGCCGGGCGGCAGACGGACTACCCAGTTAACGATTCCTTTGAAGGGAGGAGTCCAGTGGACGCTGCCGCGATGGCACCCGCAACGACGACCGCATCTCCAGAACCGCCTCAGCACATGAGGGCCCTCGAACGCGCCAACTCCGTGCGGCTCGCTCGCGCCGAGCTGAAGCGCGCCGTGGCGCGCGGGGATCTCGATCCCGCCGACGTCGTCCGCGACTGCCCTTGGCAGACCGAGAGCATGACGATCTCCGAGCTTCTCACCAGCCAGCGCCGCTGGGGCCGCACCCGCGCCCGCAAGTTCCTGGTGCCGCTGGCGCTGAATGAGAACAAGCAGCTGGGCACGCTGACCCCGCGGCAGCGCAGCCTGCTCTCGGCCGAGCTTGCAGCCCGTGCGTCCGGCGCGCGCGGCGCCCTCGTCTAGCCCCCCAGGCGGTTCCTACCTTGCCCGAGATGCCTAGCCGCGCGTTCCGCCGATCCGGAAGCTGAGTCCTCCGGAGGCACGCTGGAACGCGCGGCGGGCCAGGTAGAAGGCCGCCGCGAAGCAGACCGCGCCGATCGGCAGCGCGTAGGCGAGCACCATCCCCGCGGCGTAGAAGAGGACGCCGACGACGAAGACGAAGACGAAGCCGGCGAGCAGGGTCGTGTGCGAACGGTAGCCGGCGAGGTGCTCGCGGATCGCCACCTCCATGCCGCCGACCGCGGCGAGCCCGACGCCGACGCCGATCAGCGTCTCGTGCGAGCCGAGGACGCCGATCGCCAGGCAGACGATCCCGGCGAGGATCGCCAACTCCGAGAGCGGGGCCGAGCCCCAAGGGGCCTCCGGTCTCTTGTCGGAGCTCGGGGCGCGGCCGCCAGCCGCCCGCCTGTCGGACATCCGGAGGAGACCTTGACCCGCCACCAGCCCATCAGCATCCCGAGCGGGCCGAGGACGGGGCGCGAGTGCCAATGGCCACAGCCCGGCTCGCCGACATCGGCGCGGCTGATCCGCAGCCAGCGATACTCGGCGGGCGCGGCGATCATCGCCGCCAGCAGCTCGCGGTTGGCGGCCTCGACCGCGGCGCGCTCGGCGAGCGCGGCGCGCGCCTCGCCGACGCGGGAGGCGAGGGCATCGCGCACCTCCTCCAGCCCACCGAGATCGAGCACCCGCGGCGGCCCGGCGGCGGCGACCCGGTGCGGGACGTCGATCCGCCCGAGCCCCTTGGCGACGAGGCCGGTCAATTCGAGCTCGAGCCTGCCGACCTGGCGCCGTAACTCGGCGCGAGCCGCCGCCTCATCGACCTCCAGCCTCTCCAGCACTCCCCGCATGACTTGATTCTAAGCCGCCTCGAGGGCAGAGCCGGCGATCCAGAGGGCCTCTTCGACGGCGATCGCCGGAACCGCCCCCACGCCGACCGCGGCGACCGTGATCCGCCGGCTGTCGCGATCGACCTCGCGGCCCGCCGCGGTAGGGCCGAAGAGGAGGCCGACCGGGCCGGTCTCGTCGGCGATCGCCAGCGTGCCGCGGGCCAGCTCGGAGCGGCGGCCGGGGAGCGACTCGCCCGGCGCCGCGTCGCGGATGCAGAGCTCGCCGACGAGGCGGTCGGCGTCGAAGGCGCGCAGGGCGACGCCGGTCTCGATCGTCGCGATCGTCAGCGCGTCGGCGGGCAGGCCGCGACTGCGGAAGCCACCGTCCTGGAGGCGGTCGAGCACCAGCTGCTCGACTGGGGTGCGGTCGCGGTCGGGGTCGAGGCCGATCTGGCGGAAGAAGACGCGGTAGGCCCATGGGATCGGGCGACCGCGCAGGCGGATCGCCTCGGCGCCGAAGAGGCGGTCGGAGAGGTCGCGGAGGCGGCGGCGCACCGGCTCCGGGCTGCGCCCGGGCCGACCGTCGACCTCGACCGTGGCGAGCGAGAGGCCGGGGAACTCCGCCTCCAGATGCGGCGCCACCCAACCCGGCGTCGGCGCCGGCTCCCAACCGATCCCAACCCGTGCCCCTTCGGCGCTCGCCATCTCAGCCCCTTTCCGCCACCCGCGTCGCGTTGAGCAGTTCCCCCACATGTTGGCTGAGGCCGCCGACGCCAAGTTCGCCGATCGAGGCGCTCTGCAGGGTGCCGCCGGGGTAGGCGTAGGCGAAGGTCGGACAGCCGCCGACCCGGTAGAGCGCCGCGACGGCGCCGTCGCGGTCGAAGCCGACCGGCATCTTCCAGCCGTGTTCGCGGACCAGTTCGCGAACTGCCCCGCGCGAATCGCGGACGTCCAGCGAAAGGAAGTTCACCCGCCCACGGTAGCGCTCGGCGACGGTGCTGACCACATCCTGTTGGCGCTCGCAGCCGCTTTCGGTGCCGAACCAGAACGAGATCACGAGCGGTCGGTCGAAGAGGTCGCAGACGCGGATCGCGCCGGGCGTCGTGATCCTGCAGGCGGGGACGCGCGGTTCGGAGCACGGCAACGAGGAGTCGGCGCAGTCGTCCTGGTAGACGTTGGCGTCGCCTTCAAGATGCCCGGCGGCGGCCGGGACGGCGAACTCGGGCAGCGGCCAGCGCGCCGGCTGCTTGTCGAGGCCGAGCGTGTCTTCGCCGCCGCCGTTCAGCGTGTGCAGGGTGGCGATGCCGATCAGGACGAGGAAGAGCAGGCCGACCACGAGCGAGTAGCGGTTGCCCACGCCCTTCATGCCGGCCCCCCTCCCGCGCCCCGCCGCTCGAGCAGGACCAGGGTCGCGGGCAGGATCACGATCACGCCGAGCAGGGCGGCGGCGAGGTCGATCACGGTGACCGCGCCGAAGTCGCGCAGCATCTGGATGTCGGAGGCGATGAGGACGGCGAAGCCCGCGATCGCGGTCAGCCCGGAGGCGAGGACGGCGGCGCCGGTGCGGGCGTAGGCGCGGCGCAGCGCGGCCGCGGTGTCGAGGCCGACCGAGCGCTCCTGCTCGAAGCGGCCGCTGAGGATCACCGCGAACTCGGTGGCGATCGCGATCGTCAGCGCCCCGAGCGCCGCCGACATCGGGTTGAGCGGGATGCCGGTGATCCAGATCAACAGCGAGGCCCAGCCGGTGGCGAGGACGGTCGGCAGGAGCGGGACGAGGGCCCGTCGGAAGCTGCGCCGCAGCGCGAGGAGGACGAGGGCGACGGCGCCGAGGCCGGCGAGCGCCAGCCAGTAGCGGCTCGAGGAGAGATCGGAGGCCGCTTCCGCCGCGATCACCGGCAGGCCGGCGAGGCGGACCGTCGTGCCCGGCGGCGGGTTGCCGACCTCGGCGCGGACGCTGTCGAGGAGGCGCTGCTGTTCGGCCAGGGTCTGGGAGCGGATGCCGAAGCTGAGTAGGGCGACGTCGCCCACCCTGCCGGTCTTCGGGTCGATCGGGGCGACCTGGCGCAAGGAGTAGGCCGAGAGCGCGCCGAGCGTCGCTTCGATCGCCGACTTCGTCACCTTGCCTTCGCCGCGGGTGAGGAAGTCGGAGAGCGCCGGGCCGGCGGTGACGTCGTCGTGCTTCAGCACCCGGCGCTTGAAGCCGGCCATCCATTCGACCGTCGCCGGCGCGGTGAGGTGTGGGGATTCGACCAGGACTTCGAGCGAGCCGGTGGTGCCGGTGGCGGCCTCATAGGCGTTCAGGTCTTCGACGGCCGAGAGATTATGGGGGGCGAGCTGGCGGACTTCGGCGGTGGTTTCGATCTGGGTGCCTACCGCCCAGCCGATGGCGGCGAGCGCTGCGCCGACGGACAGGATGAGGACGGGTCGGGCTATCGCCCACGAGACCAAGGTCTGCAACGGGCGGGTCCTGTCACCGTGGGGCCCCACCATGCCTGCGGTAGCTGAAGCTTCCTCGGCATGGTGCCCCCCACGGCGCCACCCCCCCGGTGGGCGCATGCTCAAGGCAGCGAACCCGGCGGTCATCACCAGGATGAAGGCCAGGATGACGCCGATGAAGAGCAATACACCGAAACCGCGAACCATCGGCGTCGGAGAGAGGAGAAGCACCAAGAAACCCGCGGCCGTTGCCAAGCAGGCGGTGGCGATCGTCGGGCCTGAGAGATTTGCTGCGGTCCTCGCCGCTTGTTCCCCGGTCACTCCCGTCGTCTGCACCTCGTCGAGGCGGGCCTGGAACTGGATGGCGTAGTCGACGGCGAGGCCGATCAGGATCGGCAGGACCGCCACCGAGGCCATGGTGAGGGAACCGCCGACCAGGTCGAGGAGGCCGAAGACGATCGCGGCGGAGGCGAGCGCGAGCGCCAGGGGGAGCAGGCGCATCCGGCTGCGGAAGGCGAGCAGAAGGACGATCGCCATGACGACGATCGCGACGCCGAAGAGGAGGAGCAGGGCGTCCTTCAAGGCGCCCGCCACCGCGTCGACGACGACCGGGGCGCCGGTGACGACGTATTCGCCTCGGGAGAGGACGAAGCAGGGTTCGGCCTTGCCTCCTTCACCGCACCGCTTGCGGGGGGTAGTTTCGGCGACGGCTTCTTCGATCAGATCGATCGCCCGGCGACGTTCGGCTTCGCTCAGGTCGGGCTTCAGGCGGATCACGATCTGCGCCGCGTGCGAGTTCGGGAAGAGGTAGGCCAGCCGCGCCTTCGGCGTGCCGCGCGCCTTGGCAAGGTCGAAGACCACGGTCGCCACAAATTCTTCGTTCTCGATCGAGGGCGCCGAGGTGATCCCGTATCGGGCCGCGACCTCGAGCAGGTATTCGCGGAACCGTTCCGGCGGCAGGCTCTTCGAGAGGCGTTCGAGCTGTTCGTCGATCTGGACCACGGCCTCGTTCAAGAAGGTGGCCGGGCCGGCGAGGAAGGTAACCGGTTCCATCGCCGCAATCTCCTCACAGGCGCCGGGCAGCGGCTTCGCCCCCTGCGGCACCTTGCCGGAGAGGCAACCCTCCAGCCGCAACAGTCGCACCAGGTCCTTGGTCAGCAGCAGCCGCGGCAGGCTCTCCTTGACCAGGACGACGACCGGTTCTTCGCCGAACTCGGCCCGCGCCCGCTGCGTCGCCTGATAGGTCGGGTCGCCCTTGCCCACCAGGGTGCCGAGCCCGGCGTCGGTGTCGACCTGGGTGGCAGCGAGGGCGGCGGCGATCGCGATCAGCCCGGCGACGACGAGCACCGCGCGGGCATGGCGCACCGACCAGGCGGCGATCGCCCCGAACGGGCGGCGGGCGGCCACCTACGCCCGCACCGGACCTAGTCCATCGACAGCGGGCCGCTGACGTCCGCGTGGAGGAACTGGCTGACGAACGGGTTGGAGGAGTCGAAGACCTCTTCTTTCGGCCCCGACTCGACGATCTTGCCGCTCCACAGCACCGCGATGAAGTCGGCGATCCGCCGCGCCGTGTTGAGGTCGTGGCTGATCACCAGGTAGCAGCCGCCGTTCTCGGCGTGGATCTCGCGGATCAGCTCGCAGAGCAGGGCGGTGCGGACCGGGTCGAGGCCCGAGTCGGGCTCGTCGAACATCACGATCGCCGGTTCGAGCACCAACGCCCGGGCGAAGCCGGCCCGCTTGCGCATGCCGCCGGAGAGCTCGTTCGGCATCTTGTAGGTCGCCTCGGCGAGGCCGACCTCTTTGAGCCGCCGGTTGACGATCTCGCCGATCTCCTCCTCGCCTTTGTCGGTGTGCTGGCGCAGCGGGAAGGCGACGTTGTCGTAGATGTTCATCGAGCCGAAGAGCGCCCCGTCCTGGAACAGCAGGCCGAACTTTTTGCGCACCTCGAAGAGTTCGTCGTCGGTCATGTTCGGGATCGATTCGCCGTGCACGAGGACGTCGCCCGAGTCCGGATAGAGCAGCCCGACGATGTGCTTGATCAGCACGCTCTTGCCGGTCCCCGACGGTCCCAGCACCATCGATACCTGGTTCTCGGGCAGACCGAGGTTGAGGCCGTTGAGGATGCGGGCGCGGCCGAACTGCTTGACCAGGTCTTTGATCTCGATCGCGTCCTCGCCACCGTGGTCGCGCTTGCGGCCGGTGTGGAAGCGATAGGGGTCATGCTCGCGCGGGTCGACGCCGGGGATGACGAAGTCGCGGCCCATCACGGCGCCGTCGTCGCTCACATAGGGCCCTTCTCCGGCGTCGGCATCCACCGCCGCGAACTCACCGCGTGGGGCCTCGGATTCGACCGCGGCCAACTCGGCGCTCGTCTCGTCCTCCGCCTCGTACTGCTTCTCCTCGAGCTCGTTGAAGCGCTCGTCCTCGTCGTTGGGCATTCGTCACCCTCCTATCGGGGCACGTGGATTGGCTCCCCAGAAGACAAGGGTCCCAAGCATGCCGATGATGTGGACTAAGACGATGTTGAGGACCATCGACTTGGCGGTCGCGGTCCCCACGCCGACCGGCCCCCCGGACGCGGTGTAGCCGTAGTAGCAGCCGACCAGCACGATCGCGGTCGCCATCACCATCCCCTTGATCAGGCTGAAGATCACGTCGGGCGGGTTCTGGAACTGCCAGAAGATGAGGAGGTAGCCGCCCGAGGAGGCGTCGCCGATCTGCTTGACGACGGCGACGTAGGAGGCCAGGTACATGATCCCGATCGCCACCAGGTACATGAACGGGAAGGCGATCCAGGCGGCCAGCAGGCGGGTGGCGCAGAGGAAGGTGACCGGCGGCACGCCCATCACCTCGAGCGCGTCGATCTCGTCGGAGATCCGCATCGCGCCGAGCTCGGCGACGATCCCGGTCCCGACCTTGGCGGCGAGCATGTAGCCGAAGGCGTAGGGCAGGATCTCGCGCAGGTCGCACCAGGCCGAGAAGACGCCCGCGTAGGCGGGCGCGCCGTTGGCGCGCAACAGGTAGGCCCCCTCGATCCCGCACTGCAGGCCGAGGACGAAGACGAGGCCCCAGATCACGAGGGCCGAGCCGAGGATCAGGATCCCGGCCTGGCGCAGCGCCTCGCCGAAGAAGCGGAAGACGCGGCCGGAGTAGACGATCCCCATCACCCGGCCGGAGAAGCGGGCGACCTCGCCGAGCGAGTCGAGCCAACCGCGCGGGACTTCGAGCCAGGCGTTCATCGCTCCGCGGTCCTCATCGGATGGTCTGCAATTCCGGGTTGGTCGCCAGCAGCGTCTGGGTGAAGACGTAGTTGAAGGCGAAGAAGGCGAGGAAGGAGATGACGACCGCCTCGTTGACGGCGCGGCCGACGCCGGCGGCGCCCCCCGAGGCCGTCATGCCTTTGTAACAGCAGACGATCGCGATGATCGCGCCGAACAGCGTGCACTTGACCACCGATCCCCAGAGATCGGTGACCGAGGCCTGCGAGAAGAGCGTCGCGAAGAAGCCGCCGAGGCTCTGGTGGTAGAGCAGCTCGGTGAGGATGCCGCCGGAGAGGCCGGCGACGATCGCGAAGATGTCGAGCAGCCCGGTGATCAGCATCAGGGCGAGGAAGCGCGGCACGACGAGGTTCTTGATCGGGTCGACGCCGAGCACCTGGAGGGCGTCGAGCTCCTCGCGGATCTTGCGGGCGCCGAGGTCGGCGGTGATCGCGGTGCCGGCGATCCCGGCCACGCAGACGCCGGTCACGAAGGGGCCGATTTCTCGGATCGCGGCGAGCACGAAGAAACCGCCGAGCCGGTCGAGCGCGCCGAAGAGGGTGAGGAAGTTGGCGGCCTGCAGGCCCGGGGCGCCGAAGTTGATCGCCACGGTCGAGACCAGCAGCGGGAACCAGCAGAGCTGCAGGGCGAAGAGGAACTGGCCGATGAACTCCTCGCCGTAGGGGTAGGGCGGACGGATCGCCGAGGCGATCGTGCGGCCGGTCAGGAGCACGAGCTCCCCGACCTCTTCGAAAAGCGACTTGGCGGGCAGGAATGCCCTGTTCACCGCGGATCCGACCATCTGCTCCTCCAGCCGGCCACGCCTTCCGGACGCGGCGACCCCACTCTTCGGGGGTGAGTCTATGGGATCGGTCGGCCCACTCCGTTAGCCGCATATTGAGATCTCACTAACCCGGCCGGGGTCCGGAAAACGGCTCGGTTGCGGGGATTCCGCGTGCTATGTTCGCCTCGCTTTGCGGGGGACCGGAACAGCACGCCGGCGGGCCCGCGTCCGAGTAGCCGCGGTGGGTTCCGCAGCCTTGGTCGCCGCGGCCCTGCTCGCCGCCTGCGGCGGGTCGTCCTCGGACTCGAACGAGGCACCCGGCAACTACGCGATGAAGGTGACCGGCGCCAGCTTCCCGGCCGACCAGGTCGTCGGCCAGACCTCGCTGCTGAAGATCGACGTGCGCAACACCGGGAAGAAGACGGTGCCGGCGCTGGCCGTGACCGTCAAAGTGAAGGGCAAGGAGGGCGAAGCGGCGCAGATCCCGTTCGCGATCCGTGATCCCGAGCCCGGCCTGGCGGGCGGTGACCGACCGGTCTGGGTGCTGTCGGCGACCTATCCGCGCCTCGCCGGCTCCTCCGAACCGGGCGGCGCCACGACCGCCTCCCCACGCACCTACTCATTCGGCGAACTGAAGCCCGGGCACACCGTCGAAGCAGTCTGGAAGCTGAGCGCGGTGCGCCAGGGCAAATACACCCTCGCCTACGAAGTCGGCGCCGGGCTGACCGGCGAAGAGAAGGCGAAGACCGCGGGCGGCGTCTCCCCCGGCGGCTCCTTCGTTACCGACATCTCCACCGCGCTCCCGGAAACCGAAGTGAACGGCGCCGGCGAAATCGTCGAGATCAAACCCAATAAGTAGCCGTCACACAATTGGCACAGTGCGTGACACACACGCGCGTTTTTTCTCCCTACAGTGGCCCGATGGAGTCGGCGCGGCAGACCTGGAACGACGAGCGGATGGACGAGTTCGCGGCGCGGACCGAGGAGAACTTCAGGGAGGTACGCGTTGAGATTCGAGGGCTGCGGACCGAGCTGCGCGGCGTGGAGGTGGGCCTCCGCACCGAGATGAACGAGCGCTTCGCCGGTCTCGAACGGCGACTCGACGTCATCGTCGGTGCGATGGCAGGCGGCTTCGTCAGCTTGCTCGTCGCAATCGTCGGCGCTCACTTCCTCGGTTGAGACCGGCGAAATCCGCCCCGCGCCGGCCCGACCCGGCTAACCTTGGCTGACCAGCCAAACGGGGACGGAGGAGCGAGATGGAGAGCGGGACCGTGGGAACCAGCACCGAGACCACCAACGGCTCGAACGGCGCGCCGGCCGCGGCGGCTGAGACGCTGGACGTGCTCAACCCGGCGACCGGGGAGACGATCGCCAAGGTCCCCGTCGACGGGCCGGAGGCGGTCGCGGCGACGGTGGCGCGGGTACGCGCCGCGCAGCCCGACTGGGAGGCGATGGGGATCGAGGGGCGCTACCACTGGCTCGGCAAGCTCCGCGACTGGCTGCTCGACAACACCGACCGGGTCCTCGACACGATGCAGCGGGAGACCGGCAAGGTGCGCGCCGACGCCTCCAACGAGCCCGCCTACCTGGCCGACACGATCAACTTCTACGGCACCCAGGCGGCCAAGTTCATCGGCGAGGAGAGCGTCCGCCCCCACTCTCCCCTGCTCGCCTCGAAGAAGCTCCGCATCCAGTACCGGCCCTATCCGGTGGTCGGCATCATCAGCCCCTGGAACTTTCCGCTGGTCCTCTCGATCGGCGACGCGATCCCGGCGCTGATGGCGGGCGCCGCGGTCGTCGTCAAGCCCTCCGAGTTCACGCCGCTCGGCCTCGCCGAGGTGGTCGACGCCTGGAAGCACGAGATCGGCGCACCCGATGTCTTCGACGTCGTCCAGGGAATCGGTGAGACCGGCGGCGCCCTGGTCGACGCCGTCGACTACGTCCAGTTCACCGGCTCCGATCGGACCGGCCGCAAGGTGATGGCGCGGGCCGCCGAGACGCTCACCCCGGTCAGCCTCGAGCTCGGCGGCAAGGACCCGATGATCGTGCTCGCCGACGCCGACCTCGACCGGGCCGCCAACGCCGCGACCTGGGGCGGGATGTTCAACTCGGGGCAGGTCTGCATCTCGGTCGAGCGGATCTACGTGGAGGAGCCGGCCTACGACCAGTTCGTGGCGAAGCTGACCAAGGAGGTCGGGGCGATCCGCCAGGGCGCCGACGATGCCCGCAATCCGAAGGACATGGGGGCGATGACCTCGCCCAACCAGACGGCGATCGTCGAGGGCCAGGTCGAGGACGCACTCGCCAATGGCGCCCGCGCGCTGACCGGCGGCAAGCGCGTCCCCGGTCCCGGCGACTACTTCGAACCGACCGTGCTGGTCGACGTCGACCACTCGATGAAGGTGATGCGCGACGAGACCTTCGGGCCGGTGGTCGGGGTGATGAAGGTGCGCGACTCCGAGGAGGCGCTGCGCCTCGCCAACGACAGCCGCTACGGGCTCTCCGGCTCGGTCTTCGGCTCGCGGGCCAATGCCGAACGGGTGGCCCGGCGGGTCGAGTGCGGCGCCGTCAACGTCAACGACGTGCTGGTCAACTACTTCGCCTCCGACGTGCCGATGGGCGGCTGGAAGGAGTCGGGGATCGGCTACCGCCATGGAGCTCAGGGGATCCGCAAGTTCTGCCGCACCGAGTCGCTGGTGATCACCCGCTTCGCCGGCAAGCGCGAACCGACCTGGTACCCCTACACCCGTGGCCGCCGCGGCCTGATGTCACGGCTCGTCGCGCTGATCAACGGCCGCGACTGGCGCCGGCGGCTGGGGCTGAAGCGGTAGAGGGAAGGGTTCCGTCCGTTGCGGCCGGGCGTGCCGCGATCTAGGCACAGTTCGCACGGTCAGGAAGCTGCGCTGTTCTTTATGCGCCTATAGGGCTGATTTCGAACAGTGCAGATTTCTGCCCGTTCGGATTCCCGACAGATCTGTGACGCCCGCCCGTGCCCTTGCCCCGCGAGAGCCCGTCGCGCGCTCGGTAGCCTTCAAGGTTCATGGCCGAGCGCGACTACATAGAGGCGGTGAAGGAGCGCATCGTCGTCTTCGACGGCGGCATGGGCGCGACCCTGGAGCAGTTCGACCTGACCCAGGAGGACTACGGCGGGCTGCTCGGCAAATGCCACGAGGCGCTCGTCCTCAACCGTCCGGACGTGATCGAGGGCGTCCATGCGTCGATGCTCGAGGCGGGCGCCGAGGTGGTCGAGACCGACACCTTCCAGGGCTCCCGGCTGAAGCTCGAGGAGTGGGGGCTCGGCGAGCACACCCTGGAGATCAACACGAAGGCGGCGGAAATCGCGCGCAGGGCGGCCGGGCCCGACCGCTTCGTCGCCGGCTCGATCGGCCCGACCGGCTTCCTGCCCGCCTCCACCGACCCGACCCTCGGTGACATCTCCTTCGGCCGCCTGGCCGAGGTCTTCGCCGAGCAGGCGACCGGCCTGGTGAGCGGTGGCGCCGACCTGATCATCATCGAGACCGCCCAGGACATCCTCGAGGTGAAGGCGGCGATCTTCGGCGCCCGCGAGGCGTTCCGGCAGACCGGCCGCACACTGCCGCTGCAGATCAGCGTCTCGCTGCTGCCGAACGGCGGCAAGATGCTGCTCGGCACCGACATCCGGTCGGTATTGACGACGCTGACGGCGCTCGACGTCGACGTGGTCGGGCTCAACTGCTCGACCGGCCCCGAGGACATGCGCGACGCGATCCGCTTCCTCGGCGAGACCTCCCCCCTGCCGGTCCACTGCATCCCCAACGCGGGGCTGCCGCTGCAGGGCCCCGACGGCGAGACGATCTTCCCGGAAGAGCCGGAGCCGCTGGCGGCGACGCTCGGCGAGTTCGTCGAGCGCTACGGCGTCGGCGTGGTCGGCGGCTGCTGCGGCACCAATCCGGAACACATCCGCGCGATCCGCGAGCGGATCGGCGACGCACGCCCCACCTCGCCCCGCCCCGCCCCGGGCCCGATCGAGGTCTCCTCGATGATGACCTCGACCCCGCTGGTGCAGGAGCCGCGACCGACCCTGGTCGGCGAGCGGGTCAACTCGCAGGGCTCGAAAAAAGCCAAGGAACTGCTGCTCGCCGACGACTATGACGGCCTCGTCCAGGTCGCCGAAGACCAGGTCGAGGGCGGTGCCCACGTGCTCGACGTCTGCGTCGCGCTGACCGAGCGCCAGGACGAGGACGCCCAGATGCAGGCGGTGGTGAAGCGGGTCTCGCTGACCCAGCCGGCGCCGATCCAGGTCGATTCGACCGAGCCGGAGGTGATCAAGGCGGCGCTCGAGACGATCCCCGGCCGGGCGATCGTCAACTCGATCAACCTCGAGGCGGGCCGCGACAAGGCGGACCTCGTCGTGCCCCTCGCGAAGGAACACGGCGCCGCGCTGATCGCGCTGACGATCGACGAGGTCGGGATGGCGAAGACCGCCGATCGCAAGATCGAGATCGCCAGGCGGATCAAGGAGATCGCCTGCGACGAGCATGGCCTCGATCCCGAAGCGCTGATCTTCGATCTGCTCACCTTCACGCTCACCACCGGCGACGAGGAGTGGAAGCCCTCGGCCGTGGAGACGATCGAGGGCATCCGCCGGCTGAAGGCCGAGATCCCCGAGGTGAAGACCTCGCTCGGCGTCTCCAACGTCTCCTTCGGGGTCAGCCCGCGCCCGCGTGCCGTCCTCAACTCGGTCTTCCTCCACCACTGCGTCGAGGCCGGCCTCGACCTGGCGATGGTCAACCCGAACCACATCACGCCCTACTCGGAGATCCCCGACGAGGAGCGCGAGCTCACCGACGACCTGGTCTTCAACCGGGCGCCCGACGCGCTGGAGAAGTTCATCGCCCACTTCGAGTCGAAGGGCGAGGAGTCAGAGGCCGAGGCCGCCGATCCGACCGCCGGGATGGAGCCCGAGGAAGCGCTCCATTGGCACATCCTGCGCCGCCGCAAGGACGGGGTCGAGGAGTGGATCGACAAGTCGGTGGAGAAGATCGGCGCCGTCCCGACCCTGAACGAAGTCCTCCTCCCCGCGATGAAGGAGGTCGGCGACAAATTCGGCGCGGGCGAACTGATCCTGCCCTTCGTCCTACAGTCGGCCGAAGTGATGAAGCGCGCCGTGGCGCAGCTGGAGAACTACCTCGACCGGATCGACGGCCACACCAAGGGGAAGGTCGTGATCGCGACCGTCTTCGGCGACGTCCACGACATCGGCAAGTCGCTGGTCAACACGATCCTCACCAACAACGGCTACACCGTGATCGACCTCGGCAAGCAGGTCCCCGTCGACGTGATCATCGAGGCCGCAGTCGAGCACGAGGCCGACGCGATCGGCCTCTCGGCGCTGCTCGTCTCGACCTCGAAGCAGATGCCGACCTGCGTCGCCGAGCTGCACGAGCGCGGGCTCGACTTCCCGGTGCTGATCGGCGGTGCCGCGATCAACCGCGACTTCGGCCGCCGCACCCTCTACCCGAAGGGGCGCGAGTCCGACGAGGTGTACGCGCCCGGCGTCTTCTACTGCAAGGACGCCTTCGCCGGCCTCGACACGATGGACGCGCTGGTCGACGCGCCGGCGCGCGCCGCGTTGGTCGAGCGGATACGCGCCGAGGCCAAGACCCTGCGCGAGAAACCGGTGGTCGACGACGACGCGCCTCCGACCACGGATGCGAGCGTGCGCTCCAAGGCCGCCACCGACAACCCGATCCCCACCCCGCCCTACCTCGGCGCCCGCGACGTCGACGTCGACCTCGACGACGTCTTCCCCTACCTCGACCGCCACGTGCTCTTCAAGCTGCACTGGGGCGGCAAAGGCAAGAAGGGCGAGGAGTGGCGGCGGCTGGTCGAGGGGACCGACGAGGACGAGGGCTTCGCGCCGCGGCTCGAGCGGATGTGGCGCGAGCAGGATTACCTTCACCCACGGGCGCGGCTCGGCTACTTCCCCTGCAACGCCGACGGCAACGAGCTGGTCGTCTTCGACCCCGAGAACCCCGACGTGGAGCTCGAGCGCCTGGTCTTCCCGCGTCAGCCGAAGCACGACCGGATCTGTCTCGCCGACTTCTACCGGCCGCTCTCCACGGGCGAACGCGATGTCGTCGCCCTGCAGGGGGTGACGGTAGGCGCCGAGGTGACCGAGCTGATGGACCGGCTCGGCGCAGAAGGCGAGGTGACCGAGCAGTACTACGTGCACGGGCTCGGCGTGCAGTCGGCCGAGGGGCTGGCCGAGTGGCTCCACGCCGAGGTGCGCCGTGGGCTCGGCATACCGCTCGACCAGGGACGCCGCTACTCCTGGGGCTACCCCGCCTGCCCGGACCAGTCCGAGCACGAGAAGGTCTGGCGCCTGCTCGACCTCGAATCGATCGGCATGACCCTGTCCGGCGGCTACGCGGTGATGCCCGAGCAGTCGACGGTCGCGATCATCGCCCATCACCCGCAGGCGGTCTACTTCGGCATGAAGTCCGGCTTCATCCCCGCGGGCAGGAGCTCCGACGAACTGATCGCCGGGACCGAGCGTGGCGGTGACCTGCCGCCCGAGGCCGATCCCAGCGAGGGCGCCGACGAAGGCGACGCGACCCCCGCGCAGGCCGAGGCGGTCGGATAGCGCGTTGATTCGACGACCTTCGGGGAGCTGTCGCCCGAGGCGCAAGGGACGCGGCCGTCCCGGCCACGACCCCGGCAGGGTGTGGCCGTGGCCGGGACGGCCGAGGGTTCGGGGAGAGGGATGTGGGATCGGCGCGCTCCGGGGAGAGAGGCGCGTGTTCCTCCACGAAGAGCGGACAAGTCCACTCTTCCGTGAGCGTTCCTCATCAGGCCCACCACGATCGTGCACTTGACCACACCCTGGTGTGGTCAAGTGCACGATCGTCGCCGTGCCCTCGGACCGGAGGGGAGATGCATGAGGATCGGTGACGTCCTCGGCGTCTCCCGTGCCTCCTTGTGAACTTCCCTGAGAGACCCTCACGTCCCGGGCGTCTCGTGGCGGCCACACCCTGCCGGGGCCGCCACGAGACG
>DATJWW010000061.1:0-15091 GCA_035500835.1 Solirubrobacterales bacterium | reverse complement strand
GTCCTTTGGCCCGCTCGACGGGCCAAAGGACGACCACGCAGCCACGAGCGGGCCAAAGGACGACCGCACAGGGGCAGCAGGGGGCGAGCGCCGGCTGCCAGGCCTCGCTCGGCGAATTCGTCGGCCGCATGGACGACCTCCGCCAGTCGCTCATCTCCGGGCTCAGCTACGCCGAATACGTGGTCCGGATGCGATCGATCCGCGACGCCTACGAGGCGGTGCCGGTCGACCGCCTCGGCGCGGGTTGCGTGTCCGGTCCGGCAAGCGATGCGGAGGCCGCCTTCAACCAGTATCTGCGCGCCGCCAACCTCTGGGGCGAATGCGCCGGCACCGAAGGGTGCGCGGCGAGCGAGATCGAAGGCCGCCTGCAGCATCGCTGGCGGATCGCCTCCAAGAGTCTCGAAGAAGCCGGCTGACCCCGGCGACGGACGGCTCAGGGGGCGACGGTGCGGCCGCCGCAGGCGTAGATCACCTGACCGGTGATGTAGGCGGCGTCCGGCGAGGCGAGGAAGGCGACGATCCCGGCGACATCGTCCGGGGTGCCGATCCGCCCGGCGGGGATCTTCGCCACCAGCTTCGCCAGCACGTCCGGCGGCATCGCCCGGGTCATCGGCGTGTCGACCAGGCTCGGGGCGACGGCGTTGACCCGCACCCGCGGCGCCCAGCGCTGGGCGAGTGCCCGGCCGAAGCCGACCAGGCCGGCCTTCGAGGCGCTGTAGTTGGCCTGGCCGAAGTTGCCGAGCGAGGCGCGCGAGCTGAGGTTGACGACCGAGGCGCCGTCGACGAACCGCTCCTCCAGGGCCAGCGTCAGGCGGATCGCGGCGACGAGGTTGATCTCGATCACGGCGGCGAAGTCCGCCTCGCTCATCTTCGTCGCCCGCGCGTCGCGGGTGATCCCGGCGTTGTTGACGAGCACGCCGACCTCCTCGCCGGCCACGGCGACCGCCGCCGCGACGCCCTCCGCGACGGTCAGGTCGGCGACGACCGCGCGCGCACCCTGCTCCGCGGCGACCGCCTCGACCGCCGGGTCGAGGTCGACCAGGACCAGCTCGTGGCCGGCGGCGGCGAGCCGCTCGCCGATCCGCCCGCCGAGCCCACCCGCGGCGCCGGTGACGATCGCCGTGCTCACGCTCGTCCCCTCACGCCGGCAGTTTCCCCAGGTTGGCGCCGCCGATCTGCAGCAGCTGCCCGGTCAGCTCCGAGCCGGCAACCGTCGCCACAGTCCGCTCGACCGCATCCTCGCTCCCCTCGCCGGCGGCGACGACGTTGATCCGCCAACCCGGTTTCGCCCCCTCGATCGCCAGCGTGCGGACCATGCCGAGAAGCCCGGTGGCAAGCGCCGCGTCGAGCGGCGCACCCTGGCCCATCAGGTCCCGCGCTGCGACCACGACCACCACCGCGCGCCCCGCCTCCAGCGCGTCCCGCGCGGCGACGAACGCATCGGTCAGCGCCGGGGTTAGCGCACCCGGATCGTCCCCGAGCGGCCCCGGGCGCAGCACCGTCGGCTCGGCTTTCCCCCGCGCTCCACGCATCCCGCCCGAGAGTATCGGCACCGAATAGCCTTCGCCCCGATGGAGGGAGCGCCCGAGATCCTCTGGCGGCCGAGCGCGGCGATGGTCGAGCGCTCCAACCTCACCGCCTACATCGACTGGCTGCGGACCGAACGCGGCGTCGACGTCGCCGCCTACCCGGAGCTCTGGCGCTGGTCGGTCGGCGACCTCGAGGGCTTCTGGAACTCGATCTTCGACTGGTGCGAGGTCGCCTACGACGGCGAGCGCGGCCCCGCCCTCGCCTCGCGCGAGATGCCGGGCGCCGAGTGGTTCCCGGGCGTCCGCCTCAACTGGGCCGAGCGCGCCTTCGCCGGGAAAGAGGACGACGAGGTCGCGGTCCTCCATGCCTCCGAGCTGCGCGAGCTGGGCGAGATCACCTGGGGCGAGCTGCGCCATCAGGTGGCCGCCTTCGCCGCCGGCCTCCGCGGCCTCGGGGTCGAGCAGGGCGACCGCGTCGTCGCCTACGTGCCGAACGTCGCCGAGGCGGTCGTCGCCTTCCTCGCCACCGCCTCGATCGGGGCGATCTGGTCGAGCGCCTCGCCGGACTTCGGCGCGGGCTCACTGATCGACCGCTTCGCCCAGATCGAGCCCAAGGTGCTGATCGCGGTCGACGGCTACCGCTACGGCGGCAAGGACTTCGACCGCACCCCGATCGTCCGCGAGCTGCAGGAGGCGATGCCGAGCGTCGAGCGCACCATCCTCCTCCCCTACCTCGACCCCGAGGCGACCGCGACCTCGGGGGCGGCGGAGCTCGACGGCGTCGTCACCTGGGAGGAGGTGATGGCGGCCGGGGAGGGCGCCGAGCTCACCTTCGAGCGCGTCCCCTTCGACCACCCGCTCTGGGTCCTCTACTCCTCCGGCACCACCGGGCTGCCGAAGGCGATCGTCCAGGGCCAGGGCGGCATCCTGCTCGAGCAGCTGAAGAAGATGCACCTCCACACCGACGCCCACCCCGGCGATCGGCTCTTCTGGTTCACCACCACCGGCTGGATGATGTGGAACTTCATCGTCTCCGGCCTGCTCACCGAGGCGGCGATCGTCCTCTACGACGGCAACCCCGGCTTCCCCGACATGGGCGTCCTCTGGGACCTCGCCGAGCGGGCCGGGATCACCACCTTCGGCACCTCCGCCGCCTATATCTCGGCCTGCATGAAGGCGGGTGTCGAGCCCGCCGCGGGCCGCGACCTCTCGCGGCTGCGCGCGGTCGGCTCGACCGGCTCACCGTTGGCGCCGGAGGGCTTCGACTGGATCTACGGGCACCTCGGCTCCGACACCTGGCTCTTCTCGACCTCGGGGGGAACGGACCTCTGCACCGCCTTCGTCGGCGGCGTCCCCACCCTGCCGGTCTACCGCGGCGAGCTGCAGGCGCGCTGCCTCGGGGCGGCGGTCGAGGCCTGGGACCCGGAGGGCCGTCCGCTGGTCGGCGAGGTCGGCGAGCTGGTGCTGACCGAGCCGATGCCATCGATGCCGCTCTTCCTCTGGGACGACGAGTCCGGCGAGCGCTACCGCGAGTCCTACTTCGAGATGTACCCGGGGACCTGGCGCCACGGCGACTGGATCGAGATCACCGAGCGCGGCACGGCGATCATCTACGGGCGCTCGGACTCGACGATCAACCGCGGCGGGATCAGGATCGGCACCGCCGAGATCTACCGGGCGGTGATGGAGTCCGACGCGGTCACCGACGCCCTCGTCGTCGACCTCCCCCGCGAGGGCACCGACGGCGTCATCGAGCTCTTCGTGGTCCTCCGCCCCGGGGCCGAGCTCGACGACGACCTCCGCAGGGAGCTCGCCCGGCTGATCCGCGAGCGCTGCTCGCCCCGCCACGTCCCCGACCAGGTGACCGCGATCGCCGCCGTCCCCCGCACCCTCTCCGGCAAGGTCGTCGAGGTGCCGGTCAAGCGCATCCTGATGGGGGCCGACCCGGCCAAGGTGGTGAGCCGCGACTCGCTCGCCAACCCCGAGGCGCTCGACTGGTTCGTCGCCCTCGCCACACGCGTTCGCACTTAGTTCCGGATAGCGGAACCAACTGCGAACGCACCTGCCGGCATAAAAAGAGGGCCGCCCCGAAGGACGGCCCTCTCGAGCTGGTGCATGGGAGCGCACGCATGACACCTCGGCCGGGTGGGACAAAGCCCGACCTCCACGCGCACGCCGGTGCCCGGGTCGGATTCCACCGGGCGCCCGAACCAGTGCGGCGCCTAGCGGCCCTGCACCTCCAGAGTCCCTTCAAGCATGTGACTCAACTTAGGACCACCTCCTTTCTCTGGTGCCTCGATTGAAGCACACGCGGGCGGCGGCCCCACGAGGCCGCCGCGGCCACGCTGATCCGTGGCGAGGAGGTGGTGGAGAACTAGGCGGCGAGCTGGAGTTCGCCGGTCTCCGAGGCCGCGCTCTCCTCGATCAGCTCGACCGGAGCCGAGCTCGTGAGGCGGTAGATCTGCGTGGCGGCGTCGCTCTCGCTGAGACCGCGGCGCTCGCCGACGGGACGGCCGTCGCGGTAAAGGGTCATGTTCCAGGTCTTCTGCATCTTGCTTCTCTTCCGTTTGGCTTGCGGCTTGTATACGAGTCTGCGGAACGGGCGAACAGGCGTTTGTGACCGCGCTCACTCGGTGATGAGCGTCACATGGGCTCGCGGCCCTCGCTAGATTCCGGCCGATGCTCGCCGCCCGCGCCGTCGCCGCCTCGATCGAGGACCCGCTGTCGGCGCTCGAGGTGGGTGAGGTCGGCGAGCCGAACGTGCCCGAGGGCTGGGCGCTGGTCGACGTCAAGGCGGTGTCACTGAACCACCACGACGTCTGGTCGCTGCGCGGCATCGGGCTGCCGCCGGAGCGCCTGCCGATGATCATCGGCTGCGACGCCGCCGGGGTCGACGCCGACGGCAACGAGGTGATCGTCCACGCGGTGATCGGCGACCCGGACTTTCCGGGTGGGGAAATCATCGATCCCGGCCGCACCCTGCTCTCCGAGGTCCACCCCGGCACGCTCGCCGAGCAGGTCGCGGTGCCGCGTCGCAACCTGATCCCGAAACCGGCCTCGATGAGCTTCGAGGAAGCCTGCTGCCTGCCCACCGCCTGGCTCACCGCCTACCGGATGCTGTTCGACCGCTCCGGCCTGCGGCCCGGCCAGACGGTGCTGATCCAGGGCGCCGGCGGCGGCGTCTCCAGCGCCGCGATCGAGCTCGGCCGCGCCGCCGGCTTCCGCGTCTGGGCGACCAGCCGCGAGCAGCGCAAGCGGGACTTCGCCCTGGAGCGAGGCGCCCACGCCGTCTTCGAGTCGGGGGCGCGCCTGCCGGAGAAAGTCGACGTCGTCCTCGAGACCGTCGGCAAGGCGACCTGGGGACACTCGCTGCGCTCGCTGAAGCCGGGCGGGCGGATCGTCGTCTCCGGCTCGACCAGCGGCCCCGACCCCTCGGCCGAGCTGAACCGCGTCTTCTTCAAAGAGCTCGAGGTGGTCGGCTCGACGATGGGCACGCTGGAGGAGCTGGGGCGGCTCGTCTCGCTGATCGAGCTGAGCGGGATCAGCCCGCCGATCGATCGGGTGCTGCCGCTGAGCGATGTCGGCGAGGGCCTGCGGGCGATGGCCGAGGGCGACATCCTCGGCAAGATCGTGATCGTGCCCTAGCGGGTAGAAGGAGCGCGTGGCCCGCCGGATCGCGATCTGCCTCACCCTCGTGGCCGTCGCCGCAACGGCTCTGCCGGCGGCCGCGGGGGCGGTCACCGGGCGCAGCGTCGCCGTCACCGCATCGGCGACGATCAAGGTGCCGAACGACACCGCGACGATCGGCTTCGGGGTGAAGCGCGAACGCAGGACGCGCGCCGCCGCCCTCTCCGCGACCGCCGCCGCCCTGCGCAAGGTGATCGCCACCGCGCAGGCCTTCCCCGGCGTCGGCGAAGGTGACATCGACACCGGCCGCGTCGACGTGCGCACGGTGAAGAAGGGCACCGCGACCGTCTACCGGGCGAGCGAGGGCGCCTCGGTGACCCTGCACGAACCGTCGAAGGCGGGCGAACTGATCAGCAAGGGCATCGCTGCGGGTGCGACCGGCGTCAGCGGCCCGAGCTTCAGCGTCGGCAACCGGGAAGCGGCGTTCGGCAAGGCGCTCGCCGCCGCCTTCGACAAGGCGAAGGAACGGGCGACCGTCCTCGCGGCGCAGGCCGGGGCGACCCTCGGCCCGGCGCTGACGATCGAAGAAGGCGAAGGCGCGCAGTTCGTCGAACCGGTCGCCGCCGAAGAGAAGGCAGCCTCCGGGCCGGCCGGGGCGACGCCGCCGACCAAGCCCGGCAAGTCGACGGTCGAGGCGACCGTCCACGTCGTCTTCGAACTGCTCTAGCGCCGCTCGCACCTCCCGGTTTACCTCTACATAATTTTGGGTAACGCCTAGGTCGAGAACGACCTGGGACGGGAGACGATGAGCGACGACATCCGGCGGGACCTGACGATCGGGCTGTTGGCGGCCCTGCTGGCGACCGTGCTGGCCTTGGCCTTGGCCGCATCGGCCCAGGCGGCGCCGCCGACGCCCGAAGAAGATCCCTTCTACGACTACGCGGGCTCCACGCCGCTCGCCGAGATCTCCCCCGGCACGGTGCTTAAAAGTCGCACGCTGAGCTACCACGTGGCCGGCATCCCGCTGCCCGTCAAGGTGGTCCAGCTGCTCTACCGCTCGACCTCGGAGCTCGGCGAACCGACCGTCAACGTGACCTCGGTGCTGAAGCCGCCGATCGGCCTCGGCACGTCGCAGGTCGTCGCCTACCAGTCCTTCTATGACTCGCTGAACCCGGCCGACGAGCCCTCCTACGCGATCTCCGGCGGGCTCACCCTGGGCGGCGCGATCCCACAGGTCGAGTCGGCGCTGATCGGCCCCGAGCTGCTCGCCGGCCGCACCGTCGTGGTCGCCGACACCGAGGGCGAGGACGCGGATTTCGCCGCCGGTCCCGAGTACGGGATCAACACGCTCGACAGTCTCCGCGCCGCCCTCGCCGCGCCCGCGACCGGGCTGGCGGGGACGAAGAAGATCGGCCTCGTCGGCTACTCCGGCGGCGCGATCGCGACCGAGTGGGCGGCCGAGCTGGCACCGAGCTACGCGCCTGGCGTGAACGCCAAGCTGGTCGGCGCGGCGATGGGAGGCGTCCTCGTCGACCCCGCCCACAACCTCCACTACATCGAAGGCAGCTTCAGCTGGGCGGGGGTGATGCCGATGGCGATCATCGGCGTCTCGCGCGCCTTCCACATCGACCTCACGCCCTACCTGAGCGAATACGGCAAGCAGCTCTACGCGAAGCTCGAAAAGGCCTCGATCTCCGAAGCGCTCGCCCACTATCCGGGCCTCACCTGGGCGGAACTGGCGAAGCCGGAATACGCCGAGCCGGAGGACATCCCGATCTACGTCCACACCGTGAACCAGCTCATCATGGGCGAGAACCACACCCCGACGACGCCACTCTTCATCGGCCAAGGCGCCCTCGGCGAGCTGGAAGGCACGCCGGGCGACAAGCCCGGGATCGGCGAGGGCGACGGCGTGATGATCGCCGGCGACGTCCGCAGCCTCGCCCGCGAGTACTGCGCCCGCGGCGACAAGGTCCTCTACGACCAGTACCCGCTCGGCCACATCACCGCGGCCGTCCCCTGGCTCGCGACCGCCGTCCCCTGGCTCGAAGCCCGCTTCGCCGGCGCCTCCGCGCCAAAGAACTGCGCGAGCATCGAACCCGGCAACTCACTGACCCCGATCGCGGAATAGCGAGGGACGCGAAGGGACCGTGTCTTCCGCCGGGTCCGTCAGGGAGATGCCGAGAAGTTTGCTCTTCCTCCCGTGTCCTTCAGGCGCCTGAAAGACGTGACCATCCTTTTGGGCCCCTATAAGGGCCCAAATCCATGCAGGGCGTCTCGGACCCTCGTCTTTGGCCCTCGGGGTGCCGGAGGGTGTGACGTCCCGGAATCCCTCGCAAACCCCTCACGTCCCGGGCGTCTCGTGGCGGCCACACCCTGCCGGGGTCGCCACGAGACGCCCGGGACGCTTCTCGGTCGGCCGCACCCCGCCGTCCGCCCCGTCGAATCGCCCGCCCCCACCGCGGAACCAAACATCTAGGCTCGACCGATGGAGGCCAACTCACCCGGCGTCGCCTTCTCGAGCAGCGCGGGCCGCTGGCTGATTGCGGTCACGGTCGCCGGGTCGGGGATGGCCTTCCTCGACGGGACCGTCGTCAACGTGGCGCTGCCGAAGATCGGCGAGGACCTGGGTGCCTCGACCAGCGCCCTGCAGTGGATCCTCAACGGCTACCTGCTGACCCTGGCCTCGTTCATCCTGCTCGGCGGCAGCCTCGGCGACCGGCTCGGGCGGCGGCGGGTGTTCCAGGCCGGTGTCGCCCTCTTCAGCCTCGCCTCGCTGCTCTGCGCGGTGGCGCCGACGGTCGAGCTGCTGATCGCCGCGCGGATGGTCCAGGGGCTCGGCGGCGCGCTGCTGACCCCCGGCAGCCTGGCGATCATCGAGGCCAGCTTCCGCCCCGCCGACCGGGCGCGGGCGATCGGCGCCTGGTCGGGGCTCGGCGGCGTCGCCACGGCCTTCGGGCCGCTGCTCGGCGGCTGGCTGATCGCCGCCGTCTCCTGGCGGGCGATCTTCCTGATCAACCTGCCGATCGGGGTCTTCGTCGCCTGGGCGGCGCGTGAGCACGTGCCCGAATCGCGCGACCCGACCGCGACCGGTCGGCTCGACCTGGCCGGGGCGGCGCTTGCCGCGGTCGGGCTCGGCGGCACCACCTACGCGCTGATCGAGGCGCCCGAAGGGATGGGGCCGACGGTCGTCCTTGCCGCGGTGCTCGGCGTCCTCGCGCTGGTCGCCTTCTTCATGCGGGAGCACCGCACCGCCGAGCCGATGCTGCCCCTCTCGATCTTCCGCTCGCGCCAGTTCAGCGCCGCCAATGCGGTCACCTTCGTCGTCTACGCGGCGCTCGGCGTCGTCTTCTTCCTGCTGGTCAGCTTCCTGCAGATCTCGATGGGCTACTCGCCGATCGCCGCCGGTGCCGCGTCGCTGCCGGTGACCGTGCTGATGCTGCTCGGCTCGGCCCGCGCCGGGGAGCTGGCGCAGCGGATCGGCCCGCGCATTCCGCTCACCCTCGGCCCGCTGATCATCGCCGCGGGCCTGCTGCTGATGATGCGGATCGAACCCGGTGACGGCTACATCGGCGCGGTGCTGCCCGCGGTGATCGTCTTCGGCCTCGGCCTGACCCTGGTCGTGGCGCCGGTCACCGCGACGGTGCTGGCGGCGGTCGACTCGAGCCACTCGGGGATCGCCTCCGGGGTCAACAACGCGGTCGCCCGGGTGGCGGGGCTGCTGGCGGTCGCGGTGGTCCCGGTCGCTGCCGGGCTGACCGGGGACAAGTTCTACGAACCGTCCCACATGACCCACGGCTTCCACGTCGGGATGGCCCTCTGCGCCGGCCTCTCGGTGCTCGGCGCGATCATCGCCTGGACGACGATCAGCTCCGACGTCCTCCACGAAGAAGGGGCCGACGAGGCGCCCGCCGAGGAACGCGAGCTCGCCGAGTGCTACAGCTGCGGCATCGGTGCCCCCACCATGCGCCCCGGCCGCGAGCCCCCCGCTCGCGTTCGCAGTTAGTTCCGCTATGCGGAACTAACTGCGAACGCACCGCCGGCGGGCGGAGTCAGATCGTGAGGCCGCCGTCGACGGGGACGGTGGCGCCGGTGATGCCGGAGCCACCCGGGCCGAGGAGGAAGGCGATGGTGGCGGCGACCTCCTCGGGCTCGAGCAGGCGCTCGAGCGGCTGGCGGGGGGCGAAGTCGCGCGGCGACGGCAGCTCGAAGAGGCGGGCCGACTCGGCGAGGAGCGGCGTGTCGGTCGAGCCGGGGGCGACCGCGTTGGCGGTGACGCCGGAGCCGTGCAGGTCGGCGGCGAGGCCGCGGATGAAGCCCTCGACGCCCGCCTTGGCGGCGCTGTAGGCGGCGAGGCCGGACATCCCCCGCGTCGCACCCGAGGAGGTGACGGCGACGAAGCGGCCGGAGCGCGGCCGCGGGCGTCCCAGCAGCGCCGGGACCACCAGCCGGGCGGCGAGGATGACCGCCTCGAGGTTCACCTCGAGCAGCGCCCGCTGCTGGTCGGCGGGCAGTTCCCAGGCGGGGACGCCGCCGGCGATCGCGCCCGCGCCGACCACGAAGGCGTCGAGGTCGCCCCACGCTTCGGCCCCCTCGACGGCCGCCGCCAGCGCCTCCGGGTCGCCGGCATCGGCGACCACGGCGCGGGCGATGTCCTCGCGACCGCTGCGCCGCCCGGCCGCCGCCACCGCTTCGTCCAACTCGCGCTCGCTCGCCATCGCGTAGGGCAGCCGGCGATCGTCGGCACAGCGGTCGACCGCGACCACGCTCCATCCCTCGGCGGCCAGGGCGACGACGGTCGCGGCGCCGATCCCACGCCCGGCGCCGGTGACGATCGCGACCCGCCGGGTCAAAACTCAGCGGCCCCCACGGGCGGGGGCGGGCACACCCGGCGCGGTGACGCCGAAGCGCGGGGCCGGCGCGGGCTGCGGCATCCCACCGACCTCGACGAAGACGCCGCGGTCGCGGTTGTGGCCGTCCTCGCGCGCCTCGCGCATCGAGAGAACCGGCGCCACGCAGCAGTCGGAGTCGGCGAAGAGCTCGTGCCACTCGTCGCGCTGGCGCTCGGCGAACTTGGCGGTGAGGCGCTCGCGGATCGCGGGCCAGGTCGAGGGATCGAGATGGGCGGCGATCGCCTCGTCGTCCCCGAGCCCCAGCTTCTCCACCAACGCCCGGTAGAACTGCGGCTCGAGCGCGCCGACCGCCACCCAGCGATCGTCGGCGCAGCGATAGGTGTCGTAGAAGGGGGCACCGCCGTCGAGCAGGTTGACGCCGCGCTCGTCGCGCCAGGCCCCCAGCTCGAGGAAGCCGTGCAGCATGCCGGTGACCGAGGCGGCGCCGTCGACGATCGCCGCGTCGACCACCTGGCCGACCCCGGTGGCCCGCGCGTGCAGCAGGGCGCTCGTCACCCCGAAGGCGAGGTAGAGGGCGCCGGCGCCGAAGTCGCCGAGCAGATTGACCGGGGGCACCGGCTTGCCGCCCTCCTCGCCGACCATGTGGAGGGCGCCGGAGATCGCGAGGTAGGTGATGTCGTGACCGGCGGTGTGGGCGTAGCGCCCGGTCTGCCCCCAGCCGGTCATCCGCCCGTAGACGAGCGCCGGGTTGCGGTCCAGGCACTCCTCGGGGCCGAGGCCGAGGCGCTCCATCACCCCCGGTCGGAAGCCCTCGATCAGCACCTCCGACCCGACCACCAACTCGAGCACCTCCTCGATTCCGGCAGCTGTCTTCAGGTCGACCTTGCGTTCGACGCGACCGCGATCGAGCACCGGCGAGGCGCCCCAGGCGAGCCCGCCGTCCGTCGGCCGTTCGATCCGCACCACCTCGGCACCGAGGTCGGCGAGCAGCATCCCGGCGAAGGAGATCGGCCCGATCCCGGCCATCTCCACCACCTTCACCCCCTGCAACGGCCCCATGTCGCGACCAGCCTAGATGGTTGATTCCGCGGCGGCCGGCCGAGAAGCGTCTCGGGGACGGAGTGCACGGTCGTGGTGGGCCTGATGGGAAAGACGCCCGGAAGAGTGGACTTGTCCGCTCTTCGTGGAGAAACATGCACCTCTCTCCCCCGGAGCACGCCGATCCCCACGCCCTCTCCCCGCCTCGGCCGTCCCGGCCACGGCCACACCCTGCCGGGGTCGTGGCCGGGACGGCCGCGTCCCTTCCCCTCGGGCGCCAGCTCCCCCGAGGTCGCGGGATCGCTCATCCAGCCTTCGCACCCTCAGCGATAAGTGACCAGGGAGCGGTCGACGGCCTCGAGGTGGGAGTGGTCGTTGAAGCTGGCCAGGTTCGTCCCGGTCGAGCCGACCGCCAGCTTCGTGATCGAGCCGTTGACGACCATGCGGTTGAGCCGGTTGAAGGCGACGGGGCCCGATCCGAGGACGCCGCAGACGAGCGCCGCGATCACGCCGCCGGAGGTGACGACGACCGCCGTCTCTCCGCTGCCCAGCCCGCCGGAGAGATCGGCCAACGCGCCGGCACCGGCGTCGCGGAAGCCCTCCCAGCTCTGCGCGGTCGGGCTGTCGGCCCCGGCCGCGATCCAGATCTCGACCGCCGCCTCGAGCACCAATTGGAAGCTGCGGTTGTCGAGCGCCTCGGCGCCCTCGCCGACCGAGAGTCGCGCCGCCGACTCGCTGTGGTGGATCAGCACCTCTTCGGAGTCGTACTCGTTCCAGCGCGGGTCGACCTCCGGCTCGGGGCCGCCGCCGAAGGCGAGCGCCGTGTCGCGCTGGCGCCGCAGGGTCCCGCAGAGGAGGCGCGTCGGGCGGTAACCGAGTCGCTCGACCGCGGCGGCGGCGAGCCCCGCCTGCCGCTCCCCGACCTCCGAGAGCACGTCGTAGTCGGCCGTCCCGAAGGAGGCCTGGCCGTGGCGGACGAGCAGGACCGTCGGCATGCGCCGGCGTTCCTAGCCGGCCATCGAGCGGGCGATCACGACCCGCTGGATCTCCTGGGTGCCCTCGTAGATCTGGGTGATCTTCGCGTCGCGCATCATCCGCTCGACCGGGTACTCGTTGACGTAGCCGTAGCCGCCCAGCACCTGGACCGCCTCGACCGTCACCTTCATCGCGTTGTCGCCGCAGATGAGCTTCGCCATCGAGGTCCACTTGCCGAGGTCGGCCGGGCGCGGGCTCTTGTCGGCCATCGAGCAGGCTTTGTAGAGGAGCTCGCGGGCGGCGGCGGTGCCCGCCTCCATGTCGGCGAGCTTGAACTGGATCCCCTGCAGGTTGTTGATCGGCTTGCCGAAGGCGATCCGCTCCTTGGCGTAGTCGTTGGCGAAGTTCGTCGCGCCCTGGGCGATGCCGACCGCCTGCGCCGCGGCGCCGAGCCGGGTCCGCTCCAGCGTGCCGAGCGCCACCGATAGACCCTTGCCCTCCTCACCGATCAGGTTCTCCTGCGGCACCCGGACGTCGGTGAAGGAAGGCGAGCCGGTCGGCGAACCCTTGATCCCGAGCTTGTGCTCGAGCGCCCCGGGGTCGAATCCCTCACGGTCTTTCTCGACCACGAACGCGGTGGTGCGGCGGTTCTCGCGGTCGGTCGAGGCGAAGACGCAGTAGAAATCGGCCTGCCCGGCGTTGGTGATCCAGGCCTTCTGGCCGTTGATCACCCATTCGTCGCCGTCCTTGACCGCGGTCGTGCGCATCGCGGCCGGGTCCGAGCCGGCCTCGGGCTCGGAGAGGGCGAAGGCGGGCGACCACTCGCCGCTCGCGCACTTCGGCAGGAAGCGCTCTTTCAGCTCGTCGGAGCCGAACAGCTGGATCGGCAGCGTGCCGAGCTCCTGGATCATCAGGATCAGGGCGCTCGAGGCACACGCCTTGGCGATCTCCTCGACCCCGATCTGCAGCATCAGCGTGCCGGTCCCGGTGCCGCCGTACTGCTCGGAGAAGGGCAGGCCGAGGATGTCCTGCTCGCCGAGGATCTGGCGGATGTCGTGCGGGTATTCGGCGTTGCGGTCGATTTCGCCGGCGCGCGGGGCGATCTTCTCGGTCGCGATCTGGCGGATCGTTTCGCGGAAGTCGACCATCTCCTGCGGGATCTCGTAGAGGCCGGTGGCCAAGTCGGTGCTCAAGGTCGTGCTCCTAGGGTCGTCGGGGGAACTTGCTGAAGTCGGGGCGGCGCTTCTCCTTGTAGGCCTCGCGGCCCTCCTTCGCCTCGTCGGCGCCGTAGAAGAGGAGGTTGGCGTCGTGGGCGAGCTGCTGGATGCCGGCGTAGCCGTCCTCGTGGGCGTTGAAGCTGGCCTTGACGAGGCGCAGGGCGAAGGGCGAGAGGGCGAGCATCTCGCGGCACCACTTCACGGTCTCGACCTCGAGGTCGGCGAGCGGCACCACGGTGTTGACGAGGCCCATGTCGAGCGCCTCGGCCGCGTCGTACTGACGGCAGAGCATCCAGAACTCCTTCGCCTTCTTCGGACCGACGAGGTCGCGCAGCAGCGAGGCGCCGAAGCCGCCGTCCCAGGAGCCGACCCGCGGCCCGGTCTGGCCGAAGCGGGCGTTGTCGGCGGCGATCGTCATGTCGCAGCAGACGTGCAGGACGTGGCCGCCGCCGACCGCGTATCCGGCGACCATCGCGACGATCGGCTTCGGCAGCCGGCGCATCTGCACCTGCAGGTCGGTGACGTGGAAGCGGCCGACGCCGCCCGCCTCCGACATGTAGCCGGTGTCGCCGCGGACGTTCTGGTCGCCGCCCGAGCAGAAGGCGAGGTCGCCTTCGCCGGTGAAGACGATGACGCCGACCTCGAGGTCCTCGCGAGCGGCCTCGAAGGCGCGCGAGAGCTCGATCAGCGTCTGCGGGCGGAAGGCGTTACGAACCTGCGGGCGGGCGATCGTGATCTTCGCGATCCCCTCGCTGGTCTCGTAGCGGATGTCCTCGAAATCCTCGGGGCCGGCGACCCAGTCGGCCCCCGGCACCTGCACCGAATCGGTCTGTGCCATCAGCGGGAATCTATGGGAAGAGCGCTGCGACCGCGGCGGCGGCGAGGCCGCGGCCAGCCGCCGCGAGGAGCGCGGCGCGGCGCACCGCGACCCGGTCGACGAGCTGGAAGTGGACCGGTTCGGCGACCGGGTCGGAGCCCGGTTCGGGGCCGGCGGAGCTCGCCCGCGCCGCCGGCTCGAAGGCTTCGTGGGAGGGGCTCAGTTCGCCTTCGGCTTCGCCGTTCTGCCCTTCCTCGCCGGGCGGGATCGCCCCTTCGTCGGCGCCGCTCGCCACCGGCGCGTTTTCTTCTCCCGCCAGGCAGCGTTCGATCCCGCCGGCGATCAGCCGCGCCCGCGCTTCGGCGCCCGCTTCGATCGGATGCAGGCCGTCGGCCTGCATCAGCTGCGGGTGGGCGCGGACGAACCCGGCCCAGTCGGGCGTCTGGGTGCCGGGGCGCGAGGCGGCGAATTCGGCGACGACACGGTTCTTGCCGGTGTTGTCGACGCCGTTGACGGTGAAGCCGTGGATGGTCGGCACGACGATGCAGCGACCGCCGACGGTCGAGGCCACCTGCTGGAGATTTTCCGCCAAGATCTGCGGATATTCGGGGTCGTCGTTGGTCCCCGCGTCGAACACGATCACCGAGTCGGAAGGTTCGTAGCTTTCTTGGAACAGAGCGAGGATCTGGTAGCTGTTGGAGCCGCCGACCGCGTTGACCGTGATCGGCACGCCGGGGAGGAAGCGCTGCAGGTAGGGAGAGGTCAGTTCCTCGAGGCTGTCGCCGACGACCAGGACGCGGCCCGATCCCGGCAGCGCGCTCGCCGCCGGGGCGAGCGCCGCCAGTCCGACCAGGGCGGCGACCAGCGCCGCGGCGATCCCCCTGCGATTCGGCATCGCCGCGCTTTGTACCGCACGGCGGCCGCCGTGGCGGCGCTCTTCACCCTCCTGGCACTCGGATCGTGCGGGGGCGGCGGATCGAACTCCACCAACTCCCCGCCGGGCGGTCGTCCTTTGGCCCGCTCGACGGGCCAAAG
>DATJWW010000060.1:0-29815 GCA_035500835.1 Solirubrobacterales bacterium | reverse complement strand
GATTTGGCGACGTCGGTCACGCCCGCGAGTCTAGAGTTGCCTCCCGGTGCTTCGCTTCGCGGCCCGCAACAAGATGCTCAACTGGCGCTACGGGCGCCTGCTCTGGCGCTACTCGTGGCGGCGCTGGCTGACCGCTGCCGGGCGCCGCTGGCGGACCGACGGCTTCGTCTTCTTCGGCCGCGGCCTGGAACTGGAGGTCTCCCGGCGCGGCAGGGTCAGCTTCGGCCGCTTCGTCTGGATCGGCGACCGGACCAAGATCCGCTGCCACGAGGGCGAGGTCGAGATCGGCGCCAAGACCGTGATGGGCCAGGAGTGCACGATCTCCGCATACCAGCGGGTCCGGATCGGCGAGCAGTGCGTGATCGCCGACCGGGCGATGTTCATCGACTTCGACCACGGCGTCGTCGAGACCGAGCGCCCGATCCGGCTGCAGGGCATCTACAAGCGCGACGTCGAGGTCGGCTCCAACGTCTGGATCGGCTACGGCGCCTGCGTCCTGCGCGGCGTCCGGGTCGGCGACAACGCGGTGATCGGGACCAACAGCGTGGTGACCAAGGACGTCCCCGCGAACGCGGTCGTCGGCGGCATCCCGGCCCGGGTCCTGCGGATGCGCGAGGCGCCCCGCGAGCTGCGCTGGGAGCGCCCGGTCGAACCGGACCCGACGGCGCACACCACCCTGCAGCCGCCGGCCTCCTAGTCGAGCTCGGCGCGGATCTCGGCGGCGCGGCGCTCGACCATCTCCGTGCTCTCCTCCAGGAACCCGACGATCGTCTCCAGTTCGGCGAGCGTGTGGCGCGAGAGCATCGGGAAGGCCTGCGCGGCAAGCGGCGCGTAGTAGCGCCCGGCCCGCTGCTCGAGCCGCTCGGTGACCTCGATCAGAACCCGGCGCCGGTCGTCGGGGTCGGCGACACGCCGCAGGTACTCCTTGTCGACGAGCCGGTCGATCACCGCCGTGACGGCGCCAGTCGTCAACCCGGCCTCCGTCGCGAGCCCACCGGCGCTGATCGGGCCGAGGCGCTCGACGATGTCGAGGCAGCGGGCGTCGGTGCGGTTGACCCCCAGCCCGCGCGCCGCCGCCTCGTCCATCTTGTCGGTCGCCAGCTGGTTCGCCCGCACCGCCTCGATCAGCTCCTGGATCAACTCCAGCTTCGTCGGTCTACTCATCTCTGCCGTGTCCTGTTATCTTGATTTTCAAGATACTTGAGGTTCGAGAGAAAATCTTAGGCGATTCGAGGAGGTCCGGGTGAGCGAGGCAGATGCGATCGAGGCGGTCGACCTGAGGAAGTCCTACGGCGAGGACGTGCAGGCGCTCGACGGGCTCTCCTTCTCGGTCACGGCGGGGACGGTCTTCGGCCTGCTCGGTCCGAACGGGGCGGGCAAGTCGACGACGGTGAAGGTGCTGACCACCCTCGCCCACCCGGACTCCGGCGCGGCGCGGGTGGCGGGCTTCGACGTACTCGCCGAGCCGGCCCGGGTGCGCGAGGCGATCGGCGTCGTCTCGCAGGCGGGCGGCCTCGACCAGGAGGCGACCGGGCGCGAGAACCTCCGCCTCCAGGGCCAGGTCTTCGGCATGGCCGGCAAGGAGCTGGAGTCCCGTATCGACGAGCTGCTCGGCCAGTTCGGCCTCGCCGATGCAGGCAACCGGCTGGTGCGCGAGTACTCGGGCGGGATGCGCCGCCGACTCGACGTCGCCCAGGCCCTGGTCCACAAGCCGCAGGTGCTGTTCCTCGACGAGCCGACTACCGGCCTCGACCCCGAGGTGCGAGCGGAGATGTGGGAGGAGATCGGCCGCCTCGCCGGCGAGGGCCTGACCGTCCTCCTCACCACCCACTACCTGGAGGAGGCCGACCGCCTGGCGGCGCAGCTGGCGATCGTCGACAGGGGCCGGGTCGTCGCCGCGGGGTCGCCCGACGAGCTGAAGCGCGAGCTGCGCGGCGACGCGATCCACGTCGAGCTCGACGGCGACGCCGACGAGGCGACGGTGCGGGCGGCGCTCGAGCGGATCGACGGGGTCGGCGAGGTGATCGTCGACGACCGCCTCCTCCACGCCCGCGCCGAGGACGGCGCCCGCACCGTCCCGGCGGTGCTCGCCGCGCTGGAGGGCGCCGACCTCGACGTCGGCTCGGTCACCGTCGCCCGGCCCTCCCTCGACGACGTCTACCTGCGCTTCGCCGGGCGCACCTTCGGCGCCGCCGAGGCGAACGAGCGAGAGCGCCCCGCCCACCGGAAAGGAGCCCACCGATGAAGGCCCTACGCGACACCCGGCACATGACCGTCCGCCACCTGATGGCGCTCTGGCGCCAGCCCTGGTGGATCGCCGTCTCGCTGGTCCAGCCGGTGATCTGGCTGCTGCTCTTCGGCGCCCTCTTCAAGTCGGTGACCGACATCCCCGGCTTCGGCTCGACCAACTACATCCAGTTCCTCGCCCCCGGTGTCGTCGTGATGACCGCCTTCTTCGGCGCCGGCTGGACCGGCATGCCGGTGATCGACGACATCAACCGCGGTGTCATCGACCGCTTCCTGGTCAGCCCCGTGCGGCGCAGCTCGCTGATCTCCGGCCGCCTCGCCTCCAGTGCCCTGACCACCGCGATCCAGTCGGTGATCATCGTCGTCCTGGCGCTGATCGTCGGCGCCACCTTCGCCAACGGCATCTTCGGCGTCCTCGTCCTGATCCTCGTCTCGGTGCTGCTCGGCTCGGCCTTCGGCTGCCTCTCGATCGGCCTGGCGCTGCTGGTGCGGCGCGAGGAGACCCTGATCGCGACCGTCCAGTTCCTGCTCCTGCCGCTCTCCTTCATCTCGGTCACCTTCATGGAAAAGGCCCTGATGCCCGGTTGGATGGCGTCGCTGGTCAAGTTCAACCCGCTGAACTGGGCGGTCGAAGCGGGTCGCTCCGCGGTGACGGCGAACCCCGACTGGGGCGCGATCGCGGGTCGCACCGGCCTGCTGCTCGCCTTCCTCTGCGTCTGCGGGTTCTTCGCGGTGCGGGCCTTCCGCACCTACCAGCGGGCGGTGTAGCTCAGCCCTGGGCGCCGAGGCGGGCGACGCCGCGCGGCGTGATCGACCAGATCTTGTCGCCGCGCGCGGTGTAGAGCTCGCCGGCGACGACGCCTTCGGCGCCCAGTTTGCGCAGTGCGGTCGAGACGTCGGCGGTCTCGCGTTCGAGCGAGGTGGCGACGGCGATCGCGGTGCGGTCGTCGTCGCCACGGCCACTCTGGGCGAGGACGGCGAGGATCGAGGCCTCCTCGGCGCTCAGTTCGCCGGTCGCCGGCTCGGACGGGGGCGGCGGATCTGCGGCGGTCGGCTGCGGTGCGATGGGCGTCGGCGCGGGTGGCACGGACTCGGCGGGCGCGGGAGCCGGAGACATCGGGCGCTCGAACTCCTCCCCACCGCGCCGGCGGCGGTGGAAGACCGCGGCGCCGACCGCGCCGACCGCGCCGACCGCCAGTCCCGCCAGGGCCAGGCTGCGCCGCTGGTCGCTCAACCGCTGCAGCGGGTTGCGGGCGGGCTTGCGCTTCCCGAAGAGCACGCGCCCAGGTTAGCGGGGGCCGAGCTTGGCGCCGATCAGCTCGGCGTAGACGTCCGCGGTGCGGGCGGCGACATCGGCCCAGTCGAAGCGGAGGATGTGCTCCTTGGCTTCGGCGATCAGGCGCGCCTCGAGCTCGGGGTCGGAGAGGACGCGGATCGCGACCTCGGCGAGGGCCTCGGGGTCGCTGGCGGCGAAGCGCAGGCCCGCCTCCTCATGGGGCACCACCTCGCGCAGGCCGCCGGTGTCGGCGACGATGCACGGACAGCCCGAGGCCATCGCCTCGAGGGCGACGAGACCGAACGGCTCGTAGATCGAGGGCACGACGGTGAGGTCGGCGATCGCGTAGAGGCTGTGCAGCACGTCGTCGCCGATCCAGCCGAGGAAGGTGCCGTGCTCCATCAGCCCGAGCTCCTCGGCCTGGCGCTTCAGTTCCTCCTCGTGGGTGCCGGTGCCGGCGACCAGGAAACGGGTGCCGGGGACGGCGGCGATCACCTCCGGCATCGCCTCCAGCGCCAGCTGGAAGCCCTTCTCGTAGACGAGCCGGCCGATCAGCAGGACAAGGCGCTCCTCGGGCGCCGCGAACTCGGCGCGCAGGCGGGCGAGCGCGGCGGGCTCGGAGCGGGGCAGATCGTCGGGGTCGATCCCGTTGGGGATCGCGGTGATCCGCCCGAGGGCGACGCCGAAGAGGTCGGCGACCTGGTCGCGCATGAAGGCCGAGCAGGTGATCACCCGCTGCGAGCGGTTGACGATCCAGCGCTCGACCCCGTGGATGTAGGACTGCGGATGGTCCTGCACCCAGCCCTGGTGGCGGCCGTACTCGGTGGCGTGGATCGTCGTTATGAGTGGCGCAGACATTCGGCGGGCGAGGTGGTCGCAGGCGCTGGCGACGAGCCAGTCGTGACCGTGGACGAGGTCGAAGTCGAAGCGGTCGCCGAGCTCCACCCCGGCGGCCAGCATGTCGGCATTCATCCGCTCCACCCAGGCGATGAACTTGTCGAGGTCGCTCGGGTGTCCCGGCTCGCGGATGCGGTGGACGGCGACTCCCGCGACGACTTCGGAGGTCGGCGACTCCTCGCCGCCGCGGGTCAGGACATGGACCTCGACGCCGAGCTCGACCAGGGCCTCCGAGAGCTTGCGCACGTGGCGTGCCAGCCCGCCCTCGATCAGCGGCGGGTACTCCCAGGAGAGGATCAGGACACGGGTCACGGGCGGCTTCTCAGGGTTCCAGGAGGGGTCCCAGGGTCAGGTCCGGAGCGAGCGAACGCATACGCGGATCGGTGACACGTTCTGATCCTATGGCTTCGTAGAGCGCCTCGGCGTGATCGGCCGCCCGCTGCCAGGCGTAGTCCCCGGCCTGGCCGCGGCGGTCGAGGAAGGCCCAGTCGCTCGCCTGGGCGGCGAGCAGCTCGCGCGCGGCGCGCTCCGCCGGTCCGTCGCGGAGCCCGGACCGCACCGCGCGCAGCAGGCGCAGCTCGAGCCGGCGCGTCGCCCAGGCGAGGTCGGCGACCGGCGGCGAGTCCCAGGTCGAGAAGTCCTTATGCTCGCCCCAGCTGGCGCGGCGCAGCGGGCGCCGCTCCGGCTCGTGCTCGGCGAGCGCCTGTGGGACGGTCACCAGCCGCACCCCGGCGGCCGCGGCTCGGTCCAGCACCGCGGCCAGCCAGAGCGGCCCCTCCGACCACCAGTGGCCGAGCAGCTCGGTATCGATCGCGAAGACGATCAGGCCGCGCTCCCCACGCGCGGCACCGTGGTCGCGCAGGCGCGCCGCGATCGAGTCGAGGAACTCGCCCGCCTGGCGCTCCGCGGCGGCCGCCGCGGCGGCCGGGTCGTACGCGCCGCCGCCGATCCGCCAGAGCCTGATTCCGCGCAGCGATTTGCCGTCGAACTGGGCGTAGGCGGGGTCGGAGGGATAGCCGTCGAGCGCCCAGAGCCAGGAGATCGCCTCCCAGTCGATCGGCAGGGCGACCGGCCCGGCCTCGGTCGCCACCGGGCGCAGCGCCGCCAGCGGCTCCTCGTGGGCGCTCTGGTCGACGCAGAACCACTCGATGCCCGCCGCGGCCAGTCCCCACTCGAGCCCAGGGTCGTAGGCGCACTCCGGGAGCCAGAAGCCGCCGTCCCAGCCGAAGCGGCGGCGGTGCGAGCGAATCCCGGCGTCGAGCTGCAGGCGGAGCCCGGCGCGGCTCGCCAGCAGCGGCAGCAGCGCGTGGGTGGCCGAGGACGCGGCGAGCGCCACCCGGCCCTCGGCGGCGGCGGCCTGGAACGGCGCCAGCGGGTCACCGCCCGCCGCGTCGAGCTGCTCGAGCGCCCGCCGGTAGCGGTCGCGCTCCCCCGCGCAGGCCGGGCGCAGCTCGGCCGGCACGTCGACCAGGTCCGCTTCCGCGGAGCCGATCCGGAAGTCGACGAGGAAGCGCCGCAGCCGCTCCCGCGCGCCCGCGTCCTCGAGCTGGTCGGCGAGCACCGGCGTCACCGTCATCGTCAGGTCGCGGGCCACCTCCAGCACCGGCAGGTAGGAGCGGATCACCGCGTCGAACAGCCACTCCTCGCCGAACGGATAGGTGCCGAAGCCCTCGACGTAAGGCATGTGCGAGTGGAGGACGATCGCCAGATCGCCCGCCGTCCCGCTATGGCCGGCAGACGGCAAGGAAGTCGAGCGCCCGGTCGAGATCCTCGCCCGCGAGGCGGAAATCCGAGGACGCGATCGCGGGCGTGAAGCGGTCGTAGAAGGGCTTGGTCAAGCCCAGCCGCGGGTGGACGGCGTCCCAGCCCGCCTTCAGCGCCCAGCCATGGACGCGAAGCTTGCGCGCGTGGAAGAGGCCGAGCAGCTCGACCCGGCCGAAGTGCGCCTCGCAGAGCGCCCGGAACTCCGCGGCGCGGTACTCCTTGACGTGCCAGGGGTTGTCGGACTTCTCCGCCCCGGCGGGCGCCAGCGTCAGCAAGTTCGGGGTCGAGACGTAGACGACCCCGTCGGGCCCTCCCAGCATCGACCTGAAGTGGTCGAGCACGGCACCGGGGTCCTCGACGTGCTCGATCGTCTGCAGGAAGACGACCGCGTCGCAGGGCTCGGCGAAGGTTTCGATCAGGTCGCGCTCGTAGCGCAGGTCGGGGCGCCGGTAGCGGAGGCGCGCGTGCTCGTGGGCTTCGGGGTTGGCATCGACGCCGACCACGCTCGCCGCCCCCGCCGTCGCCAGCAGGTTCGAGCCGTAGCCCTCCCCGCAGGCCATGTCGACGACTCGCAGCCCCGCGATCCGCGCCGCGATCCACTCGTAGACGGCCAGATGGCGCCGGTACCAGTAGTTCTCGGCGGGCACATCGGGCAGCGTGCGCTCGCCGGTCAGGGCCAGCGGCGGCACGCCCTCGGGCTGGTTCGCCTGCAGGATCTCCTCTGCCACGGAGCGCACGGTACCCAAGCGGGCACATAGAGTCCCCGCTCGATGCCTGCCTCACCGACCGCCACACCCGAGCACATCAAGGACGTCAACACGCGCTACCACGACGCGGCGGCGCACGCCTACGACGCGAAGTGGGGCATCGATTTCGGCGAGATCGGCCAGGACCAGGTCGGCGTCAAGTTCGCCAAGGCGCTCGGCGGGGACCGCGGGCGGCGCTTCGTCGACGCGCTCGAGATCGGCTCCGGGACCGGCTACTTCTCGCTCAACCTGATGCAGACCGGGACCTTCGAGCGGCTCACGGCGACCGACATCTCGCCCGGGATGCTGGCCCGGCTGGCGGGCACCGCCGCGGCGCTCGGCCTCGACCAGGTGACGACCGTCGCCACCGAGGCCGAGACCCTCCCCTTCGACGACGAGAGCTTCGATCTGATCATCGGCCACGCCGTCCTCCACCACATCCCCGACCTCGACCGCGCCTTCGCCGAGTTCAGGCGGGTGCTGCGGCCGGGTGGGACGATCGTCTTCGCCGGCGAGCCCTCACGCTACGGCGACCGCCTCGCGGCGCTGCCGAAGCGGACCGGCGTCCTCGTCGCCCCCGCCTGGCGCCGACTGACCGGGGCGCAGGAGCGCGCCGTCGCCGAAGTCGACGAGTCCGAGGGACATGCGCTGGAGGGCGAGGTCGACGTCCACGCCTTCGTCCCCGCCGACCTGCGTCGGCTGGTCGAGCGGGCGGGCTTCGTCGACCGCCACGTCGGCGGCGAGGAGCTCCTCGCCAACGCCTGGGGCTGGGGACTGCGCACGGTCGAGTCGAGCGCCGAGCCGGACACCGTGCCGCTGCGCTGGCGCCGCTTCGCCTTCCAGAGCTACATCGCCCTGCAGAAGGTCGACACCCGCGTGCTCGAGCCCCACCTCCCGGCCGAGCTCTTCTACAACCTGCTGCTTTCGGCGCGCAAGCCGGCGTAGGCGCCCGTCCGAGGTGCGTCCCGGGCGAGATCGGGTCAGGGATCCGCGCGGTTCGAAACTTCGGTCATGGCGAAGTAACCAACCACGCAGATCCCTGACCGTTCGGCCACGACACAGATCCTCCACCCCTACGAACCCTCGGCGTCTATCCGGCGCCGGGGCCGACGAGGTTGCGCGGTTCGCCCTCGCGGCGGACGCGGAAGAGCTTCTGGCGGGCGTCGATCCCCTTCAGCCGACGCTCGCCCGCGAAGGAGTAGTCGAAGCCCTCCTCGCCGGTCGCCCCGCGGGTCGGGGTGTCGACGAGGACGCTGCCGGGACGGGCGATGCCGGTGATCCGGCTCGCCAGGTTGACCGAGCGGCCGTAGAAGTCGCCCGCCTGGGGCAGGGTCGGGCCGGTCGCGATCCCGGCGCGGAGGACCGGGAACTGATCCCCTTCGGCGGCAGCGGTGGCGACCAGGTCGAGCGCCGTCTCGACCAGCGGCTCGGCGTCCGTGGAGACCAGCATCACCGCGTCGCCGATCGTCTTCACCAGGCGCACCGGCGGCTTGACCACCTCGATCGCCAGCTCTTCGAAGCGCTCCGCCACCCCACCCAGCTCCTCCGGCGCGATCTCCTCGCCGAGGCTGGTGAACTCGACCAGGTCGGCGAAGCAGACACTGCGCTCGACCGCCCCGCCGATCTCGCCCGATTCGAGGTCGGCGGCGCCGATCACGTCGCGTTTGACCTGCTCCAGCAGGTTGACGCGGAAGGCGTAGTCGAGGAACTCGGTGCCCATCGGCAGCATCATCTCGGCGGCCCCGGCGAGCCGATTGGCGAGGTCGCGTTCATTGTCGCCGGGTCCGGTCAGGTTGCGGACGACCAGCTCGCGGTTGGCCTCGGCGACCCGTGCCATCGCCATACCGATCGTCCGCGCGTTGCGGATCAGTTCCTCAGGCGGGAAACCCGCCTCCAGCAGCCGCCTGGTCCGCCGTGCCGTCTCCAGATCGGACTCGTTGCCGAGCCGCTCCTCGGGATCTGGGTATGGGACCCCGAGCGCCGCGCGCAGGCGCAGCAGCAGGTCAAGGTCGACGCCCGAGATCTCGGCGACTTCGTTGGCCGAATAGCGCGGGCCGTCGCCCGCGATCGCCCGCTCGACCGGCAACAGCGCCAGGTGCCCGGCGGCGACCGCGTCACGCAGCTCGGCCGGCGTCACGCCTTCGCCGCTCAGCTGCTCGAGCAGCCCCAGCCGCGCCTCCCGCGCCTCCCCCTCGAGACCGTCGAGAAACCCCTCGGCCGCGAAGTCGATATCGATGCGCTCCGCCATCCTCCCGCCATTCTGGCGTAGAAAATCACTCAGGCGTAGGCGACGGCGCCGCCGCGGCGTGGATCGCCGCCGCCGCTGAGGACGCCGGTGCGCGGATCGCGCGCCACCGCCTGGACGCCGCCGAAGAAGAGGTTGATCTCGGGACGGCGGGCGACGGTCACGCCGCGCGCCTCGAGCCGCGCCAGCGCCGCCTCGTCGATCCCCGGCTCGGCCTGGACCACACCGCCCTCGGAGTGCAGGCGAGGGGCGGCGATCG
The DNA here is from genome assembly GCA_035500835.1 of Solirubrobacterales bacterium. Lineage (GTDB taxonomy): Bacteria > Actinomycetota > Thermoleophilia > Solirubrobacterales > 70-9 > VAYN01. The sequence continues at coordinate 20,381 of DATJWW010000060.1, read as the reverse complement.
CCTCGGCCGGGCCCATCCCCTGCTCGACCACCCGCACCACCGTCTGCAGGATCGCCGAACGGATGCGGTTGGAGCCGGCGCTGCCGACCGCGAGAACGATCTCGCCGCCGCGCCGGACCACGGTCGGCGCCATCATCGACGTCACCCGCCTGCCCGGCGGGATGCGGTGGAAGCCGCCCGGGTTCAGGTCCTCCTCGCCCAGCATGTTGTTGAGGATCACCCCCGTCCCCGGCACCAGGACGCCCGAGCCGGAGCCGTTCGAGCAGGTCACCGCCGCGCACATCCCACCGCCGTCGAGCACCGAGATGTGGGTGGTCGAACCGAGCAGGTCGGCACGGTGCTCGTTGGCGGCGTCCATCGCCGCGACCAGCTGCTCGGGGCCGCTGGTCGGACCGAGCCCCTCGAGCACATCCATCGAGTGGGCGATCAAGGTGCCGCCCGCCGAGGGCGGCGGGTTGGTGAGGACCTCGGCGCCACGGAACCCGACCCGGACCGGGGAGCGCTCGATCGTCGTGTAGGCGGCGAGGTCGCCGGGGCCGAGGGTGCCGCCGTGGGCGACCACGAAATCGCTCAGCGCCGCCGCCACCTCGCCGCGGTAGAACGGCGCCTCGCCCTCGGCGGCAAACCGTTCGAGCGCCACCGCCAGCTCCTCGAAGCGGAACACCTCCCCCTCGCGCAACGTCCGCCCCGCGGGCGCGTAGAGCTCGCGCGTCCCCGGCAGCCGACGGTGGATCGGCTCGAGGATGCGCAGGATGTAGGCCTGCTCGTGGTTGACCGGGGCGCCCTCACGGGCGAGCCGGATCGCCGGCCGCACCAGCTCGGCCGGCGGCATCGAGCCGAAGCGGCGGAGCGCCTCGACCAGCCCGGCGGGCGTCCCCGGCACCCCGCAGGAGACCGGGCCGACGTAGAACGTCTGCACGGTCTCGGCGTCGAAGACGACCTCGACCGGGGTCAGCTCCGCGGCGCGCGGCGTGCCGTCGAGCCCGGGCGCGGCGACGAAGAAGTCGAGCAGCGTCGGCCGCTCGCCGTCGTGGACGAGCATGAACCCACCGGCGCCGAGCCCGGTCAGCGGGCTCTCGACCGCGAACGAGGCGAACACCGCCGCGACCGCGGCATCGACCGCGTTGCCGCCCTCGCGCAGAACCGCAGCCCCGGCCTCGGCGCTCTCCGGGTGACCCGCGGCGACGACGCCGGGCATCGCTCAGGCTGCGCCGCTCAGCCGGGCAGGAACTCGGGGACGTCGATCCCCAGCGTGTCGCCGCTCTGCCGGGTCTGCGGCGGCCGTCCGCGGCCGGTGTCTTTGGTGCGGCGGATCGTCGGCTCGGGGGAGGCGGCGCGGCGCGGTGCCCCGCGCCCGTCGAAGCGGGTGGCGACGACGGTCACCCAGATCTGGTCGCTCAGCTCGTCGTCGACGTTGGCGCCGAAGATGATGTTGGCGTCGGGATGGGCGGCCTCGCCGACCACCTTGGCGGCCTCGGAGACCTCGACCAGCGAGAGATCCGCGCCGCCGGTGATCGAGAGCAGGATCGAGCGGGCGCCGTCCATCGAGGTCTCGAGCAGCGGTGAGGAGATCGCTTTTTCGGCGGCGAGGATCGCGCGGCCTTCGCCGTGCGCCATGCCGATCCCGAGCAGCGCCCGGCCCGCGTCGGACATGATCGTCCGCACGTCGGCGAAGTCGAGGTTGATCACCGCGGGCAGCGTCACCAGGTCGGAGATCCCCTGCACGCCCTGGCGCAGCACGTCGTCGGCGACCTGGAAGGCCTCGACCATCGAGGTCTGCTGGTCGAGCACCTCGAGCAGGCGGTCGTTCGGGACGACGATCAGGGTGTCGACCTCGGCGGCCAGTTCCTCGATCCCCTTGGCGGCCTGGTTGCCGCGCTTGTTGCCCTCGAAGGTGAACGGCTTGGTGACGATGCCGACGGTCAGCGCGCCGACCTCGCGGGCGAGGCGGGCGACCACCGGGGCGGCGCCGGTGCCGGTGCCGCCACCCGCGCCGGCGGCGACGAAGACCATGTCGGAGCCCTTCAGGATCCGCTTGATCTTGTCCTGCTCCTCGAAGGCCGAGCGGTGGCCGACCTCGGCGTCGGCGCCCGCGCCGAGGCCGCGCGTCTGCGCCTCCCCGATGTGCACGGTGACGTCGGCGACGCAGAGCTGCAGCGATTGAAGATCGGTGTTGACCGCCATGAACTCGACCCCCGGGATGCGGGCGTCGACCATCCGGTTGACCGCGTTGACGCCGGCCCCTCCGACCCCGACGACCTTGATCACCGGCTGGTGCGGCTCGCCGGAGCCGGGCGGCTCGTAGGCGGGCTCGGCGCGGCCGTAGCGCGGCGTCTGCATGAACTCCTCGCTGGTCTGGCGCGGCCGCGGCTCCTCGGCGAACACCCTTTTCAGGCGCTCCGGGGCGGGCTCGCCGGACTCCGGGGGATCGGCGCTCGCGGGCGGCTCAGGCGCAGCAGCAGCCTCTGGCTCCAGTCCCTCCTGGTCGTAGAAGGCGCCCGGCGCCTCCGGCGGGTCCTCCGGGGCATCCCCGCCGGTCGAGCGGAAGAGATCTGCGAGCGGGCCCTCGCGCATGCTTGCCCGCTTGTTACGCCGAGCCATGCGCCAGGACCTCCTTCGCCAGCTCCCGGTAGTAGTTCGCGGCGCTCGAGTCGGAATCGTACTTGAGCACGCTGGCGCCTTTGACGGGTGCCTCGGCGAATTTGATCGCCTTGCGGATCCGGGACTGGAAGACGAGGTCGCCGAAGTTCTCCTCGAGGATCTCGACCGCCTCCTTGGCGTGGAGCGTCCGCGTGTCGAGCATCGTCGGCAGGATGCCCTCGATGTGGACGTCGGGGTTGAGGTTCTCCTGGATCATCCGAAGCGTGTTCTGCAGCTGGACCAGACCGCGCATCGACAGATACTCGCACTGCACGGGGACGATCACTTTGTTGGCCGCGGTCAGCGCGTTGATCGTCAGCAGGCCGAGGCTCGGCGGCGTGTCGATGCAGACGAAGTCATAGTCGGCCGCGACCTCCTTCAGCGCCCGCTCCAGCGAGCGCTCGCGGCCGATCTTGGTGCTCATCGCGATCTCGGCGCCGGCCAGGTCGATCGAGGCGACGGCGATGTCGATCTCCCGTTTGACGATGATCTCGGAGATCGGCACGTCGTTGACGAGCACGTCGTAGAGGCTCTTCTCGACCTTGTCCGGATCGACCCCCTGGCTCATCGTCAGGTTGCCCTGCGGATCGAGGTCGACGCAGAGGACGCGGTAGCCCGACTCGGCGAAGGCGACGGCAAGGTTCAGCGTCGTCGTCGTCTTGGCGACGCCGCCCTTCTGGTTGGCGAAGACGATCACGTCGGCCGTCTTCACCGGCTGCTCGGCCTCCGGCTCGGCGGGCTTCAGGAAGTCGAGTCGAGTCGGCGCGATCAGGTCGACGGCCTTCATCCGCCCGTCGCCGGCCTCGTCGTCGTCTTCCGGCTGCTCCGCGACCGGGGCGGGCTCGGCGACGGGCTCAGGGGCGGGCTCGGGCTTCGTCTCCACCACCGGCACAGGCGCGGGCGCGGGCTCCGGCGGCACGACCGACCGCTCGGGCACGGCCGCTTCCATCCCCGCCAGCTCCTCCTCGAGCGGATGCGCCTCCTCGATCACGGGAGAATCGGCTTTCTTTTTGCGGCTTAGAAATCCCATTGCGCGGATATTCGGATAGAGAGCGCTTTTTCCTGCCGTAAGGCGAAATTGCTAGGAATTGCCCGATACCGGAGCTCCTGGACAAGCGGCTGGTGATCGTCACCGGCAAGGGCGGGGTCGGCAAGACGACGGTCTCGGTGGCCCTCGGCATGCGGGCCGCGGCGGAAGGCAGGCGGACGATCGTCTGCGAGGTCGCCGCGCAGGAGAACGCCTCGCGGCTGTTCGAGCACACCACCGTCGGCTTCCACGAGATCGAACTCGAGGAGAACCTCTGGGCGATCTCGATCGACCCCGACGAGTCGATGCGGGAGTACGTCCTGCTGCAGCTGAAGGTGCGGGCGATGCGCGACATGCTCTTCCGCAGCCGCATCTTCAACTACCTCGCGGCGGCGACCCCGGGGCTGAAGGAGCTGGTGACGATCGGCAAGATCTGGGAGCTCGCGCAGCTCGACCGCAAGGTCAAGTCGGGGCGCAAATACGACACGGTGATCGTCGACGCGCCCGCCACCGGACACGGCGTCGGCTTCCTGCAGACGCCGCGCACCTTCGCCAACATCGCCCGGGTCGGGCCGATCCACTCGCAGGCCAAGACCCTCGACAACTTCATCACCAACCACGAGGAGACCGGCGTCGCGATCGTCGCCCTGCCGGAGGAGATGCCGGTCAACGAGTCGGCGGCGCTCGAGCACGACCTGGTCGAGGAGGTCGGCGTCGCCGTCGACCGCGTCTACCTCAACGGCCTCTACCCGGAGCGGTTCAGCAAGGAGGAGGCGGAGCGGCTCGGGGCGCTGGCGGCGGGCGAGAACGGCGGCGCGGCGAAGGCGGCGGCGCGGGCGGCGCTCTCGGAGTTCGAGCGGGCGCGATCGCAGCGGGCGCAGCTGGCCCGGCTGCGGCGCCGCGCCCAGGCGCCGGTCAAGACCCTCCCCTTCCTGTTCGAGCCGGAGCTCGGCCCCGAGGCGGCGCGCCGGCTCTCGCGGAGGGTGTCCTGATGCCGGAGCTGGGCGACATCCTCGCGGGCAAGCGGGTGGTGATCTGCGCCGGCTCCGGCGGGGTCGGCAAGACGACCACCTCGGCGGCGATCGCCTCCGGCCTGGCCGCCCGCGGCGACAAGGTCTGCGTGCTGACGATCGACCCGGCCAAGCGGCTCGCCGACTCGCTCGGGCTGGCGGAGCTCGGCAACGATGCCCGCCGCGTCGACCCCGGGCTCTTCGCCGCACAGGGGGTCGAGATGAAGGGCGAGCTGTGGGCGATGATGCTCGACCCGAAGGCGACCTTCGACGAGCTGATCGCGCGCCAGGCCCCCGACGAGGAGTCGCGCGACCGCGTCCTCCAGAACCCGATCTACCAGCAGATCTCCGGCGCCCTGGCCGGCTCGCAGGAGTACATGGCGATGGAGAAGCTGTTCGAGCTCCATACCGAAGGCGACTACGACGTCCTCGTCCTCGACACGCCGCCGAGCCGCAACGCGCTCGACTTCCTCGACGCCCCCCGTCGCCTCACCCAGTTCATCGAAGGCAGATCGCTGCGGGTCTTCATGAAGCCGACCGGCTTCGCGGCAAAGGTCGCGGGGCGCGGGGCGACGGTGGCGCTGAGCGTGATGAAGCGGATCGTCGGCTTCGACCTGATCGCCGACCTGGCCGAGTTCTTCAACGCCTTCAGCGGCATGGTCGACGGCTTCCAGGCACGCGCCAAGCGGGTCAACAAGCTGCTCGCCGCGCCCACCACCTGCTTCCTCGTCGTCTGCGGACCGCAGGGCGAGCCGATCGACGAGGCGGTCTATTTCCACCGCAAACTGGTCGAGGCGAAATTGCCGTTCGGCGGCGTGATCGTGAACAAGGTCCACTACCCGGCCGAGGACCTCCGCGGCGAGGCCGATGACCTCGACGCGACGCTCGCCGCGAAGCTCGGCGACGAGGACCTCGCCCATCGCGTCGCCGCCAACTTCGTCGACTACCAGGCGCTGGCCGAGCGCGACGCGCGCAACATCGAGCACCTGGCGCGCGAGCTGCGGGCGACCGGCGTGATCCGCGTCCCCTACCTCGACGAGGACGTGCACGACCTCGCCGGGCTGGCCCGGATCGACCGTTACCTGTTCGCGACCGGCGAGGAGCGGGTCGCGATGGCCGCGGGCAGAGCCTGACTAGGAAGCGTCGCCGCCGCGGCGGCCGAAGTGCGTGTACTCGAGGTGCGAGACCTCCCAGTTCGAGTCCGGGACCGGGAAGAGATGGCGGACGCGCGGGGTGTCGATCCGCTCGCGGTGCTGCAGGTCGCGCTCTTCGTGGGCGGGCCATTCGAGCGAGTGGCCGGGTCCGCTCGCCTCGGCGACCTCGTCGAGCCAGTGGGTGGCGGTGATCGTGATCTCGCCCTCGGCCGGGATCGGCTCGAGGATCCTCGTGTCGCCGTCTTCGTCCTCGTAGACGAGCTCCAGCTCCGACTCGTCGTGGGCAGGGCTCTCCGGCGTCGACACGACGCGGAATTCCTCGGCGGTCGGCTCTTCGATCTGGGGCATCTCTTCCTCCTCGGAGTCATCCACGGCGTAGACGGTGATCTCGGCGTCGCCGGCTTCGAGGCCGGTGGCGATCAGGGTCTCGTCGGCGGCCGCGCTGAGGTCGGTGCCGAGCTCGCCCAGCGCCGCCTGGCGCAGCAGGCCGCGGACGCCGTCCTCGATCCAGGTCGCCAGCTCGATCGCCCGCTCGAGCGTGCGGCCGTTCATCAGCGCCCGCTCCAGCTCGACCGCCTCCTCGATCCGTTCGCGGGCCTCGATGCGGTCGACGGTCTCGCCGCCGATCAGGGCGGCGGCGCGCAGCGGCAGCGCGGCGTCGACCGGGCCGTGGCCCTCGAGCACCGCGCGCAGCGCCAACAGGTGGTCGCTCAGCCCTTCCATCGCGCTCTCGCGCTCGCAGCCCATCTCGAAGCGGCCGACCGCCCAGGTGAGGGCCGCGTCCGGATCGGGGCGGCGCTCCAGCCTGGTGGCGAACGCGGCCAGCTCGACGCCCTCCTCCTCGGAGAGGCGGTAGCCCCCCGGGCGCGTGGCCGGGGCGCCGGTGGTGACCCGGCGCCAGGTGTCCTCCCCGGTCGGCGCGAAGGCGAACGGCCCGAGGCCGATGCCGCCGACCTTGAACATCCGCATCACGCTGATCAGCTCGCGCAGTCGCTCCAGCGCACCCTCGGCGCCGTCGGCTCCCTGCTCGGCGACGGCGAGGAACTGGGGCTCCCAGGCGGCGCGGCCCATGCCCTCGGAGCGCATCGCGTCGACCGGCGCTTCGACCTGGTCGGCGCGGACGATCCGGATGTCGTCGGGCAGTTGCAACCGCTCGGTGGACATCCGCAGGCCGACCAGCGGCACGATCAGGACATCGGAGTCGTCGGCGCTGCGCGCTTCGGCATCGAGCGTCGCGAGCGACTCCTCGAGCCGCTCGCGGTCGAGCGCGAAGCCGCTGCCCTCGGCGAAGAGATCGACGAAGAAGACCTCGAGCATGCGCTCGGCGCGGGCGCCCGGTTCGGCGGGGACGGTCTCGCCGCGGGCCTCGAGGAAGGCGGCGGCGACGCCGGCCTCGACGACCGCCTCGCGGGCGCGGCTCCAACCAGGCAACGCGTGGAGCTGTTCGGCCCGCTCGGCCACGTAGCGGCCGGTCTGCGGGACGTAGCTGTAGAAGGGCGAATCCTCGGCGGTGTCGGCGGCGACGTCGAAGGGGATCTGCTCGCCTTCGGCGACCATCGCGTTGAAGCGGGTCGCGACCTCGGTGGCGAGCCGGCGCAGGGTTTCGTTCAGTAGAAAGTCGCGCACGGGGCGAGCTTCCTCCCGACGCCGTGGGCTCCTGCGCCTGCACGACGGCTTGCAGACGCTCGATAAGTGATCCCCCAGAGAGCAGCGGGTGGGGCGGCCGTCCGAGATGAGGCGTCCGGGACGTGAGGGGTCGTCACGAAGATGCCGAGTCCCTCAACGGTCAGGAATCTGCGCGGTTAGTTATCCGCGTATATGACGGATAACTAACCCGGCAGTTTTCTGACCATTCGAATCGCCGGCAGACCTGTGACGTTCGACCCCTCGGGGTCCCTCCCGACCCCCCGGCCGGCCCGGCCGTGGCCTGGACGAGTCGGCCGCCGAGTCAGGCGACGACGGCTGCGGTCGTCTCGGAGGCCGGGGCCTCGTCGACGTCGAGGCCGAGCCAGCGCGTGCCGTAGCGACGCATGTCCTCGATCAGCGGCACCAGCGCCTCCCCTTTGACGGTCAGCGCGTACTCGACCCGTGGCGGCACCTCCGGGTAGGTGTGGCGGGCGACGATCCCCTCCTCCTCCAGCGCCCGCAGGCGCAAGGAGAGGGTGCGGGGGCTGATCCCCTCCAGCGAGCGCTCCAGCTCGCAGAAGCGGGCCGAGCCCTCGGAGAGGTCGCGGACGATCAGAAGGGTCCACTTGCCGCAGACCACCTCGGCGGTGCGACAGACGGGACAGGTCGAATTGCTGGCGGCGCTCATCAGTCCTTCTCTCTGGGACGGCTTGGACAAGCCATTTCCCACTTCAAGAAGTGTAGCGATGATGCTTCACTTACTGAAGCGTTACGCTCCAGTGGCGGGTCTCGAAGGGGCTGGCGTGGACGTAGCCGCGGGCGCCGTGGAACGCCTTGACGACCCCGGAGGCGTGCCCGGGAGCGCTGAAGTAACCAACCGATGCAGTACTCCCAGAAGATCACCTGGACGTGCCCGTAGCGGCCGCAGGTTTCGAAGTAGCCGTCGCGGGCGAACGCCTGCGGGAAGGTCTTGATCGCCCGCGGGCTGCCGCTGTAGGTCGTGTGGAACTCGGCTTTGTCGATCGTCGGCGTGCCGTAGTCGCTGCGCCCGACGTCGAAGCCGACTCCGTCGTGGCCGGCGAAGTGCCCGGTGTCGGGAATCGCGGCCGCCGCCGGCGACGGCGCCGCGAGCAGGGCGAGGACGCCGCCGAGCGCCAGGAGGGGCGCAAAGGGGATCGTCGCCTTCGCCGCGGCACGGCCGTCGCGGACGAAGAGGACGAGCCCGAGGAGCGAGGCGGATAGCAGCGCGACCATGATCGCCGTCAATACCCCGACGCCGAGGAAGAAACCCATCACGCCGATCAGCTTGACGTCCCCCATGCCGAAGCCGTCGGGCCGCAGCAGGGCGAGCGCGAGGAAGGCGCCGCCGGCGAGCAGCGCCACCGCGAGCCGTCCCGGAACCGAGGACGGATCGGCGACCGCGAGCAGGGACAGGCCGAGCGCCACGGCGACGCCGAGCACGCGGTTCGGCACGCGCCGTTCGCGCAGATCGATGACGCTCACCGTCGCCAGCATCGTGACGAAGACCACATCGCAAAGAAAAAGACCCACCGGCGGACAAGCCGCCGGTGGGTCGAAAATCGCCCCTCTGGAGGGGGTGCCGCTCAGGCGACCTCGCGCAGTTTCTGGGCCTCGCCCAGGCTCTGCAGCTTTTTGAGGCTCTGGTTCTCGATCTGGCGGATGCGCTCGCGGGTCACGTTGAACGTCCGGCCGACCTCGTCCAGGGTCCGCGGGTGCTCGCCGCCGAGCCCGTAACGGAGCTCGAGCACGCGGCGCTCGCGGTAGGAGAGGTTCTCGAGGGCCTCCTTCAGCGCCTCTTTGGTGAGCAGGTCGGCCGCCCGGTCGAACGGGGACTCGGCCTTCTCGTCGGCGATGAACTGGCCGAACTCGGACTCCTCCTCGTCGCCGACCGGCTTCTCCAGCGAGACCGGGGCCTGGGCGGAGCGCTTGATCGAGTCGACCTCCTCGGGATCGATCCCGGTGACCTCGGCGATCTCCTCCGGGGTGGGCTCGCGGCCCAGCTCGGTGACCAGCTTGCGCTCGGCGCGGCCGATCTTGTTCAGCTTCTCGACCACGTGGACCGGGATGCGGATGGTCCGCGCCTTGTCGGCGAGCGCCCGGGCGATCGCCTGGCGGATCCACCAGGTCGCGTAGGTCGAGAACTTGAATCCCTTGCGGTAGTCGAACTTCTCCGCCGCACGGACGAGCCCCAGCGTCCCCTCCTGGATCAGATCGAGGAAGGGCAGGCCCTGGTTCCGATAATTTTTCGCGATCGAGACGACCAGACGGAGGTTCGACTCGACCATTTTCTGCTTGGCGTCGAGATCACCGCGCTCGATCCGTTTCGCCAGTTCGACCTCCTCCGCCGCGGTCAGCAGGCGGACTTTGCCGATGTCCTTGAGGAACAGCTGCAAGGAATCGGTGGTCATGTCGGGTTTCAGGTCGAGCGCGGCTTTCTGCCGCCGCCGGCCTTTTTTCCCGGTGTCCACGGGCATGGCTTCCGCCGCCGCTTTCTGGGCGGGGTCCATATCCTCGACGAGCTCGATGCCCGCTTTCTCGAGATGTCCGTAAAGATCCTCGACGTCAGACTCGTCGAGGTCGACCTCGGAAACGGCCGAGGCGATGTCGCCGAAGGTCAGCACGCCAAGCTGCTGACCCCGGTTCATGAGGTTTTTGACCTCCTCCAACTCCTGAAGCTCTGCTACCAGCATCCTGTGTCTACTTCTTTCCCTAGCGTTTGATGAATATCCGCGGGCGTATAACTGCCTTCAAAGGGGCAAGTCGCGCCCTGAGACGACGAAAAAGCGGACCGGGGGACTGGTCCGCGAATGAATACAAAGGCCTCTGTTGCCGATTGCCCCGTTGGGCGAGCGTTGAAACACGTCAAACGCCCGCTGGATGTTAGTCGCTTCAGTTTGTAAAGTCAATGCCTCTACGCCTACCCCGATTCCGCGCCTGGCTGTCCGCTTTTTGGCAGCGGGCCTACCGTGAGAACGTCACCGGGCTCTCGGCCATGGTCGCCTACAACCTGATGCTGGCGGTCTTCCCCTTCACCCTGCTGGTGCTCTTCATCGGCGGCCAGGTGCTGAAGATCCACGGCGTCGAATCGAGCGTCCTGAACGATCTCGAGCGGCTCTTCCCGAACACCGAGTCGCAGACGCTGAGCGATGTCCTCGGCCGCATCCAGGACAACGCGGCCACGATCGGGATCGCCGCCTTCGTCGGCTCGATCTGGATCGGCGCCTCCTTCTGGGGCGCGATGGACACCGCCTTCTGCCGCATCTACCACGTCCCCTGCCGGGGCTGGATCGAGCAGAAGCGCTTCTCCTTCGCGATGCTCGGCGTCGTCCTCCTCTTCATCGCCGCCTCGATCTTCGTGCCGACCCTGGAGAGCACGCTCGTCTCCAGCACCGACAAGCTCCCCTTCGGCCTCTCCGGGATCGAAGAGATCGACTCGTTGCTGCTGCTCGGCGCGGCGCTGTTGATCACCTTCGGGATCTGCACGGTGATCTTCTGGGCGGTGCCCAAAGCGCCGGTGCCGTGGCGCTCGATCTGGCCGGGAGCGCTCTTCGTCACGATCGGCGCCGGCCTCGCCAACTGGCTCTTCCCCCTCTACCTGACCAACATCTCCAGCCTCTCGCGCTTCGGCTCGACCCTCGGCTTCGTCCTCATCGCGTTGCTCTGGTTCTACGTCCTCAGCCTCACGATCATGGCCGGCGCGGTGATCAACTCGCTGCGCTTCGAGTACCAGGAGACCGGCGAACTGCCATACGCGAGCGGCGCCGCGCCCCCGGCCAATCCCTGCGCCGGGCTGACCGAGGCGGAGCGGGCGCGGGCCGCCTCAGCTCCCCGCGACAGCGGCGACGGCCTCCCTTAGCGCCGGGTCGAGCGGCGATCGCTCGCGGGCGGGCAGCACCTCCATGCCGCTCGGGTCGGTGACCACGGTCTCGTGCGAGAGCCCCTCGATGATCGGCCGGGCGACGCCGGTGTCGACCGGGGTGACGAGGCCGATCCAGAGCGAGGAGAGCCGCGGGGTGAGGACGGGCACGGTGACCCGTAGCGGCGGCCTGCGGTCGAGCGCCGCGGCGAGCGCGTCGATCATGCCCCCGTAGGTGGTGACGTCGGGACCGCCGATCTGCAGCTCGCGGTCGAGCGGCAGATCGAGGTCCACGGCGGCGCCCAGGTCGGCGACGACGTCGGCGATGGCGATCGGCTGGGTGCGGGTCGTCGTCCATCTCGGCGTCACCATCGCCGGCAGCCGGCGGACCAGGTGGTAGACGGTGAGGAAGGACTCGCTGCCCGCGCCGATCACCGCGGCGGCGCGGAAGTAGGCAACCGGGACCTCGCCGGCGCCCAGCGTGAGCGCGGTGGCATGCCTGCTGTTGAGATGCTCGGAGCCCGAGCCGAGCCCGCCGAGGTAGACGATCCGCCTCACCCCCGCACCCGCCGCGGCGCCCGCGAAGTTGCGCGCCCCTTCCTGGTCCCGGGCGGCGAAGTCGCCGTCGTTGCCACGGCCCATCGAGTGGACCAGGTAGTAGGCGACATCGACGCCCTTGAGCGCCCGCACGAGACTGCCCGGCTCGAGCACGTCGGCCTCCCTCACCTCGCAGCCCGCCGCGGCGAGGTCCGCGGCGCGCTCCGGGTGTCGGGCCAGCGCCGCGACCTCCTCCCCACCCTCGACCAGATGGCGGGACAGCAGGCCGCCGACGTACCCGGTTGCTCCGACGACGGCGATCACACCGTCCAGGTTCCCCGCGCCGCGAAATTCAACCTTGCGTTCGCACTTGGTCCCGCCATCCGGAACCAAGTGCGAACGCGGGTGGGGTGCTAGCCGTAAGTCTCGGAGCCCACGATCTCGCGCAGCTTGCTGCGGTCGTGGGTGGCCTGCACGCGGCGCACGGTGCCGGAGCGGGAGCGCATCACCAGCGACTCGGTGGTGGCGCCTTTGCCGCGGTAGCGGACGCCCTGCAGGACGTCGCCGTCGGTGACGCCGGTGGCGGAGAAGAAGACATCCTCGCCGGAGCAGAGGTCGTCGGCGGTGAGGATCCGGGCCAGGTCGTAGCCGGCGTCGACGGCGGCGCTCCGCTCCTCGTCGTTGCGGGGCCAGAGCCGTCCGAGTAACTGGCCGCCCATCGACTTCAGGGCCGCCGCCGAGAGCACGCCCTCCGGCGTGCCGCCGATCCCCCAGAGCAGGTCGACCGGGGAGCGCTCCGACACCGCCAGCAGCGCCGCCGAGACGTCGCCGTCGGTGATCAGGCGGATGCGGGCACCGGCCTCGCGGATTTCGCGGATCTGTTCCTCGTGGCGCGGCCGGTCGAGCACGACGACGATCACGTCGCCGATCGAGCCGCCCTTGCGCTCGGCGACCAGCCTGCAGGTCTCCGCCAGCGGCCGGTCGAGGTCGAGCAGGTCGGCGATCTCTTCGCCGCCGGCCAGCTTTTCCATGTAGACGCAGGGGCCGGGGTCGAACATCGAGCCGCGCTCGGCGAGCGCGATCACCGCCAGTGCGCTCGGCATCCCCAGCGCGCAGAGTCGCGTGCCCTCCAGCGGGTCGACGGCGATGTCGACGACCGGCGGGCTGCCGTCGCCGATGTTCTCGCCGTTGAAGAGCATCGGCGCTTCGTCCTTCTCCCCCTCGCCGATCACCACGGTGCCGTCCATCGAGACCGAGTCGAGGACGAAGCGCATCGCGTCGACCGCGGCGCCGTCGGCGGCGATCTTGTCGCCGCGACCGACCCAGCGGGCCGCTGCCAGGGCGGCCGCCTCGGTGACGCGGACGAGCTCGAGGGCGAGGTTGCGGTCCGGCTTTGCCGTGTTCGGCGCAGGCATCGGAGCGCGGAGGCTATAGGGTCGGCCCGTGGAAGGACGCTGGGGTCTGACGCTGCCGTTGACCGGGGTGCCACTCGCCGCGCACGGCGAGTTCGTGAAGCGCGCCGAGGCGGCCGGCTACACCGACCTCTGGAGCGGCGAGACGGCGGGACCGGACGGCTTCACGCCGCTCACCCTGAGCGCCGCCTGGACCGAGCGGGTGCGGCTCGGCACCGGGATCGTCGGCGTCTTCCAGCGCGGGCCGGCGCTGCTCGCCCAGGAGGCGGCGGCGCTCGCCGACGCCTCCGAGGGACGCTTCGTGCTCGGCATCGGCTCCTCCTCGGACCGGATCATCGAAGGCTGGAACGGGATCCCCTTCGAGAAGCCGCTCTCCAAGGTGCGCGAGACGCTCGAATTCCTGCGCGTGGCGCTGGCCGGCGAGCGCACCGCGACCCGCTTCAAGCTGGAAACGAAGCCGCAGCATGAGATCCCGATCGTCCTCGCCGCACTGCGCGGCAAGATGCTGCAGCTGGCGGTCGAGCAGGCCGACGGCGCCTTCACCAACTTCCTGCCCCTCGACGGGCTGCCCCAGGTCGTCGCCCAGCTCGACGGGGCGCCGCAGGGCTTCGAGCTCCTCTGCCGCTTCTTCTGCCTGCCGGGGCCGCGCGAGGAGGTCGAGCCGGTGGCCCGCTTCATGTTCTCCTCCTACATCACGGTGCCGGTCTACACCGAGTTCTACCGCTGGCTCGGCTGGGGCGAGAAGATCGCCCCGATGCTCGCGGCCTGGGAGGCAGGCGACCGCCAGAAGGCCGCCGCCGAGGCGCCCTGGGAGGCGATCGAGCAGATGTTCATCCTCGGCTCCCCAGAGGAGATGAAGGAGCGCCTCGAGACCTTCGTCGCAGGCGGCATCACCACCCCGATCATCACCCCGATCGTGCCGCCGGACAAGCTGGCCGGGATGATCGACGCGCTGGCCCGCTAGGCGTTGTTCCCCTCGGCGGGCGCGGTCGTCGCGGTCGTCCGAGGTGCGCCCGGGACGTGAGGGTCTCCAGGGAAGATCACACGGAGGTACAGAATACGCCGAGGACGTCACAGGTCCTCATGCATCTCCCCTCCGATCCGGAGGGCACGGCGACGACCGTGCACTTGACCACACCCTGGTGTGGTCAAGTGCACGGTCGTGGTGGGCCTGATGAGGAAGACGCGAGGAACCGTGGACTTGTCGGCGTCTTCCTCACCGATCACAGGCCTTCGTGGAGGAACACACGCGCTCTCTCCCCGGAGCAGGCCGATCCCCACGCCCTCGGCCGTCCCGGCCACGGCCACACCCTGCCGGGGTCGTGGCCGGGACGGCCGCGTCCCTTTCCCTGACTCAGGCGAGACGGGCGAGGCTGAGGGCGTAGTCGCCGGCCGGGTCGGTGAACCAGTCGGTCATCTTCAGGCCGGTGCCGGCGTAGGACTCCTCGAGGCGGGGACGGGTGAACTTGGTCGAGATCTCGGTCCGCATGATCTCGCCGGCCTCGAAGTGGACGGTCAGGTCGAGGGCATCGAGGCTCACGTCCTGATCGACGAGCGAGCGAAGGCCGATGTCGATCCACTCGTGCTCGGCGTCCCAGCGGGCGACGTGCTCGAAGGCGGCCGGATCGAAGTCGCCGCCCAGCTCGCGGTTCAGCACGCAGAGGACGTTCTTGTTGAACTCGGCGGTGATCCCGGCCGGGTCGTCGTAGGCGAGCTCCAGCCGCTCTGTCTCCTTGACCAGATCGGTGCCGAGCAGCAGGTGGTCGGTGGGATCGAGGAGACGCGCGATCCGGCAGAGGAAGGCGGCGCACTCGTCGGGATAGAGGTTGCCGATCGTGCCGCCGAGGAAGGCGATCAGCCGCGGCCCGGCCTCGGTCGTGGTCGGCGTCCGCTCGAGGTGGGCCTCGAAGTCGCAGACCAGGCCGTGGACGTCGAGGCCCGGGTACTCCTCGACCAGCGCCGCCGCGGTTTCGCGGGTGATCTCCTCGGAGATGTCGACCGGGACGTAGGTGCGCAGGCTGCCGGCGTCGCGCATCGCGCTGAGCAGGTGGCGGGTCTTCGAGGCCGAGCCGGAGCCGAGCTCGATCAGCGTCGCCGGGCTGCCCGCGGCGGCGACGATCTCGGCCGAGCGCTCGACCAGGATCTGGCGCTCGCGACGGGTCGGGTAGTACTCGTCGAGCTCGGTGATCGCCTCGAAGAGCTGCGAGCCACGCTCGTCGTAGAAGTACTTCGGTGAGAGCTCTTTCGGCGCCCGGGCGAGGCCCTCGCGCACGTCGACCTCCATCGCCGCGACCTGGTCGGCGGGCAGGTGGACGTCGATCGCGATCGTCATGCGGCGTCCCCGGCGAGGCGCAGCCCGGCGAAGATCTGGCGCCGCTGCGGCAGGTCCCAGTTGCGAAAGCTCGGGCGGACGACGTGAGGGTGCGTGGCCCAGGAGGCGCCGCGCAGGACCTTGTAGCCGTCGCCGAAGAAGACCTTCGAGTACTCCTCGTAGGGGAAGGCCTCGAAGCCCGGGTAGGCGAGGAAGTCAGAAGACGTCCACTCCCAGGCGCCGCCGACGCCCTCGAGCCGCGGGCGCGCCGCCTCCCACTCGAACTCGGTGGGGAGTCGCCTCCCCGCCCAACGCGCGTAGGCGTCGGCCTCGTCCCAGGAGATATGGACGACGGGGCGCTCCGGGTCGACCGGCGCGGTGATGCCCATCGCCGTCCGCACCCAACCGTCGCCATCCCGCTCCCAGTACATCGGCGGCTCCGCCCCCGTCTCCCCCATATAGGCGATGTACGCGCCGGCGGTCACCGGGGTTCGATCGATCTCGAAGGCGGAGAGATCGACCGTGTGGCGCGGGCGCTCGTTGTCGTAGGCGAAGCCGTGCCCGGGTGCCCCGATCTCGTGGGAGCCGGCGGCGATCGCGACCGTGCCGCCGGCGCCCGCGATCGGCGCCGGCCCGAACGGCGCCGGGTCGGCCTCGGCCGGCCGGTAGGGGACGTCGAGCATCTGGAGCAGCTGCAGCATCGTCTCCTGGTGCTGCAGCTCGTGGGCGACCAGCATCTCGTAGACGAAGCCTTCGCGCAGCAGCGGGTCCTCGGCGTCGGCGGCGAGGTCGACGCCATCGAGGACCTCCAGCGTCCGCTCCCTCACCTCGGCCATGTAGGCGCGCAGCCCGGCGTCGTGGAGGATCGGCAGCTCGCCGCGTTCCCTGCGCGGGTTCTCGATCGCGTCGTAGTACTGGCCGAGCTCACCGTGCAGGGGCGGCCGGCCCCCCACCGTCTGCACCAGCCAGAGCTCCTCGAAGTTGGCGATGTGGCCGAGGTCCCAGGCGAGCGGGCTGAGCAACGGCGAGTAGACACGGTTCAGCAGCTCGTCCCCGAGCGGCTCGATCAGCGCGATCGTGCGCTCGCGCGCCTCGGCGAGGAGCGCCGCGATCGACTGCCGGGTCGGACTGGAGGACGACACCTCGGTGGCGATGGGAAGACCGTACCGAACGAGTCTTACGGGCCCATGAACTCCTCATTCGTCGCCGACGCCGGTGCCTTCCGCCTCGGGGTCGCGCCAGACTTCCTTCAGCCAGGGTGGGCTGACGGCGAAGCCGGCGTGCTCGTCGGCGGCGATCGGCTCGAGCGGGATCAGATGGACGCGGCGACCGGGCGTGAAACGGGTGCCGCGCGGCTCGCCGGCGGCGTTGCCGGCGTGGCTGCCGCCGGAGACGAGAAGGAGGCCGGTCTCCGGTCCCCAGCCGTTCGGGTGGCGGACGTCGAGGTCTTCGGCGAGGTCCTTGAGGACCCCGATGCCGGCGTCCGAGCCCCAGTCGAGATCCTGCAGCGAGTAGTTGTAGCCGTCGTGGGAGGAGGCCCGCTCGTCGGAGCTGCCGTCCGGGTCGATACGGATCCAGACCGATTCCCAATCGTCGCGATGTTCGCCCGCGTCGCCGACGATCGGCACGTCGCGCAAGGTCGCCGAGTTCGCGTAGTAGAGGAAGTAGCCGATGTAGAGACGCCCGGCCCGCTCGCCCGAGCAGTCGTCGCCGAGTGCTTCGCTCGCTTCCCGCGCCGGCGCGCGGCAGTCGACCACGTGGACGAAGGCGGTCACCGGCAGCCGTTCGTCGGTCCGATGGACGAGGCCGTCGTCGGACGCGTCGCCGCACTCGGTCGCGCGGCAGCGTCGGTAGTCGACCGGGACCGCGCGCGAGCCCTCCTCGAAGCCGATCGTCGGCATGTGGCGGCGCACCAGCCGCCCCACTTCGTCGCCGTAGGTGGCGATCAGGAGCGGCTCGTCGCCGCAGCCGTCGGCGAGCTCGGTCGCGCAGAGGATGCGCTGCGCGACCGCCCGCGCCAGACCGACGCCAGGCGCGGCGAATCCTGCCGCGAGCATGGCCACCAGCGCCAGCGAGACCAGGCACACCAGCCCGATCCACTCCACCGTCCCCTGTCCGCGCTCCGAGACCACGAAAGGCCGAAGGCCCGGCACGCCCTCCATACTGCCCCCGGATGATGCGGCGGGGCAGAGGAAACGCGCGAGGTGCGGGGATCGCGGTGGCGATCCTGGCGCTGATGGTCCTCGGCGCCATGGCCGGCGGTGCCGGCGCCGCGAAGCACAAGAAGAAGGCGAAGCCCAAGGCGGCCCCGGCGTTCTGCACCAACCCGGCCGACAACTACCGGGCGCCGCTGGAAAAGCTGCAGAAGATGCCGGCGGTGCCGGAAGGCGGGGCGCTGCCGTTCGCGACCGGGCTGACCCTCGGGATCACCGGGCCGCAGGGCGTCCTCGTCGGCGGCTCGAGCGTCGGCTTCCGGTTGACCGACACGGCGCCCGAAGGGACGGTGGCGTCGCGCCTCGACTGGACCGTCCTCGAGCGCCTCACCCGGCTCACCCAGAACGGCCAGAACCCTCATCCGGAAGGCCTGAAGCGGATCAACCTGGGGCAGCTACCCGCCGGCAAATACCGCGGGCTCACCTTCGCCCTCCCGTCGAAACCCGCGATCTACTCGCTCGAAGTGACGATCCAGAACCGCCGCGGCCGACTGCTCGGGCGCTACGGCGAGTACCTGCGGGTCGTCAACCGGACCGTCGACGTCGGCATCAGCCTCGCCGCCTACGACGGCATCGCGCCGGGCTCCTACCTCGAAAGCTGCTTCGAAAACCACGGCAGCGCCTCGGTGACGCCGGGCTGGACGAACCTCGAACGCTTCGACGGCTCGACCTGGCGCCCGGTCTTCACCGGGCCGCGCTACGCCCCGGAACAGACCCCGATCCAGCGCACGCTCGGCCCCGGCGAATCGGAAAAGATCGGCACCCTGGTGCCGTCGAACGCCCTCCCCGGGCTCTACAGACTGACCGCGGCCGGCCTCACCGAACTGGGCGAACCGATCGCCCTCACCGCCGAATTCGGCGTCGGTTAGAGCTGCTCGATCTCGGCGGCGACTTCGCTAGCCGCGGCTTTCGCGTCGGCGAAGAGCATCGAGGTGTTCGGTTCGTAGAAGAGGTCGTTGTCGATCCCGGCGAAGCCGGTCGAGAGCGAGCGCTTGATCACGATCACCTCGTTGGCCTCCGAGACCTCGATGATCGGCATCCCGGCGATCGGCGAGTTGGGGTCGTTTTTCGCCGCCGGGTTGGTGACGTCGTTGGCCCCGATCACCACGGCGACGTCGACACGCGGCATCTCCGGGTTGATCTCGTCCATCTCTTTCAGGTTCTCGTAGGGCACGTCGGCCTCGGCGAGGAGCACGTTCATGTGGCCAGGCATGCGGCCGGCGACCGGGTGGATCGCGTAGTTGACCGTGACGCCGCGCTTCTCCAACTGGTCGGCCACCTCCTTCACCGCGTGCTGGGCCTGGGCGACGGCGAGGCCGTAGCCGGGGACGATCACGACGGAGTCGGCGTAGGCGAGCTTGATCGCCGCGTCCTGGGCGCCGATCGAGGTGACGGGTCGTTGCTCGCCGTCACCACCAGCGGCAACCGGCGCGCCGCCGAAGCCAGAGAAGAGGATGTTGGCGATCGAGCGATTCATCGCGGTCGCCATCTCCATCGTCAGGATCGTGCCCGAGGAGCCGACCAGGGTGCCGGCGACGATCAACGCGACGTTTCCGAGAGCGAAGCCGGCGGCGGCCGCCGACAGACCGGTGAAGGCGTTCAGCATCGAGATCACGACCGGCATGTCGGCGCCGCCGATCGGCAGCACGACGAGGTTGCCGAGCAGGCCCGCGCCGAGCAGGATCAGGATGAAGAGAAGTTCCGAGGGCGGTTCGTTGTCGATCGCGATGATCACCGCGAGGACGATCACCCCGATGCCGAGGATGGCGTTGATGAACTGTTGCCCGGGCACGCCGATCGGACGGGTCGGGATCAGATCCTGGAGCTTTGCGAAGGCGATGTTCGAGCCCCAGAAGGAGACCGAGCCGACGATCGCCGCGAACAGCGTCGGGATCAGGTCTTCGAGCGGCACCGCGCCGCCGAGGTTGATTCCGTGGCGGATCTCCGACCAGGCGATCAGGGCCACCGCGCCGCCGCCGACCCCGTTGTAGAGGGCGACCATCTGCGGCATCTCGGTCATTTTCACTTTGATCGAGGCGTAGGCGCCGATCGCCGAGCCGGCCGCCAGGCCGATGATGATCAGCCCCCAATTGCCCATCCCGTCGAGCAGCAGGGTGGTGACGACCGCGACCGCCATGCCGACCGCGGCGATCATGTTGCCGCGCTTGGCCGTGGTCGGGTGCGTGCCCTGTTTGAGGCCCAGGATGAAGAGCGAGAAGGCGACGATGTAGAGCGCCGTGGCGACCGTGCCGCCCGGCTTGAGCACTGCCTCGGCGATCATTTCCCGTCGCCTTTGCCTTTGTCGTCAGCTTTTGGTTTCGGTTTTTTCGCGAACATGCCGAGCATCCGGTCGGTCACCAGGAAGCCGCCGACGATGTTGATCGCGCCGAAGGCGACGGCGATCGTGCCGATCACGTACTCGAGCGGATCGCTCGCGTAGCCGAGGACGATCAGGCCGCCGAGCATGACGATGCCGTGGATCGCGTTGGTCTGCGACATCAGCGGCGTGTGCAGCGTCGTCGGCACCTTGGAGATCACCTCGAAGCCGACGAAGACGGCGAGGACGAAGATCGT
>DATJWW010000059.1:0-34071 GCA_035500835.1 Solirubrobacterales bacterium | reverse complement strand
GTCCTTTGGCCCGGCCCTGTGCTTGTGGTCGTCCTTTTGCCCGGCCAACGGGCCAAAGGACGACCGCGCCTGTGGAGCCGGGCCTAGGGTCGACCGCGCACGGGGCAGTGGTGGCGCTCGCTCGGGCCTTGGCGAGGCGGTGGGCGCGGGTGAGCAGCGCGCCGCCCGCGATGGCGACAGCCATCGCGGCGTAGGACGCGAGCATCGCGGCGGTGCCGAGGTGGACGTGGACCACGGCCCAGGAAGGGCGGCCACACCAGGCGGCGACCTGGGCGATGTAGGCGAGGAGGAGGGCATCGAGGCCGTTGAGGGGGCCGAGCGGGACGCCGGGGACCTGGGCGAGCGCCGCGGAGGCCATGCCCAGCCACATCGCGGGAGCCACCGCAGGCAGGACGAGGACGTTGGCGGCGAGGCTCGTCAGCGAGATTTCGTCGAAGACGTGGGCGACCAGCGGTCCGGTCGCGAGGGTCGCGGCGACGGTGACGGCGATGCCCTCGGCCAGTGCGCGCCGCCAAGGACCGCCGGCGCTCCCCGTCACCGCAGCGACGCGCCGACCACCGACCAGCAGTGCGAGGACCCGCTCACGGATCGGCGCCGCCAACAGCAGGATGCCGAGGACGGCGGCGAAGCTCAGCTGCCAGCCGACGTCGCCCGCGACGCCGGGGTCGACTGCCAACGTCACCACCAGCGCCAGGCCGAGCGCGTAGAGGCGTGACGTCCGCCGCCCCGCCAGCGTCGCGCCCAACCCGGCCGCACCCATCACCGCCGCCCGCTGGATCGACGGGCCGGACCCGGCCAGCGGCACGTAGACGGCGATCAGCGCGATCACCCAGACCAGCCGCTCGCGCAACGGCACACCGAAGGCGGCGAGCACCGGCATCGCCAGCAGCGCGAGCAGCGTCACGTTCTCGCCGCTCACCGCCAGCAGGTGTGAAAGGCCCGCGCGGATGAAGTCTTCCCTGGTCGCCTCGTCGACCCCATCGTCGTCGCCGAGGACGAAGCCCCGGGCGAGCGCCGCCTCCCGCGCCGGCATCCCCTCCCCCAGCCCGGCCATGGCCCGCTCGCGGATCTCCCCGGTCCGCACCACCGCGACCGCCACCAGCACGGCGATCCCGACCAGCACCAGGAGCGAGGGCCGCGGCGACGCCACGAACCCTCAGGGCTGCAGCCGTTCGCGCAGCGCTTCCATCGTCGCCGGGCCGATCCCGGAGATCTGGTCGAGCTGGTCGACCGAGGAGAGCCCACCGTGTTCTTCGCGGAACTGGATGATGTCTTCGGCCGTGACCGGGCCGATCCCGTCGATCGTGTCCAGTTCGGCAGCCGTCGCCGTCCCGAGGCTGATCGGACCTTCTCCCTCGGCACCGATGCCGGCCGTGGTGCCGACCGCCCCGCCGGGCACCGCCTCCGGCACCACCACCTGCTGACCGTCGGCGAGCCGCGCCGCCAGGTTCACCGAATCGAGCTCGGCCTTCCCCGTCGCCCCACCGGCCCGCTTCACCGCGTCGTCCACCCGGCTCCCCGCCGGCAGCCGATAGACCCCCGGACGCCGCACGGCGCCGGTGACGTCGACGACCACATCGCCCCCGCTCCCGCCGACGGAGAAGGTCGATCCACCGCCGGCTTCGTCTCCGCCCGATGAATACTCCGTATAGGTCGAGCCACTCCCACCCCCGCCCTCACCCCGCACCGCCCGCGCCCCGACGAAGAGCAGCGCCACCGCGATCGCGCCGCAGACGGCCACCTGGGTCCTGCTCAGCTCGGGCATGCCCGCCACGCTGGCGGGAAAAGACGCACGTGTGGCGCGCTCAAAGCGCCGATAGCGTCAACGAAGCGAGACTTCTCAGTAGTCGTCCTCGTCGTCGTAGCCCGCCACCTCGGCGAGCTGATCGCTGTAGAGCTCTTCCGCCGCCACCGGGGGCGACTGGATCGAGAGGCAGGCGAAATCCTCGTCGCCGTCGTTGCGGATCGAGTGCTCGGTCGCGGGCGGGACGAGGATCAGATCCCCCTCCGACACCGACTGGGTGTCCCCCGCCACCGACATCGAGCCGCTGCCGCGCACCACCACGTAGGCCTGCTCGGCCTCCCCGTGCGAGCGCAGCTCCTGCTCGGTCCCGGCGGGCAGCGTCAGCCAGGTGACCGAGAGGTGACGGGCACCGAGTTCCCCCGCGTCCATGAGGACGTGGGTGCGGAGCCGATGCCACTCCTCGACGGGAGCTTCCGAAAGGCGCCTGACGAGCACGACGCGTTTCTACCAAAACCGGGCGGCCGAGCCCCCGCCGCTCGGTCCTCCGTCAGCGGACGACCAGGTTGACGAGCTTGCCGGGGACGACGATCTCCTTGACGATCGCCATCCCGTCGAGGTGTCTCGACACCTTCTCGCTCGCCTTGGCAAGCGCCAGGAGCTCCTCCTGCGACGCCTCCGCCGGCGCCTCGATCCGGTCCCTCAGTTTGCCGTTCACCTGCACCACCAGCGTCACCGTGTCGCTGCTCAGCATCGCCTCGTCGGCGACCGGCCAGGCCTGCTCCCAGACCCGCTCGCCGGTGACCCGCTCGTGGACCTCGGCGCCGAGGTGCGGCGCGAAGGGGAAGATCAGCGACGCCGCCGTCGCGGTGGCGAAACGCAGCGCCGCGTCACCGGCCGGATCGCCGTAGAGCCCGTCCTTCAGCCGGTAGGCGTCGTTGACCAGCTCCATCACCGCGGCGATCACGGTGTTGAACTGGAAGCCGCGCTCGAAGTCGGCGGTCGCCTTGGCGATCGACCAGTGCGCCTTGGCGACCAGCGCCCGCGCATCGCCGTCGGTCGCCGTCGGATCGCCCCCCGCCGCGGTCCGCTCCACCACCTCGTCGCAGAGTCGCCACAGACGAGCGAGGAAGCGGTTGACCCCCTCCACGCCCTCGTCGGTCCAGTCGCCACCGCGCTCCGGCGGTCCCATGAAGCAGACGTAGGTACGGGCGGTGTCGGCGCCGTAGCGCTCGACGTACTCGGCGGGGCTCACCGTGTTGCCGCGGGACTTCGACATCTTCGCCCCGTCGCGGGTGATCATCCCCTGGGTGAAGAGGTTGGCGAACGGCTCCTGGACGCCGAGGTGGCCGAGATCGGCCAGCGCCTTGGTCACGAACCGCGCGTACATCAGGTGGAGGATCGCGTGCTCGACGCCGCCGATGTACTGGTCGACCGGCATCCAGTAGGCGGCCGCGCCCGGGTCCCAGGCGGCCTCCGCGTTGCGCGGGTCGAGGTAGCGGATGTAGTACCAGGAGGAGTCGACGAAGGTGTCCATCGTGTCGGTCTCGCGCCGCGCCGCGCCGCCGCACTGCGGGCACTCGGTCGCCACCCAGTCGGCGGCGGCGGCCAACGGGCTCTGCCCGTGCGGCGCGTAGTCCTCGATCTCCGGCAGCTCCACGGGTAGCTGATCGTCGGGGACCGCCACCATCCCGCACTCCTCGCAGTAGACGATCGGGATCGGCGCCCCCCAGTAGCGTTGCCGCGAGAGCAGCCAGTCGCGCAGCCGGTAGTTGACCGCGGTCCTGCCGCGCCCCTCCTCGGCGAGCCACTCGATCATCTCCGCGTAGGCCTCGCGGTTCCCCTGCCCGTCGAAGCGGCCGGAGTCGACCATCGGCCCGTCGCCCGCGTACGGCAGGCCGTCGGCTTCGCCGGGCGCGTCGGGGTCGCCGCCCTCGATCACCCGCCGCACCGGCAGGTCGAAGGCCTTGGCGAAGTCGTAGTCGCGCGGGTCGTGCCCCGGCACCGCCATGATCGCCCCGGTCCCGTACTCCATCAGCACGTAGTCGGCGACGAACATCGGGATCTCCTCGCCGTTGACCGGGTTGACGACGCTGCGCCCGAGCGGCACGCCGGTCTTCTCGCGGTCCTCGGCGCCGCGTTCGGCGGCCGACTCGCGGCCGATCCGGTCGACGTACTCGCGCACCGCCGCCTCGGCGGGCGTCCCCTCCACCAGGCGCGCCAGCTGCGGATGCTCCGGCGCCAGCACGAAGAAGGTCGCGCCGAAGAGCGTGTCGGGACGGGTGGTGAAGACCGGGAAGTCGAGGCCCACCTCCTCGCAGCGGAAGACGACCTCGGCCCCCTCGGAGCGGCCGATCCAGTTGCGCTGCATGGTGACCACGTGCTCGGGCCACGACTCGAGCGTCCCGAAGTCCTCCAGCAACCGGTCGGCGTAGTCGGTGATCTTGAAGAACCACTGCTCGAGGTTGCGCTGGATCACCTCGGTGCCGCAGCGCTCGCAGCGCCCGTCGACCACCTGCTCGTTGGCCAGCACCGTGGCGTCTTTCGGGCACCACTGGACCGGCGCCTCGGCCCGGTAGGCGAGCCCCTTCTCATAGAGCTGTAGGAAGATCCACTGCGTCCAGCGGTAGTAGTCGGGCTTGTGGGTCGCGATCTCACGCGCCCAGTCGATCGAGATCCCCCACTCCTGGAACTGGCGGCGGAACGACTCGATCGAGCGCTCGGTCGCGACCCGCGGCGGTTCCCCGGTTTTGATCGCGTTGTTCTCGGCGGGCAGGCCGAAGGCGTCGTAGCCCATCGGATGCACCACCTGGAACCCCTGGCGACGGCGGAAGTGGGCGATCGCGTCGCCCACCGCATAGCACTTGAGGTGCCCGACGTGAGGCTCCCCGGACGGATACGGGAGCATCTCCAGCACGTAGGCCTTCGGCTTCGAGTCGTCGAAGCCGGGCTGCCCCGGATTGGGGACCTCCCAGGTGCGCTCCGCGGCCCAGATCTCCTGCCACTTGCGCTCGATCGCCTTCGGCTCGTATTTGGTGCCGCCGCTCATCGCGGCCGATCTTATGAGGGCGGCGCGATTCGCCGGGCCGACGCCCCGGACGGGAGCTCGGCGCGGCGGACGACAGGGGACCTAGGTCCATTGCCGGGAGGCGGGCGGCCTGACAGGTTCAGGCGCTGTGAAGCGATCGCTGACCCTCATCGCCGTCGCGATCATGCTGCTGGCCCCGGCCACCGCCCAGGCGTTCGATCCGGCCACCCAGGCGCACGCCGGCGCCTGCAGCGAGACGACCGTCCACGTGCCCAGGGCGGTGCACGATCTACGCGAAAACGGCGTGCTCGGAACCTACGTCGAAGTGCTCGGGATCGACGCGCGAGGCAGATCGGCGGTCAAGGTCGCCGAGGAAGAGCTGGTCGTCGTCAAGCTCCGGCACGGGGCGGTGGCCGCCAACCACGGCTGCGAAGAGGGCATCGTCTTCCCGGTCGGGTCACGAAAGCTGCGGGCGGGCGAGAAGGTCGCGATCTGGGTCCCCCGCAAGCTGCGCGGCGAACTCTGCTCGGGCCCCGGCAAGGACTGCGTCGCCAGGCGGCTGACCGAGAAGGTCGTCCTGCCGATCAACTGCTGGAACATCGACGAAGGGAAGTTCTCGGTGGTCGTCTACGTGCGCAGGCCGCCCGCCCCGAGGCCGGAACCGCCCGCGATGGCGATGCCCTCGGCAAAGGCCGGCCTCGACTGTCAGGCAGGCGCCGTGGTGGTCGAACTCCGGAACGACCCGCAGGCGAGCGCCGACGCCTCGTTCCTCGTCGACGGCAAGCGCCACGGCCCCGTGGCACCGGGTGACGCGCAGAAGGTGAAGGTGCCGGTCGCCGCCGGCGCGAGCGTCAAGGTCACCGTCCGGTCCGGCGGCCGGACGCTGCTCGAACACCTCTATACCTCGCACTGCGGGACGCCGGCAACGCCCTCCTCGAAGACCCCCTCCGCGGCCAAGACGCCACCCTCCAGGGCTCTCCCGGCGGCGACGGCGACCCTCACCTGCATCAAGGAAGAATTCGGCCTCGACGAAAAAGGTCGCATCGACGTGACCCTTTACAACGGCGCCAAAGCGACCTTGCCGGCCACCTTCAGCGTCTTCGTCAACGGCGTGACCACGAGCTACGGCCCACTCCAGCCGGGCCAGATCCGGACGATCCCGGCGCTTGAATTCACGGTCCAGGAAGCCCTGGAAGGATTGATCTCCGAAGTGGAAGTGCGATCCGGTGGGATGCTCCTCTACTCCGCGGTCTACGAAAACTCCTGCGTGGAAGGCGGCTGAGCCGCCGCCTCAGGAGGCGGTGAGGAAGCGCCCGACCGCGAGGACGCGGCGGTGGTCGTCAGGGCTGGGCCGCAGCCCGAGCCGGTCGTAGATCTGCGAGACGTGCCTGACCACCGCCTTCTCGCTGATCACCAGCCGGGCGGCGATCGCCGCGTTGCTGCGCCCCTCGGCCATCAGCGCGAGCACTTCGCGCTGGCGCGGCGTCAGGCCGGGCGGCACCGGCGAATCGGAGCGGTCGAGGAGCGCGGCGACGACCTCGGGGTCGATCACGGTGCCGCCGGAGCCGACCCGCGTGACGTCGTCCCAGAACGAGCGCCGATCGGCGACCCGCTGCTTCAGCAGGTAGCCGACGCCGCCGCGCTCGTCGGCGAGCAGCTCGGCGGCGTGGCCGCGGACCACGTGCTGGGAGAGGACGAGGACGCCGACCGCGGGCAGCTCGGCGCGGATCTCGAGCGCCGCCCGCAGCCCCTCGTCGGTCTGGGTCGGCGGCATCCGGATGTCGGTGATCGCGACGTCGGGACGATGGGCGCGGGCCTTGCGCAGCAGGTCCTCGCCGTCGCCGGACTGGCCGACGACCTCGAAGCCCCCCGCGGTCAGCAGGGCGGCCACACCTTCCCGCATCAGCGGCTCGTCCTCGCCGAGGATCACCCGCATGGGAGCTCCACCTGCAGCAGGGTGCCGCCGCGCGGCGGGCTGGAGAGGGAGAGCGTGCCGTCGAGCGCCTCGACCCGGTCGCGGATGCCGCCGATGCCGTTGCCGCCCGTGGCGGCGCCGCCGCGGCCGTCATCTTCGACTTCGATCAGCAGCGAGCCGTTCGCGCGGGCCAGTGAGAGCCTGACGCTCTCGGCTCCGGCGTGCTTCAGCGAGTTCGCGAGCGCCTCTGACACGACGAAGTAGGCAGCCGTCTCGACCGATGCCGGAGGACGTTCGGCGCCGGCCGCTATCTGGTGCTCGATGACGCCCGGGTAGGCGCCGGCCAGATCCTCGGCGGCGGCGTAGATGCCGCGCTCGACCAGGGCCGGTGGCAGGAAGCCGTGGGCCAGGGCGCGCAGCTCGTCGGCCGCCGCGACCAGCTCGCCGGCCAGGTCCGCGACCCGCTCGCGATCGCCCGCGGCGAGCTGCGACTCCTCGCTCAGCTCGTTCGCCGACATCGCCAGCAGGAGAAGGCGCGTCTGCATCCCGTCGTGGAGGTCGCGGGCGAGGCGCCGCCGCTCGTCGTCGCGGGCGGCCACCGCGGAGGCCCGGACCTCACGGGCCAGTCGCTCGCGGTCGAGCTCGATCGCCACCACCCGCGCCGCCGCCTCGGCGAGGCCGACGTCCGGGGTCAGGGTCGCGTCGTAGACGATCGCGCCGAGCCGCTCTCCTTCCGGGCTCCGCACCTCGACCGCGGCGCGGTCCGGACCCGTAGGTGGGACCGCGACCACCTCACCCAGCCCGTCGACGTAGGACTCCTCGCCGGGCAGCCAGAGGGCCAGCTCCACCGAGGGATCGCCGAAGGTGGCCGTGAGGGCGGCAAGCATCGCCTCGTCGGAGCCCGGTTCGATCCGGGCGGCCAGTTCGTCGATCGCCAGGGTGCGGCCGAAGCCACCGCTGAGGATCGTCGCCAGGAAGGCGACCGGGACGATCGCGATCGCGACGTTCTGCGAGAAGAGGATCCAGGTGTCCCACTCGAGCGGTGCCGCGATCCCGTGCGCGAGCCTGCCGCTGATCGGGACGTAGAGGACGGCGGCGATGCCGTAGACGAGGATCGGGGCAACCGCGCGCCGGCTCTCCGGGGCGACCCGCCGCCAGCGCCGCCAGAGAATCGCCGCGGTCGCCACCATCACGCAGGAACCCACCGCCCATTGGGCCCACAGACCCGCTTCGGCCAGCCCCGGCGAGTTGCTGACCTGAAGCACGGTCGCCGGACCTTCGGCACCGCCGCCGAAGAGGTACTGCGGTGCCTGCATCACCGTGCAGACGAAGTAGGCGGCCGCCACGGTGACGAGGCTCGCGCGACCGCGAAGACGCCCCGAGGGGAAGGCGAGCAGCAGGTGGACCACCATCGCCAACACCACCGTCGCCAGGACCAGGCCGACGGCGACCAAGGCGGGGACGCCTGAGCTGCCCAGTTCGACGAACAGCCAGAGCAGGCCGGTCGCGACCATCAGCGCCCCCATCCGGCTGGCAGGCCGGCGCAGCGCGGCGAAGATGCCGGCCGCCACGTAGGTCGCCTCCAGGAGCGGCAGGCTGGCCAGGAGCCAGGTCGGCCAGGGCCCCGACGCGTGCAGGGAGAGGACGAGGTCGGCGAACGCGAGCGCCGCGGCGGCGGCCCCGACGAGCAGGTAGGCCTGGGTTAAGGAGGACCGGTTCAGAGACGGAAAGAATTACCGATCCGGTGTCAAACGGCCACCGGATCGGAGCCGATGGAGCTGAGGGGGCTCGAACCCCTGACCTCATCGCTGCCAGCGATGCGCTCTTCCAGCTGAGCTACAGCCCCGGGAACGGTCCAGTCTACCGCGGGTGCCGCTAGGCGGCGTGGTGCTCGGAGCCGTCCTCGTCGAGGTCGAGGACGAGGTTGTCGGGCGCCGTATGGCGGACCTTGAAGTCGAGGTTGGGGAGCCCCTCCAACTCGGCCAGCAGGTCGACGGGCTGGTCGAGACGCATCGAGAAGGTCGCCCGGCCCTCGGAGAACCGTTCGACCGAGATGTCGGTCGCGCCGAGCATGCCGACCGCGTCCTCGAAGCCGACCAGCTGTGAGAAGTCGCCGAGCGGGCCGACGTCGAGACGGACCCGACCGGTGTGGAGGCCCGGCTCCCAGGAGGTCTCCGGCTCGATCGCGTGGTGGCCGTTGCCGTTCGCAGGTACCTCGGCGGTCGGCTCGGCCGCGGGCTCGACGGGCTCCGCCTCGGCCTCGACCAGCTCCTGCGCCCGACGGCTGACCTCGACCGCCTCGCGCAGCGCCTTCATCCTGATCCGCGTCGCCTGCCCGCGCGCCTGCGCCTGCAGCTCCTCGAGCCGCGCCGAGACCGCGTCGAGCGAGGCGATGCTGCGCTCATGGCAGGCGTTCGCCTCGTCGAGCCTGAGGGACAGCTCGCGGATCGTCCGCTCGCGCTCGATCACCATCCCGGAGAGCGTCGTCAGGTCGGCTTCCTGGGAGGCGATCGCCTGGGCCTGGACCAAGGCCTGCGCTTCGAGCGCCGCGTTCTCCTCGCCGAGCACCCCGGCCCGTCGCTCGAGCCCGGCGACCTTCGAGTCACGGGCGGCGAGCGCGGCATCGACGTCAGGGCGTCGATAGCCGAACAGCACCCTCCTGAAGCT
Organism: Solirubrobacterales bacterium; assembly: GCA_035500835.1. GTDB lineage: Bacteria > Actinomycetota > Thermoleophilia > Solirubrobacterales > 70-9 > VAYN01. The sequence continues at coordinate 24,720 of DATJWW010000059.1, read as the reverse complement.
GGTCATGGGCAGCGACCGTAGAGGCCCGCCCGGACGTAACTTCCGACGTGAGCTAGGCGCCGGCCGCGGCGGACGGCGCCTCCGGCGCGTCGAAGACGAGCTCCAGCCGCGGCGCCTCGTGCCAGAGGTCGTCGAGCTGATAGCGATCACGCGCTTCCGGGGTGAAGACGTGGAGGACCGCGTCGAGGTAGTCGACGATCGTCCAACCCGCTTCGCCACCGCCGTCGACGCCACCCGGCAGCACACCCGAATCGCGCTTCACGCGCTGGCGCACCTCGTCGACGATCGCCCGCGCCTGCCGCTCGTTGCGGGCCGTGCAGATCGTGAGGAAGTCGGTGTAGGCGACCAGGCCGCGCATGTCGAGCACGACCACGTCCTCCGCTTTTTTCGAGTCGGCGAGCTCGGCAAGCCGCCGGGCCAGGTTCTCGGACTGGATTGGATTCAAGCGTAGATCCCCTTCTCCTCGATGAATCGCGCGACCGGCTCGGGCACCAGGTACCGGAGCGGCCGGCCGGCTGCGGCGCGCTCGCGGACCGCCGAGGAAGAGACTCCGAACTGGGGCATCTCGAGCATCGTCGCCCGCCCCTCGGCACCGAGGCTGCGCAGCACCGCCGCCACCTCGGCATCGGAGATGCCTGCCCTCCGCGCCACCGCCAGCCGCGCCAACCCGACCACCCGCTCGGGCTCACGCCAGCTCTCGAGTCCGACGGCGGCGTCGGCCCCCATCACGAAAACGAAATCACTTTCGCCTCTTTCCTCAGCAAGCAACTGCAAGGTCTCATACGTGTAGGACGGTCCCTCGCGCTCCACCTCCAGCGCCGAGACCGAGAAGCGCGAGTCGTCGGCGGCGGCGAGCCGGGTCATCGTCATCCGCAGCTCCTTGCCGGGGTCGTCGACGATCCGCTTGTGCGGCGCGACGCCGGTCGGGACGAGGATGACCTCGGCCAGCCCGAGCTGCCAGAGCGCCTCCTGGGCGAGCGCCAGATGGCCGAGGTGGGGCGGGTTGAAAGCCGACCCGAGGACCCCGATGCCGGCGCCCGGACGCTCAGCCACGCACCTGGCCGCTGCCGCGGCCGACGTACTTCGTCGTGGTCAGCTCGCGCATCCCGATCGGGCCGCGCGCGTGCAGCTTCTGGGTCGAGTTGCCGATCTCGGCACCCATCCCGTACTCGAAGCCGTCGGTGAACCGGGTCGAGGCATTGACGTAGACGGCGGCGGCGTCGACCCCGGCGACGAAGGCGTCGGCGGCGGCCGTGTCCGCGGTGACGATCGCCTCCGAGTGCCCGGTCCCGTGCGCGTTGACGTGGTCGATCGCGTCCTCGACCGAGTCGACGACGGCGACCGCCATGCTCAGCGCCAGGTACTCGGTGTCCCAGTCCTCCTCGAGCGCGGTCCCGACCTCGACGTCTCCGCCCAGCTCGCGGGCCCGCGCGTCGCCGACCAGCTCCACCCCTTCGGCGGCCAGCGCCGCGAAGATCTCGGGTCCGAAGCTCTCCGCGACGGCGGCGTCGAGCAGGAGCGTCTCGGCCGCGTTGCAGACGCCCGGGCGCTGGACCTTGGCGTTGACGACGATCGCCTTCGCCATCTCGAGGTCGGCTGCGGCGTGGACGTAGACGTGGCAGTTGCCTGCCGCCGCGTACATCACCGGCACCGTCGCGACCGCCTTGATCGCGTCCTTCAGGCCCTCGCCGCCGCGCGGGATCAGCAGGTCGACGATCCCCTCCTGGGTCGCCAGCTCGGCCAGCCCGTCGCGGTCGCCGGCGTCGAGCAGCAGCACCGCGTCCTCCGGCAGCCCCGCCTCGCGGAGCGCCTCGCGGACGATCCCGGCCAGCGCCGCGTTGGAGCGCTGCGCGTAGCTGGAGCCGCGCAGGACGATCGCGTTGCCGCTCTTGATGGTCAGCGCCGCGCAGTCGATCGTCACGTTCGGCCGCGCCTCGTAGATCACCCCGACGACTCCGAGCGGGACACGGACCTTGCGCAGGTCGATGCCGCTCTCCAGCGTGCGGTGGTCGAGCTCCTCGCCGACCGGGTCGTCGAGCGCAGCGACGACGCGCACACCCTCGGCCATCGCCACGACCCGCTCCGCGGTCAGCGTCAGCCGGTCGCGCAGGGCGTCGGTCAATCCGGCAGCGCGCTCATCCGCAAGATCGGCGGCGTTCGCCTCGAGGATCGCCGCGACCCGCTCGTCGAGCAGCCGCCCGGTGGCCGCCAGCGCCGCGTCCTTGGCGGCGGTGGGGGCGCTCGCCAAGGCGCGCGCCGCGCGCTTCGCGGCGATGCAGCTCTCGGCTATCGATCTGGTCGCGACGGCCATGCAGACAGGGTAACCGGCCGCGACTCGCGCGCCCTACAGCAGCACGAAGCGATCGCGGTGGATGACCTCGTCGTCGGCGTGTGCGAACAGTTCCCTGATCTTGACGCTTTGCATGCCGACCAAGGGGAGCAGTTCACGGGCCGAAAAATTTGAGATGCCCCGCCCGATCAGGTTTTCGGTCTCACCCTCCCGTACGTCAACCGCATCGCCGGCGTGGAAGGAGCCGTCGAGATCGGTGATGCCAACCGCCAGGAGACTCGAGCCTCCGAACTGCAGCCGCTCGGCCGCGCCTGCATCGACATACACGTTGCCGGTGGATCTCTTCGCATATTTCAGCCAGAGCTTGAACGCCGGCATCTCGGTGGGGTGAGGCTTGAAGCGAGTCCCCACGTTCAGACCTTCCGCCGCTTCGACGAGCGTTCCCGGTGCAGTCCCATTGCAGATCACCGTCGGAACTCCAGATTGACTCGCTATCTCGGCCGCCGCGACCTTGCGGCCCATCCCTCCGGTGCCGAAGACCGAGGTCTCTTCGCCGATCCGATCTCTCTCCAACTGCTGGGTGTCGGAAACCTCAGGAATCAGTCGCGCGGTGGGGACAAGGCCCGGATTGGCCGTGAAGAGGCCATCGATATTCGTCAGTAGAACCAGCAACGAGGCATCGATCAGGACAGCGAGCTGTGCCGCGAGGAAGTCGTTGTCGCCAAAAGTGATCTCGTCCGTCGCGGTGGTGTCGTTCTCGTTGACGATCGGGACGACTCCCCAATCGAGAAGTCGCTGGATCGTCTGTCTCGCGTTGACGTAGTGAGCCCTGCTCGAAATGTCCGCGAGCGTCAGGAGCACCTGCGCTGACCTGACGCCGTTCTTGCTGAGGCGACTCTCGTATGACCTGAAGAGATCACCTTGTCCCAGCGCAGACGTCGCCTGTAGTTCGTCCATCGCCCGCGGCCGCTCCCCCAGATCGAGCAGCCGCATGCCGCGTGCAATCGCCCCCGAGGTGACCATCACCACCCGCTCGCCGCCCTTCTCCAGCGTGCTCACCTGTGCACAGACCGAGTCGAGCACGTCCGTGCGCAGAGAACCATCGTCGGCAGCGACGATCGAGGAGCCCAGCTTTACCACCAGCGTCATGGCCGGCAAGTCTAAGAGCGACGCTTGGCCGTCCCGGCCGGAGGCAGACCCGCGGCCACGTTTGTGCACTTGAGCCGGTCATAGGCGGTTCAAGTGCACGATCGTCGAAGGCGACCGTTGCCTCGACCACACCCTGGTGCGGTCAACTCAGCAACGCGAGAGCCCGGACATCGCGAGCCGCCTCCCCACGGCCCGAAGGCGGCTCAGGAGACCCCCGAACGAACCTCCAAGCTGTTCGTGAGAGGGGGGGTCTCCTGAGCCGCCTTCCTCAGCACGTCCCTTCAGGGCTCCTCAGATGTGCAGCTCGAACTCATGCTCACCGATCCGCACGTCGTCGCCCGGCTCGAACCCCGCCTTGGTGAGCGCCGCGATCACGCCGATCTCGGTGAGGCGCTGCTCGAGGTAGGCGAGCGCTTCTTCGTTGCCCGTGTCGTGACGTTCGAAGAGGAGCTCGACGCCGCGGCCACCGATCCGGAAGCCGCCGTCGTCCTCGCGCTCGACCCAGTAGCCGCCCTCGCCCGCGGGCCGGTAGACGCGGTGCTCGGACTCGAATTCGGCGGCGGGCGCGCCGGCCGGGACGGCGTCGAGGGGCTGGACGGCCGCCAGCTCGGCGAGTATCCGCCGGCGCAGATCGTCGAGGCCCTCGCCGGTCGCCGAGGACACCGCCGTCACGCCGAGGACCGAGTCGCCGAGGCGCTCCGTCCATTCGGCGACGACCGCCGCGACCGCGTCCGGCGCGAGCAGGTCTCGCTTCGAGAGCACGACCAGCTCCGGCAGCCGTTCCAACCCCGCCCCGTAGGCCTCGAGCTCCCCCCGCACCATCTCGTAGTTGCCCGCCGGCTCGCCTTCGAGGGGCGCCAGCTCGACCAGATGGACGAGCATCGAGCAGCGCTCCACGTGGGTGAGGAACTCGTGGCCGAGGCCGGCGCCCGCGGCCGCCCCCTCGATCAGCCCGGGGATGTCGGCGAGCACCGCCTGGCGGTCCTCCCCGTCGATCGTCCCCAGGGCCGGCGAGAGCGTCGTGAAGGGATAGTCGGCGACTTTCGGCGTCGCCCGCGTCAACCGGCCGAGCAATGAGCTCTTGCCGGCGTTCGGCAGGCCGACCAGGCCGACGTCGGCGAGCAGCTTCAGCCGCAGCTCGATCCAGTCGGCTTCCCCCTTCGTCCCTTTCTCGGCGAAGCGCGGCGCCTGCCGGGTCGAGCTGGTGAAGCGCCGGTTGCCGTGGCCGCCGCGACCGCCGCGGGCGACGACCGCCCGCTGGCCTGCCTCGACCAGGTCGACATCGGCCCCATCGACCGTCATCGCCTGGGTGCCCGGCGGCACCGGGATGACGCGATCGTCGCCCCGCCCCCCGTGCCGGTTGGCGCCTTCGCCGTGGCGCCCCCGCTCGGCACGGAAGTGCTTTGAGCCGCGCAGCGCCCCCAGATCGCGCCGCGAGGGATCGCAGACGAGGACGACGTCCCCCCCGTGCCCGCCGTCGCCACCGTCGGGCCCGCCCTTCGGCACATGCGCTTCGCGGCGGAAGGAGATGCAGCCGTTGCCGCCGCCGCCGCCCTCGACCCAGATCTTCGCCGTGTCGTCCACGGCACCAAGATAGCCGCGACTAGCGGTGCTTCTTCTTCGCCGCGATCACCTTGACCGTCGCGGTAACCGAATTCCCGGTCGCACCCTTCACCACGACCGGGAACTCGTAGGTCCCCTTGGCGTCGTGCTTCGTCTTGATGCCGAGGGTGGCGACGGTCGAGCCGGCGGTGACGATGGCACCGACTTCCGTGCAGTACGGCACCTTCAGGCCCTTCTTTGCCTTCTTGTCGAGTTCCGCGCACACCCTCACCGGCACCGAGGCGAGTTCGCCGGTGTTCGTCAGCCCCACGATCACCTTGGCGACCTTGCCCGCCTTCGCCTTCACCACCTTGGTCTGCAGGGTCGTCGAGAGGCTCGCGCCGGTCACGGTCGCCGGCCCGCTTGTCTGGCTCCCCGAGCCCGCGTAGTTTTCGGCCGTCACCGTGCAGCTATAGCTGCCGGCGGCGGCCGCCATGTAGGAGCTCGTCGTCGCCCCTTCGATCGGCGCCCCGTTCAGCAGCCACTGGTAGGAGAAGGTGCGCGGCGCACCGTAGACGAAGGAGCCCGGGTAGTCCCCCGACCAGTTGCCCTGCGAACACGACAGGGCGGTGCCGTCGCGGGTGAGTTGCGGTGCCCCCGTCCCGGTCGGGCTCTTCAGGACCACGGGGAACTCAGGGTCGGAGACGGGCGCCTCGGCGGGCGTGATGCCGCCTCCACCGCCGGCGAGCGAGGCAGTCCCGATCGCGTTTTCGCTCGCCGTTTCATTGCCGATGTTCCCCCAGTAGAAAGTCCCGCGCCCCGGGTCGAAGGCGAGGCCGAAGGCTTCGTCGAAGGCCGCCCCGGAGGTTTCGACTTCGCCCGACCCGACGCCTGAGATGTCCCCCCACTTCAGCGATTCGACCGGTTCTTCCACCTCGTCGTACTTGGTGTTCAGCCAGTAGAGACGCCCGGCGGCGGGGTCGACGACGAGCCCGCCGACGACTTCCGAGGGATTCTCGCCATGGTCGGACGGGACGACGCCGCCGCCGCTTCCGTCGAGCGCCGCCCAGGAGAAGTTTTCGAAGGAGCTGTAGATGCCGCTCTCCCAGTAGATCCGGTTGTCGGCCGTATCGATGACCGGGTAGCGCGGTTCGCGCATGCTCGCTCCTTCGATGTTCAGCCTTCCGCCGCCGGAGCCGTCGAGGTGCGCCCAACCGATCCAACCGAGCCGCTGATCGGTGAACGCTTCGAAGCTGGTCCAATAGATCGTCTGGGTCCTCGGATCGATCGCGATCCCGTCGATCGCTTCCATTTCTGCGCCGGGAGCTTCCAGCACGCCGCTGCCGCTGCCGTCGATGGCGGTCCAGACGATCTGGTTCCAGGCGGCCACGTACAGCCGACCGTTCGCCGGGTCGTAGGCCATGGCTTCCGGAGCACCCGAGTCATGGAGCGCGTAGTTGAGGATCCCGCCCCCGGAGCTATCGGTCCCGGAGAAGGAGACGGAGTTGTTGGCGAGGTTGTCCCAGTAGACCGTCTCGGAGGCCTCGGCTCGGTGGGCGATGGCGAGCGCCAGGAAGACCGCCGCCAGCAGCACCGCCCCGAAGACCGTCGACCGGCGCGCGGGATCGACCGAAGGAGAAGAACGGGCCACCTGCATCGACGCAGGATTTTAGTTTTCGACAGGCCACTCCCACAGGGGACCTAAGTCCCCAATGGGAGTGGCGAGGCGAGTGCTATTTCTTCGTCATCACCTTGACGCTGAGCGTGACCGGCTTCGCCGACGCGCCCTTGACCTTGAGCTTCAGCTTGTAGACGCCCATCGCCGACTTCTTCGTCTTCACCTTCAGGGTCGCGTTGGCGGACTTGCCGAAGGCAAGGGGCTTGACCGAGACGCACTTCGGCGCCTTGAGGCCTTCCTTCGCCTTCTTGTTCAGCTGACCGCAGACCTTCAGCGACTTCGAGGTGAGATCGCCCTTGTTGGTGAGCTTGATCTTGAACTTCGCGGTCTTCCCCGCCTTGACCTTGGCCTTCTTCGACTTTGGCTTCAGCGAGATCGTGGTCGCGGTGACCGTCACCGCCGCGCTCGTCTGGGTCGCCGAGCCACTGACGTTTTTGCCGGTGACCGAGCAGCTATAGCTGCCCGCCGCCGTGGCGCTGTAGGTGTCGGCGGTCGCACCCGCGATCGCCGCGCCGTTCAGGAGCCACTGGTAGCTGTAGCTCACCGGAGCGCCGTAGACATAGGAGCCCGGGTAGTCCTGCGACCAGGTGCCCTGTGAGCAGGACAGCGCTGCGGCGCTCTGGGTGACCGCCGGCGCCCCTGCACCGGATGGGCTCTTCAGGATCACCGGGTCCTGCGGACCGTCGACCGGCGCCGTGGCGACCGTGATGCCACCGGCGCTGCCGGCCGGCGTCGTGGTGCCGAAGGCGTTTTCCCGTTGTTCGTTGTAGCCGTAGTTGGCCCAGTAGAAGCGACCCAGCGCCGGATCGAACGCCATCCCGTAGGCACCGTAGAAATACGGCGCGGGGATCTGAATTTCACCGCTGCCGACTCCAGAGGTATTGATCCACCAGATCCATCCTTCTTCGAGCGGTCCTTCTTCGAGGAAGTACAGTTTTCCCGCGGCAGGATCGACGTTGATCGCGGTCCAGTGGATCGGCCGTTCGGGTTCGGCGACGTTGAGCGATCCGCCACCGCTGCCGTTGGTGTTTGCATAGAAGACCTGTTCTTCGGTGCTCACCCAGTAGATGCGCCCGTTGGTCGTGTCGAGGGCGATCTTGTCCGGAAATTCGGTCGGTGCCCCGCCGGTATTCAGCTTTCCCCCGGAGCCGCCGTTGGCGGAGGCATAGCCGATCGACCCTTCTTTCTCGTCATTGGCCCAGTAGACCATCTGGTTATTCGGGTCGACCGCGATCCCCCTCGGATTTTCGACCGGCGCCCCGCCGGTGTCCAGCACCCCACCACCGCTGCCGTCCGTCGCGACCCAACCGATCTTGTCGTTGCTCGAGCTGGCGACGTAGATGCGCCCGTTCGCGGGATCGAACGCCATCCCTTCGGGCTCTTCGATTTCGAGGCCGGCGCTGTTCAGTTCCCCACCACCGGTCCCATCGATGTTGGCGAACGAGAGCGTGCCGACGTTGTAGTTGTCCCAGTAGATCGTTTCCGTGGCCTGCGCCCGGGCGGCGATGGCGAGCACAGCCACCACGGCAAGCACGATCGCCCCGGCGACCAGGGCGATGCGGCGCCCGGTGTCGAACGGCTCGACAGAAAGCTTCACTTCGGGTCCCTTCCTCGTGGACAGCGGCGTCCGGCAACCTATTAGAGCCCGACGCCCAGCGCCTGTCGGGAGGGTCGGGTGACCCCCGAATGAACCTCCAAGCTGTTCGTGAGAGAGGGGGTCACCCGACCCTCCCCCTCACGACGTCTACTCGTCGGCGAGGACGCTGATCGTGCGGCCCTTGCGCGCCGAGTGGAAGGAGACCTTCCCCGGCCGGGTCGCGAAGATCGTGTGGTCGCGGCCGATGCCGACGCCCTCGCCGGGCCAGAAGCGGGTGCCGCGCTGGCGGACGATGATCTCGCCGCCGGTCACCTGCTGGCCGGCGAAAACCTTGACGCCGAGCATGTTCGGGTTCGATTCGCGGCCGTTGCGGGAGGAACCGAGGCCTTTCTTATGAGCCATGTCCTAGGCCTCCTCTTTCTCGGCTTTGGCGGCGGGCTCTTTTTTCGCGGCTTTTTTCGCCCCACCTTTGAGGCTGGTCACCTCGAGCCGGGTCAGCTCGGAGCGGTGGCCGGCGCGGCGCCGGTAGCCCTTCTTCGCCTTGTATTTGAAGACTTTGATCTTCGGGCCGCGCAGATGACCCGCCACCTTGGCCTCGACCTTGACTTTCGCCAGCTCCTTCTCGCCGACGAGCACCTCACCGTCGCGGAAGAGCACCGGGCGCAGGGCGATCTTGTCGCCGTCCTTGGCGTCCAGCCGATCGACGAGCAGCGAGGTGCCCTCTTCGACCTTGTACTGCTTTCCACCGCTTTCGATCACCGCGTACATGCTCGCTCGTCTCTCTTCCGACTACTCGTCCGAACTGCCTTGCTTGGCGCGCGAACGCCCCCGACCGCCCCGGCGGCCACGACTGCGTTTGCGCGAAGGAGCGTCGGATTCTAGCTGGGAGCCGTTCGCGACGCCGTTCGAGTGACCGTTCGGGGACTCGCCGCCCAACAGCGAGGCGACCGCCGCCGCCCGCTCGACCTCCTCGATCCGCACCAGCTTGCGCTCGCCCACGTAAGGGCCGCCGCCGGTGACGCTGACGATGTAGGAGTCGATCCGGGCCACCGCGTCGTCGGCGTTGTACATGTGGGGCTCGTCGATCTTGACCAGCACCTCCTCGCCGACCTTGAACGGCAGCGCCCGCTCCTCGATCTCCGCCCGGCTGCCGGACTCGACCAGTTCGAAGGTGTCGATCGCGTTGGCGTCGCCGCCTTCGAAGTGGAAGCGCTTGCCGGTCTCGTCCTCGAGCTCGGTCAGCCCGCTGTCGGAGTCGGTGATCGCGGCGGCGACCTTCGGGTTGACCCGGTAGAGGAACGCCTCGTCGGACTTTTCGACGGCGACTTCGCGAAGCTTCCGCAGGCCGTCGAGGGCCACCGTCTCGGCCGAGAGCACGACGCCCTCGCCATGGCAGGTCGGGCAGATCTCGGTGAGGATCTCGCGCACCCCGTCGGTGACGTTCTGCCGCGTCATCTCGACCAGACCGAGCGGCGAGACCTCGACCACATAGCTCTTCGACTTGTCGGCGTCGAGCGCTTTGCGCATCGTCTTCAGGACTTTGTCCCGGTTCGAGGCGCGCGCCATGTCGATGAAGTCGATGACGATGATCCCGCCGATGTCGCGCAGACGCAGCTGGCGGACCGCCTCCTCGGCGGCCTCGGTGTTGACCTTCGTGATCGTCTCCTCCAGGCCGCCTTTGCCGCGCCCGGTGAAGCTGCCGCTGTTGACGTCGATCACGGTCAGCGCCTCGGTGTAATCGATGATCAGATAGCCACCGGAGGGCAGGTCGACCCGCCGGTTCAGGGTCGACTCGATCTCCTTGTCGATCCCATATTTTTCGAACAGCGACTTCTTCTGGCCCTTATACAGTTCGACCCCGCCGACCAACTCCGGCGCGGTCCGCTGGAAGAAGCTGGTGACCCGCTCGAACTGCTTCTCCGAGTCGATGATCGCCTTTTCGAACTCGTTGAGGAAGACGTCGCGCAGCACCCGGACCGAGAGGTCCGCCTCCTGGAAGACCATCGCCGGCGCCTTGGTCTGGTCGGAACGGCGCTCGAGCACCTCGTTCAGCTTCTGCAGGTAGGAGATCTCCCGCACGAAGTCGGATTTCTTCGCCCCGTGGGCGGCGGTGCGGACGATCAGCCCGCCCGGGCCTTTGTAGGTGCGGTCGACCATCTTGCGCAGCCGGTCGCGCTCTTTGTCGGCGAGCCGGCGGCTGACGCCGACCCCGGAGCCGTGCGGCGCGTAGACCAGGTAGCGGCCGGCGATCGAGACCTGCATGGAAAGCCGTGCCCCCTTCGTCTTCAGCGGGTCCTTGACCACCTGGACCAGGATCTCCTGGCCCGGCTTGATCAGCTCGTTGATCCGCGCCCCTTTGCCGGAGCCGCGGCCGCGGCGCGGCGCCTGGGTGCCGTCCGGGAGGACGATCTCGTCGACGTGGAGGAAGCCGTTGCGCTCGAGGCCGATGTCGACGAAGGCGGCCTCCATGCCGGGCAGGACGTTGTCGACCTTGCCCTTGTAGATGTTGCCGACGATCGAGCGACGGCCGCGCCGCTCCATGTAGAGCTCGGCGACCTCGGCCTTCGAGCCTTTGGCCTTCGCCTCGAGTACGGCAACGCGGGTCTCGCCGCGCTCGGCGGACACCAAAATCGTTTTTTTCATGTGTTCAGCTCAGTTCAGATAGGTACGCGGGCGCGGGTCCTCTACAGAGGCGTCACCACGCGAACCTTCCCTGCCGGCTGAGACGCGCCTGGATATTGATGCTCTGAAGGACTCCAATCGCCAGGAAGGTAGCGAGCACGGAGGACCCTCCGTAACTCATCAACGGCAAGGGGATGCCCGTGATGGGCATGATGCCGAGGCACATCCCGACGTTGACGAACACCTGGAAGAGAAGCTCGACGGCGATGCCGCCGGCCACCAAGATCCCGTAGGAGTTCTTCGAGAGCGTCACGATCCGCAGCGCCCGCCAGATGAGAAGGGCGTACAGGGATAGGACGAACGCGGCGCCCAAGAACCCGTAGCGCTCGCCGATCACCGCGAAGATAAAGTCGGTCGAGCGCTCGGGCACGAAGTCGAGCCGCGTCTGGGTTGCCTGGTCGCCGCGCCCGGTCTTCTGACCGGCGCCGATCGCGACCATCGATTGGTCCTGCTGGTAGCCCGCGCCGCCTGGTTCCGCGCTCGGATGCAGGAACGAGGTGAGCCTCTGCGCCTGGTATTCCTTGAGCACGGGGTGGCCGACGGCAGGCGCCACCACGAGGACTAAAGCTATGAGTGCGGCGATTCCGCCGCTGATCACTGCGAAATGGGTCCATGGGACTCCCCCGAAGTACATCACGGCGAGGGTCCCGACCACCAGCACGAGGGCGGTGCCGAGGTCCGGCTGCAGGAAGACGAGGGCCGCCGGGAACAGTCCCAGAGCCAGATATCGGGCCGTTCTGCGCACCGGCGAACTGCGCCTTGCACCGTCGATCACGAAGCCCGCGAGGGCGAGGACGAGCAGGAGCTTGCCCAGCTCGGAGGGCTGGAAGGCGAAAAACGGCAGTTCGAAGGCGCGGCGCGAGCCGCGGGCCGCGAAGCCGAAGACGAAGACCAGCGCGATCGAGACGCAGAGGAAGGTGTAGATGCCGACCCGCAGCTCGCGGAAGCGCGAGTAGTCGATGCGGGCGAGGATCAGCATGCCGATGATGCCGACGACGCCGTAGATCGCCTGGCGCTCGACGTAGTAGTGAGGGTTGCCGGGGATGTCGTGCAGGGTGGCCTGGCCGAGGGTGAAGACGCTGAAGGCGATCAGCCCGAAGGCGGCGAAGGCCATCGGCCAGTCCATGTGGGCGAGGCCGAGCCGTTCGCCGATCGTCGGCCGTTCGTCGAAGAGCTCGGGCCGCGCCTGCCGCGCCCGCGTCGCGTACATCATCCGACTTCACCCGCTTCTGCTTCGGGCAGGGATTCTTCTTCGAAGGCCTTTTCTTCGCCTTCGGTCGCTTCTTCGGCTTCTTTCTTGAGGTCGTGGGCGAAATACGCTTCGAGAATTTCCTTGTTGGCGGGCGCCGCGGTTTCCGCGCCGAAACCGCCCTGTTCGATCGTGACGGCGGTGACGATCTCCGGGTTCGGGTACGGCGCCAGCGAGATGAACCAGGCCTGGTTCGGTTCGGTGATGGCGCGTTCCGCGGTCCCGGTCTTGCCCGCGATCTCGATCGGGAATTCTTCGAATACCGACGCCGCCGTGCCCCCAGATACCTGCGCCGCCTCGTGCATCCCTTCCAGGATCAGCTGTCGCGATTCGGATTTGATCTTCACGTGCCGGCGCGGCCCCGGGTCGATTTCCTTCAGCACCCGTCCGGCCGCGTCCTCGATTTCCTTGCCGACGTGCGGGGTGACGATCGTGCCGCCGTTGCCGAGCGCCGCATAGGCGATCGCCATCTGCAGCGGATCGGTCTGCAGATATCCCTGTCCGGTCGCCAGCTGGATGTTCTGGCCCGGTCCCCACGGTTCGACTTCCGCGCCTTCGGCGAGCTCTTCTTCCGTCCACTGCTTGCTCGGCACGAGGCCTTCGGCTTCGCCCGGCAGGTCGATCCCGGTCGGAACCCCGATCCCCATCTTCTCCGACCATTCCTGCAGATCGTCGGTCTTCCACATTTTCAGGCCCATTTCGTAGAAGAAGACGTCGGATGAGACCTGCAGGGCGCGGACGAGGCTGATCGGGCCGTTGATCTCACCTTCGGAGTTTTCGAATTTCTGTCCGCCGACTTCGATCGACCCGGTGTCGTCGATCACCGTGCTGCCGGTGAAGATCCCGTTTTCGAGACCCGCCAGCGCGGTCATGAGCTTGTAGGTCGAGCCGGTCGGGTAGGCCCCGGCGATCACCCGGTTGAAAAGCGGCTCACCGGTGCCTTCGGAGGTGAGGGCTTCGTACTCCTTCGTGCTCAGGGTCTTGGTGAAGACGGTCGGGTCATAGGTCGGATAGGAGCCGAGCCCGAGGATTTCGCCGGTGTGGATGTTCATCGTGATGAAGGCGCCGGGCAGACCGCGCTGGGCGAGCGCCGATTCGCCGGCGGCCTGCACGTCCGGGTTGATCGTCAGCTTCAGCGTGTTGCCCGGCTTCGGCAGGACCGAGGTCAGCTGTCCCCCCGGGGTCGGCTCGCCCAGCGCGTTCACCTGGTAGCGGGATTCGCCAGGGGTCCCTCGCAGGTACTTGTCGTAGGTGTACTCGACCCCTTCCTTGCCGACCGTTTCGCCCGGTTCGACATTTTCGTAGGGCGGTTCTTCGAGCTCTTCCTGGTCGACCTCACCGACGCTGCCGAGCACGTGCGCGGCGCGGTCTTCGTCGGGGTAGTTGCGGACGAAGACCTTTTCGACCGCGACGCCGGGGAATTTCCCCTGGTGTTCCTTGAGGTAGTAGATGACGTCGTTGCCGACGTCGTGGCGCAGGGTGATCGGCGCCCCCGCCGCGACTGCTTCGCCTTCGGCGATCGCCTTCCGCACCTGCTTGATGTCCATGTGGACGAGGGCGCCGACTTCCTTCAACTCGGCCTCTTCGGCGGCCGGTTCCTGCGGCAGCTTGGTCGTGTCGATCAACAGCGCCAGGCTGGTGCGGTTGTCGACCAGCACTTCGCCGTTGCGGGCGACGATTTTCCCGCGCGGGGCGATGATCTTGGTCGAGCGGGTGCGGTTGTTCTTCGCCTCGGCGAGGTTCGAGGCGCCGTCGAGGATCTGCAGGTTCCAGAGACGGAAGAAGAGGATCGCAAAGAGCGCCACGGCGACGCCGACGACGACCGCGATCCGCAGCGCCAGCCGGCTCGGCCTCGCCCTGTCCTCCGGTCGCAGGTACATCCCGATCAGGCTCCCAGCACCGTCGGTCGCCGGGTTCGCCGCACCGTCGCCTCGTCGACCAGAGCGGGCCGCACCAGGCGCCGCACGCCGACGTAGATCGCCCAGCCGAGGAAGAAGGCGAAGACGCTCTGCACGAGCATGTCGCGGAGGACGAGGACGCTGACGTCGGTGTGGATGCCGAACATCGCCTCGACCGCGCCGAAGCCGAGCTCCGCGGCGAAGGTGAGGATCGCGCAGAGGAGCGGCGCGACGAGGCGGCTGTGGATCTCGAAGCGCTCGCGGAACATGCCCGCGGCGTAGCCGACGGCGATCAGGACCAGCGAGGCGCCGCCGAGCGGCTGGATCAGCAGGCAGTCGAGCAGAAAGCCGATCGCGAAGCCGGAGACGGCGCCGGTCATCGACCCGCCCAGAAGGCCGAAGGTGACGACCAGGGCGGGCAGGATGTCGGGGCTGACGTGGAAGAGCTCGACCTGCGAGAAGAAGGTCAGCTGCAGCAGCACGCCGAGCAGGCCGACGACGACCAGGCGGGCGACGATTTTCGGGGTGAGGATCACCGGCGACTCCCCCCCGTCAGCACCTGCAGCGTGTCGAGGTTGCGCAGGTCCGCATAAGGCCGCACGATCGAGCGCCCTTGGGCTTCCTGTTCGTTGATCGAGGCGTGGGTGACTTCGCCGACCGGGATGTTCGGTGGGAAGCGCGCTTCGATTTCTTCGGTGTGCCAACCCGACGTCACGACCGACTCCCCTTTGTGGACGTGTTTGTCGGAGTTCAGGAACTGGAGGACGAACCGGTTCGGTTCGCCGATCGTCGGCGTGATGATGCCCTGGATGCCGGAGGGGACGACCTTGACGCCGACGGCGCTCGAGTGGTCGGAGATCAGCTTGACCTTCGCGGTGCCGCCGGTCATCGCCGTCACTTCGCCGACCAGTCCCTGCCCGTCGATGACCGGGTCGTGCAGCTGCACCCCGTCGGCGGAGCCGACGTCGATCATCAGGTCGCTGAACCAGACCGTCGGCGAGAGCGCGATCACGTTCCCGGTCACCGGTTCGTAGCCGGTCGGGATCGCCCCCGATTCGTCGAGTTCGACCAGTTCGCGCAGTTCCTTGTTTTCGGCGAGCGCGGCCTGGGCGCCCACCGCCTCCTTGCGGGCGACTTCCAGTTCTTCTTCGAGCTTCGCGTTCTTGCCCCGCGCATCGAAGGTTTCGTCGACCCAGTTGACCAGGTCGCGGGCGGGCTTCAGCGCCCGGTCGAGCACCGAGGAGACGGGCGCGAAGACGGCCGTGACGCCGCGCTGGACGCTGTTCGACCCCTGGCCGTAGGTGATCGTCAGCAACGCGAAGGAGCCGACGATGAGAAGGGCTAGCACCGCCCTGCGGCGGCGTACTTGTTTGCGGTACACGGTGGCTGACCTACCTCGGCCCGCTGCGGTGGATCGTCTCGAACTCCTCCAACGAGATGCCGGAGCCGACCGCCACGCAGGTCAGCGGCGACTCTGCCAGTTGGCAGGGCATCTGGCACTCGTCGTGGAGGCGCTGTTCGAGACCTTGCAGGAGGGCACCGCCGCCGGCCAGGGTGATGCCGCGGTCCATGATGTCGCCCGCCAGCTCCGGCGGCGTCTGGTCGAGCGTCTCCTTGACCGCGGCGACGATGTGGCCGACCGGCTCCTCGAGCGCCTCGCGCACCTCGGCGGAGGTCAGCTCGATCGTCTGCGGCAGGCCGCTGACCAGATCGCGGCCGCGGATCTCGGTGCGGACCTCGTTCGGCAGCGGCGCCGCGGAGCCGGCCTCGAGCTTGACCTCCTCGGCGGTCTGCGCGCCGATCGCCAGTTTGTAGCGGTTTTTGCAGTGGGCGACGATCGCCTCGTCGAGCTCGTCGCCGCCGACCCGGATCGACTGCGAGACGACGATCCCGCCGAGGCTGATCACCGCCACCTCGGTGGTGCCGCCGCCGATGTCGACGATCATCGAGCCGGTCGGCTCGGCGACCGGCAGGCCGGCCCCGATCGCCGCCGCCATCGGCTCCTCGATCAGGTAGGCCTGGCGGGCGCCCGCCGAGAGACAGGCCTCCTCGACCGCGCGCTTCTCGACCCCGGTCACCCCGGAGGGCACGCAGACGACGACGCGCGGGTGGGCGAAGCGGTTGGAGTGGACCGACTGGATGAAGTGCCGCAGCATCTGTTCGGTCACCTCGAAGTCGGCGATCACGCCGTCCTTCAACGGGCGGATCGCGGTGATGTTGCCGGGCGTGCGCCCGATCATCCGCTTCGCCTCGACCCCGACCGCGTGCACCTGGCCGGTCTTGGTGTCGATCGCGACCACCGAGGGCTCGGAGAGCACGATGCCGCGACCCCGCACGTAGACCAGCGTGTTGGCGGTGCCGAGATCGACGGCCATGTCGCGCCCGCCGAGGCGGAAGACACGGCTGAGCCAGCTCAAATTTCGTTCGGTCGGGAGGGCAGAACCACCCATGAAACCAAACGCGGGAAGTCGGATCGAGATCGCCCTCGCGTGCGCAGAAAATCGGTCGCTTGCAGGATTAACGTCCGCTCACGGGCCGCTGGCAGGGCACTAAGCACGCGCTAACGAGGCGCTAAGAAGAGCGCCTCAAATTGCACGTTTCAGGGGCGCTCGAAAAGCGCCGGGACGAGCCTCGCGAGGAGGCCGACCGGGAGGCCGACGACGTTCGAGACGCTGCCCTCGAGGCGCTCGACCAGGGACGAGCCGAGGGTCTGGATCGCGTAGCCGCCGGAGCGTCCTTCCCACTCGCCGAAATCGACGTAGCGCTGTTTCTCGGACTCGCTCAGGTGCTTGAAGAAGACCTCGGAGCGATCGAGCCCGCTGTACTCCTCACCGGCCTCGTCGAGGACGACGAGGCCGCTCATCACGGTGTGACCGCGCCCCGACATCCGGTCGAGGTAGGTGCGCGCGTCGTCCGCGTCGGCGGGCTTGCCGAGCACCTCGCCGTCGAGGACGACATCGGTGTCGCAGGCGATCACCATCGCTCCCGCGGGGCGCTCGACGGCGCGCGCCTTGCGGCGCGCGTTCTCGATCACGAGGAATTCCGGGTCGCCCCCGTCGAGCTCCTCCACCCCGGGGACGACGACCTCGAACTCGATCCCCAGCTTGGCGAGGATCTCGCGCCGCTGGGGGGAACCGGACGCCAGGATGACGGGGCGCGCTACGAAAGCTCCGGGAACCAGATGCCGATCTCGCGCTCGGCCGACTCGTCGGAGTCGGAGCCGTGGACCATGTTGAAGGTCACCTCGAGCGCGAAGTCGCCGCGGATCGAGCCGGGAGCCGCCTCGACCGGGTTGGTCGCGCCGATCAGCCGGCGGGCCGCTGGGACGGCCTCCGCACCTTCCAGCACCATCGCCACCAGCGGGCCGCCGGTGATGAACTCGACCAGCTCGCCGAAGAAGGGCTTCTCGGTGTGCTCGGCGTAGTGCTGGTTGGCGATCTCCTCGGTCGCGGTGAGCGTCTTCAGGGCGCTGATCCGCAGCCCCTTGCGCTCGAAGCGGGCGATCACCTCGCCGGTCAGGGCGCGCTCGAAGGCGTCAGGCTTGACGAGGATCAGGGTCCGGCTCACGGCTTGGGCTCCTTTGGTCTTGTTCGGTGGTCGGCGCCTCGGTCGAGGCGCTGCGGGGAGCCCCTTTTCGGCTGCCCGAAGATTTCGTCCGGCGCTGGCCGGAGCCCGAGGGTTCGGCGCCGCCTTCGCCTTCTTTCGCCGCGGCGGCGCGCGGTTTTTTGGCCGAGCCACCCGCTTTGCGTGGGCGACGTTTCGGTTCGGCCTCGGCCCGTTCGTCTTCCGGGCGGCGGCGGCGCGGCTGCCGCGAGCGTTCCCCCGCAAGCGCGGTCTCGCAGAAGGGGCAGAGCCCCCAGCGCGGGTCGACCGGTTCGCCGCAGGTCGGGCAGGGGTCCTTCAGACGCCGCTGACAGTTCGGACAGCGCAGGTAGTTTTTCTCCACCGGGTACTCGCAGTTGGGGCAGGTCTGCTCGCGCAGTTGGCGCACCCGCAACTCGGCGGCCTTGATCTCCAGCTCACGCTCGTGGGCGTCCTCGATGAACTCCGGCGGCCGCACGATCATGTAGACGAAGGTGCCGATATAGGGAAAGAAGGAGGCGATCGTCGCGCAGGCGACCAGGAACGGGTCGGAGACGCGGCGGCGCGCGTCGAGGTAGGTGTAGACGATCAGCGCCAGCCACAGCACGATCAACAGGAGCAGGAGCAGGGTCGCTGCAAGGTTGAGCGCCGAGTTGGTGATGCCGAAGATCGCTAGTGCCATGGGGAGTGCCCCTTCCGGGGATGGGGATCGCGCAGTGTATTCGCCGTTCGGGCGCCTGATCCTGTCGGGACCCTCCGCGGGCCTACCCGACTAGAGGAAAAGTCTCCCGAACAGGTACCCGACGCCGAAGAAGACAAGGATCACGATCGCCACCACGGCGGCGACCAAGGCCATCATCGAGAGCAGTTCGGAGCCGGCGCTTCGATCCATGCAGGAATCCTCGCACAGTCAGCTTTCGTCACCGGGCGGGGGCGGCGCGAGCGCGGCGCGGGCCGGGCCGATCAGGTAGTGCGAGCCGGTGACCAGGAGGACGCCCGCGAAGGTGGCGCAGGCGATCTCGGTGGCGCGGCGGAGGGCGGCGTCGAGATCGGGCTCGGCGAACGCCTCGAGGCCGTGCGCCTGGCAGAGGTCGGCGAGCTCGCGGGCGGGGCGCGAGCGCGCCCCCGGGCGGCCGTGGCCGGCCAGCGCCGCGGGCGGGATCTCGGTGCAGACGACGCTGCGCAGCGCCGGGGCCAGGGCGGCGATCATCGCCGCCGCGTCCTTGTCGGTGAGCACCGCCAGGCAGGCGACCACCGGCCGCCCCGCGGCGAGCGCCGGGAGCGCCTCGGCGAGCGCCGCCGCCCCGTCCGGGTTGTGGGCGGCGTCGACGTAGGTCGGCGGGCCCTCGGCGATCAGCTCGAGCCGGCCGGGGACTCGCAGGCCCGCGGCCACGGCGGTGACCTTCCGCGGGTCGATCTCGCCGAGGAACGCCTCGGCGGCGGCCGTGGCGAGGGCGAAGTTGCGGCGCTGGAAGGAGCCCGCGGCGGCGAGCTCCACCTCCGGGCCGGGGTCCTCCGGGGCGATGACGAGCTGCGCCCCGCGTTCGGCCGCGATCCGTTCGGCCGATGCGCGGACCTCGGCGCCCACCCGTCCCAGGACCAGGACCGAGTGGTCGCGGAGGACGGCGAGCTTCTCGGCGGCGATCTGCAGCTCGGTCTCCCCCAGCCACTCGGTGTGGTCGAGGCCGACCGAGGTGAGGACGGTGACCCGGGAGGGGATCGTGTTGGTGGCGTCGAGGCGGCCACCGAGCCCCGCCTCGATCGCCGCCGCCTTCACCCGGGCGCGGGCCAGGGCGACGAAGGTCGCCGCGGTCGCCGCCTCGAACTCGGTCACCGCCTCGCCCTCCTCCAGGGTGAGGTTCACGCCCTCGGCGGCGGCCGCGACCTGGGCGACGGCATCGGCCCAGGCCTCCGGCGAGATCTCCTCGCCGCGGATCAGGGTGCGCTCGGTCCAGCGGCTCGTGTGGGGGGAGAGACAGGCGCCGGATGGCACCCCGTGGGCTTCGAGCAGCGCCGCGATCATCCGGGTGACCGAGGACTTGCCGTTGGTGCCGACGACGTGGACCGAGGCGAAGCGTCGCTGCGGCAGGCCGAGCGCCGTGGTCAGCTTCCACATCCGGTCGAGCCCGAGGCGCCAGCCGACCGGCTCCAATGAGTCCAGATACCCGTCAGGGTCGAACGCCGCCACCGCGGGACTACCCCAGCTCGGCGAGTTCCGCGCGGTAGCGCTCCAGCTTGCCGCGCTCCTCCTCGACCACCGCGGCGGGCGCCTTGGCGACGAAGCCCTCGTTGCCGAGTTTGCGCTCGGCGCGCTCGATCTCGGCGGTGAGCTCCTCGCGGCGTCGGCCCAGCCGCTCCTCGACCGCGGCGGCGTCGAGCTCCTCGGAGGCGAGCACCCGCACCGGACCGACCGAGGCGACCGGCTCGGCGCCGACCCCGTCGAAGGCGAAGCGCGAGAGGCGGCCGACGAACTCCGACGGCGCCATCCCGTCGATCACCGCCGGGAGGATCGCCTTGGCGGGCACGCCGACCAGGTCGCGCCAGGCGCGCAGGCTGCGGGTCAGCGCGATCTCCTCGGCGACGTCCTCCTCGGCGCCCGCGTCGATCAGCGAGTCGTCGGCGTCCGGGAAGGCGTGCACCACGAGATGGCCGGCGCGGGCCGGGTGGTAGGACCAGAGCTCCTCGGTGACGAACGGCATCGTCGGATGGAGCAGCGCCAGCACCCGTTCCAACGCGTAGAGGAGCGTCGCCGAGACGTCCTCCTCGCCCTCGTAGAGCCGCGGCTTGACGATCTCCAGGTACCAGTCGCAGAGGTCGTGGTAGACGAAGCCGTAGCACTCCTGCACCGCGTGGGCGAAGTCGAAGGTCTCGAGCTTCGCCGTCACCGAGCCGATCGTGCGCTCCAGGCGGGAGAGGATCCAGCGGTCCTCCAGCCGGGTCCCGCGCGGCTCCGGCTCGACCTCGGCGGCATTGAGGAGGATCAGCCGGCTCGCGTTGTACAGCTTGTTGGCGAGATCGGCGCCCTGCTCGACCTTGGCGTCGGAGTAGCGCACGTCCTGGGTCGAGGACATCGCCAGCAGGCCGAAGCGGAGCGCGTCGGCGCCGCGCGCGTCGATCTCCTCCAGCGGGTCGATCCCGGTCCCCAGGCTCTTCGACATCCGCCGCCCGTCGCGGGCCTGGATCACCGAGTGGACGTAGACGTCGCGGAAGGGGATGTCGCCGGGGAACTCGATCCCCATCATCACCATCCGCGCCACCCAGAGGAAGAGGATCTCGCGCGCCGTGGTGAGGAAGCTGGTCGGATAGAAGGCGCGCAGCTCGGGCGTGTCGTCGGGCCAGCCGAGCGTCGCGAAGGGCCAGAGCGCCGAGCTGAACCAGGTGTCGAGGACGTCCTCCTCCTGGCGCAGCGGGCCGCCGCACTCCGCGCATCTCGTCGGCTCGTTCTCGGCGACGATCGTCTCGTTGCAGGCGTCGCAGTACCAGACCGGGATCTGGTGTCCCCACCAGAGCTGACGCGAGATGCACCAGGGGCGGATCTCCTCCAGCCAGTTGAGGTAGACCCGGTTCCACTGGTCCGGCTGGATGTCCACCCGGTCGCCTTCGACGACGTCCATCGCGGGGCGGGCGAGCTCGTCCATACGGCAGAACCACTGCAGCGAGATCAGCGGCTCGATCCGCTCTCCCGAGCGATGGGAGAAGGGGACCGAGTGCGTGTAGGCCTCCTCCTTGCGGAGCGCGCCCTCCGCCCGCAGTTCCTCGACGATCGCCTTCTGGGCCTCCGCCACGGTCATCCCCTCGAAGGCGCCCGCCTCCTCGTTCATGCGGCCGTCGGGGCCGATCACGACGATCTCGCCGAGGCCCAGCGAGCGCCCCAGCTCGAAGTCTTTGGGGTCGTGGCCGGGGGTGATCTTCAGCGCGCCGGTGCCGAACTCGGTGTCGACGCCGTCGTCGCCGTGGATCGGCAGGCGACGCCCGACCAGGGGCAGGATCGCGTGCCTGCCGATCAGGTGGCGGTAGCGCTCGTCTCCCGGGTTGACGGCGACCGCGGTGTCGCCGAGCATCGTCTCGGGCCGCACCGTGGCGACGGTCAGCACCTCGTCGGAGTCCTCGATCGGATAGTCGACGTAATAGAGGAAGTCGTCGACCTCGCGGTTCTCGACCTCGAGGTCGGAGATCGCCGAGCGCGTCCCCGGGTCCCAGTTGACCATGTAGTTGTCGCGATAGATGTAGCCCTTGTCGTAGAGCTGCTTGAAGACCTTGTGGACGGCGCGCACGTAGCCGTCGTCGAGGGTGAAGCGCTCGCGCTCGTAGTCGCAGGAGGCGCCGAGCCGCTTGTACTGCTCGACGATCCGCGAGCCGTACTCCTCTTTCCACTCCCAGACCCGCTCGACGAAGGCCTCGCGGCCCAGCTCCCGGCGGGTCGTCCCCTCGGCGCGGAGCTCTTTCTCGACCACCGCCTGGGTGGCGATGCCGGCGTGGTCGGTGCCGAGGATCCAGAGCGCCTTGCGCCCTTTCATCCGATTCATCCGCACCAGCGCGTCCTGCATCGAGCCGTTCAGCGCATGCCCCATGTGGAGGGCGCCGGTCACGTTGGGCGGCGGGATCGCGACCGAGAAGTTCTCCTCCGGCGTCCCGCTCGCCTCCGGGTGGAAGTACCCCCCCTCCATCCATTCCGCGAAGACCCGCTCCTCGATCTCCCCCGGTTCGTACCGGGTCGTCCCTTCCAGCTTCTTCCGCTCCGCCGCGTCCATGGCGGCGAGTCTAGATATCTCGCTCGAGGGCCGGCCGTGGAGAGAAACCGTCGCTATACGACGGAAAGGCTCCACAGCGAGCCCCGGCATGCGCTCGTCGGAGGGTCATCGGACCCCCGAACTAACCTCCGTGCTGTTCGTGAGAGAGGGGGTCCGATGACCCTCCCCCTCGCCACGCCGTCCCTCGCTAGGCCGTTTCCTCGCCCAGCGTCTCCTCGGCCGGCCCGATGTCCTGTTGGGCCGCCTCGGTGACCAGCGTCGGACGCCGCCCTTGGAGGATCGTCTCCTTGGTGACGACGCACTTGGTGACGTCGCGCCGCGAGGGCAGCTCGAACTGGACGTCGAGGAGCGTCTCCTCGAGGATCGAGCGCAGGCCGCGAGCGCCGGTCTCGCGCTCGATCGCCCGGTCGGCGATCGCCTCGAGGCTGTCCTCGGAGAAGACCAGCTCGATGTCGTCGAACTCGAAGAAGCGCTGGAACTGGCGGGTCAGCGCGTGCTTCGGCTCGGTCAGGATCGTGGTCAGATCGTCGCGGCTCAGCTGATGGATCGCGGTGATCACCGGCAGTCGGCCGATGAACTCGGGGATCAGGCCGTATTCGATCAGATCCTCGGGCAGCACCTGCTCGAACCACTCGCCGGTGTCACGCTCGGTCCGCGAGGAGATCGCCGCGCCGAAGCCGACGCCGCGGTCGCCCACCCGCCGCTCGATGATCTTGTCGAGCTCGGCGAAGGAGCCGCCGCAGATGAAGAGGATGTTGGTGGTGTCGATCGTCAGGAACTCCTGGTGCGGGTGCTTGCGCCCGCCCTGTGGCGGCACCGAGGCGGTGGTCCCCTCGAGGATCTTCAGCAGCGCCTGCTGGACGCCTTCGCCGGAGACGTCGCGGGTGATCGACGGGTTGTCGGCTTTGCGCGCGATCTTGTCGATCTCGTCGATGTAGATGATCCCCGTCTCCGCCTTCTTGACGTCGTAGTCGGCGGCCTGGATCAGCTTCAGGAGGATGTTCTCGACGTCCTCGCCGACGTAGCCCGCCTCGGTCAGCGCGGTCGCGTCGGCGATCGCGAACGGCACGTTGAGGATTCGCGCCAGGGTCTGGGCGAGCAGCGTCTTGCCGCAGCCGGTCGGTCCCAACATCATGATGTTCGACTTGCCGAGCTCGACGTCGGACTCGTCGGTCTGGCCGATCTGCACCCGCTTGTAGTGGTTGTAGACGGCGACCGAGAGAGCGCGCTTGGCGGCCTCCTGGCCGACCACGTACTCCTGCAGCACGTCGTAGATCTCGCGCGGTTTCGGCAGGTTCTCCAGCTCGAAGGTCGGCGGCGCGGTCAGCTCCTCGTCGATGATCTCGTTGCAGAGGTCGATGCACTCGTCGCAGATGTAGACGCCGGGGCCGGCGATCAGCTTCTTCACCTGGCGTTGCGACTTGCCGCAGAAGCTGCAGAGGAGCTGCTCGTTGGAGTCGGTCGGTCGTGCCAGTGGAATCCC
Organism: Solirubrobacterales bacterium; assembly: GCA_035500835.1. Classification (GTDB taxonomy): domain Bacteria; phylum Actinomycetota; class Thermoleophilia; order Solirubrobacterales; family 70-9; genus VAYN01. The sequence continues at coordinate 819 of DATJWW010000059.1, read as the reverse complement.
CTCCTACGGGAAGTCGGTCGGAGCTTCGCGGCGGGGTCCCAAAGCTTAGACGGGCCCTGCCGGCGGTTACAGGGGGTCTCTTACGGCGCCGCGACGGCGGCACCTGCGCGTGACCGCGGGCTTGCAGGGCGATAGGTTTGCGAGGGTGTCCGTCGCAGTCGAGGTCAGTGCCGTCCGCGAGGGGGAGTTCGAGGCTCTCCTGCCGCTGATCGCCGCCTACCAGCGCTTCTACGAAGTCGTGGAGATCGACGACGACCGCAACCGCTCCTTCTTCCGGCGCTTCCTCTCCCCCAGCCTTGACGGCGCGCTCCTCGCCGCCCGCGACGACGACGGCGCGATCCTCGGCTACGCCTGCCTCTACTGGCACTTCTCCTCGCTGCAGGCGGTCGAGACGGTGCTGATGAACGACCTCTTCGTCACGCCGGAGGCGCGCGGCCGAGGGGTCGGGCGAGCGCTGATCGAGGCGGCGGCCGACGTCGCCCGCGAACGGGGCGCCGCCTGGCTCGAGTGGTCGACCGCCCCCGACAACCGCACCGCCCAGCGTCTCTACGACTCGCTGACCAGCGAGAAATCGACCTGGCTCAGCTACGAGCTGCCGGTCTAGCGGGGGACCAGGCGGGCGCTCTGGTGGGTGGGCGGCCGTCCGAGGTGCGTCCCGGGCGTCTCGTGGCGGCCCCGGCAGGGTGTGGCCGCCACGAGACGCCCGGGACGTGTGAGGGTGCGTGAGAGTGGTCCAGGGTCCTCCACGAACTCCGGGGAGCCATGACGAAGATGCCGGGAACGCCACAGACCCTCATGTGTCCCGTCACAGGTGGTGAG
>DATJWW010000058.1:0-15224 GCA_035500835.1 Solirubrobacterales bacterium | reverse complement strand
ACTCATCGACGAGGATGTGCTGGAACACGCCCTGGTAGCGCTCGAGCACCTCGGGGTAGGTCTCCCACAGCTCGACCGAGCGCAGCAGCAGGTCGTCGAAGTCCATCGCGTTCATCTCGCGCAGGCGGCGCTCGTAGATCTTGTAGACCTCGGCGACGACCTCGTCGACCACACCGTCGACGTGCTGCTCGAACTGCGCGGCATTCTCGAGCTGGTTCTTGGCGCGCGAGATGATCGACTGGATCATCCGTGGCGGAAAACGCTTGCTGTCGACATCGAGCGCGTCCATGCACTGGCGCACCAGGCGCTGGGAGTCGGCCGAGTCGTAGATCGTGTAGCCGCGCGTGTAGCCGAGGCGCTCGGCCTCGGCGCGCAGGATACGCGCGCAGGCGGAGTGGAAGGTGGTCAACCACATCGCGCGGGCGCGACCGCCGACGAGCTTCTCGGCGCGTTCGCGCATCTCAGCGGCGGCCTTGTTGGTGAAGGTGATCGCGAGGATCTCACCGGGACGGGCGGCGCCGGTCGCCAGCAGGTAGCCGATCCGGTGGGTGAGGACGCGGGTCTTGCCCGACCCCGCGCCGGCCAGCACCAGGAGCGGCCCCTCGCCGTGTTCGACCGCCGCCCGCTGGGGAGGATTGAGGCCCGCGAGGAGGCGCTCGACGCGGTCGGCGCCGGGCTCGGTCGGGGCGCCGGACAGCGACTGCTCCGCGCCCGCCGCTGACTCCTGGTCGGCCTGCAGGCTCACCCGCCGAGCATAGCCAGGAGCTCGGCGGGGGCCCGCGGGACCGGGGGTCTCAGTTGCGCCCTAGGCGCATTCTTCGGCCAGTTCTTCCAGCGGTTCCTTGGAGCCGCTGAAGAACAGTTCTTCGGCTTCTCCGGCGCTCGCTTCGCTGATCCCTCCGATGATGCAGGTGAGCTGTTCTTCGCTCAGCCCTTCCGGACTTTCCTTGTCGAGCGTTTCTTGGAACACCCCGGCGAGTGCCGCGCCGTTGTATTCGGCGAAGCCTTCGATCTGGTCGAGCTTCCACTGTCCTTCTTCTTCGACCAGGGCGACTTCCAGCTTCTGTTCGGTCAGTTTGCCGCCTTCGAATTCGACTTCGGCGGTGGCTTCTTCGCCTTCGACCGAGACGTTCGAGACCGTCGCCTTTTCCGTCAAGGATCCTTCTTGGCTTTCTTCTTCTTCTTCGCAGACCGAGGTCGCTTCCGCGCCCTGCGTCTGCTCGTTCTGTTCGTTGAAGCGCTGGGTCGCGTATTCGGTGCAGTTGCTCGGATCCTGGGTCGTCGCAGCCGTTTCGATCACTTCGGTGATTTCGCTTTCGGCGCTGGAGCCACCGCCGCCGCAGGCGGCGAGCGTCAAGCCGGCGAGCACCATCAATGCAAGCGGCACGAGGATGCGCTTTCTCAAGGGGGTTCCTTTCGGAGGCGGGACTGGACTGGTCGGGAAAACGGCCGCAGCTTAGGGCGTCCGGCGGCGGACCGCCCCGGCGTCCGCCGAACGGCCTTCAGCCCCCGGCCGAAGAGCGCCCGGTGCGCGGCGAGATCGTCGCCTGGTCGCGCCTGGCCTGGGCCGGAGGCCGCTCCTGCCCTTCCGCCGCAGCAAGCTTCTCTTCGAGCTCGCCGATCCGCTCCGAGAGCGCCTTGATCGCGTCGGCGATCGGGTCGGGCAGATGGATCCAGTCGGCGTCGGGACCTTCCAGGCGACGGCCTTCGACCCGCACCGGGTGGCCCGGGTTGCCGACCACCGTGGCGCCGGGCGGCACGTCCTCGACGACCACCGTGTTGGCGCCGATCTTGGCGCCGTCGCCGACCGCGATCGGGCCGAGCAGCTTCGCCCCCGAGCCGACCGTGACGTTGTCGCCGAGGGTCGGGTGGCGCTTGCCGCGCTGGAACCCGGTGCCCCCCAGCGTCACCCCCTGGTAGAGCGTCACCCGATCGCCGATCCGGGCCGTCTCGCCGATCACCACACCGGAGCCGTGATCGATGAAGAAGCCCCGGCCGATCACCGCCGCCGGGTGGATCTCGACCCCGGTGATCGCCCGGGTCAGATAGGCGATCGACCGCGGCAGCAGCGGTACCCCGGCGGCGCGCAGCCGGTGGGAGACGCGGTGGGCGAGCAGCGCCTGCACCCCGGCCCAGCTGGTCAGGATCTCGAAGCTCGACACGTTCTGCGCGGCCGGATCGCGGTCGCGCGCGGCGCTGACGTCCGCCCGGATCTCGCCTAATACGTCCCTCAGCATGGACCAAGCACCTCCGGACGTCCTGGGCGAAGCACCCCCGGACGCGGAGGCGGCGTCGCGAGATCTCCGGTCATGATGAGCGCGACGCCGCCGGAGCAGAGGAGGTGGCTTCCTGATTCTTCATGGAGCGAAGAATGGCAGGGACATGTAGCGCTCGCCCGAGTCGCAGACGATCGTGACGATCCGCCTGCCGGCCATCTCGGGACGAGCCGCCACCTGCAGTGCGGCGTGGATGTTGGCGCCGGCGGAGATCCCCGCGAGCACCCCCTCCCCACTCGTGGCGAGCCGGGCCGTCTCCAGCGCGTCCTCGTCGGAGACCGAGATCACCTCGTCGATCAGCGCGCGGTCGAGCACCGAGGGTATGAAGCCGGCCCCGATCCCCTGGATTTTGTGCGGGCCGGGCTGGCCGCCGGAGAGGACCGGTGAGCTCTCCGGCTCGACCGCGACGATACGCGCCTCGGGCGCCCGTTCCTTCAGCATCCGCCCCACCCCGGTGATCGTGCCGCCGGTGCCGACCCCGGCGACGAAGGCGCCGACCTCGCCGTCGGTGTCGCGCCAGATCTCCTCGGCCGTGGTGCGGCGATGGACCTCCGGGTTGGCGGGGTTGGAGAACTGCATCGGCATGAACGCCTTGCGCTGGTCGCGGATCTGTTCGGCGAGCGCCACCGCCTCGTTCATCCCACCGAGGCTCGGCGTCTCGCGCACGGTGGCACCGTAGGCGCGCAGCAGCTTGCCGCGCTCGCGGCTCATCCCTTCCGGCAGGGTGAGGATCAGCTCGTAGCCGCGCGCCGCGCAGACCATCGCCAGCGCGATCCCGGTGTTGCCGCTGGTCGGCTCGACCACCAGCGAGCGCCCCGGCTTGATCTCGCCCGACTCCTCGGCGGCGTCGATCATCGCGACCCCGATCCGGTCCTTGACCGAACCGCCCGGATTGAAGTACTCGAGCTTCGCGCAGACCTGGCCGTAGAGCCCGTTGCCGAGCCGCTCGAGCAGCACCATCGGGGTGTCACCGACGACGGCGGAGGCCTCTGGGCCGATCCTCATCGGGGCGAGTCTAGATGAGTGATTCCATACTCACGCGCGGCAAACTTCCGATCCCGCGGTGTTACTTATCCGGCCATAGGACGGGTTTCGAACACCGCGGCGTCGAGCGCCGGCGCCACACGCAGCCCGGACGCTCGGCGCTAGAGATCCGCCGGCGGTGGCGGCTTGTCCGGAGCCGTGGGAGATTCGAAGCCGAGGATCGCGCAGGTCGACGGGATCGCCGGGACATCGGATTCGGCGAGTCGCCTCTCGGCGTCCTTGCGAATCTGTTCGACTTCGCCGAAGGCCGCGCCGAGGGTGGTGGCCATTTCGCTCCACCCCTGCTCGTCGAGCTTCATCGCGATCCAGCTCAGGTGGCGGTCGTCGCGGGCATCGAAGGTATTGGTCATCACCGCCCCTTCGATCCGGGCGAGGAGCCCCTGCACGACCGTCTTGCTGATCCGTTCCCGTGCCTCCTGGTCCAGGGCCGCCCACTCCACGTCGGAGAAATAGGCCCTCCCGACCCCGCGGTAGACATGTTCGATCGAGCCGCGACGTTTGTTCTCCTCGATGACCCTGAGACAGCCATACTCGGCAAGCTCACGAAAGTGGTACGCGACATGAGAGACATCCATGCTCTCGGGCGCGAACCCTTCGCGGCAGAACTCGATCGGGCTCATGTCGCGCTCGTTGAGGATCTCCAGGACCCGCACGCGCACGGGATGCGCAAGCACCGAAGCCGCCGTGGAGTTCTCGCGTTCCGCCCTCGTTGCCTTCATGGGCCACCTATTTGCGTTCTTAGAGCAATCGATTTCATTCTTTTGAAGGGCCATAGTGACCTAAAACGCGGCGTCGGAGTCGGCCGACCGTCCGCGCTGCATCTCGTCGTGCATACAAAGAGTTTCGGCCGTCGGACTTCACAAGGCGGCCCTCCAAACGTGCATCTGGCCAGGGGAAAGGAGGTGAGCCATGCAGCTCTCCATCTGCGAGCAGCGGATTCCGTCCGCCTCGATCACGAAGTCGAACTAGTCCCGGCGGAGGCGGCTTCTCGGCGCCGCCCCACCGTCGGTCTCGGTCGACGCGTCCGTGCACTTGAGCCGGTCATAGGCGGCTCAAGTGCACGGACGTCGGCCGCGCCAAGCGCTCGTCTCGCTCAGATGAAGTACATGCCGCTGCCGGCCTCTTCGGCTTCGCGGCGGGCGACTTCGGCGATCGTCGTCTGGCCGAAGACCTTGCGCAGGGCGCCGACGCCCTCGGCCCATATGCCGCCCGCCTCTTCGGCTTCGGAGCCGATCTTGCCGTCGAGGGTCTGGACCACCTCGAGGACCGTGATCTCTTCCGGCGGTCGCGAGAGGGTGTAGCCGCCGCGCATGCCTCGGTGACTGGTCAGCAGGCCGCCGCGGCGCAGGGTCGAGAAGAGCTGCTCGAGGAACTGCTCGGGGATGTCGCGACGTTCGGCCAACTCTTTGATCGGCACCGGCCGTTCCCCGGATCGGGCGAGCTCCGCGAGCGCAACGACCGCATAGCGCGACTTCGAGGTGATCGAGATCACCCTGACTTTCTACCGCACCCTCCGGCCTTGGCTAGGATCGAGGTCAGTCGGGCGCAGCCCCCCACCCGGGTGCCCTCCAGCAAACGAGTGATCGGAGCAGTCCTGAGCGAACGCCCACTTTGCCTTGTCGTGGACACCCAGCCGTTGGTCCGGCTGGGGGTCTGCAAGGTGCTGTCCGCGGACTTCGAGGTGCAGGAGGCGGCGGGCCGCGAGGAGGCGCTCGACCTCGTCCGCCACGTCGCCGACTTCGACGTCGCGGTGCTCGACATGGCCTGGCGACGGAACGGCTCGGGCGCCTCGATCAGCGGCACCGAGACGATCCGCGAGATGCACCGGGCGGCACCGATGCTCGGGGTCGTCGCCCACGGCGACCGGCCGGAGCGCCACCTCGCCAACGCCGCTCTGGGCGCCGGCGCGACCGCGTACGTGGCGCGCACCGCAGGGCCCGAGGAACTGCGCCGGGCGGTGCAGGCCGCCGCCGCGCAGGAGCCTTTCGTCGACGACGAGGTGCCGCCGAAAGGCAGCCGCGGGGTGATCACCGTGCGCCAGCGCGAGATCCTCCAGCTGCTCGCCGACGGCGAGTCGGCCACGGTCGCCGCCCGCAAGCTCGGCCTCTCCGAGGAGACCGTCAAGACCCACATGAAGAACACCCTCGGCCGACTCGGCGCCAAGAACCGCAGCCACGCCGTGGCGATCGGCCTCAGGGAATCTTTGATCGTCTAGCAGGTCGCAAAAGCGGCGCCCGGACGCGGAGGCGGGGCCGCGAGATCGCCGGTCATCATGAGCGCGGCCCCGCCGGAGCAGAGGACGCCGCGCTTTATTCAGATCCAGCCGCGGTCGCGGGCGATGAGGACGGCCTGGGCCCGGTCGACGGCGCCGATCTTGCCGTAGACGTTGTGCAGGTGGGTGCGGATGGTCGAGACCGAGAGCTGCATTTCGGTGGCGATCTGCTTGTAGACCATGCCTGTGGAGAGGTTGCGGAGGACGTCCAGCTCACGCATCGAAAGCGGGCAGGGCTCGCTGATCCGCCTCACCTCGGTCGCCGAGAGCGGCAGCTCGTAGAGGATGTCGCGGAGTCGCTCGGGGTCGATCCCGATCCGCTCGCTTCCCGCGATCAGCCGCTCGGGGGAGATCGCCTCGCCGTTGGTGTAGTGGGCGACCATGTCGGCGGCGGCGATCATCGCGGCGAGGCCCTCCGCGTCCTCGGCGTGATGGCGCTCGATCGCCACCGCCAGCCGCCGCGGCAGGTTCCAGCGCCGTGCCAGCACCCCGCCGACCAGCGCGTGGTCGATGCCGAGGTGCTCGCGTTCGTCGCGGAGCCGTTGTTCGGGGGTGCGCGATCCGGCGTCGAAGTAGACCTTGTAGCCCGGGTGGAGGCGGGAGATGACGAGCCGGCCGACGTCGTGAAGGAGCGCCGCGACGGCGAGCTCGTCACGTTCCGGGAAGTCGATGGCACGGCCGAGCTGCTCGGCGGCGCGCTGGGTCGCCAGGGCGTGGACGCGGAAGCGCTCCGGCTTCAGCTCCCAACCCCCGTTCGACTCGAAGAAGTCGAAGCTGGGCGCGGTGCCCGCGATCGCCAGGACGCCGGAGGGCTTCAGCGCCTCGACCGCCTCCGGGATCGTGGCGATGCCGCCCGCGGCCAGGCCACCGCGGTTGGCGAAGCGCAGCACCGAGATCGCCAGTGCGACGTCCGACTCGACCACCTCGACCAGCTCGCAGAGCCGCACCGTCTCGGCTGTACAGGCTTCGATCACCCGCTGGCGCGACTCGATCAGGACCGGGAAGCGCTCGACCGCCTCGAAAGCCTCGGCGAGGCGGCTGCCGGGGGCCGGCGCGGCGCGACCCGCCGCCTTCGCGCCGAGGGTCCCTGCCGAGGCGCGGCCGTTGGTCTGCGTGATCGTGCCTGCCATCTCGCATCCACATCGGCAGATGTCCGACGATTGTTTAGCCGGAAAGACGATCCAAATGTCCAGAGCAGTCGGGCGAGGCGCCAGATCCCGCTCAGGAAGCGGCCGAGAGACGTTTAGCGGCGGCGCCGATCCGCTCCAGGGTCCGCTCCCGACCGAGCGTCGCCAGCGACTCGAAGATCCCCGGTGAGACCGAGGTCCCGGTGATCGCCACCCGCAGCGGCTGGTAGAGACGCCCCGGTTTGACGTCGAAGCGGTCGAGCAGCGGCGCCAGCGCGCCCTCGATCGCCTCGGCGGTGTAGGGCTCGACCTCGGCCAGCGTCGCCGCGGCGGCATCCAGCATCTCCCCCGTCCCATCTCTCATCACCTTCGCCCAGGCCTTCTCGTCCTCGACCGGCGGCTCGTAGAGGAAGCGGATCAGCGGCCAGACCTCCGCCAGCGTCTGCGCTTTGTCCTGGACGATGGCGCAGGCCTCGCGCAGGCCCTCGTCGGGCTCGCGGCCGAGGTGACGGGCGACCGCCAGGGTGTATTCGTCGAGCGGCATCTCGCGCATGAAACGGCCGTTCAGCCAGCGCAGCTTCTTCTCGTCGAAGATCGCGGCGGACCTGCCGACGTCGGCGACATCGAAGCGACGAACCAGCTCCTCGGTCGACATCAGCGTGGTGTCGTCGTCGGTCCCCCAGCCGAGTAGCGCCAGGTAGTTGCGGACCGCGGCGGGCAGGTAGCCGGCCTCGCGCAGCTCCTGCACCGAGGCGGCACCGTGGCGCTTGGAGAGCTTCTTGCCGTCGGGGCCGTGGAGCAGCGGCAGGTGGGCGTAGCGGGGCGGCTCGTGGCCGAGCGCGCGCAGCACCAGCAGCTGCTTCGGCGTGTTGGAGAGATGGTCGTCGCCGCGGACCACCTCGGTGACGCCCATCTCGGCGTCGTCGACGGCGACCGCGAAGTTGTAGAGGACCGAGCCGTCGGCGCGGGCGATGACGAAGTCGTCGTAGCCGGCGTTGGGGAAGGCGACGGGGCCGTGGATCAGGTCCTCGACGATCGTCTCCCCGCCGTCGGGGACGCGGAGGCGGATCGCGGCGCCCGGCTCCTCGGTCGGCGTGCCGCGGTAGCCGCGGCCGGACCCGTGCTCGGCCTTCCACGCCTCGACGTCCTTGGCGGTGGCGGCGTCGCGGTAGGCGGCGCCGGAGGCGAGCAGCTGCCCGAGCGCGGCGGCATGGCGGTCGGCGCGGGCGGCCTGGGAGATCGGGCCCTCGTCGTAGGTGAGGCCGAGCCAGTCCATCGCGTCGAGGATCTGGTCGACGTTCTCGGGCGTAGAGCGCTCGCGATCGGTGTCCTCGATCCGCAGGATCAGGACCCCGTCGGCCGCGTGGCGGGCGGCCAGCCAGTTATAGAGTGCGGTGCGCGCTCCCCCGATGTGCAGAGCACCGGTAGGCGACGGGGCGAATCGAAAGCGGGGGTTGTCTCTTTCCATGTTCATCGGCGCTCACGTCTCCACCTCAGGCGGTCTCGACAAAGCGGTCGGGCGCGGGGACGAGCGTGGTTGCGAATCTATCCAGATCTTCAACCAGAGCCCGCGCATGTGGCGCCCGACCGACTACGGCGAGGACGACTTCGCGGCGTTCCGGGAGGCGATGGACGCCTCCAAGGTGGAACGGGTGATCATCCACGCCGTCTACCTGATCAACACCGCCTCCAAGGACAGGGAGCTGAGCCGGAAATCGCTCGCCGCCCTCACCCACGCGCTGCGGATCGGCGACGGGATCGGCGCCGAGGGCGTCGTCCTCCACCCCGGCTCGACCAAAGGCGAACCGCTCGGACCCTCGCTGAAACGGGCGGCGAAGGTGATCTCCGCCGCGCTCGAGGGCTCCGACCGCTGCAAGCTCCTGCTCGAGCAGACGGCGGGCCACAAAGGGCTGATCGGACGCGACTTCGACGAGACGGCGGAGCTGATCGATCTGGCGGGCGGTGGCGAGCGCCTCGGCCTCTGCCTCGACTCCTGCCACATGTTCGTGCAGGGCTACGACATCACCGACGAACAGCACCTGGCGGCGGTCCTCGACGAAGCCGACGAGAAGGTCGGCATCGACCGCCTCGGCGCGATCCACGTCAACGACGCCGCCGCCCCGCTCGGCTCCTGCCGCGACCGCCACGCCAACATCGGCAAAGGCGAGATGGGTCGCAAGGGCCTCGCCGCCTTCCTCTCCGAGCCCCGCTTCGAGGGCCTCCCCGCCACCCTGGAGACCCCAGGACCGGAAAAGAAGGGCTCGAGCAGGTCCGAAGTCACGGCAGCGAGACGCCTCCGCCGAGAAGGCCTCAAACGCCGTCAGAAGTAGCCGCCTCCTCGGCGCGTTCGCAGAAAGAGCAGGCGACAGGGACCGGCCCCCCGGCCGGTCCCTGCTCTCCCGCCGTAAACTTGGGCTACTGGATGTGGACGCCGGAGATCGCGCGCGAGATGACCAGGCGCTGGATCTCGGAGGTGCCCTCGAAGATCGTGTAGATCTTGGCGTCGCGGTGCATCCGCTCGACCGGGAACTCGCGGGTGTAGCCGTTGCCGCCGAGGATCTGGATCGCCCGCTCGGTCGCCCAGACGGCCACCTCGCCGCCCTTCAGCTTCGACATCGAGCCCTCGGCGTTCTCGAACCTCTTGCCGGTGCGCCCCATCCAGGCGGCGCGCCAGACCAGCAGCCGCGCCGCGTCGATCTCCAGCTTCATGTCGGCGAGGGTGAAGGCGATCGCCTGGTTCTCGATGATCGCCCGACCGAACTGGCGGCGCTCTTTGGCGTAGTCGAGCGCGTACTCGTAGGCCGCCCGGGCGATCCCCAGGGCCTGGGCGCCGACCACCGGCCGGCTCGCCTCGAAGGTCTGCATCGCGGCCTGCGATTTGGACCGTTTACCTTCTCGCACCCGCGCCAGCCGTTCGTCGAGCTTCTCTTTGCCGCCGAGCAGACAGGAGCCAGGGACGCGACAGTCGTCGAGGTGGACGTCGGCGGTGTGCGAGGCGCGCAGGCCGTGCTTCTTGACCTTCGCGCCCTGCTCGCAGCCCGGCGTCCCCGGCGGGATCACGAAGGCGGCGTGGCCGCGCGAGCCGAGCTCACGGTCGACCGAGGCGATCACCACGTGGACGTTGGCGATGCCGCCGTTGGTCGCCCAGGCCTTCTGGCCGTTCAGCACCCATTCGTCCTTCGCCTCGTCGTACTTGGCGGTGGTGCGGATCGCCGAGACGTCGGAGCCCGCATCCGGCTCGGAGGCGCAGAACGCGGCCACCTTGACGTCGTCCGGCGTGCCGAAGCACTGGGGTATCCACTCCCCCATCTGCTCCGGAGTTCCCTGCCCGAAGATCGCGGCGACGGCGAGCGAGGTGCCCATGATCGCCATCCCGATCCCGGCATCCCCCCAGAAGAGCTCCTCGTTGGCGACGGGCAGCGTCAGGCCGGTGTCGTCGGCCCAGAACTGACCCATCGCTTCGAAGCTGTAGAGGCCGATCTTGGCGGCCTCCTGGAGCACCGGCCAAGGGGTCTCCTCGCGCTCGTCCCATTCGTGCGCGGCGGGCCGGACCACACCCGCGGCGAAGCCGTGGACCCACTCTTTGATGTCCTTCTGGTCCTGGGTGAGCTCGATCGTGAAGCCGCGCCCCTCGGTGGAGACCGGCGGCTCGCCGGCCATCCCGGTCAGGATCTCCTCAGACTCCGCCTCGGGAACCGTGGTGGTGGCGTCGCTCACGGGCGCGGATGCTACACGAATCCATGTCTAAGTACATGGATTCGTGTCAGACCGCGTCGCGCAGGTCGAAGGCGCGCAGACCCTCGGCGCCCCCGTCGGTGCAGTCGAAGAAACGGCGATTGACGCAGTCGTAGGAGCCGCCCTCCCCCTCGTAGGCGCGCTCGACCGCGAACTGGCAGTGCGGCAGCGGCTCGCCGGTCATCTTCACGCCGCCGAAGCCACCGGGCTGCAGCACCGCGGCGAGGTCCACCTCGGCGCCGAAGACTTCCTGCATGCAGCCGACGTACTGGCGACCGTCGAGCCGATCGACGTAGCTGTAGAGGAAGCGGCAGCCGAGTTCGACACAGCCCCGCGGCTCGACCATCTTGTCGCAGAAGGAGCGGCACTGGCGGCACTCGCCGACCTCGGTGCGGGTTTGCGTCATATGGGAAGTCTAGGGAGGTCGGACCGCGGAACCAAGCGGTTTGCGACGCTCAAGCGGCGAGCGCGCCGGCGCCCAGAAGCTGCCCGATCTCATAGCGCAGGTTCGGCGAGGGCTGCACCTTGTACTTCTCGCCGAAGCACAGCGTCTTCGGACCGCTCGAGGTCTGCACCACGAGGTGGACGTCGGACTCGCCCCGATGGTCCTCGAACAACGACTTCAGCTCGGCGACGACGGCCGGGTCGAGCGCCTTGGAGGCGGGCAACGAGAACTGGAACGGGCCGCTCGGGACCGCCTGCGCGGGGGCGCTTCTCGCCGTCGGCTGCGCGGGGGCATCCTTCGCCGCGCGCTCGACCTCGGCGGCGTCCGGTTCGAAGCGCTGCGCCTCCTGCACCACGAGCTTCGTCTCGCCGCGGTCCTTGTGGTCGACCCGGCCGCGGACGAGGACGATCGCGTCGGGAGCGATGACCTGGGCGCTCTCCGCCTCGTCGGCCTTGAAGACGAGCATCTCGACCTGGCCCTCGACGTCGTCGAGCGTCGCGAACATCATCTGGCTACCGCTCTTGGTGCGGATCTTTTTGCACTCGACGACGATCCCGCCGACCGTCACCCAGGCGCCGTCCTGCTTGCGGTCGAGCTCGGTGAGGCTGCAGTCGACGCGGGCGCGCAGAGCCGGCCCGACCTCGGTCAGCGGATGCGAGGAGAGGTAGGTGCCGAGCGTCTCCTTCTCCATCGCGAGCAGCTCGGCACGGTCGAACTCGGCGGCCGAGATCGGCGGCCGCGCCTGCGCCTGGACGGCGCCGGGGCCACCCATGTCGGCGTCGCCGAAGTCGAAGATCGAGCCCTGGCCGAGCTGCGCGTCTTCCTGCGCCTTCTGACCGGAGGCCTGGGCGGCAGGCAACGCCTCCAGCATCCCCTTGCGGGTGGCGCCGGTGTCGTCGAGGGCGCCGCATTTGATCAGGCATTCGATCGCCCGTTTGTTGACCGCGCGCGAGTCGACCCGTTCGCAGAAGTCGTAGATCGAGCCGATCGGAGCGTCCTCGCGGGCGCGCAGGATCGCCTCGACGGCGGCGTGGCCGACGTTCTTGACCGCGTCGAGGCCGAAGCGGATCGCGTTCTCGGTGACGACGAAGCTGTGGTCGGAGGCGTTGACGTCGGGGGGCAGCACGTCGATCCCCATCTCCGCGCAGCGGTTGACGAAGAACGGCACCTTGTCTTTGGTGTTCATCACGGAGGAGATCACCGCCGCCATGTACTCGGCCGGATAGTTGGCCTTCAGGTAGGCGGTGCGGTAGGAGATCAGCCCGTAGCAGGCCGCATGCGACTTGTTGAACGAGTAGTCGGCGGCGGCTTCGTTCAGCTTCCAGAGGTCGGCGGCAACGTTAGGGGCGGTGTTCGACTTCTCCAGCCCTTCCATGAACTTGTCCTTCATCGTCGCCATCAGGTCGCGCTTCTTCTTGCCGACCGCCTTGCGCAGATCGTCCGCCTCGGTGCCGGAGAAGCCCGCCATCTCGCGCGCGATCGCCATCAGCTGCTCCTGGTAGATGACGCAGCCGTGCGTCTCCTCGGTGATCGCGCGCAGGCGCGGGTCGGGGTAGCGCACGGTCGAGGGGTCCTTCTTCCCCTTCGCGTAGGTGGGGATGTAGGCCATCGCGCCGGGTCGGTAGAGGGCGCCGAGCGCGACCAGGTCGGCGAATTCGGTCGGTCCGACCCGTTTCAGGGCGTCGCGCATCCCGTCCGACTCGAACTGGAAGACGCCGGTCGAGTCGCCGCGGGCGAGCATCTCGTAGGTCTTCTTGTCGTCGAGCGGGATCGCGTCCATCTCGATCCGCCCGCCGCGCGAGCGCTCGATGATGTCGATCGCGTCCTCGATCACGTCGAGGTTGCGCAGCCCGAGGAAGTCCATCTTCAGCAGGCCCAGGTCCTCGACCGGACCCATCGAGTACTGGGTCACGATCTTGTACTGGCGCTCCGGTTTGGATTTGCCGTCGGCGGTCACCGCGGGTGCGGTCTTGTCCTCGGCGAGCTGCAGCGGCACCACCTCGTGCAGGGGCCGGTCGGAGATCACCACCGCGGCGGCGTGGATCGAGTTGTTGCGGATGATCCCCTCGAGGCCGCGGGCGACGTCGACGATCTTCTTCGCGTCCGGTTCGGCGTCGTAGGCGGATTTCAGGTCTTCGCCCGGCTTCAGGCATTCGTCGAAGGAGGGGCTGCGGCCCATGATCGGCTCGGGGATGAGCTTGGCCAGACGATCCCCGGTGCCGTAGTCGTAGCCGAGCACGCGGGCGGCGTCGCGGGTCGCGGCGCGCGGCGCCATCTTGCCGAAGGTGATGATCTGGGCGACCGATTCGCGGCCGTATTTGTCGGCGACGTAGCGGATCATCCGCTCGCGACCGCGGACCGAGAAGTCGATGTCGATGTCGGGCATCGATTTGCGACCGGGGTTGAGGAAGCGCTCGAAGATCAGCCCTTCGGCGAGCGGGTCGAGGTCGGTGATGCGGAGCACGTAGGAGACGATCGAGCCGGCCGCCGAGCCGCGGCCGGGGCCGACCGCTACGCCGTTCTCCTTCGCCCAGGTGACGAAGTCCCAGACGATCAGGAAGTAGGAGGAGAAGCCCATCTCCTCGATCACGCCGAGCTCGAACTCGAGCCGCTCCACCGCCTCGGCGGGCGGTGGGTCGCCGTAGCGGGCGCGCAGGCCTTCGCCGCTGATCCGCCGCAGCATCGCCTCGGGCTCCTCGCCGGTCTCGGTCGGATAGCGCGGCAACAGCAGGCTGCCGAGCTCGATGTCGAGCGAGGAGCGTTCGGCGATCTCGAGCGAGTTCGGCACCGCTTCCGGCCACTCGGCGAACGCCTCGTGCATTTCCTCGGAGCTTTTTATGTAGAACTCGTTCGTGTCGAAGCTCATCTTCGGCGCTTCCAAGGTGGATTTCGTCTGCACGCAGAGGAGCGCCGCGTGGTTGTCGAAGTCCTCGCGCCGCAGGTAGTGGACGTCGGCGGTGGCGACCAGCGGCCGACCGACCTCGCGGGCGAAGCGGACGATCCCCTCGTTCGCCTTGTCCTGCTCGGCGATGCCGTTCTTCTGCACCTCCATGTAGACCTGGTCGGGCCCGAAGGCCTGGATCAGGTCGTCGAGGTGGGCGCGGGCGTCGTCCTCGCGCTCTTCGACCAGGCGCCGGCAGAGGCGCGAGGCGAGGCAGCCGCTGAGGACGATGACGCCCTCGGAGTGCTCCTCGAGCATCTTCACGTCGACGTTGGCCTTGCCGCGGGAGAAGCCCTCGAGGAAGCCCGCCGAGGTGAGCTTGACCAGGTTGGCGAAGCCGGTGTCGTTCTCGGCCAGCAAGGTGATGTGGTTGCGCTCGTAGCGGGTCTGCTCCTTGACCGCGAGGTGGTCGTCGACCAGGTAGGCCTCGAGCCCGACGATCGGTTTGATCCCGTGCTTGCCGCAGGCCTTGTAGAGGTCGACGGCGCCGTTCATCACGCCGTGGTCGGTGAGGCCGAGGGCGGGCTGGCCCAGCTCCGCCGCCCGCGCCGCCATCGCATCGATCTTGCAGGCCCCGTCGAGCAGCGAGTACTCGCTGTGGGCGTGGAGATGGACTGCGGCAGAGGTCGTCACGAGGTCGATCGATGATGCCAATCGCGGCAGACATCATCGTCGGCCTTCGCCGCTAAATCCGGCCGCTTTCGCTCAGGAAAGAGCAGTGAACGCAGCAGCGACGAGCCCGCCGACGAGGGTGCTCACCGCGCCGCCGAGCAGCAAGATGATCGTCCGGTTCAGCGAGTCGAACTTGGCGTCGATCCGGTCGAAGCCGCTCTCCATGTCGCCGCGCAGGCCATTCACCTCGCCGCGAACTTCGCGGATGTCGGCATCGACCCGGGCGAAGCCGTCGTCGATGCGCTTGTCGACCTCCTCGAAACGGCGGTCGACCTCCTGGAAGTGGAGGCCTACCTGGGCGAAGCCTTCTTCGAAACGTCTGTCGACCTCTTCGAAGCGGCGATCGACCTGGGCGAAGCTTTCTTCGAAGCGGCGATCGACTTCGTCGAAGCGGATGCCCACCTGGACGAAGCCCTCGTCCATGCGCTTGTCGAACTGGTCGAAGCGGCAGTCGACACCCTCGAAGCCGCGATCCACTCGTTTCGAGAGCTCGTCGAGGCGCCTTTCGGTCCCGATCTCGGTCATGGTTTCCATGAATAGACCGTAGGGGTGAAATGCGCAATGGTGGCACGCAAAAAGTTACATTTGCCGCACCGGAATGGGAAATCTCTGTCCCGTGGCGCGCCGGGAGGGGGTTGCGTAGACGGTGGACCCCCACGGGACCGGGCGGGCGGCCGGCCGAGGTGCGTCCCGGGCGTCTCGTGGCGACCCC
>DATJWW010000057.1:0-21976 GCA_035500835.1 Solirubrobacterales bacterium | reverse complement strand
ACAACTGCCCGACCTGGTGGCCGCCCTACACAACCAGCTCGTCGCCTTCGACCTGGTCGGCTACATCAACTCCGTCCACCAGAAAGGCTCCGACGTCTCGCGGATCAGGAACAGCTTCGTGACCGCCCCCGACGTGCCGGTCACCAGGTTCACGCTGAAGATGGCCGGGGGAAAGAAGGGCCTCCTGGTCAACTCCGCGAACCTCTGCAAGGGCACGCACAGGGCCGATGCGGAACTGACCGGCCAGAACGGCAAGGCCTATGACTCCCAACCGGTGGTCGGGGTGAAGTGCGGGAAGAAGGGCAAGGGGAAGAAGAAGGCGAAGGGCAAGGGTGGCTCGGCCCGCGCCCTTCTCGCCCTCCACCACTTCGCCTGGTAGGGCCGTGATGGGATCGATGCGGGGAGGGGACGGCGATCCGTCAGCCCGGCAGCAGATCCAGCGCTGCTGCGTGGCGCGGGCGCATCACGCCGAAGTGGCGATGGTCGAGGGTGGCGACCTTTGGCTCTCCGAGCCGCTCGGCCAGGGCCAGGACGCTGGCGTCGACGACGCCCACCTCCAGGTCGGCATAGGTGCTCTGTAGCTCATGACAGCGCTCCAGATCCGCCTGGGTCGGGTACGCGAGCTCGTAGGCGCCGGCCAGCAGGTCCTCGAGGAATATGAGCCAGGCCGACGGGGGCAGGCGACGCTCGCACCAGTAGTCGATCTCCGCCAGGGTCAAGGCCGGCACCACCAAGTTCTCGTGCGTGTCGCCCAACAGCCTCGCGCAGGCCTCGTGATCGGGATCATCGGCGTCGAGCGTCGCGAACACCACGCCGCTGTCGAGGATCAGCGCCAAGGTCGCTCAGCGCAGCGGGCGGGCGACCGGGTCCTCCATCAGCTCTCTCGCGCTGCGGCCGTCGCCGGAGCGCGCGATCCCGACTCGCGGCCGCCGCTTGCGGCGGATCGAGATCGCCTTCTCCTCGACCGCCTCGGCCAGCACCGAACTGAGGCTCTCGCCCCGCCTGCGCGCCTCGGCCTCGAGCGTAGCCAGCGCTTCGACGTCGGCGCTTACCGTCGTCCTGCGATTCATGATGCACGATGCTACCAGGGCCGCTCGGCCACCCCCGGGCCTTCCTGGATGGGCCGATGACCGCGGCGACGCTGAGATTCGTGTTCGCGGCCATGGCGCTGTCGCTCCTCCTCGTCTCCGCCGCCCTCGCCGCCTCCGTCCAGGAAGGCACCCTCCGGGTCTCGATCACCACCCAGATAAGGCCCTTCCGCCTGCCCCGCGCCGAACCGGCCCCCATTGACGTCTTCCTGGCCGGCCACATCTCCTCGAGCACGGGAGGCGTCCCCTCCCAGCTGACCAGGATGACCATCCTGGTGAACCGCCACGGCGTCCTCGACACCCATGCCGTCCCGGTCTGCCCGGTCTCGGAGATCAGGCCCGCCACCACCGCCCACGCACTGGAGCGCTGCGGACCCTCCCTGATCGGCTCGGGCCACTTCTGGGCCAGTGTCGTCTTCGCCGAACAGGGCGTCTACCACACCACCGGGAGGCTCCTGGCCTTCGACGGGGAGAGCCACGGGAAGCCGGCGGTCCTCGCCCAGATCTACACCACCCAGCCCTTCCCCTCCTCCTTCGTCGTGCCCTTCGCGATAACGAAGATCCCGAAGGGCCGCTACGGCACCAGGCTCTCCGCCGAACTCCCCCAGGCCCTCGGCGAATGGGGCTTCGTGGACCGGATCAAGATGACGATCGGACGTGTGGTGCAGCGAGGGGCCTCGAAGGAGAAGAGCTTCCTCGACGCCTCCTGCCCGGCCCCGAGGGGGGCGAAGGTCGCCGCCTTCCCCCTGGCCCACGCCGGGTTCTCCTTCGCGGGCGGCCAGGAACTGCAGGCCACCGTGGTCAAGAGCTGCGGGGTGGCGCGGTGAGACGGCTCCTCTACCTATGCATGGTGCTCGGGACCGCAGGTCTCCTCACCGCCCCACAGGCCGGTGCCTCCGGCTATGACCCGGTGGCCTCCGGCACCACCACCCTGAGGTTGGCCTCTTCCTTCACAGCGCTCCTGAAGAGCCACGGCGTCAGGCTCGAAGGAAAGGGCGGCGTCACGGTCCACGGGAGCTCCGTCACCTTCCCGGTCGCCGAAGGCAAGCTCGAACCGGTGGAATCGAAGGGGACGATCGGACACTCGGGACAGCTGGTCTTCGTCGCGGGCAGGAGGAGGCTCCCGCTCCGCTCCCTGCAGCTGAAGACGACCCGCCCCTCCTCCCCCTACGCGGCCAAGCTCGGCGGCGGGCAGCTGAGGCTCACCGAAGGGGCGAGGCTGACCGACGCACGCCGGGGCTTCGGCACCCGGTTCAGGACGACGGGCATGACCCTCTCGGCCAAGGTGGCCACCCGCCTGGACAAGAAGCTCCGCCTGCCCGGTGTCTTCGCCGCAGGACAACCTTTCGCCTCGGCGCAGACCTCCGTGGAACCCTCGACCGTCGGCCTCGCCCCCACGGGGAAGCTCGAACTCACCCTCGACCCCGCCTTCGCGGCGAGGCTGCAGAGCTTCTTCGTCGCCGTCAACCCGATCTTCCCCGCCGAACACCCGGGCGCCTTCACCTTCCCGATCGGGGGAGGCGTCCTCGCCCCCTCCGGTTCCTCGGGACTGGTGAAGAGCAGCGGCGGGATCGAATTCATCCAGGTCGGAGGGGGGCAGTTCTTCCTGAAGGAACCCGAACTGGAAATCGCCACAGGACAGGTCGTCGCCGGACACCAGCTGGTCCTCGCCTCCTCGGGGCCGGGGCCGGTCTCCGCCGGCCCGATCCTCGGGCTCGGCGTCGGGAGCTTCACCTCCGAACCCGCCGCCCGCACGATCACCTCCTCCGGCTCGACGCTGACGCTGGGCCAGACCATGGCCCAGGCCTTCGACGAAGCCTTCGCCAGGCCGCTCGGGCGGCCGGACTCCTCGTTTCAGGCCGGGGAAGTGCTGGGGACGGTCTCCTATACGGCGGTGGGGGAATAGGGGCGTCGCCTTCAGGGCCGACAGCGGCGAGGCCGCACGTTCGAGGAGATGAAGATCGCGCCGGACGACAGCCGCAGGACCCTGCTCGCCGCACTCCGCGCCCGTCGGCCGGAGATCGACCGCGCCGTCCTCTCGCGGGTGCGGGCGATCGGCGAGGCGGGGGACCCGGGTGACGCCGAGTACCTGGATGGTCTGCGCCGTGCCGTCGAGGCGGCGATCGGGCACACGATCGACTCGATCGGCCGCTCGGAGGATTCGCCGCTCCCGGTGCCGTTGGCCCTCCTCACCCAGGCCCGCCTCGCCGCACGACGACGGCTGCCCCTGGAGACGATGTTGCGCCGCTACCTGGCAGGCCATGCGGTGCTGGTCGACTTCGTCGCGGAGGAGGCCGTCCGGCAGGACATCCCGCCGGCCCTGATCGGGCCGACCCTCCGCTCGCTCGCCACCCGGACCGACCTCACCGTGGCGACGATCAGCGCGGCATACGTCGAGGAGCAGACGGCGGAGCGCCCCTCCTCCCCCGACGCGCGCCGGGCCGGGCTGGTGCGCCGCCTCCTCGGCGGCGAGATGGTCGACCCGGCGGCGCTCGACTACGACCTCGATCGCCGGCACCTGGGGCTCGTGTCGCGTGGTGGCGAGGCACGCGAGACCCTGGATGCCATCGCCGCGTCCTTCGACTGCCGCTGCCTGGTCGTCCACGACCACGACTCCGTCTGGGCCTGGCTCGGCTCGCGGGAGGCGATCGGGCCGCAGGCGGTGGCCGAGGCGATGCCGCCCGACCCGTCGGGCGATATGCGGGTCGGGATCGGAGAGCCGGGGAGGGGCCGGGACGGCTGGCGGCTCACCCACGAACAGGCCCGAGCGGCGCTCTCGGTGGCCATGCGCCGGGGCGAGGCCGGTGCCCGCTACGCCGAGGTGGCCCTGCTCGCCTCGGCCATGCACGACGACCTGGCTGCGACGTCCCTGCGGCAGCTCTATCTCGCCCCGCTGGACGACGACCCTGACCGCGGGGCGGTGCTGCGCGAGACGGTCCGCGCCTATCTCGCCACCCGCGGCAATGTCACGTCGGCCGCGGCCGCACTGGCGGTAGACCGCCGCACCGTGGCGAACCGCCTGCGCGTCGTGGAAGAGCGCATCGGGAGTTCGCTCGACAAATGTATGAGTGAGTTGACGATCGCCCTGCAGCTCGAGTGTCTCGAGCCGCGCTCCGCCATCTGACGCTATGTCCTGCGATCTGGCCTGTACGTGATGTCGCATCAGTACTGGTCAGATTCCCCACATTGGCGGAGTGTGAACGGATGGGTGGCGGAGAACATCGATCGATCTGACCACGATCCGAGCAGGGGCTCGGGAGGAGATTTGAGATGAACCGTCAACTGTTCAGGCGAACCCGCTTGACGCTGGGCCTTGTCGCACTCGCCCTTGCCGTCGGCGTCTTCGCCGCGGCAGGTTCTGCATCGGCCGCAACCCAACATTGGGCCGGCGCCTCACAGGTGCCATACGGCGCCTCGCAGTCGTTCACCGTCCAAACCGTGCCCGACGAAGAAGAGTTCCAGATCATCTGGGAACCCGGCGGAGCTCGCGTCGAAATCGCGTGTCGCACGCTGTCGGGCGCCGGTACGGTCGGAAACTCGGCTGGCGGCACCACCGGCACGATCGAATCTGGCCTCCTCGAACTCGGCGGCTGTCAGATGGGCGGTTCGCGCTGCGCTATCGAAAACGGCTCGATCTCGCTCCCGGCGATGTCACAGGTGACCGAGAAAGCTGGTGCCGATCAGATCTGGAATACCGGTAGCCCCACCGAACTAAACATCGTCGAAGCATGGCCGGGCTCGAAATGCGCCCTTGCCCGTTCCTGGCCTGTCAGCGCGCCATTGTCGGCCACCGCGGTGGCAGGCCGGCCGGGCGTATACGAAATGCCATCGGACGAATTCCGGATCATCGGCGAACCGGCCACGATATCGGGCATCTTTACCCTCAAGGCACCTTCGGGGGAACACCTCGTGCTGTCATCCGAAGCCTCACCGGGGGCGCCGCATTGGTACCTCGGTAGCGCTGCATGGAACACACTGGCCGCGGGTGGCTCGACTGCCTATCTAAGCAATGGGCCGATGTCGTTCGGTCTCAAAGGCGAAGTGTACGGCGCCCACTTCGAACTCTCGTGTTCGGGTGCGGCCAACGGAGTCTCGGGTTCGCTCTCTAACCCGACCGGTGGTGGTGCCGGCACGGCGAGCGCCACGGCCACCTTCGGGGAATGCGCCATCCTGAATACCGGTAAATCGATCTGCCTCGTGCAGACGCCGTTCAGCTCGACCGAACTCGCCGGCGTCGCGATCGAATCCGGTGCGATCGAATTCTCACCGGCTGTAGGGACCACCATCGCCACCTTCACCGTCACAAACGGTGGCGGGACCAAAAAATGCAACCTCGCCGGGACCTACACGCTCAGCGGGAAGCTGATCGCGGGTTCGGAGGGAGACGGCTATTTCGACCTCTCCGGCGGAGAACTCCGCCTCGACGGAGAACCGATGACCGCCAGCGGCCGTCTGGCGCTGGAAACCAGCAAAGGAAAGTCACTGCGGCTCCAGCCATAGGGAGAACGCCATGGGTAGAGGCCGGGCGGCGAGCCCGGCCTCGCCCAAGTTTTGGATCGCCACCATTCATCCGCTAAAACCGAAGCTTTGCCTTGAAAAAACCGCTGGTTTGTGGATAATCGGAAGGCCCCATCGCGGGCCTTCTGAACAGGGATATGGAACGCGTGAGCTTGCAGGGGACATATGACGTGGGGCAGTCCCAGCCCACACGGGTCGCAGGTTCGACCCCGGTCGTCCCGCGATCGATCGAGGCGGCCCGGGTCTGGGGCGATCCACCTCGTCCCGGGCCGTCGCGGTCATTTCCCGATTCGAGACTTAGCCCTCGTCGTGGCGAGGGAACGCGGTCGTCGCTCTCTGGCGGGCGATGCCCTTCTGGCGCTCCTTCATCCCTGTCGGAGCGGCCGAGGTCGGTACCAAGAGGCGGCGCCAGCGCGTGGAAACCTCCGCGCGACCTCATCCACCTGAGGGCCGCCTGCCTCTGAGGCGGCGCGGCGAGCGGGGCTTACCCTGGCTCCGTCGCCCGCGCCGCCTCCTAATCTGCCGCACCGCTCAGCGCCGCAGGGCCTGCAGGTGGGTCTTGAGCCCGGCTCCGTAGGGCGTCGGCGCGCCGTCGTAGTTGCGGATCAGCGCGGGGCCGTGGTTGCAGGTCCAGCCATGGCCGGCGTTCCAGGCCCAGCCGAGGTAGGAGACGCCGTGTTCGTCGGCCCACGCCATGTATTCGTCGATGTAGTCGTGGGTGCAGTCGGTCTCGCCGAGCTCCGCGGTGACGACCGGGTGGCGTTCGGCCAGCTCGGCGAGCCCGGCGCGGCAGGTTTCGAGGCAGGGGGCGAAGTCGTAGGTGTGGAGGGAGGCGACCTCGGCGTTGCGGGGGTCGGGGGGCAGGTGGGATTCCCATTCGGTCAGTTCGTGGGCGTAGTTGATGCCGGAGAGGAGGAGCGGCTGACGGGCGCCGGTGGCGCGGACGGCGCGGATCAGCGCGCCCATCCCGACCGCTTCGTATTCGGTGCCCTTCTTGGTGGTCGCGATGCAGCCCGACCGCCAGCATTCCCAGCTGATTTCGTGGGGCTCGCTGTAGAGGTCGAAGAGGACGCCGTGATCGCCGCGGAAGGTGCGCGCCACGCTGGTCCAGAAGGCGGGCCCGTGGGCGGCGTCGGCCATCGGGATGATTTCGGTCGCCGGTTCTTCGCCTGGCGAGGCGAACTGGAGGGTGAGGATCACGTAGAGCCCCGCCTGCTGCAGCCGTTCGGCGTATTCGTAGACGGCCGTCCGGTAGGCGGCGCCGGAGAATTCTTCGGGCACCCCGTCGATCCCCAGCCAGCAGCTCTCGTTGAGGGGCAGCCGTACCGCGTTCGCGCCCCAGCTCCTGATCGCCGCGATCGAGGCTTCGTCGGTCGGCCCTTCGAAGATCCCGTAGCCCTGCACGCACCGGTACTCGCCGCTCGAGCGGTTGACGCCGAGCAGGCGGACGGGCCGCCCCGATTCGTTCACGAGGTGGTTGCCGCCGACCCCGACATAGGGCGCCGGCGTCGCGGAGAGGTGACCGCCGCCCACGCCGACGGCGGCGAGGGCGATCAGGACGAAGCGGACGATGCCGCTCACCCGCTACCGGCCGTAGCGATCGCTCAGGCGGACGACGTCGTCGAGATGAGGGGTCGAGACCTCGAGCACGGTCGAGTCCTCGATCGCTTCGATCGTGTGGACGACGCCGGGCTCGTTGCGCCACGAGGTGCCCGGCCCGATCTCACGCTCGACCAGCTCCTCGGCGCTCGGCCCCTGCCAGAGCCGCATCCGCCCCGACAGCAGGTAGGAGGTCTCGTCCTTTTCCTTGTGCATCTGGACCGAGAGTTTCTGGCCGGCGTCGACGATCAGAAGTTTGCCCGCGTAGTGGTCGGTCTGCGCCCACCACACCTCTTCGCCCCACGGCTTGTCGACCCGCTTCTGCGGGTCGCTGCCTGGTGGTGCGGCTTGGGTCTCGGTCACGCTCTCGGCCATCGTCGCAGTATCGGCGCAGACGTTAGCCATCTTGAGGGCGGGAAAGTTGCCGGCCCGTATTTCCTGATCCGGCCGGGTCAGCCCGCCGCGGCGACGCCGCCGTCCCAGCGGTCGGTGACGACCGTCGAGGCCACCTGCGTGCTGCGGCGGTGGCCGGTCACCGCGAAGAGGAACTGTTCGCGTTCGAGCGCGAGGAGGCGGGTCGGCTCGGTCGTCCGCACGGTCGCGGTCCGCGGCACGTCGTGCAGCAGGGCGATCTCGCCGAAGGATTCGCCGGGGCCCTCGTTGCGGCGGAAGTCGCCGTTTTCGAAGACCTCCACCTGGCCCGACTCGATCAGGTAGAAGCGGTCGCCGACCTCCCCCTGGACGATCACGTCGACGCCGCCGTCGAAGTCGACCGGGGCGAGGTCGTGGCTGAGGCGCTCGACGGTCGCCATCGGCAGCGGCTCGAAGATCGAGTTGTGACGCAGCAGGCGGTAGGGGACGGTGGCGACCGGCGCCCCGACCTCGTAGGTGCGCAGGCGCATCCAGCAGAGGAGGACGAAGCCCGGCATCAGCGCGCCCACCACGATCAGCGAGGCGCGGGTGCCGATCGTCTCGTCGAGCGCGATGGCGACGATCGAGCCGAGCGCCATCGCCGCCAGTTTCCCCGACTGCAGGAGGGTGAGCAGCCGGCCCATCGTCTCGTCGTCGCCGAGCCGCTGGGTCAAGGTTTTTGCCGCGACCTCGATGAAGACGAAGCCGATCCCCATCCCCAGCCAGCCCGCATACGCCGTGATCGGATGGGGGAGGGCGCCGGGCAGGAGGGCTGCGGCGCCGAGCAGTGCGCTGCCGCCGGCGATCGCGATCACCAGGCGGCCGCGGTCGAGGATCAGGAAGAGGCCGATGCCGCCGACCACGGCGCCGAGCTCCCAGGTCGCCTTCAGGAAGCCGACCGCGCCGTCCTCGAGCGAGAGGACGTGGAGGGCGAGGCTGACGACGATGACCTCGGCGAAGCCCTCGAAGAGGAGGAAGGCGGCGGTGATCAACCAGGCCAGGCGCAGCCCCGGGTGGGCGGCGAGGGTGCGCAGGCCGGTCATCATCTCCCGGTGGGCGGCGGTCAGCTCGCTCGGCGCGTCGAGGTAGTCCGGGCGCCGATCGCGAGGCACGCCGACGAGCAGCGCGACGACGACGATCGAGGCGCCTGCGCAGACGCCGAAGACGAAGGCCGGCGAGGTCGCGGTGAGCAGGATGCCGGCCCCGATCGCCCCGAGCAGGCTGCCGAGGTTCTCCATCACCGAGTCGTTGACGTTGCCGGCCGAGAGCTGCTGGGGGGTCTGCGCCAGCATCGGCGACATCGACGACTCGGCCGGGATGTACCCCGCCGAGGCGATCGCGTAGAGGCCGGGGAAGATGAAGACGACCCAGGTCGGGGCGCCGGCCGCGGCCGCCACCGTGGCGCCGACCAGGACGAGCGCCATCGCGACGACGCAGACCACCATCATGTCGCGGCGCGAGTAACGGTCGATCATCACCCCGGCGATCGGCGCGACGATCGCGCCGGGCAGGTAGCGGATCAGGGCGACGACGCCGACGCCGACGATCCCGTGCGCCTCGAACCCATAGACGGCGAGCGCGATCGAGAACGACCAGCTCGCGAAGAAGGTGAGGATCTTGCCGAGCCCCATCCGCGCCCGGACCGGATTCTCGAGGTCCATCGCGAGCGCGCCGAGGACCATTCGCAGCTTGCGGATCGCCCTCGACATGTCGCGGCAAGATAGCCGGTATCACGCCGGATCGGGGAGGTGACTCAGGTCACTTGTGTGTTGCGGCCGATACTGATTAGGCTTCTCGATCGGCCTGGGCAGCTTCACTCCTAAGTTTTTGGTAGGTGCACTGTGTGCAGCGCTTCTGCTGCTCGCGGCGCCGGCGCTCGCCTCGGCCGCCACCTTCGAAGTCACCACCACCGAAGACCTCAAGGACGGCTCGTGCGCCGCGACCTGTTCGCTGCGCGACGCGATCGAAGCCTCCGACGCATCCCCGGGGCCGAACGTCATCAAGTTCGGCGTGGCCGGGACGATCATGGTCGAATTCGAAGAAGAAGAGGAGGGGTCGTACTTCGAAAAGGTGCAACTGCCCTCGATCACCTCGCCGGTCGAAATCGACGGCGCCTCGGCTCCCGGATACGGCGGGACGCCGGTGGTGCTCCTCGACGGTGAAGAACTCCCGTGGGGCGAGGGTCCCCCCACCACAGGCCTGGTCGTCGCTGAAGGTGGCGAAGGCACGGTGGTCGACGGGTTGGCGATCGGCGGTTTCCAGTACGGCGTGTGGCTGGACGCACCGGATGGGGCGCAGATCTGCGGGAGCTATGTCGGAGTCGAACCAGATGGCACTGACGCTCTGCCGAATCGGATCGCCGGTATCGAAGTCGGGGAATACCAAGGAGAGGGCGAGGAGAGTTTCGTCGGCAACGAAATCGGTGCCGGGTGCGGCACCCGTGGCGGCAACCTGATCTCCGGCAATGGTGAATACGGCGTCCTCGACTACGCGGACGGCACCCAGATCGCCGCCGATCGCATCGGCGTCGACGCGAACGGCGACGCGCTGCCGAACGGGGGCGAATACGAGTATTACGACGAGGGTCCGGGACCCGCCGGGATCTTCGAGACCGACGACGCCGAAGGCGCGACGATCGGCGGCATCGGCGGCAGCCCGAGCCCGGCCAACGTGATCGCCGACAACTACGGCGCCGGGATCCTGCTCGAGAACGCTCGCAGCGAAGTCAAGATCCGCGCCAACTCGATCTACGGCAACGAAGAAGGCGGCATCGTCTTCACGGGCGACGAACAGGTGCTGACGGCGACAGTCGAAGAAGCCTTCCAGTCCGGTGAAGACGAGATGACGATCCGTGGCTACGTCGAAGATGCGGAAACCGAACCGGTCGTGCTGGACTTCTTCGCGAACGAAGTCTGCCAGGGGGGCGGCGAGGGCAGGACCTATCTGGGCAGCTTCGCGTTCGAGGCGTCGGAGGACGGCAGCTACTACGAAGCGACGATCGCCGGTGTCCCGCCGAGTGATGAAGGGTGGATCACCGCGACCGCGACCCAGGCCGGCACCGGCGCCTTCTCCGACTGCGCGCCCTACGAAGTGGGAGAAACGCTGACCGTCGACACCCTCGAAGACCGCACCGACGAGGACGGATGCGCGACGAAGTGCTCGCTGCGCGACGCGATCGAGGAAGCGAACGACGGCCCGGCCTTCGACACGATCGACTTCTCCGCCGCCGCCGAAGGCACGATCCGGCTCACCCAGGGCGAACTGCCGGCGATCACCGAGCGGGTCAAGATCGACGGCACCTCGGCGCCCGAATACGAAGGCGAACCGGTGGTCGCCATCGATGCCAACTCGAGCGAAGACGGCCTGCAGATCGGGGGCAGGGGAGGAGTCGTGGTCAAGGGCCTGGCGATCGGCAACTCCCACTATGCGCTCTACCTGGGCGGGGAAGGCCACTCGCGGGTCTGTTCGAGCTGGTTCGGGGTCGGGCTCGGCGGCGCCCCGCTGCTCAGCGGCGCCGGGGTCTTCGTGCCCTCGGGTTCGGAAGGGAACAAGATCGGCGTCGGCTGCGGCGCGATCGTCGCGCCCAACGTGATGTCGGGCAACAGCGCCTGGGGTATCGAAGTCTTCGGCAGCGGCAACGAGATCGGCGGCAACGAGGTCGGTCTCTCCCCCGAAGGCAGCCCGCTGCCGAACGACGCGGGCGGCATCCGCATCGCCGAGGGCGCGGGGGCGACCGTCGTCGGCGGCATCACGGAAGACCCGGCGGCACCCGGGCCGAACGAAATCGCCTACAACGAAGGGCCCGGCGTGCTCCTCGCCGAGGAGGCCGCCGCGACGACGATCCGCGGCAACGCGATCTACGGCAACGAACGCAAGGGCATCGAATACGCCGACCTTGACGAAGCGCCTCCCGTGCCGACGATCGCCGCCGTACATGCGACCACCGAACTGCTCAAGGTCACCGGCCAGGCGCCCCAGGGTGGGGAGGAAGAAGTCGAGCTCGACTTCTACGCGAGCGCCGTCTGCGAACCGGCCGACGCGGGTGTCGGCGAAGAATTCCTCGGCACCGCGAGCGCCGGCGGCGAGGGCGGCGAAAGCTATGAAGCGATCGTGTCCCTGCCGAGCTCCGACGACCGCCTCTTCATCACCGTCACCTCGACGGGGACCGAGGGCGGCGCCACCTCCGAATTCTCCGACTGCTTCAAGTACACGCCTGCGCCGAAGCCGCCGCCCCCCGAAGAACCGAAACAGCCGACGCACACGAACAACCCGCCGCCCAGCACCGAAGAACCGGCTCCGACCAACGGCGAAACGGTCGTCGTCGCGCCCAAGGAAGGCCAGGTGCTGATCAAACTGCCGGGGTCCGAAAAATACGTACCGTTGGAAGAACTGAAGGAAATCCCGGTCGGCGCGATCATCGACGCGACCAAAGGCAAGGTGACGCTCACCTCGATCGGTCCCAACGGTGAAGAACAGACGGCGGTGTTCTTCGGTGGCGTCTTCCGGGTCAGCCAGAAGGAAGGCAAGAGCGTCGTGGTGGTCGAACTGATCGCCAACAAGGTCTGCCGTGGAGGGATGGCCCTGCCGGAAGAAGGGACGGCGACGGCCAGCTCGCTGGTGGCGACGGCGAGCTCGGTCTTCGCCCGCCCCGGCGGCAAGAAGAAGGGCGGCAAGCTCTGGGGTAGCGGCCACGGCAACTTCACGACCGAAGGCAACCAGGGCTCGGCGACGGTGCGCGGGACGATCTGGTTCGTCGAAGACCGCTGCAACGGCACCACCTTCTTCAAAACCAAGCGCGGCATCGTCACCGTCAAGGACTTCTTCAAGAACAAGACCCTGCCGTTGCCGGCGGGCAAGACCTACGTAGCCGGCGAAGAATGATCCGCGGCGGCTCGCTGCGCCGCCGGCGCAGCCGGGCGATGGTGGTCGTCGCGCTGGTCGCGGCGGCGGTCGGGATCGTCTTCTACGCGGCCGGCTTGTGGGGGACGCTGGAGGCGCAGAGCATCGACGCGCGGTTCTCGGTGCGTGGCACGCAGGCGCAGCCGGAAGAAATCGTCGTCGTCGGCGTCGACGACACCACCTTCAGCGAACTGCCCAATACCCAATGGCCGTACCCCCGCTCGCTTGAGGGGCGGGTGATCGAAAACCTGACCAAGGACGGCGCGAAGGTGATCGCGGTCGACATCCAGTTCACCGAGGAAACCATGCCGAAGCAGGACAACGCGCTGATCGAAGCCGTGATCGGCGCCCACGGCGTCGTCCTCTCGACCACCGAAACGAACAAGCGCGGCGAAAGCCGGATCTTCGGCAGCGAAGAAGTGGTGCACGAAGTGGGGGCGCGGGCCGGGAACACGCTGGTGGCCCCGGAAGCGGGCGGCACCACCCGCAAGATGTACTACGAGGACGGCGGGTTGACGAGCTTCCCGGTCGTGGCAGCCGAAGAGTTCACCGGGCAGAAGATCTCGCCTGACGAATTCGAAGACGGCAAGGCCTGGATCGACTATCGGGGTGGGCCGGAAACGATCCGCAACGTGTCCTTCTCACGGGTGCTCCGCGACAAGGTCCCGGCCTCGGTATTTCGCGGCAAGGTGGTCGTGATCGGCGCCACGTCGCCCTCGCTGCAGGATCTCCACGCCACCTCGACCACCGGGGACACGCTCATGTCCGGGCCGGAACTGCAGGCCAACTCGACCTGGACCGCGATCCACGGCTTCCCGCTCTCCTCCTCGGCCGGTTTCCTCGACGTGATCCTGATCCTGCTGTTCGCCGTCGCCCCCGCCGTGGTGACGCTCTGGCTGAAACCGCCGCCCGCGCTCGCCGCCGCGCTCGGCCTCGGCCTCCTCTATCTCCTCGTCGCCCAGCTCGCTTTCAACTCCGGCACGATCCTCCCCGTCGTCTACCCGTTGCTGGCATTGGTGATCTCGGCGCTCGGCGCCTTGGCCGCCAACTACCTGATCACCAGCTTCGAGCGCCAGCGCGTCCACGACACCTTCTCCCGCTTCGTCCCCGAGGCGGTCGTCGCCGACGTGCTCGACCGGGTCCACGAGGAAGACCTCCGCTTCGGCGGCGTGCGGCGCGAGTGCACCGTTCTCTTCAGCGATCTGCGCGGCTTCACCAGCTTCGCCGAGGAACTGGAGCCGGAACGGGTGATCGACGTCCTCAACCACTACCTCGAGGAGATGAGCGACGCGATCATGGACAACGGCGGCACCCTCGTCGCCTATATGGGCGACGGGATCATGGCCGTCTTCGGGGCGCCGATCGAGCAGGAGGACCACGCCGACCGCGCCCTCGCCGCGGCGCGCGAGATGCTGAAGGTGCGGCTGCCGCGCTTCAACGAGTGGATGAAGGGCGAGGGCCTTGGCGACGGGTTCGCGATGGGCATCGGCATCAACAGCGGCACGGTGATGTCGGGGCAGGTCGGCTCGGAGCGGCGGATCGAGTACACGGCGATCGGCGATACCACCAACACCGCGGCGCGGCTCGAGGGGATGACCAAAGGCTCCGGCCACCAGGTCTTCATCGCCGACTCGACCAAGGTGGCGCTACGCGGCGACCAGATCGAACTGCAGATCGTCGGCGAACACGAGGTGCGCGGCCGCACCCACAAGATC
Source organism: Solirubrobacterales bacterium (assembly GCA_035500835.1). Lineage (GTDB taxonomy): Bacteria > Actinomycetota > Thermoleophilia > Solirubrobacterales > 70-9 > VAYN01. The sequence goes on along the minus strand of DATJWW010000057.1, from coordinate 7,746 downwards.
GTCATCTGGACGATTGTGTAGAGGGCTGATCCCGCGAGGTGGGGCGCGTTCCGCGGATCTCGCAGCCGTCCGAGAAGCGTCCCGGGCGTCTCGTGGCGACCCCGGCAGGGTGTGGCCGCCACGAGACGCCCGGGACGTGAGGGGTCCGCAGGGAAGTCCACGAAGGCGTCGGAGAGATGCCGGGGACGTCACCGATCCTCATGCGTCTCCCCTCCGGGACGGGGCGCGCGGCGACGACCGTGCACTTGACCACACCAGGGTGTGGACAAGTGCACGGTCGTGGTGGGCCTGATGAGGAAGACGCAAGGAACCGTGGACTTACCCGGGTCTTCGTCACCGATCACGGGCCTTCGTGGAGGGACACGCGCCTCTCTCCCCGGAGCGCGCCGATCCCCACTCCCTCTCCCCGAACCCCCGGCCGTCCCGGCCACGGCCACACCCTGCCGGGGTCGTGGCCGGGACGGCCGTTCGCACTTCAGGCGACGATGAGCAGGGCGGTGCCGAGCAGGGCGAGCAGGTGGAAGGACTGGTCGCAGGCGATCCGGATGCCGCCGGAGCGGACCGAGTCGGGGCCCTTGACGCGGCTCATGTAGGCGTCGAGCAGGCGGCCGTCGTCCTGGATCAGGTGCGGGACGAAGATGACGACCGCGGCGAGGAGGGCGCGCCAGAGGTCGAGTTCGAGGCCGATCCAGACGAAGGCCGGCAGGAACGCCAGCGTGTAGGTGGTGACGTGGGCGACCAGCGCCCGCCGGCGCACCGGGTCGCCCGCCAGCCCGCGGTCCTTGTGTGTCGCCTGCCAGTCGGTCTGGAAGAGGAAGTCCCCGACCAGGTGGCAGACGATGAAGACATCGAAGACCGCGACCCAGCTCACGCGGCACGTCCGGCGGATCTCATCCGGCGAACCTACCCGGTGGCGCCGCGATGATGCTGCTTCTTCGGCTTCGGCTTGGGCTTCGCCCGCACCACCTTGAAGCGATAGGCCAGCTGCGTCGTCGCGCCGCCGCCGGCGCCGAAGGCGCGGACGCGGAAGACGTGGTTGCCGACGCCGACGCGGACCTTGCGCGGCGAGCGGCAGATCGCGCCGGGGCGCCCGTCGAGCTTGCAGCGGAACCAGAAGGGACCGGTGCCCTTGCCCTTGAAGCGGAAGGAGACGGTCGGGGCGGGGGTGCGGACGCCGAGGTGGATCGTCTTCGCCGGCTTGTGGGTGAGGATCGTGGTCGGCGGCGGGGGTGGCGGCGGCGGTTCCGGTTGGCCGGTGGCGGCGGGCTCCGTGGAGGTCAGCAGCTGGCCGAATTTGCCCGCCGCGACGCAGAGCGTTTCGCTCGGGCAGGAGAGACCGAAGAGGGCGTTGGTCACCCCCTTGATCAGGTGTTCGGTGAGCCAGGCGGCGGTGCCGCCGAAGGGGTTGGTCGCCGCCCAGACTTCGCCGTTGTTGCTGGACAGGACGCAGAGGTTCGCCCCCGGGCAGTCGGTGGCGACGATCTGGAAGCGGCGCGTCAGCCAGGTCGTCGGCCACGCCGCGGCGCCCCCGGTCGGCGCGCTCGTCACCACCACCTTGCTTTCGCCGCCGACCGTGCAGAGCGCTTCGCCCAGGCAGCTCATCCCGAGCAGCGGCGATTCGCCGGACACCTGGCCCTGGGAGGTCCAGGCCGAGGCGCCGCCCGCCGGCGCGGTGCTGGTCAAGACCCGCCCTTCGTAGGCGCTCGCCACGCAGAGCGAGCCGGTGCAGGAGACCGAGCGCAGGGCCGGCTGTCCCGACAGCGTCTCCCGCGTCCAGGCGCTCGCGCCGCCGGTGGGGTTCGAGGAGGTGACGACCAGCCCGGCGCTGCCGACCAGGACGCACTGCGTCGTCGAGGCGCAGCTGATGCCGAAGAGCGCCTTCGTTTTCGGGATGCGCGTCGGCGTCCAGGAGCCGGCGCCGAGGCCGGGGTCGGTCGTCGTCCAGACCCCGCCGCTGTAGTCGACCGCGACGCATAGAGAGGACGACGGGCAGGAGATCCCGCGCAGGTTGCCGCGCATTTCTTCGCTGACCGCGACGTGGCCGATCGTCCAGGCCGTGGCGCCCGCGGTCGGCGCGGTCGACTGGATGACGACGCCCTGCCCGCCGACCCCGACGCAGAAGCCGCTCGCTTCGCAATGCATGCCGTAGACCGTTTCCGCGTCGCCGAGGTTGAGGTTGGTCGCCGTCCAGGGCGAGGCGCCGGCGGCGGGAACGTGGGCCGCGCCGAGCAGGGCGATCGCGGCGATGAGCGTGGCGAGGCGGCGCACGGGACCCTTTGTACCCGTCGGCGGGGAGGAGTTCACGCTTGGGCGCCGACGTGCAACGGCCTGCAAAATCCGCCGGCGACGGCGCGGGTGCCGAAAATCGCCCGGTGATGACCCGCCTGGGACCACCGCACAGCGCCGGCCGGACGTGGATCGGCGCCTGGACGGCCCTCGCCGTGCTTGCGACCCTCTTCCTCGCGCCCGTCGCCCACGCCGAATCGGGCGGTGTCGGCGCCACCTACTCCGGCGAAGTCGTCGAAACCCCCTCGACCCCGGCGACCGCGGCGGAAACCGAAGCGCCCGCGGTCACCACCCCGAGCGGCATCCCGACGCCCGCTCCCACCGTCCCCGGCGCGAAGGCGACGCTGGCCGGCGAACGCGCCGTCGCCCCCCGCTCGGCGCCGACCGTGGTCAAGCAGGTGATCGCCGCCGCCAACCGGATCCGCGCCACCCCATATATATGGGGTGGTGGCCACGCCCGCTGGCAGGACAAGGGGTACGACTGCTCGGGCTCGGTCAGCTACGCCCTGCACGGCGGCAAGCTGCTCGAAGCGCCGCTCGTCTCCGGCTCCTTCATGACCTGGGGTGAACCCGGCCCCGGCAGGTGGATCACGATCTACGCCAACAAGGAACACGTCTACATGGAAGTCGCCGGGCTACGCTGGGACACCGGCGGCGACGCGCCCGGCGTCACCGGGCCGCGCTGGCACGCGGAACCGTTCTTCGCCAAGGGATTTGTAGTTCGGCACCCGATCGGGTATTAAGCCTCGCATGCGGTACCGCAAGCTCGGCAGCTCGGACCTCGAGGTATCGGAGATCGCCCTCGGGGCCTGGCTCACCTACGCGGGCGGGATCGAGTTCGACCAGACCCGCGCCTGCACCGACGCCGCCTTCGAGGCCGGCATCAACTTCTTCGACACCGCCAACGTCTACGGGCGTGGCGCCGCCGAGACCGCCTGGGGCGAGATCCTCTCCGGCCGGCCGCGCGACAGCTACATCCTGGCGACCAAGGTCTGGGGGCAGATGTCCGACGACCCCGCGGACCGCGGCCTCTCGGCGGCCCAGATCGCCAAGCAGATCGACGCCTCGCTGGCCCGGCTGCAGACCGACCACGTCGATCTCTACCAGGCTCACCGCTTCGACCCCGACGTGGCGATCGAGGAGACGATCGAGGCCTTGCAGCAGGTCGTCGCCGCGGGCAAGGCGCGCTACCTCGGCTTCAGCGAGTGGCTGCCGGAGCAGATCGAGGCGGCGCTCGAGATCGCCGGGCCCGACCTCTTCGTCTCCTCGCAGCCGCAGTACTCGATGCTCTGGCAGGCGCCCGAGCGCGAGATCTTCCCGCTGAGCGCCGGCAACGGGATCTCGCAGATCGTCTGGTCGCCGCTCGCCCAGGGCGTGCTGACCGGCAAGTACAGGCCGGGCGAGGCGCCGCCGGCCGACTCGCGCGCCGCCAGCGAGTGGATGAGCGGGTTCATCGGCCGGCTGATGGGCGACGCGACGCTGGAAGCGGTCGAGCGGCTGCGGCCGATCGCCGCCGAGCTCGGGCACAGCCTGACCGAGCTGGCGCTCGCCTGGGTGCTGCGGCGCGAGGAGGTGGCGGCGGCGATCGTCGGCGCCTCGCGGCCGGAGCAGGTCCACGCCAACGCCGCGGCCGCCGGGATCGAGCTCTCCCCAGACGCCCTCGCCGCGATCGACGCGGCGCTCGGTGACACGCCGGTGAAGGAGCCGCAGCTCGCGCCGCTGGCCCAGACCGGCGTCAAGCACCGTTGAAAAGGACTCTTTCGAAAGCTACCTTTCGACAATGGCCCCGGAGACGGCCGTCGAGCTCACCGACCCGCGCGCGCTGCGCGCCGTCGCCCATCCCACCCGGCTGAAGCTGCTGGCGGCGCTGCGCCGCGCCGGGCCGCTGACCGCGACGCAGGCGGGGGAGCGGATCGGCGAGAGCCCGGCGGGCTGCTCCTTCCATCTGCGCCAGCTCGCCAAATGGGGACTGGTCGAGGAAGCGGGCGGCGGGCGCGGGCGGGCGCGGCCGTGGCGGGCGACGGCAAGCCACACCGAATGGGCCGCCCGCAGTCCCGACGGCGAGCCCGACGAGGCGGGCGACATGCTCACCCGCGTCGCCGTCGAGCGCTGGTTCGAGGAGGCCCTGCGTTCGGTCGAGCGGCGCCATGCCGAGAGCGCCGAATGGTCGGAGGCCGCCCTCTACGGCGACCGCCTGCTCTACGTCACCGCCGCCGAGCTCGCCGAGCTGAACCGGCAGATCGCCGCGCTGCTCGCGCCCTACATGCGGCGGGTGGACGATCCCGGTGCCCGGCCGGAGGGCGCCCGCGCCGCCATGTTCGTCCAGCTCGCCTTCCCGCTCGAGCACATGGAAGGCGACTGATGCGCCGCCACATCCCCGACCTGCTGCGCGCCAACCGTCCCTTCCGCGACTACTGGACAGGACAGACGATCTCCCTTTTCGGCGACCAGATCGCGCTGCTCGCGATCCCGCTGCTCGCCATCCTCACCCTCCACGCCGACGCCCGGCAGATGGGTCTGCTGGCGGCGGCGGAGCTGGCGCCGTGCCTCTTCTTCGCGGTCCATCTCGGGGCCTGGGCGGACCGCCGTCGCAGCCGCCGCGCGATCCTGGTCGGCGCCGATCTCGGCCGCGCCGCGCTGCTGCTCGGGCTGCCGCTGGCCGCCGTCTTCGGTGTCCTCACGATGCCGATCCTCTATGTGGTCGCCTTCGCCACCGGCACCCTCAGCGTCCTCTTCATGGTCGCCGAACAGACCGTCTTCACCTCGCTGGTCAAGCCGGTCGACTACGTCGAGGCGAACTCGCTGCTGATCGGCAGCCGCTCGCTCGCGGTGGTCGGCGGCAAGACCATCGGCGGTCTCCTCGTCGCGGCGCTGACCGCGCCGGTGGCGATCGCCGTCGACGGATTCACCTTCCTCGCCTCGGCCTTCTTCGTCCGCCGCGCCGACGTCCCCGAGCCGCCCGCCGCGGCCGCCGACTCGGGCGGGCTCGCGGCCGGCATCCGCTTCGTCCGTCGCACCCCGCTGCTGCGGGCCTCATTGCTCGGTACCGCCACCTTCAACCTCTTCAACACGGCCTTCTGGGCGCTGCTGGTCCTCTTCGCGACCGAGGAGCTCGGCCTCGGCTCGGGGGCGATCGGGATCGCGCTCGGCGTCGGCGCGCTCGGCAGCATCATCGGCTCCGCCTGCGCCAGGTCGGTGAACGCGCGGATCGGCCTCGGCAACGCGCTGATCGCCTCCTTCGTCCTCGCCCCGCTGCCGCTGGTCCTCGTCCCCCTCAGCTCCGGCCCGCCCGGGCTGACGATGGCGCTGCTGACCCTGGCCGAGTTCGGGGCCGGGATCGGCGTGATGATCCTCGAGGTCGCCCTCGGCTCGTTGCAGGCGGCGATCATCCCGGACCAGCTGCGCTCGCGGGTCTGGGGCGCGATCCTCTTCGTCAACTGGGGCGTGCGCCCGCTGGGGGCGCTCGGCGCCGGGTTCGTCGCCGGCGCGATCGGCCTCCGCTCGACGATGTGGATCGCCGCGATCGGCGCCATGGCCGGGGTCCTCTGGGTCCTGCCCTCGCGTCTGTCGGAGGTGCGCGACGTCGATGCCGACGGGTTGACGGTCGCGCCGGGCCGCCCGGCCGAGGCCGAAGACGCGCCGCGCGTTCCCGTCGAGGTGTAACTCGCGGGCCCGACCCAGGCGGCGCAGCTCGCGGACCGTCTCCGGGCGTCGACGGTCACGCCGTGAACCTTGCACAATGGGGGCGTGGGTGTAATCGGCGACACCCTGTCCGCGGCGCGGACGAGGCGGAAGGTGGACCTCGAGGAGGTCCATGCCGCCACCGGCATCCGCGCCCGCTATCTGCGCGCGATCGAGGCCGAAGAATGGGATGCGCTGCCGGAGGAGTTCTACGCGCGCTCCTTCATCCGCAAGTACGCGCGGTACCTCGACGTCGATCCCGAGCCGCTGGTCGAGGAGTACCGGCGGCAACGCGGCGCCGGCGGGCGTGGCGGCGAGGCGCCGACCTCGCCGTTCGCCCGCACCTCCTCGCGGCGGGCCGAGGCGCTCCGCCGCCGCCGTGCCCGCCAGGGGATCTACGCGTGGGTCGCCGGCGGAGTCGTGGTGGTGGCGATCGTCGTCGCCGTCGCGCTGCTTGTTTCGGCGGGCGGGGGAGGGGGAACCAAGAGCGGCGAAGACACGGCGTCCGGGACGACGAAAGGCAGCGGATCATCGAAGCCGAAGGCGAACGCCACCAAGGCCAAGGGCACCGCGAAGCCGAGATCGAAGTCCTCCGTGGCGCTGAGGATCGAACCGACCGCCGAAGTCTGGACCTGCGTCCTCGACGCGAAGGGCAAGCCGCTGGTCGACGGCACCACCCTGGCGGCCGGCGAAACCGCCGGCCCCTTCCACTCGCGCTCCTACACCGCCGCCTTCGGCAACGGCTCGGTCGAGGTGACGGTCGACGGCAGGCGCGCCGCGACCCCCTCGACGGCGAGCCCGATCGGCCTCGCCGTCGACCCCCACGGCAAGATCCGCGAGCTCCCCGAAGGCCGGCGCCCCACCTGCGAATAGTTCGTCGCAGGGCAAAGCTGAGTCTTTTGGTAGAGAATGTAAACAAATTGTGAACGAATGGGACCTGATCTGGCGGCTCGGACTGGCGCTCGCGCTCTCGGCGGCGATCGGGCTCGACCGCGAGCTGCGCCAGAAAAACGCCGGCCTCCGCACCTACACCCTGGTCGGGGTGGGGTCGGCGGCCTTCATGCTGATCTCGAAGTACGGCTTCTTCGACGTGCTGGTGCCGAACGAAGTCGTGCTCGATCCCTCGCGGGTCGCGGCGCAGATCGTCTCCGGGATCGGCTTCATCGGCGCCGGGCTGATCTTCGTCCGCCGCGACTCGGTGCGCGGGCTGACCACCGCGGCCGGGGCCTGGCTGACCGCCGCGGTCGGTGCTGCGGCGGGCGCCTCGCTGCCGGTCGTCGCGATCGCCACCACGCTCGCCTACTTCGCCACCGTCTACATCCTCGCGCCGCTCGCCCGGCGTCTGCCCGCCTCCCCCTACGCGCCTTCGGCGGTGCGGGTCGTCTACGAGGACGGCCGCGGCATCCTCCGCAAGGTGCTCGAGACTTGCACCTCCCGTGACTTCAAAGTCGCCGACGTCAACGTCGACCGCGGTGAGGATCCGGGCGAGTACGTCGCCGTCTCCCTGGAGATCCACGGCCGCGCCCCGGTCGCCTCCCTCGCCGCCGACCTCGGTGAGATTGATGGCGTCCACGCGGTCGCCGCCGGCGACGTCAACGAGATCTTCGACGCTTAGCGGGGCGGCCGATCCCGCGGAGCGGCCGTCCGAGGTGCGTCCCGGGCGTCTCGTGGCGACCCCGGCAGGGTGTGGCCGCCACGAGACGCCCGGGACGTGAGGGATTCTCAGGGAAGTTCACACGGAGGTACGGAATACGCCGAGGACGTCACAGGTCCTCATGC
>DATJWW010000056.1:0-38228 GCA_035500835.1 Solirubrobacterales bacterium | reverse complement strand
TGCCGCCCGATCAGCTCGTCGCGATGAAGCTGAACGCCCTGCTGGTCGACCCGGCGGTGCTCGGCGACGAGGCCTGGCGCTACCTCGACCGCGTCTGCAGCCTGCTGCCGGACCTCGGCGTCGTCGTCTGCACCGGGCGCTCGACCGTGGCCCAACGGGTCCGCGGCCTGCGGCTCGGCGTCGATGACTGGATCACCAAGCCCTCGCACCCCGAGGAGGCGATCGCCCGCATCGAAGCGGTCACCCGGCGCCACCGCCGCGGCCGTCACGAGACGGAGTCCTCGCCGGTGCTCGCCGGGGAGCTGGAGATCCGCCCGGACCGCTTCCAGGCCTTCGTCTCCGGCGAAAGCCTCGACCTGACCCGGCGCGAGTTCGAGTTGCTGCACCTGCTCGCCGGCACCCAGGGACAGGTTCTGGAGCGGGAGACGATCTACCAGCGGGTCTGGGGTTACGCGATGGCCCACGGCGATCGCTCGGTCGACGTCTTCATCCGCAAGCTGCGCCAGAAGCTGGAGAAGCGCTCGCCGGAATGGGAGTACATCCACACCCACTTCGGCGTCGGCTACCGGTTCGACCCCGAGTCGACCGGCATGGCTGTGCCGCCGGTCGCCCCGCAGCAGCCCGCCGCGGACACCGGTTCACAAGACGTTCACAAAAGCTTCACTGCGGCGTAACGACTTTCAGCGCGGCCGGCGGCAAGCTCGGCCACGATGCCGGTAGGTAGCGCGTCGGATAAGGCAGGGAGGCTGGAAGTGCGGCCGGAGGAGCACGCGGCGCTGGTCGACGGTCGCCCGCTCAGCCTCACCGTGCGCGAGCTGCAGCTGCTGATCACCCTCTGGTCGAACCCGCAGCGGATCCTCACCCGCGAGGAGCTCCACGCCTCCGTCTGGGGCACCCCGCCACGCCGCGACGACCGCTCGGTCGACGTCTACGTGAGCAGGTTGCGGGCCAAGCTCGGCGCCGCGCTGCCGGACCAGAAGCTGATCTACACCCACAACGGGATCGGCTACCGCTTCTCGCCCGACGGCTGATAACGGGCTTTTACATTTTTTTTACACGCTCGCCACACCCAGATAACAAGGTCCCGGTGCGGCGTTGAGACGCTCGCCCGAAGGCTGCACCGAAAGCGGCCTCGATTTCTCGTCAACTAACGAAGAGGGAGACTGATGTCCAGCTCTAGATGGCTTGCGGTGTTCGCCGCCGCCTGCGTGCTCGTGTTCGGCCTCGCCGCCTGCGGGGGCAGTGGGTCCAGCGGAAGTTCGAGCGGCGAAGGCAGCGGCGAAAGCGAAGGCGGGGGCGCTCCATCGACCGAAGCTTCGGGTGAAATCGCCGGTGCCGGCTCGACCGCGCAGCAGGCGGCCCAGGAAGCCTGGATCGCCGAATTCGAGAACGCCAACGGCGGCGCGACGATCTCCTACGACGCCGTCGGCTCCGGCGGTGGCCGCGAACAGTTCATCGCCGGGGGCGTCGCCTACGGCGCCAGCGACACGCCGCTCTCCGAATCGGAAGGCGAGCTGGGCAAGGCGATCAAGCGCTGTGAACCGGGTGAACTGGTCGAGGTCCCGAACTACATCTCGCCGATCGCGATCATCTACAACCTGCCGGGCGTCGAAGAACTGAAACTCGAACCGGAAACCCTGGCGAAGATCTTCAACCAGGAAATCGAAAACTGGAACGACCCGGAGATCGCCAAGGAGAACCCCGAAGTCGAACTGCCGGAAACGCGGATCGTCCCGGTCAACCGCTCCGACGAGTCGGGCACGACCGAAAACTTCACCGACTACCTCTCGAAAGTGGCGCCCAGCGTCTGGACCCACGAAGTGAGCGGTGAATGGCCGGTGAAGGGCGGCGAAGCGGCCTCCGGCACCTCCGGCGTCGTCGAAGCGGTCTCGGCCGGCGAAGGCGCGATCGGCTACGCCGACGCCTCCCAGGCCGGCGAACTCGGCATCGCCAAGATCAAGGTCGGCAGCGACTGGGCCGAACCGTCCCCGGAAGCGGCGGCGAAGGTGCTCGATCTCTCCAAGGAAGACCCGGAACTGGAGAAAGGCAGCAAGGACGTCATCGCGTTCGAAATCGACCGCAAGACGGAATCGTCGGGCACCTACCCGATCGTCCTGGTGTCCTCGCTGATCGGCTGCACCAAGTACAAGTCGGCGTCGGAAGCCGAACTGGTGAAGTCGTACTTCGAATACGCCACCAGCCCGGAAGGGCAGGAACTGGCGGCCGAAGCGGCCGGCTCGGCACCGCTCTCGAGCAAGCTGTCGGCCAAGGTCGCGGCGGCGGTCGCAGCGATCGAATAGGCGGGAATGGCCCGGTTCGACACCACCACCAATGCCGGCCAGCTGCTGGCGGCGGCGTCCGGAGGGCGCCGCCGCCGCGGCGACCGGGTCTTCTCCAACATCGCGGTGGTCGCCGCGGTGACGATCCTGGCGCTGCTCGTCGGGGTCGCCGTCTTCCTCGTCACCGAGGGGTTCCCGGCGCTGACCGCGTCGGCCTCGGAACTGCCCAAGCAGCAGAGCTTCATCGAATACGTCGCGCCGCTCGCCTTCGGCACCGTCCTCGCCGCGGCGCTGGCGACGGTCATCGCGGTCCCGCTGGCGGTCGCCGTGGCGCTCTTCATCACCCACATCGCGCCGCCGCGGATCGCGCTGACGCTCGGCTTCTTCGTCGACATGCTGGCCGCGATCCCGAGCATCGTCTACGGCCTCTGGGGGATCTTCGTGCTCGGGCCGGCCGCCGTGCCGGTGATGAGATGGCTGGAAGAAAAGCTCGGCTGGATCCCGATCTTCGAAGGGCCCGCGTCGATCACCGGCCGCACGATGCTGGTCGTCGGCCTGGTCCTCGCGGTGATGATCCTGCCGATCGTCTCCGCCGTCGCCCGTGAGGTCTTCTCGCAGACGCCGCGCAAACTCCAGGAGGGCGCCCAGGCACTCGGCGCGACCCGCTGGGAGATGATCCGCACCACGGTCCTCCCGTTCGGCCGCTCGTCGGTGATCTCCGGCGCGATGCTCGGCCTCGGCCGGGCGCTCGGCGAGACGATGGCGGTGGCGATCATCCTCTCCGTCTCCGGCGGCGTCACCTTCAACCTGATCAGCCAGGCCAACCCCTCGACGATCGCCGCCAACATCGCCCTCAACTTCCCCGAGTCCTCGGGCCTGACGATCAACCTGTTGATCGCCACCGGGCTCGTCCTCTTCGCGATCACCCTGGCCACCAACTTCCTCGCGCGGCTGATCATCGCCCGCTCCCAACCGCAATGACGCCGCCGCCCGACAGCACCGTCGCGACCCGGCCGCAGCGCTCGATCTTCGCCCAGGAGGGGGGAGGCGGGGCGCTGCCCGGCTGGGCGCCGTGGGGCGCCCTGGTCGGCTCGTTGATCTTCTGCGGCGCGGTCGAGGCGGCGCTCGGCTGGTTCACGATCGCCCTGATGCTCGTCTTCGGCGCCCTGGTCGGGATCGTCGCCGTCTACGCCTGGTCGCGCGCCGTCGAGGGGCGTCGCCGGGCCAAGGACCGGGCGATCACGATGGGGATCGCCGCCGCCTTCGCGCTCTCGATGGCGCCGCTGATCTCGCTCCTCTACGAGGTGGTGAAGCGCGGCGCGGCCGGGCTCAGCTGGGAATTCTTCACCTCCGACGCGCGCGGCGTGGTCGGCGGCGGCGGCGCCGAGCAGGCGATCGTCGGCACCTTGGTGATCACCGGCTGCGCGGTCGTCATCTCGGTGCCGATCGGGATCATGGCCGCGATCTACATGAACGAGTACGGCCGCGGCCCGCTGCGGCGCGCGCTCACCTTCTTCGTCGACGTCATGACCGGCATCCCCTCGATCGTCGCCGGCCTCTTCGCCTACGCGCTCTTCGAGCTCTTCTTCGGCCCCGGCATCCGGATGGGGATCATGGGCTCGCTGGCGCTCTCGGTGCTGATGATCCCGATCGTCATCCGCTCCGCCGAGGAGGTCCTGAAGATCGTCCCGAACCACCTGCGCGAGGCCTCCTACGCGCTCGGCACGCCGAAGTGGAAGACGATCGTCAAGGTCGTGCTGCCGACCGCCTTCGCCGGGCTGGTCACCGGGGTGATGATCGCCACCGCGCGGATCATCGGCGAGACGGCGCCGCTGCTGGTCACCACCGGCGTCGTCGACACGACGAACTGGAACCCGTTCTCGGGCCGCATGCAGAACCTCGCGGTCTACGCCTACAACGAGTACCGATCGCCTGGGGTGATGAAACAGGCGTCCTACGACAGAGCCTGGGCGGCGGCGTTGGTCCTCATCGTTATCGTGATGTTGCTCAACGTGATCGCGCGCCTGGTCTACCGCCACTACAAAACGGAGATGCGTTAGCCGTGGAGGGAAGGAAACTGAGGGGAATGTTCGGATCACGGGAGAAGTCGGGTGTCGGCGGAGCGCAGGGCGGGGGCACGATGGCGCCTGCCGGGGCGGTCACCGAGACGTCGAGCCAGGCCGCCGCGAGCGCCGCGGGTGTCCGCGCGAAGACGCTCCAGGCCAAGGGCGTCGATCTCTACTACGGGGACTTCCAGGCGGTCGCCGGAGTCGACATGACGATCGAGCCGAACAAGGTGACGGCGCTGATCGGCTCCTCCGGCTGTGGCAAGACGACCTTCCTGCGTTCGTTGAACCGGATGCACGAGCTGACCCCGGGGGCGACCGTGAAAGGGGACATCGAGCTTGACGGCGAGGACATCTACGCCGACGGCGTCGACCCGGTCGCGGTGCGGCGACTGATCGGGATGGTCTTCCAGCAGCCGAACCCGTTCCCGACGATGTCGATCTACGACAACGTCGCCGCCGGGCTCAACTTCAACTCGGAGAAGGTCAGGAAGGCCGAGAAGGACGAGATCGTCGAGCGCAGCCTGCGCGGCGCCCATCTCTGGGAGGAGGTCAAGGACCGCCTCGACCGGCCCGGGGCCGGCCTCTCCGGCGGCCAGCAGCAGCGCCTCTGCATCGCCCGCGCCACCGCGGTCAGCCCCGAGGTCCTGCTGATGGACGAGCCCTGCTCGGCGCTCGACCCGGTGGCGACGCTGGCGATCGAGGACCTGATCGGCGAGTTGAAGAAGGAATTCACGATCGCGATCGTCACCCACAACATGCAGCAGGCGGCGCGCGCCTCCGACAACACCGCCTTCTTCAACCTCGAGGAAACGGGGAAGCCGGGGCGGTTGGTCGAGATCGGCCCGACCGAACAGATCTTCACCAACCCGCGGCAGAAGGCGACCGAGGACTACGTCTCCGGCCGCTTCGGGTAGGAGCGGTCAGGCGACGATGACCGAGGTCCGGATCGGCTATCAGGAAGAACTGCAGGCGCTCGAAGCGAGCGGCCTCGGTGGGCTCGATCTGGTCAGCGCGTCGCTCTCGCGGACGCTGGAGGCGGTCGAGCACCAGGACATCGAGCTGGCCCAGATCGTGGTCGCCGACGACGACCGGATCGACGGTCGCTACCTGGAGGTCCACCAGGCGTTGATCACGCTGCTGGCGACGCAGTCCCCGGTGGCTACCGACCTGCGCCTGATCTCGGCGCTGCTGCACGTGCTGAAGAACATCGAGCGGATGGGCGACCAGTGCGTGAACATCTGCAAGGTGATCCCGATGTCGGGGCACGAGCCGCCCGCCGACGAGCGGATGGTGAAGCTGATCCTGACCATGGGCGTGCACACGAAATCGCTGATCAGCCAGGCGAAGCGGGCCTTCGAAGAGCGCAACATCGAGATGGCCCGCGACCTGGTCGAGCGCGACGATGTCGTCGACGAACTGAACCGCGAGTGCTTCGGCCTGGCGCTGGAGATCGGCGACGATGCCGACCGCCGCGAATGGGCGATGACGATGCTGTTGACGGCGCGGGCGATCGAGCGGATCGCCGACAACGCGGTCGACATCGGCGAGCAGGTCGCGTTCGTCGTAACCGGGCTATTTCGGGAGTTCGAGGACGCCTCGCACCCGAGTGCGCAAGCTTGAGATCCGCTCGGCCTGGGAAGATGTCGTACATCGCCTGATGATCTGCGCCGCGATCGACATCGGTTCCAACACGACCCGCGTCCTGGTCGCGGAGCCGGTCGACGGTCAATTGAAGAAGGTGATGGAACAGCGCGCCTACACGCGCATCTCCAAGGCGATCGACGACGAAGGCGCGATCCTGCCCGACAAGATCGACGAGGTCGGTGAGCTGGTGGCGACGCAGGTGCGGCTGGCGCGGGAGCTCGGCGCGATCGAGATCCGCGCGGTGGCGACCGCGGCGGTGCGCGAGGCGACCAACGGTACGGAGGTCGCGGCGGCGATCTCCGAGGCGGCCGGGGTGGAGGTCGAGATCCTCAGCGGCGAGGAGGAGGGGCGGCTCGCCTTCATCGGCGCGACCAAGGCCCTCGGCCACCCGGTCGACGGGCCGATCGGCGTCGTCGACATCGGCGGCGGCTCGACCGAGGTGATCCTCGGCACGATCGCCGACGGGGTCGAAGAGGTGCGCTCCTGGCACATCGGCTCCGGCGTCCTCGCCGACGAGCTGATCTCCTCGGACCCGCCCTCGGCGGCCGAGATCCGCCGCGTCCGCGACCACATCGAGGACTTCTTCGACGGCGTCGAGATCGACCACCCGGCCCAGGCCGTCGCGGTCGGCGGCTCGGCCACCAGCCTGCGTCGCCTGGTCGGCGCGGTGCTCGAGTACGAGACCCTGGAGCGGGCGATCCGCGTCCTCTCCGCCGACCCGGCGGCCGACGTCGCCCGCCGCTTCGAGCTCGACCCGCAGCGGGTCCGCATCCTCACCACCGGCGTGCTCCTCCTGGAGAAGGTCTCCGAGCTCCTCGGCCAGCCCCTCCAGATCGGCAAGGGCGGCCTCCGCGAGGGCATCATCCTCGACCTGCTGAACGGGTCGGCCAACGGCAGCAGTCCCGAGCGGCTCGCGGCCTAGCTGGTACGTCGGGCCGGGCGGGTTCGTCCGGGGTGGGCGGGGGGCGGCGGCTTCCAAGGTTCGTTTCTTCGCCATGGCCGAAGTTGTGAACCGCGCAAGCGTTCCCAGGCGCGCGCCCGGTGGCGCAGGTTCGGTGGTGGTCCGATGGACCCCTGAACGAACCTCCCTGCCGTTCGTGAGAGAAGGGGTCCATCGGACCACCCTTCGCAACGCATCCCTTTTGCAAGGTCACACGAAATTCACGTCTTATTTGCAGGTGGTTCACACGATTTCCCTGCAAATCGCGAAATATGGCGGTGCAATGACGAGAAATTGAAGGGAGACACCGATGACTTCCCGTGCTGACCTGCATTGCCACTCCACCGCCTCGCAGCTTTCCCGCCTCGGCGTCCAGCGCAGCCTCGGACTGCCGGAGTGCGCGACCCCTCCGCAGGAGGTTTACGAGCTCGCCAAGAAACGGGGGATGGACTTCGTGACGATCACCGATCACGACACGATCGAGGGGGCGCTCGAGATCGAGCACCTGCCCGACACCTTCGTCTCCGAGGAGCTGACCGCCCGCTTCGCCGGCGAGCCCCAGGCGGTTCACGTCCTCTGCTACGGGATCACTCCCGGAGACCACGAGTGGCTGCAGGCCCACGCCGGCGACGTCGAGGCCTGTGCCGCCTACCTGCACGACAACGGGATCGCCTGCGCCCTGGCGCACCCCTTCTTCTACGTCGCGGCGCCGCTCACACGGCGCCACCGGCGGCGGCTGGCGGAAATCTTCCCGATCTGGGAGGTCCGCAACGGGTCGCGCGCCGCGGAGCTGAACATGCCTGCCGCCGTCTACGTCGACACGCGCGGCGGCACCGGGATCGGCGGCTCCGACGACCATGCAGGCGTCGACATCGGTCGCACCTTCACCGAGGTGCCGGCCGATGTGACGACGCCGGAAGAGTTTCTCGCCCACCTGCGCGAAGGCCACGCCGAGGCGCGCGGCGAACAGGGCTCGGCCGCGAAGTGGACGCACGCCGCGATGGCGCTCGCCACGCGCGCCCTCGACGAGGCCGAGGTCGCCGCGCCGGGGACCGCCCCCGACCCGACCGCGGTGCTGAAGATGGCCGAACGGGTGATCCGCGAGGGTGACGCCCGCGAGGGCAAGGTGGCGACCGACATCGGTCCCGAGGACGCTCGCTGCCTGCTCGAGGCCTGGCTCGCCGGGGTCGGGATCGACGCCCGTGGCCGCGATCTGATCGAGATGCTCCAGGCCGACGGCTTCTCCCACGCCGACCTCTACCGGCGCGCCCGCCGCCGCCACGAGCGGCGCCTGCGGGTCGCCGTCGACGAGGGCGTCGAAGCGTTCTCCTCGGGTGACCTCGCGAGCGCCGCGGGCGGTGCGTTCGAGGCGCTCGTCCCGGCCTTCCCCTACGCGCCGTCGATCGCCTTCCTCGGCGCCGAGAAGGCGAAGCTGCGGGTGCGCGAGGACGACCGGCGCCGGGTCGCCCTGATCGTCGACGGGATCGGCTCGATGCACGGCGTCACCCACACGATCGAGCAGATCCGCGAGCGCGGCGTGCCGGGCTTCGAGGTCGACGTGATCGGCACCGATCCGGGCGTCGACCGCCGCCTTCCCGCCGCCGCCGAGCTGGAGCTGCCGATGTACAAGGGGATGCGGCTCGGGGTGCCGGCGGTGCCGGAGCTGGTCGAGGCGCTCGCCGAAGGCAACTACGACCTGGTCCACGTCACCGCCCCCGGCCCGGCCGGGATCGCGGCGACGCTGCTTGGGCGGATCACCGGGGTGCCGTTGCTCGCCAGCTACCACACCGAGCTCGCCACCTACGCCGGCCTGCGCGCCGACGCGATGCTGGAGGCGGTCGCCAAGGCGGGCCTGGGCGCCTTCTACAACGCGCCCGCGCGGGTCCTCTCGCCGAGCCCGGCGGCCGACGCCTCGCTCGCCGACCTCGGCGTCGACGGCACCAAGGTCGGCCGCTGGGAGCGCGGGGTGGACGTCGAGCGCTTCGACCCGGCGAAGGCCGATCGCGACGCCTTCCCGGGCGAGATCAAGGTCCTCTATGCCGGCCGCCTCTCGCGTGAGAAGGGGGTCGACCTGCTCGCCGAGGCCTTCCTCCGCGCCCATGAGGCCGACCCGCGGCTGCACCTGCTGTTGGCGGGCGGTGGGCCCGAGGAGGCCGAGCTGCGCGAGCGCCTCGGCGACGCCGCCACCTTCCTCGGCTGGCTCGGCGGCGAGGACCTGGCGGTCGCCTACGCGAGCGCCGACGCCTTCCTCTTCTGCAGCGTCACCGACACCTACGGCCAGGTGATCCTCGAGGCCGGCGCCAGCGGGCTGCCGGTGGTGGCGGTCGCCGAGGGCGGCCCGGCGGCGCTGGTCGAGAACCGCCACACCGGTCTGCTCTGCCGCCCCGACGCCGACCACATCGCGGGCTCGCTGCTGCAGCTCGCCGCCTCCCCGGAGCTGCGCGCCAAGCTCGGCTCCGCCGGGGCGCGGGGTGCCCGCGCCCGCTCCTGGGAGCGCTGCCTCAGCCAGCTCGCCGCGGGCTACAGGCTGGCCCTCGACGGCACCTCCGTCGCGCTCCCATCAGCCCTTCAAGTGGCCGCTTGACGCGAGCCCCCGCTTCGGCTCGTGGACCCTCCGATGGACCCCCGAACGAACCTCCCCGCAGTTCGTGAGAGAGGGGGTCCATCGGAGGGTCCCCCCGCCGACCCAGACCCCCGCCTAGCGGACGCGCCCCCACAGTACGATGTCCCCTTGTCCGACTCGGTAGCGCCAGGCTTCGACGATCCCGACCTCTACTTCAATCGGGAGCTCTCCTGGTTGGAGTTCAACCGGCGGGTCCTGGAGATCGCCGAGGACCCCGAGGTGCCGCTGCTGGAGCGGCTGCGGTTCTGCGCGATCTACGCCTCCAACCTCGACGAGTTCTACATGGTCCGGGTGGCCGGGCTGTTCGACCAGATGGAGGCCGGGATCGACGCCCGCGGGCCCGACGGGCTGCGCCCGGGCGAGCAGATCGACCGCATCCAGCGGCGCGTGCTGGAGCTCGACCGGCGGCTGCAGCGCTGCTTCGGCGACGAGCTGCGCCCGGCGCTGGAGGACGAGGATGTCCGCATCGTCTCGCTCGGCGACGCGAGCGAGGAGGAGCGCCGCCAGATCGACCGCCGCTTCCACGAGCAGGTCTTCCCGGCGCTGACCCCGCTGGTGATCGGCCTCGGCCGGCCCTTCCCCTACATCTCGAACCTCTCGCTGAGCCTCGCGGTGCTGTTGCGCGACCCCGACAGCGAGGTCGAGATCGTCGCCCGCGTCAAGGTGCCGAAGGAGCTGCTCGGCCGCTTCCTGCCGGTCGGTGCGGAGGGCACGTTCGTGCCGCTCGAGCAGGTGATCGCGACCAACCTCGATGTGCTCTTCCCCGGCACCGAAGTGGTCGACCACGGCTTCTTCCGCGTCACCCGCGACGCCGATTTCACGGTCTCCGACGAGGCCGACGACCTGCTGCAGGCGGTCCAGGACGAGCTCCGCCGCCGGCGCTTCGGAGAGGTGGTGCGGCTCGAGATCGCGCGGGGGATGAACCCCAGGCTGCGGCACGAGCTGGTCGGCGCGCTGCGGCTCGAAGACCGCGAGGTCTACGACATCGACGGCCTCCTCGACCTCGCCGACCTGAGCGAGATCGCCGACGTCCCCGGCCACGCCGAGCTGCGCTACTCGCCCTGGACGCCGGTGACGCAGCCGCGGCTGCAGGGAGGCGAGGATGAGCGCGCGGTCGACATGTTCCGCGAGATCCGCCACGCCGACCTGCTCGTCCATCATCCCTACGACTCGTTCGCCACCTCGGTCGAACGGTTCGTCGAGCAGGCGGTCGAAGACCCCGACGTGCTGGCGATCAAGCAGACCGTGTACCGGACCAGCGACGACTCGCCGTTGGTGCCGTCGCTGATCCGTGCCTCCGAACGCGGCAAGCAGGCGGTCTGCATGGTGGAGCTGAAAGCGCGCTTCGACGAGGAGGCGAACATCCATTGGGCGAAAGCGCTGGAGGAGGCGGGCGTCCACGTCGTCTACGGGATCCCGGGGCTGAAGACCCACGTCAAGGCGATCCTGGTGGCGCGGCGTGAGGGCCAGCAGGTGCGCGAGTACGTCCACATCGGGACCGGCAACTACCACCAGAAGACGGCGCGCCTCTATACCGACTTCGGGCTCTTCACCGCCGATCCCGACATCGGTGCCGATGTCGCCGAGATGTTCAACTTCCTCACCGGTTACGGGCGGCCCGCCCGTTACCGCAAGACGTTGGTCTCGCCGACGACGATGCGCGACCGCTTCATCGGCGAGATCGACGCGACGATCGCCGCCCACGAGGCGGGGCAGGAGGCGCGGATCGCGCTGAAGATGAACTCGCTGGTCGACGCGGGCTGCATCCAGGCGCTCTACCGGGCCTCGCAGGCGGGGGTGTCGGTGGAGCTGAACGTGCGCGGGATCTGCTGCCTGAAGCCGGGCGTGCCGGGGATCTCGGAGAACATCAGGGTGATCTCGGTCGTCGGCCGCTTCCTCGAGCACTCGCGCGTCTACACCTTCCACCGCGGCGACGAGGTCCGGGTGCTGATGGGCTCGGCGGACATG
Source organism: Solirubrobacterales bacterium (assembly GCA_035500835.1). Lineage (GTDB taxonomy): Bacteria > Actinomycetota > Thermoleophilia > Solirubrobacterales > 70-9 > VAYN01. The sequence continues at coordinate 26,705 of DATJWW010000056.1, read as the reverse complement.
ATGCCGCGCAATCTCGACAGCCGGGTCGAGCTGGTGGCGCCGGTCGAAGACCCGGCGCTGCGGGCGGAAATGGTCGACGTGCTGGAACGTTGCCTCGAGGACAACGTGAATTCCTGGGAGCTCGGCGCCGACGGCGAGTGGACCCGGATCGTGCGGGCCGAGGGCGAGCCGCGCCGCGACGTGCAGCGGGAACTGCGCGAACGGGCGGCGACGCGGGCGGCCGAGCAACTGGCGGCGGCGGGCTGAGATGCCGGAGGCGCGTTCCGTCATTAGGATGGCGACGGTGCCCAGGCGATCGCCGCTTCCTCACGATCAGACCTTCTTCGATCTGTTCATCGAGGCCGGGAAGAACGGGGTGCACGCGGCGACGCTGCTCGACGAGATGATGACCGAGTGGCCCGATGCCGGGACGCTGGGGGAGCAGATCGTCGAGGCCGAGCATCGCGGCGACAAGATCACCCACTCGATCGTGCAGCGGCTGAACACGACCGAGATCAGCCCGATCGATCGTGAGGACGTCTACGGGCTGGCGACCGCGCTCGACGACATCGTCGACTTCACCGAGGAGGCGGCCGATTTCCTCGGGCTGTACCAGGTCGAGGCGCCGATGGAACAGGCGACGGCGCTGACCAAGGTGCTGGTCGGGGGTTGCCGGCATCTGGCGGCCGGGCTCGAGGAGCTGCCGTCGTTCAAGGATCTCGACCGGCACTGGATCGAGGTGCACCGGCTCGAGAACGAAGGCGACCGGATCTTCCGCAACGCCCTGGCCTCGCTCTTCACCAACGCGATCGACCCGATGGTCGTGATCCGCTGGAAGGACATCTTCGAGGTGCTCGAGGAGGCGATCGACGCGACCGAGAAGGCGGCCCAGATCCTCGAGGGCATCGTCATCAAAAACGCTTGACGCCTGAGGTGCGCCGCGCAGTACGATTGATCGGGTGAAGGCCGCGCGAAATGTCGCGATCATCATGCTCCTGGCGCTCGGGGTGGCGTTCCTCCCTGGCGGCGGCAACGCGGTCGCGACGATCACCACGGCGATCGCGATGGGTTTCCTGGCCGGGATCTCCTGGATGCTCTACACGCTGAGTCGGCAGAACCAGCTGACGCTGGCGACCCTGAGCGACGCCCGGCGGGCGATCTTCTACGGCGCCTTCGGGATGCTGGCGCTCCTGATCGCGGGCCAGGACAAGCTCTGGTCGAGCGGGCCGGGGACGCTGCTCTGGCTGCTGCTGCTCGCCGCGTCGATCGTCGCGATCTGGCGAATCTGGACCGAGGCGAACACCTACTGAGACGGGTATGAGGTCCAGGCTCTCTCTCCTCGTCGTGGTCCTGCTCGCGCTCGCGGTGCCCGCGGCGGCGATCGCGGCGGAAAAGGTCTATGTCGAGTCGGGCATCTATCCGGCCCCGCCGAAGGTGCGCCCGCACGAATTCCTCCTCTCCGGTGACGGGACCCTGGCGATCTACGGGGTCAGGTACCAGAGCTACGGCGGCGCGGTGGCCGAAGCGACCGGACGCGGATACGTGCGCGGCTGCACGCCCGACTGTGCCCAGGGGAAGGTCTACCGCCCACAGGCGAAGATCCGCCTCTCGAAGATCACGCGCTGCGAAGGGAAGCAGCTGTACACGAAGCTCGAATACACCTTCCAGGGCACGCTCCCGAAGGGTTATCTGCGCCACCAGGTCTTCGATCTGCGCCCGATCGGCGAAAACGGCAAGCCGCTCTGCTGAGGGGTGCGCCGCCTGAGGCGGCGCGTTCATCTTTCGTCACAGAGTTGGCCCTGAATTGATCCTTTGTGCGCACCACGTGCGCGCATTTCCCGTTCAGGGTGGTCGGCGTGCCACCCCAGAGCGCTGACGACAAGGGTCACGGGGAGAGAGGGACCGCCTCGGTAGAGCTGGTCGCGGCGGTTCCCTTTCTGTTGTTGGCGCTCGCCCTCGCGGCGCAGATCGCGCTCGCCGGCCAGGCTCTCTGGTCGGCGAGCGTGGCCGCGCGGGCCGGGGCACGGGCGGCACTCGTCGGTGGAGATGCGAAGGCGGCGGCGAAGGCCGCGCTGCCGAGCGCGATGCGGGCGGGGGCGGAGGTCGACGAAGAAGACGAAGGCGGCGCGATCGGAGTGAAGGTCCCGGTCCCGGCCCTGCTGTCGCAGCTGCCCGAGGTGAAGGTCGGGGCGCGGAGCGGATTGGGGGATGACGATGGCTGAGGGGCCCGGTGCCCTGCGCCGGGAGGGCGGCCAGGCGACCGTCGAACTTGTCGCCGCCGTGCCCGCGCTGCTCCTCAGCGCCCTGGTCGCGCTGCAGCTGCTGGCGGCCGGCTACGCGCTGACCCTGGCCGACGGGGCGGCCGAGGCCGGCGCGTTGGCGCTCGCCGAGGGTGGCTCGGCGGCCGAGGCGGCGCGCGATTCCCTGCCCGGCTGGGCCGACGACGACGTCTCGGTCTCGGTCGAGGGCGAAACGGTGTCGGTGCGGCTGCGGCCGCCGTCGCCGTTCGGCGCGATCGCCGACCACCTCGCGGTGACCAGCACGGCGAGCGCGAGGTCGGCCGGATGAGCGCCACGGTCGGAGTGGGGGGAGCGGTCACGGCGCCGACCGTGTTCGAGGCGCCGCGCCAGGGGGCGGTCGTCCTGGTCACGGCGGTCGGCGGTGCCGAGGGCTCGCGCGGCGCGGCCGCGGCGCTCGCCTGTGCGGGATCCGGCGTGGAGCGGGCGGCGCTGCTGGTCGACGTCGGCGGGCGGGCGGCGCGGCCGACCCTGATCGCCTCGGCCTCGGCGCACCGGCTGGAGGAGCGGCTCGCCGCCCGGCTGCCGACCCTGCGCCCGGCCGCCCGCGGCGAGGTCTGCCATCTCTCGGTCGCCGCCGATGACGATGGTCTGGCGGCCGCCGGGACGGCGGTCACCGTCGCCCGCGGCGGCCTCGCCGTCGTCCACGTCGCGCCGGCCATGTCGCAGCCGTTGCTCGACGGCGCGGATGCGCCGCGGGTGGAGGCGGTGCTCCTGCGGGCCGAGCTCGGCGCCGACCGCCCGCTGGTCGCGCTGGCGGTCGGCGATCTGCTCGGGCGCGGCCTGCGGGTCGCGGTGCTGAAACGGCGGCTGGGCTGGGTGGTGGAGCGCCGCGCCGGCTTCGGTGTCCTCGCCGGCGGCTCCGGCGGGTTGCCGGAGCCGCTCCTGCGTCGCCTGCTCGGTCTGGACCCTAAGGGGTGACGGCGTGCCAGACGCCGACGTCCCGCAGGCCGTTGCCGTTCGCTTCGCCCTTCTTGCTGTCGCCGGAGAAGGTGTAGACCGGCATGCCCTTGTAGGTGACCTGGATCCTGCCTTCGGGACGCTTGATCGTGCCGAGTCTGACCGGGCCCTTCGGCTTGGTGCCGGCCGAGACGATCAGCGGTGGCCAGGCCTTGAGGCAGGTGCCGGTGCAGATGAACTTGCCGTCGGTCTCGCCACTCAACGTGTAGAGGGTGAGGCCCTTGGTGTTCGTGAGGACGGTCTTGTGGAGGCTCGGCGCCTTCGCCTCGCCGGCCACGGTCTTGCTCCCGCGGGCGAGGGCGAGGGGCACGGCGACCGCGCTCACCGCGAGGACAGCGATCAGGACGAGGACGGCGCCGAGGCGCCGTCGCGGCCTCGTGCTGCGGGGAAGGGTCTGCTGCATCGAATCGTCTCCTTCGTCGGGAATGGCTGCTCGGTCTACGGGCCGGGTGCCAGGAAGGTTCGGCGAGGAGGCGGATCGGTGCGGTGCGACGAGTCGGGCCAGGCGCTCGTCCTCGCCCTCGGCGGCTGCTTCCTGCTGATCGCTGGTGCCCTTGCGCTGGTCGCGATCGCCGCCGCCGTCACCGGCAAGGGACGGACCCAGCGGGCGGCGGACCTGGCGGCGATCTCGGCGGTGCGCTCGATGCGCGACGACCTGCCGAAGCTGCTCTCGCCGCCGCGGCTGCCGGACGGTCTGCCCAACCCGGCGCACCTCGAGAAGGGTGCATATCTGGGACGGGCGCGCGACGCGGCGCTGGTCGCCGCCCGCCACGACGAAGTCGATCCCGGTCGTCTGCGGGTCGTCTTCCCGGATCGCTCCTCGTTCGCCCCGGTGCGGGCGAAGGTGACCGTGGTGGCAAGGTTGGAGATCGGCGGGGACGGCGAGGAGGTCGAGGCGAGCGCCGAAGCCGAAGCGGCGGCGCCGGTGGCGAGCGCGGGGGGCGAAGGGCCGGCGATGGCGAGCGGCGGTGGCTACAGCGGCCCGCTCGTCTACCGCGACGGCGAGGGGATGCGACCCGACGTGGCCGCCGCCTACGATCGGATGGCCGCGGCGGCGGCGGCGGACGGCGTCACCTTGATCGTCGTCTCCGGCTTCCGCTCCGACGCCGAGCAGGCCGAACTCTTCGCCGCCCATCCCGACCCGAAATGGGTGGCGCCGCCGGGCACCTCGCTGCACCGCTGCGCGACGGAGCTAGACCTCGGTCCCGAATCCGCCTACGGCTGGCTGGCGGCGAACGCGGGACGCTTCGGCTTCCTGCAGCGCTACAGCTGGGAGAGCTGGCATTTCGGCTTCACCGCTGGCCCCGCGCCCTGTTCGGAGGCGGGAAATTCAGTAGGTGCGACGAGCGGGGACGGTGCCCCGCCGGGCGGCGCGACGCTGCCGAGCTTCGTCCCCGCCCGCTTTCGCCAGACCCTGATCGAGGCGGCGGCGAAGTGGGGCGTCTCGGCGGCGCTGTTGGCGGCGCAGCTGATGGCGGAGAGCAATTTCGATCCCTTCGCCGTGAGCCCCGCCGGGGCCGAGGGCATCGCCCAGTTCATGCCGGGGACCGCGGCCTCCTACGGCCTGGCCGACCCGTTCGACCCGGTCGAGGCGATCGACGCCCAGGCGCATCTGATGTCGGACCTGATCCACCGGTTCGGCTCGCCGGAGCTCGCCCTCGCCGCCTACAACGCCGGTCCGGGCGCGGTCGAAGCCTGCTCCTGCGTCCCCACCATCCCCGAGACCAGTGCCTACGTCGCCCGCATCATGGCCCTGCTCGACGGTGCCGGTGCCATCGTCGTCCCCGCCTTCGAAGTGAGGCTGGTCGCGTGACCTGCCGGATTCGTGCCATCGGTTTGTTGTCGATCCGCAACAAATGCACTGCATCTGCAATGTTTTGTCTGCATCGCGCCATGGCGACGGTCCGGTTGGCCCCGCATAGTCGGCCCATGCCCGTTCCCGTGCTCGGCCACGTCCCCGGCTTCTTCGCGATCGCCTCCGCATCGTTGGCCCTCTCGGTCGGCGTCGTCAGGTTCCTCGCCTGGTCCATCCACGAGCTTCTCGACGTCCTCCGCGACCTGCGTCGGTTCCGGCGCGGGGAGTGAGGCGGGCGCGATCTTCACAAGATCTTGATGCCGCCCGGGCGGTTCTTGATGCGGTCTTCACAAGCGCGGATCGACCATCGGGGGTCGATCCCGGATGGCCCAGCTGAAGACGAGAGGACTGCGCAAAACGGTCGGGGTCCCCGGCCTCTTCGCGACCGCCTACGGCAACGTCGGATCGTCGATCTACTACGCGCTGGGCCTGGTCGCCGCCCACGCCCTGGGGCTGACGCCGGTCGTCTTCCTCTTCGCCGGGGGGCTCTTCGCGCTGACCGCGAAGACCTACGCCGAGGGCGCGGCGATGTTCCCCGAGGCGGGCGGCTCCTCATCGTTCGCTCGGCACGCGTTCAACGAGGTCGTCTCCTTCATCGCCGGCTGGGGGCTGTCGCTCGACTACATCCTCACGATCGCGATCAGCGCCTTCTTCGTCCCCCACTACCTGGGGGCGTTCTTCCCGGCGCTCAGCCACTCGCCCGGCGACGTGATCGGCGGGGTGGCGACGATCGCGCTTCTCGCCTTGGTCAACATCCGCGGGCTCGGCGAGTCGGCGAAGCTGAACATCGGCCTCGCGATCCTCGACCTCTTCACCCAGGTCGCCCTGGTCGGGCTCGGCGCGGTGATGGTGCTCCACCCCGGGGTGCTGGTGAACCAGGTCCACCTCGGCACCGCGCCCAGCCTCTCGCAGCTGATCTTCGCCGTCTCGATCTCGATGCTCGCCTACACCGGGATCGAGACCGTCTCCAACATGGCCGAGGAGGCGCGCGACCCCGGCGAGCAGGTGCCGAAGGCGGTCAACCTGGTGCTGATCGCGGTGCTCGGGATCTACGCCGGGATCTCGGTCGTCGCGCTCTCGGCGCTGCCTGTCCACCAGGACGCCGCCGGCCATTTCACCACCGCGCTCGGCACCACCTACTCGGAAGACCCGGTGCTGGGGATCGTCTCGGCGCTCCACCTGCACGGCACGGTGGAGACGGTCGCGCGGTACTACGTCGGCGCCCTCGCGGCGACGATCCTGTTGATCGCGACCAACGCCGGGATGATCGGCATCTCGCGCCTCTCCTGGTCGCTCGCCGAGCACCGGCAGCTGCCCGGCGCCTTCGCCCGCCTGCACCCGCGCTTCCACACGCCCTGGTTCACGATCCTCTTCTTCTCGCTGATCGCGATCCTCCTCGTGCTGCCGGGCAACACCACGTTCCTGGGCAACCTCTACAGCTTCGGGGCGATGCTCTCGTTCACGATCGCCCACCTCTCGATCATCGCCCTGCGCCGCCGCGAACCCGATCGCTACCGTCCCTACAAGGCGCCGTGGAACGTGAGCTGGCGCGGGGCCGAGATCCCGCTGACGGCGGTGCTAGGGGCGATCGGCACCGGCGCCGCGTTCGTCTCGGTGATCGTCCTCCACCCCGAGGCGCGGATCATCGGCAGCGCCTGGCTGTTGCTCGGGGTCGGCGGCTACCTGCTCTACCGTCGCCGGCTCGGGATCGATCCGCGCGAGATCTCCCAGGTCCGCCGCTCCGACCGGCCACTCGACTTCCTCGAGGTCTCCTACAAGTCGGCGCTGCTGCCGATCTTCGGTCCCGAGATCGACATCGACGCGATGCATCGGGCCGCCGCGGTGGTCGATCCCGATGCGACCGTCGAGGTCTTCTACGTGCTGCCGATCCCCCGCGAGCACCTGCTGCCCGACGGCGGTTTCGACGCGCTCGAAGCGGAAGCGCGGAGCGCGCTCGAGGCGGCCCGGCTGGCGGCCCGCAGCCGCGGGCTCAAGGTGCGCGTCAACCTGGTGCGCTGTCGCAACGCCGGCAAGGCGATCGTCGAGGAGGCGCGCGAACGCGGCTCCGACCTGATCTACATCAGCACCGAGCACGCCCCGAGCGACGAGCGGCTGCTCGGCCCGACGACCCGCTACGTCCTCGCCAAGCGCCCCTGCCGGGTGATCGTCGAGGGGGCGGGCGCGAACGGTGGCGTCCCGCGGCGACGGTCGCCGCGCCTCGGTCAGGCCGAGCCGGCGGCGGTCTGACGTTCCTCGCGGACCCTGGTCATGTGCTCGTGGACGAAGCGGACGACGGTGGCTCCCTCGCCGACCGCCGTCGCGCAGCGCTTGATCGACCCGGACCGCACGTCGCCCGCCGCGTAGACGCCCGGGACGCTGGTCTCGAGCAGCCCCTCGGCCCCCGCGTCGGGGCCGGTCGTCACGAAGCCCTTCGCGTCGCGGGCGATGCAGTCGCCGAGCCAGGCGGTGCAGGGGTCGGCGCCGAGGAAGAGGAAGAGAAAGGAGAGGGGCAGCTCGGTGCCGTCGGTCAGCTTGACCTCCTCGAGGCGGCCGTCGACGCCGTGCAGCTCGCAGATTTCGCTGCGGTCGCGGACGGCGACGCCGTAGCGGTCGAGCTCGTCGATCAGGTAGGCGGACATCGTCTCGGCGAGGTCGGCGCGGCGGTGGAGCAGGGTGACCAGGGCGCCGCCGCGGGCCAGCCAGACGGCGGCCTGGGCGGCCGAGTTGCCGCCGCCGACGACGCCGACGCGCTGCGCCCCGCAGAGCTGCGCCTCGGGCGGGCCCGCCGCGTAGAAGACGCTCAGCCCCTCGTAATCGGCGAGGTCGTCGACCGGCAGTTTGCGGTATTCGGCGCCGGTCGAGAGCAGCACCGCCTTGGCGAGGACTTCGCGATCGCCCTCGAGCTTCACGACGTGGTCGCGATCGCCGCCCGGTTCGAGCGAGAGCGCCCGGTATGGGGTCGCGGTGCGGGCGCTGAACTTGCGGGCCTGGGTGATCGCCCGGCTGATCAGTTCGGTGCCGCTGATCCCGGCCGGGAAGCCGAGGTAGTTCTCGATCCGCCGCGAGGTCCCGGCCTGGCCGCCGAGCACGTTGCTCTCCACGACCAGCGTGTTCAGCCCCTCCGAGGCGCCGTATACGGCGGCGCCGAGGCCCGCCGGGCCGCCGCCGACGATCAGCAGGTCGACCTCTTCGCGCGGCGCCAGCTCGAGGCCGATCCCGAGCGCCCTCGAAAGCTCGCCGTTGCTCGGCCGGTGGAGGTCGACGCCGCCCGGCAGCCGCACCAGCGGGATCTGCCCGGGGTCCAGATCGGCGATCAGCCTCGCCGCCTCGGCGTCGACCGCCGAGTCGCGCCAGGAATACGGGAGGCGCTGACGTTTCGCGTAGTCGACGAGTTCGCGGGTGGCGCCGTCCTGGGTCGGCCCGACGATCTCGATCCCGACCCCTTCCTGCTGCTGCAGCAGTTCGCGCCGCTGGACGAATGCCGAGAGCAGCATGTCGGAGAGGATGCCGTCCTCGAACAGCAGGGCGCGCAGGGTTTCGCGCTCGACCGCGACGTAGCGCATCGGCTCGGTGACGACGGCGGTGAGGAAGACGGTCTGGCCGGAGAGCAGGTTCATCTCGCCGAGGAAGCCGGAAGCCCCGTGGCGGACTATCTCCTGCCCGTTCGGGTCGAGGATCGCCGCCTCGCCCTCGCGGATCGCGATGAACGGGTAGATCGCGTCGCCGACCTCGAAGAGGACGTCGCCGACCGCCGCCGTGCGCTCCTCGCCGTGTCGCGCGAGCATGTCGAGCTGGTCTTTCGAGAGGACGCGACTGACAGGGCTGGCCACGCCTCTTAGGCTACGGAACACGTCAACCGGGACAGGAGGAAAAGAGATGGCCGACTACACGCACAAGAACCTCGGCGATGTGCAGGACGCGGCGCCGGGCTTCGGCTTCGGCGAGATCGGAGAAGCGCGCTTCGCCAAGGACGATCTCGACGCCGAGCGCACCGGGATCACCCACATGACGCTGAAACCGGGCAAACGGCTGCCGTTTGCCCACAAACACGATCAGGCCGAGGAGATCTACGTCGTGATCGCCGGCTCCGGCCAGTTCAAACTCGACGACGAGATCGTCGAAGTGGTGGAGCTCGACGCGATCCGTGTCTCGCCCGCGGTCGCGCGCGGCTTCGAGGCCGGCCCGGAGGGGATCTCGGTGATCGCGGTCGGCGCTCGCCACGACGGCGACGGCGAACTGCTGCAGGACTGGTGGACCGACTGATGCCGGCCGTCGAGGTGCGGGGCGTCGACGGTATGAAGGAGATCGTCGGCAGGGAGATCGGGCCGAGCGAGCCGCGCGCGGTCACCCAGGAGCTGATCGACGGCTTCGCCGAGGTCTCCGGCGACCACCAGTGGATCCACGTCGACCCCGAGCGGGCGAAGGCCGAAAGCCCCTACGGCGTGACGATCGCCCACGGCAACCTGACCCTGTCGCTGGCCGATTCCTTCCGCAAAGAACTGATGCAGGCCGACGGTTTCGCGCTCGGGGTCAACTACGGCTGGAACAAGGTCCGCTTCCCGGCCCCGGTGCCGGTCGACAGCCAGGTCGTCGCCACCGCCGAGCTGGTCTCCTTCGACGAGCTCGACGGCGGCTGGTGGCAGGCCGTCACCAAGTTCACGATCACGGTCGAGGGCGCCGAGAAGCCGAGCTTCGTCGGCGAATCGGTGACCCGCCTGCTCGCCGCCCCCGCCTGAGGGCGGTCAGCCGCCGTTGAACTCCGGCTTCTCGCCGGCGAAGAAGGCGGCGATGCCGGCTCGGGCGTCGGCGGTGGCCATGCTGTCGGCGATGCCGTGGCGCTCGAGCTGGAGGTGGTCGGCGAGGCCGTTGTCGAGGCTTGAGGCGACCAGGCGTTTGGCCATCTTCACGTAGTGGGCGGGGAGCCTGGCGAGCTTGGCGGCCCGCTCGCGGGCGCGGTCGAGGAGCTCATCGCCGGGGACCACCTCGGTCACCAGGCCGATCTCCTGGGCTGCGGCGGCCGGCAGGTTGGGGTCCTCGAGCAGCAGCTCGAGCGCCTTCGCGGGGCCGACCACGCGGGGCAGGAAGTAGGTCATGCCGCCGTCGGGTGAGGCGCCGATCCGGCCGTAGGCGGGGGCGAGGAAGGCGCCCTCGGCGGCGATGCGTAGGTCGCAGGCGAGCGCCAGCGAGAGGCCCGCCCCGGCCGCCGGGCCGTTGACCGCGGCGATCACCGGCACCTCGATCCGGCGCAGGTTGACGATCCCGGAGTGGAGCGCCTCGGCGCCGCGACGCACGTCGGCGGAGATGTCGAAGCCCTCCTCTTCCATCCCTTTGCGGAACCAGTTGATGTCGCCGCCGGCGCAGAAGGCGGCCCCGGCCCCGGTGACGATCAGGGCGCGGATCGAGCTCCGGTCGGCGAACCAGGCGGTCGCCGTCATCAGCTCCTCGATCAGTTCGGGGCTCATCGCGTTGAAGGCGTCGGGCCGGTTCAGGGTCAGCGTGCCGATGCCGTCCTCGACCTCGATCTGCAGCGTCTTCAACTCCGGTGGGGTGGTCATCTGGCTCCTCGCGCTCCTCATCTGTCGCCCTGTCTGCTGGTGTTTCCGATCTTTGCGGGTCATATGACCCTCCAAGCTCGGAAGCACCGGGTGGGCGGCAGCCTACCCTTTGAGGGGATGGTCGACGAGAACGGAAACGGGGCGATGAGCCGCGCCGAACGGATCAGCGAGCAGCGGCGTCGGCTGCCCGACCAGCCGGGCGTCTACCTCTTCTACGGTGAGGACGACGAGCTGCTCTACGTCGGCAAGGCGCGCTCGATCAAAAAACGGATCAGCTCGCACTTCAGCGGCGGCGAGCCGCGCCTGACCAGCCGCATCGACCGGATCGACACCCTGGTCACCGCCACCGAGGCCGAGGCGCTGCTCGCCGAGCAGAGCTTCATCAAGCGCCACCGGCCGCGCTTCAACATCCGCCTGCGCGACGACAAGTCCTACCCCTACGTCGCGGTCAGCCTCGACGAGGACTACCCGCGCGTCTACTTCACCCGCGAGAAGCACCGCGCCCACCGCGCCTACTTCGGCCCGTTCTCGAGCGCCAAGCGCCTGCGCGAGACGCTCGACCTGCTCGGCAAACTCTTCCAGTTCCGCACCTGCGAGGGCGCCGAGCCGGGCCGCCGCTCCGGCAGCCCCTGCCTCGACTACTACATCAAGCGCTGCGGGGCGCCCTGCGTCGGCCACGTCAGCCAGGAGGAGTACCGCCGCAACATCGACGCGATCGTCGACTTCCTCTCCGGCCGCTACCGCCAGGTGGAAAAAGAGCAGGAAGAGAAGATGGCGGAGGCGGCGGGCGCCGAGGAATTCGAGCGCGCCGCGATCTACCGCGACCGCCTCAAGGCGATCCGCTCGCTGTTCGAGCGCCAGCGCGTCGCCGGCGGCACGGTCGGCACCGCCGACCTGATCGGGGTCGCGGTCGAGGGCGCCGACGCCAACGCACAGGTCTTCCAGGTCCGCGACGGCATCCTCGCCGAGCGCCAGAGCTTCTACCTGGAGAACGAAGGCGAGCGCGACCTCGCCGAGGTGACTGAGGAGTTCATCGGCCAGTACTACTCGGCCTCGCCCTCGATGCCGCGGACGATCATCGTCGGCCCCTACCTGCGCGACCGCGCCCCGCTGATCGCCGAGGCCTTGAGCGAGCGCCGCGGCTCCCCGGTCGAGGTGCGGGCCGCCGAGCGCGGCGACAAACGGCGGCTGCGCGAGCTGGCCGAGCGCAACGCGCGCCTCGCCCTCGACCAGGACCGGCTGCGTCGCGAGCACCGCCGCGCCCGCCGCGTCGAGAGCCTCAGCGCACTGGCCGAGGCGCTCGGCATGGAGGAACTGCCGGTGCGGATCGAGGGCTTCGACATCTCGACGATCGGCGGCGAGCACACGGTCGCCTCGATGGTCGTCTTCGAGGGCGGCGCGCCGAAGAAGTCCGACTACCGGCGCTTCAAGGTGCGCGGCGACCTGCGCGAGGAGGACAGCGTCGGGCCCGACGACTTCGCCTCGATGGAGGAGGTGCTGACCCGGCGGCTGAACCGCTACCTCGAGCAGGCCGACCTCTCCCCGCACGACGGCAAACGCGACGCCAGCTTCTCCTCGCTCCCCTCGCTGATCATGATCGACGGCGGCAAAGGCCAGCTCGCCGCCGGGATGCGGGCGCTGCGGCCGTTCGCCGACCTCGGGGTGACGATCGTCAGCCTCGCCAAGCGCGAGGAGGAGGTCTTCGTCCCCGGCCGTGCCGAGCCGATCGAGCTGCCGCGCGCCTCGGAGGCCAACCAGCTGCTGCAGCGGGTCCGAGACGAGGCCCACCGCTTCGCGATCGAACATCACCGCGGCCGCCGCGACCGGGCGATGACCGGCTCGGTGTTGGACGAGCTGAAAGGGATCGGCCCGGTCCGCAAGCGCGCCCTGCTGCAGCACTTCGGCTCCCCGGAGCGGTTGCTCGCCGCCAGCCGCGAGGAACTCGAGTCGGTGCCCGGCCTGCCTGGCAAAGTAGGGCGGGAGATCCACGAGCAGTTGAACCGCATTGGCTGACGAGACCGACACCATCCGCGAGGAGGCCGCTCGCCGCGAGATGACCCTGGTGATCATCACCGGGCACTCGGGGGCGGGGAAGTCGGAAGCGATCGCGGCCTTCGAGGACGGCGGCTACTTCTGCGTCGACAACCTGCCGCCGCGGATGATCGCCGGCCTCGGTGAGCTCTTCAGCCACGAGGGCTCCGGGGTGCAGCGCGCGGCGATCGTCTCCGACGTGCGCGGCGGCGACTACTTCGAGGACCTGGTGGCGGTGCTCGACGACCTCCAACGCGACGGGCCGGAGCCGCAGCTGCTCTTCCTCGAGGCCGATGAGGGGACCCTGCTCGACCGCTACAAGGAGACCCGCCGCCGCCATCCGCTGGCGCCGGAAGGGCGGATCGTCGACGGCATCCGCGCCGAGCGCGCCCAGCTGGCGCCGCTGCGCGAGCGCGCCGACTTCGTGATCGACACCACCGACCTGACCGGGGCCGAACTGCGGCGGCGCCTCGCCGAGGAGATGCTCGGCACCGAGCGGGCCGGGAAGCTCGCCCTCACCCTGCTCACCTTCGGCTTCAAGAACGGGCCGCCGCGCGACGCCGACCTCACCCTCGACGTCCGCTTCCTGCCCAATCCCCACTACGACGACGAGCTGCGGCCGCTGACCGGCCAGGACCGGGCGGTGCGCGAGTACGTCGAGTCGGGGACCCAGGCGGGCGAGTTCTACGGCAGGCTGATGCCGCTGCTCGAGTTCCTCGTCCCCGCCTACGTCGCCGAGGGCAAGAGCCACCTGACGATCGCGATCGGCTGCACCGGTGGCCGCCACCGCTCGGTCACCGTCGCCGACCGGATCAGGCGCGACCTCGAGGGGCGCGACGACGTAGTGGTGCGGGTGACGCACCGCGATGTGGATATCGAGGGGTAGGCCGATTTCACCGCCGGCTGGCGCCCGGGCCGGCTGACCCCCGGAGGGAAGGGACGCGGCCGTCCCGGCCACGATCCCGGCAGGGTGTGGCCGTGGCCGGGACGGCCGGGTTTCGAGGAGACGGCGGAGTCCGGCCGGACGTCCTGATCTGTGGGCGAATGTGAATGGTCAAAAATCTGTGTGCTTCTTTTCGGTTGCTATACAACCGAAAAGAAGCACACAGATTTCTGACCAATGAAGTTTGCGGTGTCTTGGCGACGGGCGCTCCATCCTGGGTCAACGTCCCGCGACCCCCGGGACACAACTCGGGTGTCGTCGGCATCCGGGGTGCAGCGGCCGCGGGGCGTCAAAACCTAGAATCGCTCGGTAGTGCCCGAACCAGCTATCTCCATCAGCGACCTGCGGATGAGCTACGGCGAGACCGAGGCCGTCCGCGGCATCGACCTCGAGGTGCAGACGGGCGAGATCTTCGCCTTTCTCGGCCCCAACGGGGCGGGCAAGACGACGACGGTCGAGATCCTCGAGGGCTATCGGTCGCGGACCGGAGGAGAGGTGCGGGTGCTGGGCGAGGACCCCGAGCAGGCGGGGCGGGCGTGGCGCGACCGGATCGGCATCGTCCTGCAGTCGAACAGCCTCGATCCCTACCTGACCGTGCGCGAGTCGCTGGAGCTCTACGCCGGCTACTTCAGCCGGCCGCGCTCGGTCGAGGAGACGATCGCCCTGGTCGGCCTCGAGGAGAAGGCCGACGAGCGCGCACGCAGGCTCTCCGGCGGCCAGCAGCGGCGGCTCGACGTCGGCATGGCGCTGGTCGGCGATCCCGAGCTGCTCTTCCTCGACGAGCCGACCACCGGCTTCGACCCCTCGGCCCGGCGCCAGGCCTGGGACGTGATCGCCGGGCTGCGCGAGCTGGGCAAGACGATCTTCCTCACCACCCACTACATGGACGAGGCGCAGCGGCTCGCCGACCGGGTGACGATCATCTCCGGCGGCCTGATCGTCGCCGCGGGCACCCCCGAGGACCTCGGCGAACGCGAGAAGGCGGCGGCGACGATCCGCTACCGGGACGCCCGCGGCGAGGAGGTCTCGATCGAGACCGTCGACCCGGTCCGTGAGCTCCATCGCCTCACCACCGCGGCACTCGAGGCGGGGGAGGAGCTCGACGGCCTCGAAGTGACGCGACCCTCGCTCGAGGACGTCTACCTGGACCTGACCTCGACCGCGGAGGGGGCAGGCGAATGAGCGGGCTCGCCCTCGTCGGCCACCAGTTCCGCTACGACCAGAAGGCCTTCTGGCGCAATCCCGCCTCGGTCTTCTTCACGGTCATGTTCCCGGTCCTGCTGCTGGTCATCTTCGGCTCGATCTTCGGCAGCGACAACGTCGAAATCCGCGGCGGCCAGATCGACACCGACACCTACTACGTGCCGGCGATCATCACCCTCTCGATCATCTCCTCGACCATGCAGTCGCTGGCGATGACGCTGGTGATCGCCCGCGAGGACGGCCGGCTGAAGCGCGGCCGCGGCACGCCGATGCCCTCCTGGGTCTTCATCGCCGGGCGGATCGGCAATTCGCTGGTCACGGCATTGATGATGCTGGTGCTGCTGGCGGTGATCGGCGGCCTCGTCTACGGCGTCCACTATCCCTGGGGTCGGACCCCGGAGATCCTCCTCGTCCTGGCGATCGGCGCCGCCGCCTTCTCCTGTCTCGGCATCGCGCTGACCGCGGCGATCCCGACCGAGGACGCCGCCGCCCCGATCGTCAACTTCCTGCTTCTGCCGCTCTACTTCCTGTCCGGCGTCTTCATCCCCGACGACCAGCTGCCAAGCGGGATCATCCACTTCGCCGACGTCTTCCCGATCCGCCATTTCTTCCTCGCCTTCTTCGATGCCTACGTGCCGGGCGGGGCGCATGCGGTCGACTGGGGACAGCTCCTGGTCGTCGCGATCTGGGGTCTCGGCGGCCTCCTCCTGGCGGTCCGTTTCTTCCGCTGGACCCCCCGCTCAGGGTGAGCGCAACGCCGTCCGCCGACCGGCACGTATAGCCTCCCCTGCGGAAAAATGTTGCATCACGTCCTTCTCGAGGTCTCGGACCTCAAACTCAGTGCCTCGTTCTACGACTCGATGCTCGCCCCCCTCGGTTGGCGGCGGCACTTCGACGAGGACGAAACGATCGGTTGGGGCATCGCCAAACCGGTCTTCTTCATCTCCGCCCACCACGACCCGCACCCGGGCTACGGACTGGTCAGCGTCTCCGGCCTGGGCATCGTCGCGGTGAAGGCGGCATACGAGAACGGGATCAACGCCGGCGGCACGCCGGTCGCCGAGCCTGGCTCGCGGCGCTCCTACGGCTCCGGCTCCTACTCGGCGTTCCTCAAGGACCCCGACGGGTACGAGATCGAGATCACCGTCGGGTCCGACTGAGGTGCACCGGGGTGCAAAGCCCCGAGTCCTTAGGATCGGCTCGTCCAAAACGACATCAGGAGGGTTGTTCAAATGGCGGTGAAGGTCGGCATCAACGGTTTCGGGCGCATCGGGCGCAACGTCTTCCGCGCGGCGCACGCAGCGGGGGCCGACCTCGAGTTCGTCGCCGTCAACGACCTCGTCGACACCGACACGATGGGCCACCTGCTCAAGTACGACTCGATCCTCGGTCGCTTCCCGGGCGAGGTCGAGGTCGGTGAGAGCGCCCTCACGATCGACGGCAAGGAGCTGAAGGTCCTTTCTGAGCGCGATCCCGCGGCGCTGCCCTGGGGCGACCTCGGCGTCGACGTGGTGATCGAGTCGACCGGTTTCTTCACCAAGGGCGAGGATGCCGCCAAGCACCTCACGGGCGGCGCCAAGAAGGTGATCATCTCGGCGCCGGCGACCGACCCCGACGTCACCGTCGCGCTCGGCGTCAACTTCGACGAGGCCTACGACAAGGGCGCCCACGACGTCATCTCGAACGCCTCCTGCACGACCAACTGCCTGGCGCCGCTGGCCAAGGTCCTGCACGAGTCCTTCGGCATCGAGCAGGGGCTGATGACCACGATCCACGCCTACACCGCCGACCAGCGCCTCCAGGACATGCCGCACAAGGACCCGCGCCGCTCCAGGGCCGCCGCCCTGAATCTCATCCCGACCACGACCGGCGCCGCCAAGGCCGTCGGCCTGGTGCTGCCGGAGCTGAACGGCAAGTTGAACGGCTTCTCGATGCGGGCGCCGGTGCCGACCGGCTCGGCCGTCGACCTCGTCTTCACCACCGCCGACCCGCTCACCCCGGACCAGATCAACGCCGCGCTGAAGGCGGCGGCCGAGGGGCCGCTGAAGGGCATCCTCGCCTACACCGAGGACCCGATCGTCTCCACCGACATCGTCGGCGACCCGCACTCCTCGATCGTCGATGCGCAGTCGACGATGGTGATCGGCGACGGCCGCATGGCCAAGGTGATCGCCTGGTACGACAACGAGTGGGGCTACTCGAACCGCTGCGTCGAGCTGGCCGGCAAGGTCCTCTAGCGCGACGGGCGCCGGGAGGACCGCGATGGCGTTCACCAAGGCAAGTGTCCGCGACGCCGAGGTCAAGGGCCGCCGCGTTCTCGTCCGGGTCGACTTCAACGTCCCGCTGAAGGACGGCGAGGTCGTCGACGACACGCGCATCCGGGCGGCGCTGCCGACCCTGGAACTGCTGCGCGAGCGGGGCGCG
Organism: Solirubrobacterales bacterium; assembly: GCA_035500835.1. Lineage (GTDB taxonomy): Bacteria > Actinomycetota > Thermoleophilia > Solirubrobacterales > 70-9 > VAYN01. Next base: position 9,458 of record DATJWW010000056.1, on the reverse strand, counting down.
GCGCTGGTGCTCGCCTCCCACCTGGGGCGGCCGGGGGGCAAGGCCGACCCGGAGCTCTCGATGGCACCGGTCGGGCGGCGGCTCGGTGAGCTGCTCGGGGTCAACGTGACCCAGGCGCCGAAGGTGATCGGCGCCGAGGTCGAGATGGCGGCGGGATGTCTCGGCCCCGGCGAAATCGTCCTGCTCGAGAACACGCGCTACGAGCCAGGGGAGACGAAGAACGATCCGATGCTGGCGGGGTCGCTGGCGGCGCTGGCCCAGGTCTACGTCAACGACGCCTTCGGCGCCGCGCACCGTGCGCACGCCTCGACCGAGGGGGTGGCGCGCCACCTGCCCGGCTACGCGGGGCTGCTGCTGGAGCGCGAGGTGAGCGAACTGACGAAGGTCGTCGAGGACCCGGCGCGGCCGCTGGTCGTCGTGCTCGGCGGGGCCAAGGTCTCCGACAAGGTCGGTGTGATCGACCGCTTCCTCGAGGTCGCCGACCAGATCCTGATCGGCGGCGCGATGTGCTTCAGCTTCTTCAAGGCGCAGGGGAAGGAGATCGGCGACTCCCTCTACGACGACGAGAGCGTCGAGGCGGCGCGCGAGGCGCTAGCCAAGGCCGCGGAGTCCGACTGCGAGCTGACCCTGCCGGTCGACCTGATCCTGGGCCGCGAGTTCAACGCCGACACCGAGCGGCAGGAGCTCGACGGGGTCGAGGTGCCGGACGGCTGGATGGGCCTCGACGTCGGGCCGAGGACCGGGGAGCTCTACGCGGCGGCGATCGCCGCCGCCGGGACGGTGCTCTGGAACGGGCCGATGGGCGCCTTCGAGATGGAGCCGTTCGCGGCCGGGACGCGGGCGGTGGCCGAGGCGGTCGCCGGGGCGCCGGGCAAGACCGTGGTCGGCGGCGGCGACTCGGTCGCGGCGATGGTCCAGTTCGGGCTCGCCGACGAGGTCGACTGGCTCTCGACCGGCGGCGGCGCCTCGCTCGAGTTGCTCGAGGGCAAGGAGCTGCCGGGTGTCGCGGCGCTGATCGACGCCAAGGCCGCCGTCGGAGAGGAGAGCTGATGTCGCGCACCCCCTACATCGCCGCCAACTGGAAGATGAACAAGACGGTCGCCGAGGCGGCCGAGTTCGTCGACGCGCTGCTGCCGCGGATCAGCGCGACCCAGCACGACGTAGTCGTCTGCCCGCCGTTCACGGCGCTGGCCGAGGTGGTCGAGCGCCGGCGCGGGACCGCGGTCCGGGTCGCCGCCCAGAACATGCACGAGGGCGAGGCCGGCGCCTTCACCGGTGAGGTCTCGGCGCCCATGTTGGTGGAGCTCGACGTCGAGGCGGTCGTCCTCGGTCACTCCGAGCGGCGCCTGCTCTTCGGCGAGACCGACGCGACGCTGGCGAAGAAGGTGCCGGCGGCGCTCGCCCATGACCTCGAGCCGATCCTCTGCGTCGGCGAGAGCGAGGAGGCACGCGACGCGGGCGAGACCGAGACGGTGCTGGAGCGCCAGCTGCAGGCCGATCTGGCCGAGGTCGCGACCGAGGATCTGGTGCGGGTCGTGATCGCCTACGAGCCGATCTGGGCGATCGGTACCGGCAAGGTCGCGACGCCCGAGCAGGCCCAGGAGGCCTGCGCCTTCATCCGCGACGTGCTGCGCGGGCGGGGGGCGGAGGCCGACGCGATCCGGATCCTCTACGGCGGCTCGGTGAAGCCGGGGAACGCGGCGGAGCTGCTTGCGCTGCCCGACGTCGACGGGGCGCTCGTGGGCGGGGCCGCCCTGGATGCGGGCGATTTCGCAGCGATCGTCGAGGCCGCCGGCTAGGCGGGGGAGCGTCGGATGACACTGGTCCCCTCGGTCGCGCTGGTCATCCTCGACGGCTGGGGGCTGGCGCCGCCCGGTCCCGGCAACGCGGTCTCACTCGCCGAGACGCCGGTCTTCGACCGCCTCTGGGCGCGCTACCCGCACACCGAGCTCTCCGCGCAGGGTCCCGACGTCGGCCTGCCGGTCGGCCAGATGGGAAACTCCGAGGTCGGTCATCTGAACCTCGGCGCGGGCGCGATCGTCAAGCAGGATCTGGCGCGCATCGACGGCGCGATCGCGGATGGCTCCTTCTACGACAACGAGGCTCTGGTCGCCGCCTGCGGGCGGGCGCGGGAAAGCCCGCGCGGCAGGCTGCATCTGCTCGGGCTGGTGTCGGACGGCGGCGTCCACTCCGGCTGGGAGCACCTCGAGGCGATCGTCGAGCTCGCCTCCCAGGAAGGGGTGCCCGACGTCGTCTTCCACGCCTTCACCGACGGTCGCGACACGGCGCCGACCGGGGGCAGGGAGTACCTCGCCGAGCTGGAGGTCTGGCTGCGCGCCGCCGGCCGGGTCGGGACGGTCAGCGGTCGCTATTACGCGATGGACCGTGACACCCGCTGGGAGCGGATCAAGCTCGCCTACGACGCGATCGTCCACGCCGAGGGGCAGCGCGCGGCGAGCTCGGCCGAGGCGATCGCCGCCTCCTACGCCGACGGGGTGACCGACGAGTTCGTCAAGCCGACCGTGATCGGCGACTACGACGGCGCGGCGGCGGGCGACGTCGCGATCTTCGTCAACTTCCGTCCCGACCGGGCGCGCGAGCTGACCCGGGCGCTGGCCGAACCGAACTTCGACGAGTTCAGCCGGGCCGGGGGGCCGACGCTCGAGATGACGACGATGACCGAGTACCGCAAGGGCTGGCCCTATCCGGTCGCCTTTCCCGAGCAGCGCCCGCAGACGACGCTGGGCGAGACGATCGCCGCGTCGGGCGGGCGCCAGCTGCACGTCGCCGAGACCGAGAAGTACGCGCACGTCACCTACTTCTTCAACGGCGGCCGCGAGGGCGAGCAGGAAGGTGAAGAACAGGCGCTGGTCGAATCGCCGCGCGACGTGCCGACCTACGATCACAAGCCGGAGATGAGCGCCGCGGGGGCGGCCGACACCTTTATCGAGAAGTGGGGGGAGGGGAGCTACCGCTTCGGCGTGATCAACTTCGCCAACCCCGACATGGTCGGCCACACCGGGGTGATCCCGGCGGCGGTGAAGGCGATCGAGACCGTCGACACCCAGCTCGGCCGGGTGGTCGAGGCGGTCGAGGGCAAGGGCGGCGTCTGCATCGTCACCGCCGACCACGGCAACTGCGACAACATGCTCGAGCCCGACGGCTCGCCGAACACCGCGCACTCGCTGAACCCGGTGCCGCTGATCGTCACCCAGGAGGGCCTCACGCTGCGTTCCGGCGGGATCCTCGCCGACGTCGCCCCGACCGCCCTCGATCTGCTCGGCATCCCTCAGCCCGAGCCGATGACCGGCCACACCCTGATCGACTCCTAGTGCGCGACGAACCGCAGCGGCTCAGGTTCGAGATCGAGGCCCGCGACGGCGCGGCGCGGGCGGGGACGATCGAGACGGCGCACGGGCCGATCGAGACGCCGGCCTTCATCCCCTTGGCGACCAAGGGGTCGGTGCGCGGGTTGGACGGCGACGAGGTGGCGGCGCTCGGCTACCGGCTGATCCTCGGCAACACCTACCACCTGTTCGTCTCGCCGGGGCCGGAGCGGATCAGCGCCGCGGGCGGCCTGCACGGCTTCATGAACTGGGAGCGGGCGCTGATCACCGACTCCGGCGGCTTCCAGGTCTTCTCGCTCGCCCACGGGGGCGTCGCCGACGAGGTCAAGGGCAGCGGCCGCTCCGGTGACCACGGCTCCGAGGTCGAGATCACCGAGCAGGGCGCGCGCTTTCGCAGCCCCCGCGACGGGCGTGAGCTCTTCATCTCACCGGAGGTGTCGATGGAGGTGCAGGCGGCGCTCGGTGCCGACATCGCGCTCGCCTTCGACGAGTGCACGCCCTTCCACGCCGACCGCGACTACACCGCGCGCTCGACCGAGCGCACCCATCGTTGGCTCGACCGCTGCGTCGCCTGGCACGAGGAGAACGGACCCGAGCGCCAGGCGCTCTTCGGCATCGTCCAGGGCGGCACCCACGAGGATCTGCGCCGCGAATCGGCCGAGGCGGTGTCGGCCGCCGCCGTCGACGGCCTCGCGATCGGCGGCACCCTCGGCCGCGACAAGGAGGAGATGGCGGCGGTGCTGGCGATGACCGCGCCGCTCCTGCCCGAGGCGGCGGCCAAGCACCTGCTCGGGATCGGCGAGATCGACGACCTGCTCGGCGGGGTCGCCCTCGGCCTCGACATCTTCGACTGCGCGGTGCCGACCCGCCTCGCCCGCCACGGCGTCGCCCTCGCCCCCAGCCCCGAGACCCGCTGGCGCCTCGACATGCGCAAGGGCCGTTGGGTAGGCGACCGTTCGCCGCTGGTCGACGGCTGTCCCTGCCCGGCCTGCACCCGCCACGACCGCGACTACATCTCCTATCTCTCCCGGGCCGAAGAACTGACCGCCGTCCGCCTCATCGTCCTTCACAACCTCACCTATATGCGCGAGCTGACGACCTATGCGAGGGCCGCGATCGTGGCGGGCCGCTTCGACGCCTACCGCGAGGCGATCCTGAGCGGCGCGACTCCCTGGACCGCCTGTGGATCTTGATCTGGGGAGCTCTGGGGGATGGGAAGGGATCGGGGCTTCTTGAGCTGGCGCCCGGGGGGAAGGGACGCGGCCGTCCCGGCCACGACCCCGGCAGGGTGTGGCCGTGGCCGGGACGGCCGGGGGTTCGGGGAGAGGGCATGGGGGATCGGCGCTCCGGGGAGGGAGAGCGCGTTGAGGGAGGCGCGTGTTCCTCCACGAAGGCCTGGCATCGGTGACGAAGACACCGACAAGTCCACGGTTCCGTGCGTCTTCCTCATCAGGCCGCCGACGACCGTGCACTTGAGCCGCCCATAGGCGGCTCAAGTGCACGGTCGTGGTAGGGACCTCTGTGCCTGAGGGGAGATGCATGAGGACCTGTGACGTCCTCGGCGTATTCCGTACCTCCGTGTGAACTTCCCTGAAAGACCCTCACGTCCCGGGCGTCTCGTGGCGGCCACACCCTGCCGGGGTCGCCACGAGACGCCCGGGACGCACCTCGGACGGCCGCATCCCGTGAGATCAACCACCTAGCCCGATCGCGTTCGCACTTTCCCACGCCGGTTGGGGCAAACTGCGAACGCGGCTGCCCTGGGGGTCGCTATTCCTTGTTCTTGGAGACGAGGTCCTTGAGTTCTTCGACGACCTTGTGGACGGTGTCCCCGGCGACCTTGGAGATGTGGACGCCGGCGGCCTTGTCGGTGGTCAGGATCACGGCGGTGGCGACGGCGCCGGCGACCAGGACGAGGGCGACCAGGGCGAGGACGAAGCGGACGAAGCGGGACCAGGCGGAGCGCTTGCGTGGCTGGGCGGCCTGGATCGGCGGGGCCGACCCGGTCTTCCTGGGATCGCCGGCGTAGGGCTCCGCCCGCTGCGGCTCGAGCCGGCGCGCCGCCGGCGGTGCCGGCCGGTACTCGGTCTGGGCGGTGGTGCGGTCGAGGTGGCGGGTCGCGGCGGTGTCGCCGCCCAGGACGCGGGTCGGCGTCACCCCTTCGCCGCTCGAGGCGATCGTCGTGACGTCCTCACCTTCGAGCCCCATCTGCAGCCCGGTCTCGAACTCGTCGGCGCTCGCGTAGCGGCGGTTGGTGTCGCCCTCCAGGGCCCGCAGCACCGCGGCACCGAGGGGGGCGGGAACCTCCGGGTTGTAGGTGCTCGGCGGCAACGGCGTCTCGTTCTGCTGGCGCACCGCCAGCTCGGCCAGTGAGGAGCCCTCGTAGGGCAGCCGCCCGGTGAGGAACTGGTAGAGGACCACTCCGAGCGCGTAGACGTCGGTCGCCGGCGTCGCCTCGTCGCCGCGCACCTGCTCGGGCGAGAGGTAGGCGGCGGTGCCGACCACCGAGCCGACCTGGGTGATCCGCGTCTGCTCGATCGCCCGCGCGATGCCGAAGTCGGTCAGTTTCACGCCGAGGTCGCCGGACCCCACCGGGCCGTCGGTGATCATCAGGTTCCCCGGCTTGACGTCGCGGTGGATGATCCCGCGCCGGTGGGCGTAGTCGAGGCCGGCACAGGCCTGGATGCCGATCTCGGCGGCGGTCTCCGGATCGAGCGGGCCATGGCGCTGGAGCAGCTGCGCGCCGGAGCGGCCGGCCACGTACTCCATGACGATGTAGTGGCGTCCGTCGTCGACGCCCGAGTCGTAGACCTGGACGATGTTGGGGTGGATCAGCCGCGCCACCGCCAGCGCCTCGCGGCGGAAGCGGGCGACGAAGCGCTCGTCGTCGGAGAGGTGCTCGGCGAGGATCTTCACCGCGACGGTCCGCTCGAGGATCCGGTCGGTCGCCTTGTAGACGTTCGACATCCCGCCCGAGCCGAGCCGCTCACCCGTTTCGTAGCGCCCCGAGAGGGTGCCCGCCTCCATCAGTCGCCCCCTTCGACGGCGGTGCCGGGGCCGATGCCGCCCGCGCCGCCGCCTTCGCCCGGCGGCGTCACTTCTTCTTCGGTCGGGGGGACGGTTTCTTCCACTTCGTGGCCTTTGGCTTTGCCGTTGGGACCCGATTCTTCGCCTTCTTCCGGCGGACCGGGCTGTTCGGAGCGTTCTTCGGCCCGTTCCTGGGCCTTCTCTTCTCGTTCTTCGGACTTTTCTTCCGCGCGCTCTTCTTCGGCGGCTTCTTCCGCTTCGGCTTCCAGCGCTTCCTGTTCGGCTTCTTCGGCGAGTTCCTGTTCTTCGGCTTCTTCTTCGGCGTCACAACCAGAAACCACTTCGGAGAGCTTTGCCGCGCCCTCCTTCAACGCTTCCTTCAACCTCTTGTCGACTTCCTGCAGGTCATCGACCTCGGTGCTGACCTGCGCGACCCCGTCTTCGGCCTCTTCGCAGGCGCCTTCTTCGAAGCTGGCGCGCACCTGATCGAGGTTCGAGTTGATCTGATCGGCGGTCGTCCCCGGCAGCAGTTCGCCGTTGCCGCCCCCGCCGCAGGCGGCCAGCAGGAGGCCCGCCGCGAGCGCGACGAAGACCAGCGAGGCGGCGCGGACGCGACCCATGATCCGAGTCTAGAGAACACTTCTGAGTCGATATTTACCCTGCATTTGCCCGTGTGTTTCGCTTGTGAGTGTGTCGTCTGGGGTCGCTCATGAAGTGCGCTCAGCGGCCGATCTGGAGGCGCTCGGCGAGCGCCGCCGGCAGGCCCGCCGCGAGGATCGTCGCCGCCGCCGCGACCGCGTCGTAGCGGACCCGGTGGTAGCGGGCCGTCCATTCGGTGGTGTCGAGCTCGAGCCAGGCGGCGCGGGGATCGCCGTCGCGCGGCTGGCCGACGCTGCCGGGGTTCAGCAGCCATTCGCCCTCGCTCAGCTCGAGCAGGTCGCCGTCGGTGGTCTGGGCGCCGGTGGCGAAGCTGCGCCGCCCGGTCGATGGCGGCCGGGTGAAGAAGAGCGAGACGTGGGAGTGGCCGATCAGGCCGATCCGCTCATCTTGGGCGTCGAGCCCCGCTTCGGCCTGGTCGATCGAGAGGACGTACTCCCAGATCGGGTCGCGCGGCGAGGCATGGAAGAGGCCGATCCCCTCGCGGACGCCCTCTGGCGCCAGGCCGCCGAGGAACTCCAGCGTCTGCGGCGAGGCGTTGGCGCGCGTCCAGCCGACCGCCGCCCGCGCCGTCTCGGAAAAGGTCGCGGCGTCGATCGCCCCGGTCACCGCCAGGTCGTGATTGCCGTTCAGCGACACCGCGCAGCGCTCCTGCACCAGCGCCGCGCACTCGTCCGGCTGGGCGCCGTAGCCGACCACGTCGCCGAGGCACCAGATCTCCTCCGGCCCGAACGCCTCGATCGACTCGAGGACGGCCTGCAGGGCCGGCAGGTTGGCATGGACGTCTGAGATCACCCCTACGCGCAAGCGATCCACACTACCCGGCCTCAGAACCCGTCTCAAAACCCGGGTTTGAGACCGGTTCTGAGCGTGAGCGCCGATCCACATACGATTCGCCAGATGTCACCGACCGATTCGATCGCCGAGCTGAAGGGCGCCGTCGAGGCCGCCGCGCGCGCCTTGCGCGACGGCGAGCCGACCGAGCCCGCGCCGAACCTCGACCGGCCGCCGAAGGCCGACCTCGGCGACTACAGCTCCAACGCGGCGATGCTGTTGGCCGGGCCGCTCGGCGAGAACCCGCGGGCGGTCGCCGATCGCCTCCGCGGCGAGCTCGAAGGGAGCCTCGGCGGTGAGGCGGGGAGCCTCGACCGGGTCGAGGTCGCCGGCCCCGGCTTCGTCAACCTCTTCCTCTCCGACGCCTGGTACCGGCGGGCGCTCGCCGGCCTGGTCGCGGCGGGCACCGGGCTCGGCCCGGCGCCGACGCCCACGCCGGAACGGATCGTGGTCGAGTTCGTCTCCGCCAACCCGACCGGCCCGCTGCACGTCGGCGGCGGTCGCGGTGCCGCCTACGGCGATGCGGTGGTGCGCCTGCTGGCGGTGCTCGGGCACGAGGTCGAGCGCGAGTACTACATCAACGACGCCGGCTCCCAGGTGACCAACTTCGCCGCCTCGATCGCCGCCCGGATGCGCGACGAGGAGCTGCCCGAGAACGGCTACCAGGGCGAGTACGTGTTCGAGCTGGCGCGGCGGATCGGCGAGGAGGGGATCGACCCCGGCGACCTCGAGGCGGTCGGCGCGCGGGGCATCGAGCTGATGATCGAGGCGGTCCGCGCGACCCTCGCCCGCTTCGGCGTCGAGATGGACACCTGGTTCTCCGAGCGCAGCCTGGTCGACCGCGGCGACGTCGACAGCTCGCTGGCCAAGCTCGACGCGGGCGGCCACACCTATCGGCATGAGGGCGCGCTCTGGCTGCGCACCACCGAATTCGGCGACGACAAGGACCGGGTGCTGATCCGCTCCGACGGCGAACCGACCTACCTGATGCCCGACATCGCCTATCACTGGGACAAGCTGGAGCGCGGCTTCGGCCGGCTGATCGACGTGCTCGGCGCCGACCACCACGGTTACGTGGCGCGGCTGCGCGCCTCGATCGAGGCGCTCGGCGCCGACCCGGAGAGCTTCGAGGCGCTGATCATGTCGCTCGTCCACATCGTCGAGGACGGCCGGCGGGCGCAGATGTCGAAGCGCAGCGGTGACTTCGTCTCGCTCGACGACCTGATCGACGACATCGGCACCGACGCGGCGCGCTGGTTCATGCTCTCGCGCAGCCACGAGACGACCGTCGACATCGACCTCGCGCTGGCCCGCAAGCAGGCCTCCGAGAACCCGGTCTACTACGTGCAGTACGCGCACGCGCGGATCGCCTCGATCCTGCGCAAAGCGGTGGACGAGGGGGGCACGGTGCCGGAGTCGCTCGACGCCGCGGGGCGCACCGAGCCGCTGGCGCCGAGCGAGAAGGCGCTGATCAAGCGCCTGTTGGAGTTCCCGCACGAGGTGCGTGAGTCGGCCGCCCGGCGGGCGCCGCACCGGATCTGCGCCTACTCCAGCGCCGTCGCCGCCGACTTCCACGCCTTCTACCGCGACTGC
>DATJWW010000055.1:0-9982 GCA_035500835.1 Solirubrobacterales bacterium | reverse complement strand
CGGTGCGTTCGCAGTTAGTTCCGGTATCCGGAACTAACTGCGAACGCCCGGGTGGCGGACGGCGGCGGGGTCGGGCAGGTAGAGCTCGGCGCCGCAGCGCGGGCAGATCTGGACGTAGAGCTTCAGCGCCTTGTGGCAGTTGGGGCACTGGCGTTCCGGTTCGTCCTTCTCGCGTCGGTAGAAGATCACCGCGAACAGGCCGAGGATCGGCAACACGCCGCCGACCAGGAACCAGATCCAGAAGGAGCTGCCCTTGGCCTTGCCGATGATCCCGGTCGCGAGGCCGAAGAAGAAGACGATGATCAGGTACTCGAGGCCCATCGGGTCTCCATTGTGGCGATCAGCCGAGGCGTTTGGGGCGGCTGGTCGAGCCGAGCTCGGCGATATCGCGTCCGAACGGCAGGCTCGCCGTCCAGTCGAGGACCGCGTGGGCCTTGCGGGAATAGCCCGGGATCTGGCTCATGTGGTAGCTGCGGGCGAGGAACCAGGCGGGGAAGCCGCGCACCGTGCGGTCGCCGATCCGACCCACCGCCTTGTAACGGCCGAGGTTCACGAAGGAGGCCTCGCTGCGGTACTCGAAGGCGGCGGGTGAGCCGATGCCGAGCTCGGCGGCGATGTTGCGCGCTGCCACCGGGCCCTGGCGCACGGCGTGCTGGGCGGTCGGCGGGCAGAGGCCGCCGCGCGGGTCGGGGGCGGCGGCGCAGTCGCCGATCGCCCAGACCGAGTCGATCCCTTCGACCCGCAGGTGGTCGTCGACCGGCACCCGGCCGCGCTCGTCGAGCGGCAGGTTCAGGTCCTTGAGGATCGGGGCCGGGGCGACGCCCGCGGTCCAGACGACGGTCGTGGTCGGCACCACCTCGCCGGTCGAGAGCGTCACCGAGCTCGGCCCGACCTCCTTCAGCTGCGTCTCCAGCTTGATGTCGATGCCGCGGCCGCGCAGCTCGCGCAGCGCGTACTCGGCCAGCTCCAGGTCGATCTCCGGCAGCACCCGCGGCGCCGCCTCGACCAGGATCCAGCGCATCCCATGCAGGCGGGCCCGCGGGTAGCTGTCCATCGCGTCGGCGGCGAAGTCCTGCAGCTCGGCGAGCGCCTCGAGCCCCGCGTAGCCGCCGCCGATGAAGACGAAGGTGAGCAGTTCCTCGCGCCGCTGGTGCTCCTGCGTCGCGTTGGCTTCCTCGAGATTCTCGACGATCCGGTTGCGCAGCCAGATCGCGTCGGCGAGGCCCTTGAAGCCGATCGCGTGCTCGTTCAGGCCGGGGATCGGCAGGGTCCGCGACACCGAGCCGAGCGCCAGCAGCAGCTGGTCATATGGGACCGTCTCGGTATCGCCGCTCTGCGCCTTCAGCGCGACCGTCTTGGCGGTCGGATCGTGGCCGACGATCGCGCCGAGCCTGAGGTAGGTCCGCTTGAGGATGTCGCGCAGCGGCGTCACCACGTGGCGCGGCTCGAGCGTCCCGGCCGCCGCCTCCGGCAGGAACGGCGTGTAGAGCGAGAAGTTGGTCTCGTTGACCAGCATCAGCCGCGCCGACTGCTTCGGCATCGTCTTCTCCAGCTCACGCGCCGCGGCGAGCCCTCCGAATCCACCGCCGGCGATGACTACGTTCCAGGCCATGGACCCAACGTAGCACTTTGTAACACGATGTTACAAAGTGCTTTCGGTCACATGACCTGAGTGCTCAGAGGCCGAGCTGCTCGCGGATCAGGCGGTTGACCTCGCCACCGTCGGCGCGGCCTTTCGACTCCCGCATCACGGCGCCGACGATCGCGCCGATCGCCCTGCCATTGCCGCTGCGGATCTGCTCGGCGGCGTCCGGGTCGGCCTCGATCGCGGCGGCGACGATCGCGGCGAGCTCGTCGTCCGCGCCCCCCATCTGGACAAGGCCCTCGCGCTCGACGATCTCCCCCGGGCTGCCGCCCTCGGCGACCAGGATCGCGAGGACTTTGCGGCCACTGCCATGGGAGATGGTCTTGTCGACGGTGAGGCCGATCAGCTCGGCGAGGGTCGCGGCGGGCACGATCGGCGCCGTGTCGTCCCGCTCGCCGTCCTCACCCGCGCGCAGGGCGGCGGTGAGGTCACCGGTCACCCAGTTGGCGACGACCCTCGGCTCGGCTCCCTCGGCGGCGGCCACGACCGCCTCGAAGTACTCCGCCTGCGCCGGGTCGCCGGCCAGCAACCGCGCCTGCGCCTCATCCAGGCCCAACTCCGCTTCGTAGCGAGCCTGGCGCGCCGCGGGGAGCTCCGGCAGCGAATCGCGGGCCGCCTCGATGTCGGCCGCGGTCGGCGCGATCGCGACCAGGTCGGGCTCGGGGAAGTAGCGGTAGTCGTGGGCTTCCTCCTTCGAGCGCAGCGAGGTCAGCGCGCCGCTCGCCGGATCGAAGTGGAGCGTCTCCTGTTCGACCGTCCCCCCCGCCTCGACCAGCGCCCGCTGGCGCTCCAGCTCGGCTTCGATCCCGCGCTGCAGGAAACGGAAGCTGTTCATGTTCTTCAGCTCGGTCTTGGTGCCGAGCTCGGTCGACCCCGCCGGGCGCACCGAGACGTTGGCGTCGACCCGCAGGCTCCCCTCCTCCATGTTCACGTCGGAGACGCCAAGTTGGCGCACCGTCTCGCGCAGCAGGCGCGCCCACTCGGCCGCCTCGGCGGCGCCGCGCAGGTCCGGCTCGGTGACGATCTCGACCAGCGGCGTCCCGGCCCGGTTGAAGTCGACCAGCGAGGCGGCGGAGCCGTGGATGCGACCCGACCCGCCGACGTGGATCGTCTTCGCCGCGTCCTCCTCGAGGTGGGCGCGGGTGAGGCGGACGTCGCCGAGCTTCCCGGCGCCGCAGATCGGGATGTCGTACTGACTGATCTGGTAGGCCTTCGGGTTGTCGGGATAGAAGTAGTTCTTGCGGTGGAAGATCGACCGCGGGGCGATCTCGCAGCCCAGTGCGAGCCCGATCTTCAGCGCCGAGCGGATCGCCTCCTCGTTCGGCACCGGCAGCACCCCCGGGTGGGCGAGGCAGATCGGGCAGGTGTGGACGTTCGGCTCGTCGCCGAAGCTGAGCGCGCAGCCGCAGAACATCTTCGTCCGGGTCGAGAGCTGGACGTGGATCTCCAGCCCGATCACCGCCTCCAGCTCAGGCATCGCCGCCTCCCCTCCAGGGCGCCGCGTCGCCGACCTGGCCGGCGAAGTCGAGCGCCCCCTCCAGCGCGTGGGCGGCCTCCAGCAGCTTCTGCTCGGCGAAGGCCGGTGCGGCGATCTGGAAGCCGACCGGCAGCTCCGGCGCCCCGGCGGCCGCACCCTCCGGCGCGGCGAGCCCGGCGGGGATCGAGATCGCCGGGACCCCGGCCAGCGACACCGGCACGGTGAAGAAGTCGTTCAGGTACATCGCCAACGGGTCGGCGGTCTTCTCGCCGAGGCCGAAGGCGACCGAGGGCGAGGTCGGCGTGATCACGAAGTCGACGTCCCCGAAGGCGGCGTCGAAGTCGCCGGCGATCCGCGTCCGCACCTTCTGCGCCTGGCCGTAGTAGGCGTCGTAGTAGCCGGAGGAGAGCGCGTAGGTGCCGAGCATGATCCGCCGCTTCACCTCGGCGCCGAAGCCCTCCGAACGGGTCGTCTCGTACATCTCGATCAGATCGCCGTCGCCACCCTTGCGGACCCCGTAGCGGACTCCGTCGTAGCGGGCGAGGTTGGCCGAGGCCTCCGCCGGGGCGATCACGTAATAGGCGGAGATGCCGTGCTCGGCGTGCGGCAGGGAGACCTCGGCGACCGCGCCGCCGAGCTCCTCGATCCGCGCCACGGTCGCCTCGAAGACGGCGCGCACGCCGGGGTCGAGCGCCGCCTCGCCGAGCTCCCGCGGTACCCCGAAGCGGAGGCCCGCGAGGTTCTCCCGGCCGGGCAGCTCGATGCCGCCTTCGATCCCGACCGAGGTCGAGTCGAGCGGGTCCTTGCCCTCGAGCGCGCCGAGCAACAGCGCCGCGTCGGTGACGTCGCGGGTCAGCGGCCCGCACTGGTCGAGCGAGGAGGCGAAGGCGATCATCCCGTAGCGCGAGATCGCGCCGTAGGTCGGCTTCAGGCCGACGATCCCGCAGAGCGCGGCGGGCTGGCGGATCGAGCCGCCGGTGTCGGTGCCGAGCGCCGCCGGGGCGAGCCCGCCGGCCACCGCCGCCGCCGAGCCGCCCGAGGAGCCGCCCGGCACGCGGCCACGGTCCCAGGGGTTCAGCACCGGCCCGTAGCCGGAGTTCTCGTTCGAGGACCCCATCGCGAACTCGTCCATGTTGGTCTTGCCGAGGACGCGGGCGCCCGCCGCGCCCAGCCTGCGCACCGCGGTGGCGGTGTAAGGCGGGACGTAACCCTCAAGGATGCGGGACCCGGCAGTGGTCGGGATGCCCTCGGTGGTGAAGATGTCCTTGACCGCGATCGGCACACCGGCCAGCGGGCCCGACTCGGCCGGGGCGGGCGCGTTGGCGCCGTAGGGGGTCTCCTCGCCCTCGCCGGGCGGGGCGCTCTCCCCCGCGCCGGTCCAGTCGCCGGCGCCCGGCGTGCCGTCGCCGTCCTTCCAGAGATAGGCGTTCAGCCCGTCGCCGGCCGCAGCCTCGCGCCAGGCGGCGCCGTACTCCTCGCGGGAGACCTCGCCCGCGGCGATCTTCGCCGCCGCCGCGGCGACGGTCAGGTCGGTCAGCCCGGACATCAGTCGGCGTCGGCCTGCGGCGAGGGGGCCCGGAAGGCGCCCTCGAACGGTTCGGGAGCGTTGGCCAGCGCCACCTCGGGCGGCAGGCTCGTCCACGGCACGTCGGCGCGCTGCACGTTCTCCAGGGCGACGACGTGGGAGGTCGGCTCGACCCCCTCGAGATCGAGGCCGCTGATCCGGTCGACGTGCCCGAGGATCCCGGAGAGCTCACCGGCCATCGTCTCGACCTCGGCATCGTCGAGGCGCAGACGCGCCAGCCGGGCGACGTGGAGGACCTGGTCGCGATCGATCACGGGATCGATTCTAGGTGGGCGATCCCGATCAGGACTTGGGGCGCGGCGTGGGCTTCGACCGCGCCGGGCGCCGCGGCGCCTCCAGCCGCCTGGCGGTGGCGGCGAACGAGGTCCCGTCCTCGCCCATCGTCCGCCAGCCGCCGTAGGCGATGCCGAGGGCGGAGGCAAAGGCCAGGAACACGGGGAGCCGCAGCGTCGTCTCGAAGGAGAGTTCGGAGAGGGCGCCGCCGGGACCGGGCGGTGAGATGATCCTGATCAAGATCAGCAACGCGGCGAGCAGGCCGAGCACACAGACCGCGACGGCGGGCGGGATCGCGGGTTTCCAGTCGGAGCCGCGCAGCCGCAGGATCGCGGCGCCGACCGCGACCACGATCGCCAGCATCAGGAACAGCGGGATCACGTCCAACGTCTCCCAGGCGCTGCCGCCGCCGGCGCCGCTGATGACGCCGCCGAGCGATTCGCCGCCGGTCGACGCCTTGGCGCCGTACCAGTCGAAGAACATCAGGATGAAGAGCAGGATCGCGGCGACCAGGGAGATCGCCTCACCGGTGCGCAGCCTCGGTCGTCCCTTCATCGCCCCAGCGTACGCTCTCGCGCCGCGGTCAGCGTGTTGTGGAGAAGCATCGCGATCGTCATCGGCCCGACCCCGCCGGGGACCGGCGTGATCGCCGCGGCCACCTCGGCGGCGGGCTCGAAGTCGACATCTCCGGCCAGCCCGTCCTCGAGCCGGTTCATGCCGACGTCGATCACCACCGCGCCGGGCTTGATCGCCGCCGCGCCGAGCAGGCGGGGCACGCCGACCGCGGCGACCAGGATGTCGGCGCGGGAGCAGACCGCGTCGAGGTCGTGGGTGCGCGAGTGGCACATCGTCACCGTCGCGTTCGCGCGCAGGAGCAGGTTGGCGATCGGCACCCCGACCAGCTTCGAGCGCCCCACCACGACCGCCTCCGCCCCCTCCGGCTCGACCCCCTCGTGGGCGAGCAGCTCCATCACTCCGGCGGGCGTGCAGGGGACGAGCCCCGGCGTGCCGTGGGCGAGGAGGCCGGCGTTGACCGGGGTCAGCCCGTCGACGTCCTTGGCCGGGTCGATCAGCTGGACGACCCGATCGGGGTCGAGGTGGTCGGGCAGCGGCATCTGGACGAGGATCCCGTCGACGTCGTCGTCGGAGTTCAGGGAGAGAACCAGCTCCTCCAGCTCCTCCTGGCGGGTCGCGGCATCGAGCCCGTGGTGCGCCGAGCGGATGCCCGCCTCGCCCGAGGCCTTGTGCTTGCCGCGGATGTAGATCTCCGAGGCCGGGTCGTCGCCGACCAGCACGGTCACCAGCTGCGGCGTCCGCCCCGCCTCCGCCTCGTAGGCGGCGACGTCGACCTTCACCCGCTCTTTGACCGCCGCCGCGACGGCTTTGCCGTCGATCGTCCGCGCCGCCATCCTCACCGCTTCCTGATCGGGGCGTAGTCGGCCATCAGCTTGCGCTCCGTGCCGTCGGCGGAGAAGCGCACGACGATCACCCCGCCCGGCTCGACCCCGGTCACCACGCCGTCGCCGAAGGAGGCGTGGACGACGTCGTCGCCGATCCGCATCTCCAACGCCGGGCCGGGATCGACCGGCTGGGCCGGGGCGGGCGCGCCGAAACCGGGGTCGCCGCCCGTGAAGGCGGTCGATCCCCAGGTCATGCCACCGCTCGCCGCGGTCGAGCTGCGCTCGGTCAGCTCGGCCGGGATCTCGTCGACGAACCGCGAGGGCAGGTTGCGCTCGGCGCGGCCGAAGAGCCGCCGCTCGCGCGCCCAGGTCATGTAGAGGCGGCGCTCGGCGCGGGTGATGCCGACGTAACAGAGGCGCCGCTCCTCCTCTTCGCCACCCTCCTCCAGCGCCCGCATATGCGGGAAGGCGCCGTCCTCGCAGCCGACCATGAAGACCGTGTCGTACTCCAGCCCCTTCGCGTTGTGGAGGGTCATCAGCGTCACCAGTTCGCGCTCGGCGCCCTCCAGCGCGTCCTGTTCGGAGCGCAGCAGGTTGACCTGCAGGTACTCCTCCAGCGGCGACAGCTCGCTGTCGCCCTCGATCTCGCGCTCGCGGTCGAACTCGGCGGCGCCCTCGAGCAGCGCCTCGAGGTTCTCGGCGCGCCCTTCGGCCTCCACCGTCCGCTCCGCCGCCAGCGCTTCCAGATAGCCGGTCTCGTTCAGCACCCGCTCCAGGATCGAGTGCACCGAGGAGCCCTCGACGCGGTCTTTGAGCGCGTCCATCGTCTCGTAGAAGCGGCCGACCGAGCGGATCGCCGCGGCGGTCAGGCCAGGCACCTCCTCGGCCCGCTCGATCACCTCCCAGATCGTCAGCCCGGCGGTGTTGGCATAGGCCGCGAGTCGGCCCTGGGTGGTGTCGCCGATCCCCCGCCGCGGCGAGTTCACGATCCGCCCGAAGGCGACCAGGTCGGCCGGGTTGACGAGCAGGCCGAGGTAGGCGAAGGCGTCCTTGATCTCGGCCCGCTCGTAGAACTTGGTGCCGCCGATCACCTGGTAGCTGACGTCGTAGCGCTGCAGCGTCTCCTCCAGCACCCGGCTCATCGCGTTGGTCCGGTAGAAGACCGCGACCTGGGAGTGCCTGACGTCCTCCTCCTCGGCGAGCCGGTCGATCTCCCCCGCCACCCAGCGCGCCTCCTCGTGTTCGTCGCCGAGCTCCTGCAGCTGCACCGGCTCGCCGCCGACGACCTCGGTCCAGAGCTCCTTCGGCCTCCGCTCCCGGTTGTTCTCCACCACCGCGTTGGCGGCCGAGAGGATCGTCTGGGTCGAGCGATAGTTCTGCTCGAGCTTGATCATCTCGGCGTCCGGGAAGTCGGCCTCGAAGTCGAGGATGTTGCGGATGTCGGCGTGGCGGAAGCCATAGATCGAGTTGTGGGTGACGAGCCCTTCGGCGATGAAGTTGTGGGTCCCCTCGACGTTCAGGTCGAAAACCGGCCGATCCAGCTCGACTTTCTCCACCGATTTGACGCCCTCGTAGCTTCCGTCCTCGGCGAACATCGTCATCCCGGGCCGAACCGAGGCGGCCGGCATGAAGGCGAGCGAGCTGCCCGAGATCCGGCCGCTCTGCATGGCGCCGAACCGGCCCGCGAAAGCGACGTCGACATCGAGCGCAAGGCTGATCTCCCCGGCCAGGCGGACCGCGGCGCCGAAGTCCTTGACCGCGGTCTCGAAGCGCCACGAGTCGGACCCCGCCTTCGCCTCCCGCACGCTCAGGCCGATTCCTTCCAGGGCTTCACGCCCCGCCTGATCGCGGCTGGCGAGCTGGATCCGGTGCATCGGCCGCGATCCTCGCCTCTCTGCGCAAAGGGTCACCCGGAGCACCCGTCGCCTGCCGTCGGAAGTGGCGGCCAGATGGTGCGGGTGCTGGAGGCTGAGCCCCTCGTCGTCGAGCAGCCGCATCCCTCCGCTCTCGGTGTCGAGCGTCGTGAAGACCTGGTCGATCAACTCCTGGTTGCCGATGAAGCTCCTGCCGCTCGCCGATTTGCGGCGCACGAACGGCAGCATCGGCAGGCCGTAGCGCAACGACAGCGTCACCTCTGCGGCCCGGGCCTCGGCATCGGTCTCGTGCGCGGAGATCACCCAGACGGCGTCGGCGTGCTCATGGATGCAGCGCAGGCGGATCCCGACTTCCTGACCGCCGCGCTGCGTGTAGACGCCGGAGCCTCCGACCCGGAACCCAACTCCACGCTTCCACATCAGGTAGGTGAGATGCATCTGCGGCGTCGTCCCGAGGCGGTATCCGGCGAAGTGCGTGTGCTCCGGGGTGCTGACGATCCGACGTCCCGAGAACGTCTCGATCGCCACCCCCTCCCGCTGCCACGACCTGAAAGCCCCGGTCACCCGGGCCGGGCGAAAGTCACCGGGGCCATGCGCGGACATCACCTCGTCGCCGGGCCGCACCTGCTCGATCGGCCGCCGTGAACCATCTCCCATCGTCACCTCGGTCCCCTCGACGAGGCACTGGTCCTCGTCCCCGACCACCATCAGATTCCCGTGCTCCTCGGCGAGCAGCTGGAGCAGTCGGTACTGGGCGTGGTTGGTGTCCTGGTACTCGTCGACGAGGAGGTGGCGGAAGGTGCGGCGCCAGCGGTCGCGGATGTCCTCGAAAAGCTCCAGCATGTTGACCGTGCGGACGAGCAGGTCGTCGAAGTCCATCGCGTTGGCCTCGAGCATCCGCTTCTCGTAGAGGGGGAAAACGTCGGCGACGACCTCCTCGAAGCCGCCGACCGTCGCTTCGTCATAGGCGGAGGGGTCGATCAGCTGGTTCTTGGCGCCGGAGATCTTGGTCTGGACGGCGCGCGGCGGGTAGCGCTTGGGGTCGACGCCGAGCTCGGTCAGGCAGCGTTTGACCATCCGCAGCGAGTCGCCCTGGTCGTAGATCGTGAAGCCCTTCGAGTAGCCGAGCCGCTCGGCGTCGACCCGCAGCATGCGCGCGCAGGCGGAGTGGAAGGTGGTCACCCACATCGCCCGCACCGAGCGGCCGATCAGGTTGCCGACCCGCTCGCGCATCTCGGCGGCGGCCTTGTTGGTGAAGGTGATCGCGAGGATCTCCCCCGGCCTCGCCGCCCCGGTCGCGAGCAGGTAGGCGATCCGGTGGGTGAGGACGCGGGTCTTCCCGGAACCGGCTCCGGCGAGGACCAGCAGCGGCCCGTCGCCGTGGACGACCGCCTCGCGCTGAGGCTCGTTGAGGCCGGAGAGCAGCCGCTCGACCCGGTCGGCGCCGGGCTCGGTCGGGGCAGCCCCGTCGGCACCCAGCTCGTCCTGGGTGCCCTCCGGATCGGTGTCCTGGAGCATCGATCCCGAGGATAGAGAGGCGGGCGGCTGGCTCAGCCGCCGGCAGAAGAGCGGCCCGTGCGGGGTGGCACGGAGGCGGGATCGTCGCTCGTGGGAGCGTTGCCGCCGTCCAGCTCGGCGAGTCGCTGCTCGACGTCGGCGAGCCGCTCGGAGAGCGTCCTGATCGCCTCGGCGATCGGGTCCGGGAGGTGGATCCAGTCGGCGTCGGGG
>DATJWW010000054.1:0-3105 GCA_035500835.1 Solirubrobacterales bacterium | reverse complement strand
GACAACCGTGCCGTCGTGCTGATGCCGGCGAGGTCCGAACCTGTGCCGGGCTCGGTCATCGCGATGGCGAGAACGATGTCACCGGACGCAATCGCGGGGAACCAGCGCCGGCGCTGTTCCTCGTTGGCGAGGTCCAGCAGGTAAGGAAGGACGATGCCAGTTGACACCATGTAATGAGTCAGGTCGACCGCGACGCGTGCGGTCTCCTCGCTGATGATGGCCTGGTATCTGTAGCTGACGTCGCCGGGACCGCCGTACTCCTCGGGGATCCCGAAGCCCATGACGCCGAGCGCCCCGAGCTTGCGGAACAGCTCGCGAGGAGCGCCCTCCTCCAGCCACTTACCGTAGTTCGGAACGACCTCCGCCACCAGGAAGTCGCGGACGGTACTGCGGAACGCCTCGTGGCCGGCGTCAAACACCGTCCGCTTGAACATTGGGGCTCCTTAGCGGCCGACGAAGGCCGGACGACGCTGCTCGACGAACGGATGCCGGTGCGCGAGTTGCTCGTTGCGGCCGCCGGCCGGAGTCCGGACGGCGGCAACGATGACTGCTTCACGAGTACCCATTTCATTGTTTCCGGTTCGCTCAGGCGCCGGAGACCCGGCGCTCCTGGCCGGCCCAATGCGGCTCGCGTAGCTGCTTGCGCAGCAACTTGCCGACCACGCTCTTCGGCAGCGCCTCGGTGGTGAACTCGACGACGGTCGGCTTCTTGTACGAGCCGAGGCGCTCCGAGCAGGTGGCGACGACCCGGTCAGCGGTCAGTTCTGCGCCAGGCTTGACGCAGACGACGGCCATCGGGGTCTCGCCCCAGCGCTCGTGCGGAACGCCGAACACGGCAACTTCGAGAACGCCGGGGAGGTCGGCAATCGCCGTCTCGAGCTCGGCCGGCCAGATGTTGAATCCGCCAGAGACGATCATGTCGTCGACGCGGTCGAAGACGTAGAGGTAGCCGTTGTGGTCGAGGCGACCGATGTCGCGCGTGTAGACCCAGCCGTCGATGAGTCGCTCCGCACTCAGCTTCTCGTCGCCCCAGTAGCCGCGCATCTGGCCCTCGATGCGACCAACGATCTCACCCGCCTCGCCGATCGGCAGGACGTTGCCTTCCTCATCGCGGATCTGCACCTCCGCGAACGGGTGCACCCTGCCCCCGGCGCGTAGCGGCGTCGATCCCTCAACCTCGGCGAACCATTCTTCGGGACCCATCATCGCGAGCGGCACGGCCTCGGTCTGCCCGTAGCCCTGGAACAGCACGTCACCGAAAACCGCCCGGGCCTCAAGGGCGGTGGCATCCGTGATCGGCGCGCCACCAACCATGATCGAGCGCAGCTTGTCCCACTCGCCGGTCTGCGCCTCGGGATAGCGAACGAGTGCCGCGAGCAGGCTCGGCGACGCGAACATGTGCGACACGCCATGTTCTCGCATCATCCGGACGACCTTGCCCGGCTCGAACGCGCCGAACACGACATTGGCGGCACCAGCAAGCCACGCGGGAAGGAACAGGTAGCCCGAGGCGTGCGAGATCGGGCCCGCATGGCCACAGGCGCTGCCCCGATGCATCCGCTCGAGGCCGTAGGCCCAGTTGCGGCAGTTGAGCACCCACTCGTTTTGGGTATATCCGACGCCATTCGGCTTGCCGGTGGTACCACCCGAGTGGCGAATGACGAACCAGTCGTCGTCGCTGATCTCGATGAGCGGGTCGACGTCACTTTGTCCTGCGAGCCACGCCTCGTAACCTTGGTCACGAACGACGATCGCCGATAGCCACGGCAGTTCGTCCTCAAGACCCTGGACCGATTCAGCGTAGACCTCGTCGCAGAGCAGGACGACGCAGTCAGTGCCCTCGAGCATTGCCTTGTGGGCCTCTCGGGAGTTGCGGGGGTACAGCGGCACGCGTACTACGCCCGCGATTGCGCAGGCAAGGTAGAGGTCCACACAGCCCAGAACGTTGTCCTCCAGGCCACCGACGCGGTCGCCAGGCTGGACCCCCAGCGCATGCAGTCCGTTCGCAAGCCGGACGCCGCGATCCCACGCCTCCGCGAAGGTCAGCACCCGGTCTTCCGTGACGACCGCGATGTTGTCGCGGTTCAATCCTGCGGCTTGCCGCATGAGGCTCGTCACCTGCATCGCCGTCCCCCTCGATCTCGAAGTGGCGAAACTCCAAAACCGGTCATACGACCTGTAAGTTACTACCAACATACAGATCACGTGATCGGTTTGTCTATAGTTGCGTCATGGGACATGGCGCAACGTCGCGGCGCACCCAGGCGCAGCGGACGGAAGAGACACGGCACCGCCTGATCGACGCGACCATCCGGGCGATCCGCGATGACGGCTACCGCGCTACGACCACGAGGCGCATCGCCGATTACGCCGGCGTCTCGCTCGGCGCTGTGGCCCACCATTTTCCGACCCGCGCCGAGTTGATCGCGGCGGCCCTCGACGCCGTGGCGTCGAGGATCATCAAGGCGATCGAGCACGAAGCCCGCGCACTTGCCGCCGAACCCGCAGGGCCGAGCGAGATCCTTCTGGACACCCTCTGGAAGAACTTCTCGGGCGAGTCATTCCTCGTGTGGCTGCGGGTGTGGCTGGCCGCGGCCGACGATCCCGACCTCCGTGGAGCCGTGGCCGAGGCCGACCGCCGGATGTCGGGGAACCTCGCCCATGTTCTGCCCCCGCTGGCGCCTGCGAGCATGTCGCACGCAGACTGGATGAGGCGCCTCAACGTCGCCCTCGACGCGATTCGCGGACTCAGCCTGCTCTCGCACTATCAGCCAGGAATCGGGTCCGTGCCCGACCGGTGGCCGGCGACCAGGCGCGAACTGGTGCGCCTGCTGAATGACTGACGTCAGCCCGGGGCACGCCTCCGCGCCCGCTCACGCCGCACCGAACAGGTGAGTCTGGCGCGGGAGGGGCGACCGCGGTTCGGGGTTCAGACGTGGTCGTTTTTGTTCCACAGCTGATGAGTCAGGCCGCTAGGCGAGGTGACCGACTCGACGGTGAAGCGTTCTTCGAGGCCGCTTGATCCTTCCCAGAGGGATACGCCGCGGCCGAGGGTGATCGGCACGATCACCAGGTGCATGAAGTCGACCAGGTCGGCCTGGAGGA
>DATJWW010000053.1:0-105527 GCA_035500835.1 Solirubrobacterales bacterium | reverse complement strand
CTGCGAGCGGGCCTGCTCGATCTCCTCGGAGTACCAGTAGCGTTCGAAGTCCGAGCGCTTCTCCCAGATCGAGGTCTGCTGGAAGGAGAGCGGGTCGTCGATCGCCCGGGTCAGCGACCAGCTCTTGGCGCCGAAGGCCGGCATCTTCGCCGCGGCGGGCTCCCAGACGTCCAGCCAGCGGTCGGCCCGCAGGGGGGTGATGTGCCAGTCGAGCCGGTTGACCTCCGCCATCAGTCCATCCTTTCGCTGCTCGTGTGGGGGACGCTCACGCCCCGACCTCCGCGTGGATCGCGCCGGGGCCGTCCTCGTGCTTGCCTTCCTCGTCGGACTCGGCGCCGACCCGGATCGCGATCTTGCCGAGGTGCTTGTTTTCGTGCATCAGCTGGTGCGCCGTGGGGACGCCCTCGAAGCCCATCGTTTCCGAGAGGACCGGCCGCACCTTGCCCTCCGCCATCAGCTGGTTGGCGCGCGTGCACTCGTAGGCGTTGGCGAAGTGGGAGCCGATGATCTGCTTCTGGCGCATCCACAGGTAACGGACGTCGAAGTCGAGCTGGAAGCCGGAGGTGGCGCCGCAGATGACGACTTTGCCGAACGGTTTGACCACGTAGACCGAGGTCGGGAAGGTCGCCCGGCCGACGTGCTCGAAGACGATGTCCGGCGAGTCGCCGAGGATCTCTTTGACCCGGTTGGCGAAGCCGCGCGAGGCGCGGAAGCGCTCCTTGTCGGCCGCCGGGTCGGTGAGGTTGGCGTCGGTCCGCATCATCTCGCCGAATTCGCCCCGATTGATGTAGTCGACCGCGCCGAGCGACTTGACCAGCTCGCCCTTCTCGTCGGAGGAGACGACGCCGACCGCGTTGGCGCCCGCCGCCGCGCAGAGCTGCGTGGCGAAGACGCCGAGGCCGCCCGCCGCGCCCCAGATCAGGACGTTGTGGCCGGGCTGCAGCTTGCACTGGTCCATCAACATCCGGTAGGCGGTGAAGTAGGTGAGGCCGTAGGAGCAGGCCTCGGCCCAGCTCATGTTCTGGGGGCGCGGCAGCAGCTGCTGCGCCTGCACCTTGGTGAACTCGGCGAAGGAGCCCCAGGTCGTCTCGTAGCCCCAGATCCGCTGGCTCGGCGCGGCGAGCGGGTCGAGCCCGTGCACCTCGACGTCCTCGTAGGAGGCCTGGTTGCAGTGGATCACGACCTCGTCGCCCGGCTTCCAGCGGGTGACGCCCTCGCCGACCTTCCAGACGATCCCGGAGGCGTCGGAGCCGCCGATGTGGTGGCCGTACTCGGGGTGGTCGCCGTAGCCGAAGACCGAGACCGGCTTGCCGAGCGCCGCCCAGACGTTGTTGAAGTTGACGCCGGCGGCCATCACCCGGACGATCACCTCGAAGGCGCCCGGCTCGGGGACCTCGATCTGCTCGAGCTGGAAGGCGTCCTTCGGTTCGCCCTCGCGCTCCTGGCGGATCACCCACGCCGCCATCGTCTCCGGGAGCGTCCCCGGCTCGACCTCGAGTTGGGTCAGGTTGCTGGTGTCGACCGCCAAAGTTCGTCCTCCGTCTTGGTTTCCCGCTGCCGCGGGCAACCTTAAAGGTCGGTGCCGGTCCGCGCAGGCAGCTCGACCACCGAGTCGTCGCCTTCGCCGCCGCGCTCCAGTTCCTCCAGCTCGACGGCGACCACGCGCTGCGGCAGGCCCTCGATCGACTGCGGCGCCTCGATCTCCTCGCCGCGCGCCGCGCCCAGATCCTGGAAGCGGCGCAGGGAGGGCAGGACGCGCCGTTCGGCCGAGTTGATCGCGTCGTTGTAGGCGTTGACCGCCGAAGAGAGCTGGCGGCCGCTCTTCGAGAGGTGTTTGAGGAAGACGCCCATGCGCCCGTAGAGCTCGTGAGCGGCGCCGGCGATCTCCTGCGCCTCGGCGGCGATCCGCTCCTGGCGCCAGCCGAGCTCGACCGTCCGTAGCAGCCCGACCAGGGTGGTCGGCGTCGCGATCAGGATCTTCTGCTCGAGCGCGTAGTCGTAGATGCTCGGCTCGGCCTCGAAGGCGGCGTGCAGGGCGGCCTCGGAGGGCATGAAGCAGACCACGAAGTCGGGCGTGTCACCGCTCTCGAACTGGTCCTGGTAGCGCTTCGAGGCGAGTTTCGAGATGTGGTCGCGAACCTGGCGGGCGTGGCGGATCAGCTCGCCACGGCGTGAGGATTCGTCCTCGGCTTCGAGCACCTCGAGGTAGGCGTCGAGCGGCACTTTGGAGTCGATCACGACCTTGCGATCGGCGGGCAGCATCACGATCGCGTCGGGTCGCAGCAGGCCGTCGTCGCCGTGCAGCGTCGTCTGCGTCTCGAAATCGACGTGCTCGGTCATCCCCGCCAGCTCGACGCAGCGCTTCAGCTGCACCTCGCCCCATTCGCCGCGCGTCTTCGGCTGGCGCAGGGCTTTGACCAGGGTGCCGGTCTGGGTGCCGAGGTCGGTGAGCCCCAGTTTCATCTCGTCGAGCAGCGAGCGGACGGCGCCGTCGGCGGTCCTGCGGTCGCGGCTCATCGTCGCCACCTCGCGTTCGATCCGCTCGAGGTTCTTGCCGATCGGCTCGGTCAGGCGGCGGAATTCGGCCTCGCGCCGGTCGAGGGCGGCCGCGGCGTCTTTCGCGTCGGCCTTGCGCGACTCCTCGTTCATCCGCTGCAGCTGAGCGGCCGCGGCCATCGTCGCCTGGGCCACCACGGAGTCCACGTCGAGCGGCTCCGCGGGCTCCTCCTTGCGCCCGACGAGGACGTAGACGAGGGCGGCGACGAGGGCCAGGATGGCGATGGCGAGGACGACGATCATCGGACCGCCGATGGTTGCGCGCCGCCCGGACGCTACGGCAGCAGGAGGTCGTTCTCCGAGGAGGTGCGGTAGGGACCGACCTTGAGCGTCGCCGGGGCGCCGTGGACGCCTTCGGCTTCGATCGTGTAGTGGCCGGTCGGCAGTTCGGTGGAGAAGGTGCCGGGGCTGCGGGCGCCGATCGAGGCGGAGGTCGCCGATCTCGGTCCGTGGATCTCGAGCTTCGCGGCCGTGCCGGTCTGGTTGGCGGTGACGAAGACGACCGCGAGCGGCGCCTGGGTCTTGATCTGCGGCTGCGGATGGTTCTGGTTCTGCGGCAGCTGCTGGTGCTTTTCGGGGCCGACGGCGATCGTCGCCGGCTGCACGGTGACGCCTTCCTTGCCGATGATCACGCTGACCCGGGTCGGCACCGCCGGGCGCGGTTCGTTGGGGTGGCTCTCGGCGCCGCAACCGGCCCCGACCAGCGCCAGGATCAACGCGGCGAGCGCGCCGCCCCCCGCGACCTTGGCTCTCCCGAGAACCATCTCGGGGGTGAATCTAGCCGAAGGGGAGGGCGACGACTTCGGCCGTAACGCCATCTTCACCTACAAGGAGCCGAGCCCCCGGCTCCGCCTCGCGGCGGACGATCGCCAGCCCGATCGGTCCGAGGGCGGGGGAGACGACCGCGCCGCCGAGCGTCCCCACCTCCTTCTCGCCGAGCCGCAGGGGTGCGCCGGGGACGGCGACCCCGCTCAGCCGCAGGCCGCACAACCGGCGGTTCGGCCTGCCCTTGTAGTGGAGGCGGGCGACCGTCTCCTGACCGATGTAGCAGCCCTTGGTGAAGCTGACCGCGTCCTCGACGATCGCCGCCTCGGCGGGCATCGTGCCCGCGTCCATCTCGGCGCCGAAGCGGGGGACGCCGGCCTCGACGCGGAGGATCTCGACCGCCTCCGTGGTGACCTCGACCGCACCGGCGTCGAGCAGCGCGGCGAACAGCCGGTCGCGGTCGCCGGCGGCGCAGAAGAGGTCGATCCCGTCGCGGGTGCCGACGGCGAGCGCCTCGGTCCCGGCGATCGTCACCGCCTCGTTCGCGAACTCGGGGAGGGGCGGGGCGCCGGCGATCTCCGCGGCGCGTGGCCCGATCAGGGAGAGGAGCGCCCGCTCCTCGCTCGCGTCGACGACCTCGACCTCGCGCCCGATCGAGTACATCGTCAGGTGCCGCACGGCCTGTGCCCGCGGCTCCGGCTCACAGTCCAACTGGATCGCCTCCGCGCCGACCCGCAGCACCCGCAGGTCGGTCTGCATGTGCCCCTTGCGATCGAGCAGCGCCGCGTATTGCCCCTCGCCGACCCCGAGCGCCTCGACGTCATTGGTCAGCTGCCCCTGCAGGTACTCGGCCCCGTCCGGCCCGGTCACCGCGATCACGCCACGCCCATCCTTGGAGAGGACCCCACACTCCTCTCGCAGCTGCCGGTACTGGGCGTCGAGCTCGACGGTCACGCTCATGCAAGGGAGTCTAGAAACCCACGATTGCGGGCCGAGGGGATGACCCCTGAGCGAACCTCCCCGCAGTTCGTGAGCGAAGGGGTCATCCCCTCGGCCCCCTCTCAATTTAGATATGTCTAAACTACCCTTTTAGACATGTCTAATTCCCAGGCCATCGAGGACTACGCCAAGGCGATCTACGCGCTGAGCGCCGACCGCGACGCCCTGGTCCCCTCCGGCGAGGTCGCCGCCCGCCTCGGCGTCACCCCGGCCACCGCGACGGTGATGCTGCAGAAGCTGGCGGAGATGGGGCTCGCCGACTACGTCCCCTACAAGGGCGTGTCGCTGACGCCCGACGGGGAAAGGGTGGCGATCGAGGTGATCCGCCACCACCGGTTGATCGAGGCCTTCCTCGCCGAGTCGCTCGGTATGCCGAGCGACCGGGTCCACGCCGAGGCCGAGGTGCTCGAGCACTACATCTCCGAGGATCTCGAGGCGCTGATCGCGGCGAAGCTCGGCGAACCGAGTCACGACCCGCACGGCAACCCGATCCCCGGCCCCGATCTGGAGCCGCCCGACCGCTCAGGGACGGTGGCGTGACCCCTCCCGCGGCGCGCTCAGAAGCCGAACAGGCTCTCCCCGGGGAGGCCGCCGTCGCCGCCGCGGCCTACCGCTCGCTGCACGGCGAGGCGCGCGGACTGGCCCGCGTCTGGCCCTTCCTCGGCCCCGCCTTCATCGCCGCCGTCGCCTACGTCGATCCCGGCAACTTCGCCACCAACGTCACCGCCGGCGCCAAGTTCGGCTACCTGCTGCTTTGGGTGGTGCTGGCCGCCAACCTGGTCGCGATGCTGGTCCAGGCGCAGTCGGCGAAGCTCGGCATCGCCACCGGCCGCAACCTCGCCGAGCTCTGTCGCGAACGCTTCTCGCGCCGCACCTCGATCGGTCTCTGGCTGCAGGCCGAGGTGGTGGCGATGGCCTGCGATCTGGCCGAGATCGTCGGTGCCGCGCTCGGCCTCAACCTGCTCTTCGGCATCCCGCTCTTCGCCGCCGGGCTGATCGCCGGGGCAGGCACCTTCGCCCTGCTCGCCCTGCAGCGGCATGGCTTCCGCCGGCTCGAGGCGGCGATCACGGTGCTGGTCGGCGTCGTCGTCGTCGCCTTCGCCTACGAGCTCTTCAACGCGAACCCCGACGGCGGCGAAGCCGCGCGGCACCTCTTCGTCCCCGGCTTCGACGGCACCGAAAGCATCCTGTTGGCGACCGGGATCGTCGGCGCCACCGTGATGCCGCACGTCGTCTACCTGCACTCGGCGCTGACCCAGAGCCGGGTCGTCGGCCGCAACCCCGACGAGCGCCGTCGCATCCTGCGCTTCGAGAAAGTCGACGTGGTGATCGCCCTGGCGCTGGCCGGGCTGGTCAACCTCGCGATGCTGGTCGTCGCCGCGGCGCTCTTCCACGGTGGCGGTCTGACCGGGGTGGAAACGATCGAAGGCGCCTACGAGGGGTTGAAGCGGCTCGACTCGCAGGGGGCGGCGACGATCTTCGGCGTCGCTCTGCTCGCCTCCGGCTTCGCCTCCTCCTCGGTCGGCACGATGGCGGGCCAGGTGGTGATGCAGGGCTTCATCCACCGCCAGGTGCCGCTCTTCCTGCGCCGCGCGATCACCCTGGCGCCGGCCCTGCTGATCCTGGCGATCGGCGTCAACCCGACCGACGCGCTGGTCGGCTCGCAGGTCGTCCTCTCCTTCGGCATCCCCTTCGCCCTGGTGCCCCTGGTGATGATCGCGGCACGGCGCGAGGTGATGGGGGAGCTGGTCAACCCGCGCTGGCTGACCGTCGTCGCCGGCCTGATCGCGGCCCTGATCACCGCCCTCAACGTCTTCCTCCTCTACCAGTTCGTCGCGGGCTGACCCGGAGCCAGCTGTTCCTTATGCGCCTCATAGGCGCATAAGGAACAGCTGGCGGAGCGGAGCGGTAGCCTTCGCGGCGATGGCGCTCGCCGACGACTTCCAGCGCATCCTCGATGCGCTGCCGCCCGACTGGACCGACCTCGAGGTCGACCTGCGGATCGAGGACGAGAGCCGCTACATCGACGCCGCCGTCTTCGTCAGCCAGGTCAACGCCCAGGTCTACAGCCGGCGCGAGTGGCACTGGCGGCTGATCGTCGCCCACAGCTTCGGCCACGCGGCCGCGGCGGAGACGGTCGAGGGGGTGCTGGCGAAGTTCGACGCCGAGGGGATCGCGGGCGAGCTCCGGGTCGCCGAGGTGCGCGAGGGCCGCTCCGAGGTGGTGCAGATGTGGGGACGCCCGGAAAGCGTCCGCGAGGAGTTCCGCGAGCGCCGCTCGATCTGACGCGGAGCGCCGATGGCCCGCGTCATCAGCATCGCCACCGACCTGATGCTCGCCAGCCGGGTCGACGCCGGGCTGACCGCGGCCGGACACCACGTGGTGCTGGCCCGGTCGGTCGAGGGGGCGCCGCTCGACGAGGCCGAGCTGATCGTCGCCGACCTCGACGTCGCCGACCCGGAGGCGCTGGCCGCGACCGGGGTGCCGACCCTCGGCTACTACTCGCACGTCGACGCCGAGACCAAGGCGCGCGCCGAGGCCGCCGGCCTGGCCAAGGTCGTGCCGCGCTCACGGATGTCCCGCGAACTGCCGGACCTGGTCGCCGCGCTCCTCGCCTAGCCGCCCTGGCCCAGGTCGAAGGCGCTCTTCACTTCGAGCGGTTCTTCGAGCAGGCCGTGGGAGCTCGCCCAGGCCGACCATTCGTTCAGCACCGATTCGGAGAAGGGGAGCGGGTGGAGGGCGGGGAGGAGGACCTTCAGCTGGGCCTCCTGGTCGGCGCGTTCGAGGCTCGGGTCGGCGGCGAGCAGGTCGGCCAGCGCCTTCTGCGGGTGCCGCTCGGTGAAGGCGTAGCCGCGCCGCGTCGCGGCGACCATCGATTCGACCAGCTCCGGTTCTTCTTCCAGCGTCATGCGGGTCGTGGTCAGCACCAGCTCGGGGTAGGGCGGCGCGCCGTATTCGTCGACCTTGAAGACCCGCAGCGGGATGCCGCGGCGGCGCGCCTCGACCGCCTCGTCGTTCCAGAAGCCGGTCGCCGCGTCGACCCTGCCGGCCGCCAGCGAGGCGACCGCGTTGTAGCCGATCGTCACTTCGTCGACCCCGGCCGGGTCGCCGCCGTCGGCGCTCACCTCCGATTCGACCACCGCGGTGTCGGAGGGCAGGCCGGTGACGCCGACGGTATGCCCGTCCATGTCCCGCGGCCGCACCACCGGCCCGCTCTGACGCGCCAGGACAGCCGCCAGCGGCCGCTGCACGATCGGCATCACGCCGACCAGTTCGAGCCCTTTCTCGTCGGCGATGCCGAGGTCGGTGATGTCGAGGATGGCGAAATCGGTGCGCCCCGCGGCGAGCAGCTTCGGCGCGTCGGTCGATTCGCCGGGCACCTGGACGTGGAGGTCGATCCCGGCGTCTCGGTAGAAGCCTTTCGCCTGCGCCGCGTAGATCCCCGTGTGCACCGCGTTCGGCGTGAAATCGAGCACGAGGGTCGCGCCTTTCGGCGCGCCCGGTTCAGCACCGCTCCCGCCGCAACCGGCGATGCCGGTGGCCAACAGGGCGGCCGCCAGCAGCGCGGCAGCACGACTCATCTGGGGCGGCAGCCTAATTCTTTAGGGAAATATGGGTAGACTGCCGCCGCTTGTCTTTCATCTTGGGCCAATTTTCTTAGGGAGGGGATCAGAGAGTGGAGCTGGAGCAAAAAGGACTTTCCGCGTATCTCGGGGAGCTGATCGGCACGTTCCTGCTGGTCTTCTTCATCACCAGCGTCATCACTCTCTACGTCTCCGTCGGTGCGTCGAACCAGTTCGGCTCCGACTTCGCCGTGGTCGGCTTCGTCCAGGGGCTGACGTTGTTCGCCGTGATCTGCATGTTCGGCGCGGTCAGCGGCGGGCATTTCAACCCGGCGGTCACCCTGGCGGCGTGGACGATCAAAAAGATCAGCCTGATCGACGGGGTCATCTACATCCTCGCCCAGCTTTCGGGCGCGGTGCTCGGCGCGCTGCTGACCAAGGGGCTGCTGCTCGACGAGGGGCGCGCCGTCCACTACGGCGCCGGCTCGATCAGCCCGATGCTCTCCGGCAATCCTGCCGGGGCCGCCGTCGAGGCGATCGGCACGTTCGCCCTGGTGCTGGTGATCCTCGCCGTCGTCTTCTCGAAGAAGAGCCTCAAGGACTGGGGCCCGCTGGCGATCGGGCTCACCTTCGTCTTCATGATCATGGTCGGCGGACCGTTGACCGGTGGTTGCTTCAACCCGGCCCGCTGGTTCGGCGCCGCGCTCGTCTCCAACGAATGGGGCGGGACCTGGCCCTTCCTGGTCGGCCCGGTGGTCGGCTCGCTGGTCGCGGTCGGCGTCTGGCGCTTCGTGATCGAGGCCGGTGGCCCGGCCCCGACCGAGCCGCCGCAGCGGGTCACGCCCGCGGCGCAGCCGAAAAAAAGCTAGGGCGCAGACCCCCCGATCGGAATCGCGAAGCGCCGGGGCGACCCGGCGCTTCTTGTAGTTTTGACCGGTGCGACGGGTCACTTTCTCCCGCAACTACACGCTGTCGCTGTCGCGGACGTGCCAGTGCTACTGCAAGTACTGCGCCTTCGCCACGCACCAGGCCCATCTGCATGCGCCGGTCGACGTCGAACGAATCCTCGACGAGGCGCTGAAACGGAACACCAAAGAGCTCCTCGTCCTCACCGGCGAGCGGCCGGAGGTCAACCCGGTCGTCGCCGAACGCCTCGCGGCCTGGGGGCATGAGGACTTCACGTCGTACGTCGTCTGGGCCTGTGAGCGGGCGCTCGAGCGGGGGATGCTGCCCCACACGAACCTCGGGGTGCTCTCGAAGGAGGACCTGGCGCGGCTGCGTGAGGTGACCGCGTCGCAGGGGCTGATGCTGGAGTCGATCGACAAGAGCCTCATGAAGACCGTGCACGCTGGTTCTCCCACCAAGCATCCGAGTGAGCGCCTTGCCACGATCCAGGCCGCCGGGGAACTGAAGATCCCATTCACCAGCGGAATCCTGGTCGGCATCGGCGAGTCGGAGGACTCCCGCGTCGAATCTCTCGAAGCGCTGGCCGAGCTTCACCGCAAATACGGCCACATCCAGGAGATCATCCTCCAGAACTTCGTTCCCCACCCGCGGTACTACGGGGCCGAGGTGGCGGAGATCGCGGACGAGGCATCACGGAAGCGCTGGGGTGGCGGGGAGGGGGCCGAGGGGGACCCTTCTCTCACGAACAGCGGGGAGGTTCGTTCAGAGTCCCCCTCGGCCCCCTTGCCGGCCTGGGCATCGGACGTCGGGATCGAAGAGATCAAGCGCCTGATCCAGGAGTGCAAGCGATTGATGCCCGATGTGGGTGTTCAGGTGCCGCCGAACCTGAGCGACTGGTGGCCGGTGCTGGTCGAAGCCGGGGCTACTGATCTGGGTGGGTTGAGCGCCAACGGGGACCACATCTCGCCGGAGGAGCCGTTTCCTTCGCCGCACCAGGTGAGGAAGGAGCTGGCGCCGCGGGGGTATGCGCTGAGCGAGAGGTTGTGCGTCTACCCGCAGTACATGGAGCCGGACTGGATGGAGCAGGGGGTCCTCGACGTCATCAAGCTCAAATACTGGAGCTTCATCCCGCGGAAAGGGAGCGGTCGTCGCAGCGAAGAGAGCTTGGATGCTGGGCTGGCGCCTCAAGCCATTGCCAAAGGCCGCGAGGGGGTCGAGCTCTCCGAGGACGAGATGACGGCGCTTTTCGCGGAGACGCGGCCGGAGGTCATCGAGGAGATGCGGATCGCGGCGGACGAGCTCCGGGAGGAACTGGCGGGGGACACGGTCACCTTCGTCGTCAACCGCAACATCAACTTCACCAACATCTGCGTGGTCGGCTGCGCGTTCTGCGGGTTCGGCCAGGGCCGGCGCTCCCCGGACGCCTACGAAGTGTCCGAGGCCGACTTCGCCGACCGGATCGCCGAGGCGGTCGGGTTCGGGGCGACCGAGCTCTGCATGCAGGGCGGCATCCACCCGGACCTGACGCTCGAGGAGTACGGGCGGTGGCTCTCCCTCGCCAAGGAGACGGCGCCGCAGTTGCATCTCCACGCCTACTCGCCGATGGAGATCAACCACGCCTGCGAGCGCTCCGGCAAGGAGCCGGGGGAGGTCTTCGAATACCTGCTCGACCACGGCCTCGGCTCGACGCCGGGGACCGCGGCGGAGGTCCTCGACGACGGGGTGCGCCAGCGGATCTCCCCCAACAAGCTCCCCGCCGCGCGCTGGGTCGAGATCATCGAAGCCTCCCACCGGGCCGGGCTGCGCTCGACCTCGACGGTGATGTTCGGCCACATCGAGGAGCCGCGCGAGCTGGCCCGTCACATGCGGGTGATCCGCGGGGTGCAGGAGCGCACCGGGGGCATCACCGAGTTCGTGCCGCTCTCCTTCATCCCCTTCAACACGCTGCTCGGGCGCACCCACGGGATCGAGGAGATCACCATGCGGGAGAACCTCAAGCACACCGCCGCCTTCCGGCTGGCGCTCGGCAGGACGATCACCAACCTGCAGGCGAGCTGGGTGAAGATGGGGCTGGAGGGCGCGACCGAGGCGCTCCGCTGGGGCGTCAACGACCTCGGCGGGACGTTGATGGAGGAGAACATCTCGCGCATGGCCGGGTCCCAGCACGGGGTGCGGCTCGACCCCGAGGATCTGATCGCCGCCGCCCGCGCCGCCGGGCGCACCCCCGCGCAGCGGACGACGCTCTACGAGATCGTCGAGACCTACTCGGCGGCCTGAGCGATGCGGGCGATGGTTCTCGATCGCCCGCATCGGCCGTTGCGGGCGGCGGAGCTGCCCGAGCCGCAGCCCGGCCCCGGCCAGGTCAAGCTGGCGGTCCGCACCTGCGGGGTCTGTCGCACCGATCTCCACATCTACGACGACGAGCTGCGCGGTGCCGCGAAACCGGAGCTGGTGATGGGACACCAGATCGTCGGCGAGGTGGTCGCGGCGGGGGAGGGCGCGGAGCGCTTCGCGGTCGGTGAGCGGGTCGGCGTGCCGTGGCTCGGCTGGGCCGACGGCACCTGCCGCTACTGCCGCGAAGGGCGGGAGAACCTCTGCGAGAACGCCCGCTTCACCGGCTACGACGTCGACGGCGGCTACGCCGAGCTCGCCGTCGCCGCCGAGGGCTTCTGCTTTCCGATCCCCGACCTCTACTCCGACACCGAGGCGGCGCCGCTGCTGTGTGCCGGCCTGATCGGCTACCGGGCGCTGCGGCTGGTCGGCGACGCCGAGCGGCTCGGCTTCTACGGCTTCGGCTCCTCCGCGCACATCCTCTGCCAGATCGCGGTGCACGAAGGGCGCCGCGTCTTCGCCTTCACCCGCGACGGCGACGGCGACACCCAGGCCTTCGCCCGCCGCCTCGGCGCCGAGTGGGCGGGCGGCTCCTCCGAGCAGCCGCCGGAGCCGCTCGACGGGGCGATCGTCTTCGCCGCGGTGGGTCCGCTGATGGTGGCGGCGCTGCGGGCGAGCGCTCCCGGCGCCCGGGTGATCAGCGCCGGCATCCACATGAGCGAGATCCCCGCCTTCTCCTACGACCTCCTCTGGGAGGAGCGGACGCTCGGCTCGGTCGCCAACCTGACCCGCGCCGACGGCGAGGAGCTGCTGCGGATCGCCCCCGAGGTCCCGGTCCGCGCCGCGGTCACCACCTACGCGCTGGAGGACGCCCAGCAGGCGCTCGAAGACGCCCGCGCCGGCCGCCTCGAGGGCTCCGCCGTCCTCGTGATCGACGATTAGACCACCAGTGCGTTCGCACTTCGTTCCGCTATCCGGAACCAGGTGCGAACGCGTAGGTGGGGCGGGGGCGGGTAGCTGAAAGGGCACAGGAAAGCGACGAAGGGAACGCGAAATGGCTGATACCCCCAGCAACACCGATGACGCCAAAGGCCGCGTCAAGGAGGCCGCCGGGAAGCTGACCGGCGACAAAGGGCTGCAGGACGAGGGCAAGGTCGACAAGGCCTCGGGCAAGCTCAAGGAGGGCATCGACAAGGTGCGCGACGCCCTTCACAAAGACTGAGGCCCTGGAGGACTAACGGAAGAGGTCGTCCTCGCGCGGCCGGCGGATCGCCGCCGCGCCGGGGCCGTCCTCCTCGGTGACCCAGCGGCCGAGGCCGCCGACGACCACGGCCGGCACCGCCGCCACCTTGTCGCGGACGAGGTCGGCGGCCGCCGCCGCCTCGTCGGCGATCGCGATCTGGGTCGCCATCAGCTCGCGGCCGTCCGCGTCCTGGCGGCCGCGCCAGTCGTCGATCGGGACCAGCCCGGCGCAGCCGATCGCCACCTCGGCCTGGCCGATCCGCCAGGCGCGTCCGAAGCTGTCGGCGATCACGACGCCGATCTGCGCGCCGCCCCCGATCTCCGCCCGCAGACGCCGGGCCGAGGCGTCGGGGTCCTCGGGCAGGAGCAGCACCGTGTCCTCCTCGCCGACGTTGGAGCTGTCGATCCCGGCATTGGCGCAGACGAGGCCGTGCCTCGTCTCGACGATCAGGACGCCGCGCTCGGCGCGGATCACCTCGGCGCTCTCCTCGAGGATCAGCTGCACCAGGTTCGGCTCCTTGCCGATGGTCCGGGCGAGCTTGCTCGCTTTCGCGCCCGGGATCACGCTCGACAGGCGCCTGGTCCGGCCCTCGGCCTTGGAGACGACCTTCTGGGAGATGACGACCACGTCGCCATCGATGAGCGGTCCAGCGCGCTCCGCGATCAGCGCGCCGAGGGGATCGCCCGCGCTGATCTCCGGCAGGCCCAGGACGGGTCGGACCCGGACCTCGGAAGCGCCGCGTCCGCTCATATCCCCAGCGCCTTCGCCGTCCGCCTCGCCCCGCCGGTTTTATCCACGGCCATCGTCAGCGCCACCAGGTCGGCCGGCGTGTCGAGATCCAGTCCCAGGGACGGCAGCTCCTCGACCCCGTAGGGGATGCCCGCGGCACGCGCCGCGGCGACGTGACGCTCGCAGCTGCCCTCGCCGAAGCTCGGCTCGATCGCCCCCGGCGGGGCGAGGACGAGCGCGTTCGTGCCGCTGCCGTGGCGGTCGGGGACGACGGTGACGTACGGGTCGGGGAGGCCGGTGAGGACCCGGTCCAGCTCACGCGGATCGAGCAGCGGGCAGTCGCCGGGGAGGAGGGCGACGCAACGTGCTCCGGCCGCCTCGGCGGCGGCGATCCCGGCGAGGGCGGCGGCGCTGTGGCTCGCGTCCTCGAAGTCGGCGAGGAGCTCGGCGCCCGCGGCGGCGGCGAGCTCGGCCGCCATCGGCTCCCGGCTGACCACGATCGTCCGCTCGACCGAGCGGACCGCGCCGATCGCCTCGAGCACGTCGGCGACCATCGCCGCCGCCAGCTCCGGCCGCCGCGCGTCCTCGATCCCCGGCGCCAGCCGCGACTTCGCCACCGCGAAGCGCTTCACCGGCACCACCGTGGTGGCCCTCATGCGTCGATCAGCGTCGCCGCGTAGTCGAGCACGGTGCGGGCGAGCCGCAGGCGCCCCGCGGCGCCGTCCATCAGGGTCGGGGCGGCGAGGGTCGGGATCTCGCCCGGCGGCGGGTCCGGATCGGCCGCGTCGACCACCATCGCGTCGATCACCCCGGTGTAGAGGGAGGCGACGCCCGCCGCCGTGGCCGGGCGTCCGAGCGCGGTCATGAAGCGATTGGTCGGCCCCTTCACCACCTTGCCCCCGACGTAGGGGCTGACCGCGACGACCGGCGCGGCCGCGGCGGCGATCGCCTCGCGCATGCCCGGCACGGCGAGGATCGGGCCGATGCTGATCACCGGGTTGGAGGGGCCGATGACGATCGCGTCGGCCGCCCGCAGGGCCCCCGCCACCTCGGCGGTCGGGCGCGCCTCGGCGATCCCGTCGAGCTCGACCCCTAGCACCTCGGGTTTGCCGCCGTCGAGGATCAGGTATTCCTGCAGGTCGCGGCGGCCGACGTCGGTGAGCACCTTGGTCCGCACCGGCTCGTCGCACATCGGCAGCACCCGGGCCGCCGCGCCGACCCCGTGCGAGATCTGGGCCTGGGCGTCGGTCGGGCGGCCGCCGGAGGCGATGAACTCGCGGCGGTAGAGACAGGCGGCGAGGTCGCGGTCGCCGAGGCTGAACCAGTTGGGCGAGCCGACCTCGGTCATCCGCTCCAGCACACGGAAGGTGTCATCGCGGAGACCCCAGCCGCGCTCTTCGTCGATCTCGCCGCTCAGCCAGTAGGTGATCAGGTCGGGGTCGGGGGAGACGTGGACGCCGAGCGTCTCGATGTCGTCGCCGGTGTTGGCGATCACGGTCAGATCCGCGCCGATCTCCTCCTGCAGCCCGGCGGCGAGTTTGGCGCCGCCGGTGCCGCCCGCGAGCAGGGCGACGCGCATGGTGTGCTGACTTCGCAAGGGGGGTCAGTCTATGCTGCCGCCGATGAGACTCGATGGGAGGAAGGCGCTCGTCACCGGCGCCGCGAGCGGGATCGGCGCGGCGATCGCGGAGCGGCTCGCCGCCGAAGGCGCGGAGGTCTGGGTAGGCGACATCGACGTGCCCGGCGCGGAGAAGGTCGCGGGTGAGATCGCCGGCCATGCGATCGAGTTGGACGTCACCGACCTGGACTCGGCGCGGGCCGCGGTCGAGGCGGCGGGCGGCGTCGAGATCCTCGTCAACAACGCGGGGACCGACGAGTTCGGCTTCTTCCCGACGACCAGGCCGGAGCAGTGGCAGCGGGTGATCGACATCAACCTGAACGGGGTGCTGAACTGCACGGCCGCGGCGCTGCCGGGGATGCAGCAGGCGAGCTACGGGCGCATCGTCAGCATCTCCAGCGAGGCGGGCCGGGTCGGCTCCAAGGGCTCGGCCGTCTACTCGGCCGCGAAGGCGGGCGTGATCGGCTTCACCAAGGTGATCGCCCGCGAGAACGGCCGCTACGACATCACCGCCAATGCGATCGCGCCGGGACCGATCGAGACGCCGCTGCTGATGGGCGCCAAGGCGCTCGGCGAGGTGGGGGAGCGGCTGATCGACAACATGCGGTCCCAGACGCAGCTCGGCAGGCTCGGCCAGCCCTTCGAGGTGGCGGCCGCGGTCGCCTTCCTCGCCTCCGACGACGCCACCTTCGTCACCGGCGAGACGCTCGGCGTCAGCGGCGGCCTCGGCATGGTCTGAGGCGCACGCGATACGAACATATGTTCGTGTTCTTGCTAACCTCGCCCGATGGCGAGAGGTTCGGCAAGGGAGGATCGGGAGGTCCAGGCAAAGGTCCTCCGCGCCGTCCTCCTCGCCGGTGAGGTGGGCCTGACGGAGGAGCAGCTCGTCGAGGAGCGCTGCGAGGGCCTGGAGCTGGCGGAGATCGAGGCCGCGGTCGAGGCGCTCCTCGCCTCGGGTCTCCTCAGGCGCGAGGAAGCCCGCCTCCTGCCGAGCGGCGCCGCAACCCGCTTCAACCGCCTCCGCCCGCTCTGAGCGAGCTTTTCCTCGGCAGGCGGGGGAGAGCCGCGACGACTGTGCAGTTGAGCCGCCTATGACCGGCTCAACTGCACAGTCGTCAGCCCGCTCCCACAAAAGTGTCTGGTCTCTTGCGCGGAATCAGCACGGGGTTGTGACCCGCGACCAGTTGATGGTTTTCGGGCTGACCCGGCACGGCATCCAGCACCGAATCGCACGCGGTCGGTTGCACCCGGTCGGCCGCGGGATATACGCCGTCGGCAGGCCCGACCTCACCCAGCATGGCCGATGGATGGCCGCCGTCCTTGCCTGCGGTGGGCCCGGGATGGCGGCGCTCAGCCACTCGAGCGCGGCGGCGCTCTTCGAGATCGGCGTCGAGCAGGCGGCGGCGATCGAGGTGACCCGAATCTCGGCCGATCCCGTCCGCATCGCCGGCGTCAAGGTTCACCGTCGCCCGACGTTGCGCGAAGGCTGGTACGGCTTCTGCGAAGGCATCCCGGTCACCTCGCCCGTCCAGACCCTGATCGACCTCGCCACCCGCCACGGCCGACCGACCCTGGAGCGCTCGATCAACGAGGCCGACAAACTCGGCCTCGTCCGCACCGACGACCTGCGCACGGCACTCGACGACCATCCCGGCGAGCCGGGTGTCGCCCGCCTGCGCACGACCCTCGACCGGCGCACCTTCCGCTACACCCGCTCCGAGCTGGAGCGCGCCTTCCTCCCTCTCGCGACCGAAGCCGGCCTCCCGCTTCCGCGCACCTCGGTCTACGTCAACGGCCATGAAGTCGACTTCCACTTCCCCGACCTCGGCCTCGTGGTCGAGACCGACGGCCTCACCTACCACCGCACCCCGGCCCAACAGGTCAAGGACGTGGAACGCGACCAAGACCACTCCGCATCCGGGCTGACTCCCGTCCGCTTCACCCACGCCCAGATCAGATACGAGCCTCGACGGGTGGTGCGTATCCTCGCCGCGATCATCCCCTCATAACTGCCGTGTAGAGGGGATGATCGCGGCGAGGCCCTTAGGCTCACCTGGTGAGCGAACCGTCCCCACGCGGGCAGACCCAGACCGCCCTGGTCTCGATCGGGGCCGCCGTCTTCCTGGTCGTGTTGAAGCTCGGCACCGGGATCGCGAGCGGCAGCCTGGCGCTCGTCTCGGCCGGGATCGAGTCGAGCGGCGACGTGATCGCCGCGGTACTCACCCTGCTGGCGATCCGCCTGAGTCGCCAGCCGCCCGATCGCGAGCATCCGTACGGGCACCGGCGCGCCGAGAACCTGGCGGGGCTGGGGGAGGCGGCGATCCTCACCGGCGGTGGCGTCTTCGTCGTGATCGAGGCGATCGATCGCCTCTCCGGCGGCGACAACGGCTTCAATCCGAGCTGGTACGTCTTCGCGGTGATCGGCATCGCGCTCGCGGTCGACATCAGCCGCGTCGCCGTCAGCCTGCGCGGCGCCGAGGAGTACAGATCGGCCGCGCTGCGCTCGAACGCCTTCCACTTCGCCGGCGACATGGCGGGCTCGATCGCCGTCCTGATCGGTATCACCGCGGTCGCGCTCGGCTTCCAGGACGGCGATGCGATCGCCTCGCTGATCGTCGCCGCGATCATCTTCACCGCCGCCGCCCGCCTCATCTACGAGAACTCGCGGGTGCTGATGGACACCACGCCGGCCGAGGCCCAGGCCGAGGCCGAAGCGGCGATCCGGGCGCTCGGCGACGACATCGAACTGCGCCAGCTCCGGCTGCGCGAGTCAGGCGGCCACTACTTCGCCGACGCGACGATCGGCGCCGCGCCCGACCAGGCGCTGGTCGCCAGCCACCGGGTCGCCGACCGGGTCGAGGTGGCGGTCCGCCGCGCCCTGCCCGACTCCGACGTCGTCGTCCACGTCGAGCCGCTGCGCGAGGGCCTCGACCTGCGCGCCCGGGCGTTGGCGATCGCGCTCGCCGAGCCCCCCGTCCACGAAGCCCACGACATCGCGATCTACCGCGAGGGCGGTCGCTGCCGTGTCTCGATGCACCTGAAGCTCGACGCCGCGACGCCGCTGGCGGCCGCCCACGAGGTGGCCGAGCGGATCGAGGCGGCGCTGCGGCGCGAGGCCGAGGTCGACGACGTGCAGACCCACCTCGAGCCGCTCGAGGAGCCGCTCGGCGCTCATGCCGAGGAGGACCCCGCGACCGCGGCGCGGATCGCGGCCCTGGTCGAGGAGCGGACCGGGAAGCCGCCGCGCCGCCTCCGCCTGCTCTCCACGGAGCTCGGCCTGGTCGTCTTCGTCGACGTCGTCGCCAGCCCCGCGGC
This sequence comes from Solirubrobacterales bacterium, assembly GCA_035500835.1. Taxonomy (GTDB): domain Bacteria; phylum Actinomycetota; class Thermoleophilia; order Solirubrobacterales; family 70-9; genus VAYN01. The sequence continues at coordinate 87,502 of DATJWW010000053.1, read as the reverse complement.
GACGCTCGAGGCGGCGCACGACATGGCGCGGCGGCTCGAGCGCGACATCCGCCGCGACCGGCCCGAGGGCTCGGTGCGGATCGTCGACGTCGTCGTCCACACCGAGCCCTGAGCCGGGCCGCCGCTCAGCTGTCGGCGGGCTCTTCGCCGTTCGGCATCAGCGCGTACCACTGGGCGCCGAAGCCGTCGATGTCGTTGCCGTTCGTTTCGCCGGGTTTCTGGTCCTCGACGAAGCCATACAGCGGGTGGCCGTTATAGGTGACCTGGGTGGTGCCGTCCTTGCGCATCGTCGTGCCGAGCAGGGACGCTTCCGCGCCACCCATCGCCGTCGGTTCCCCTTCGGTCAGGAGCGGCGGCCACGCTTCGGCGCAGGCGCCGTAGCAGGACGAGGTGGTGCCCTTGTCCTTGTGGAAGTCGTACATCGTCATCCCTTCGGCGTCGACGATGACCTTGCCGAGATCGGGCGTGTTCATCACCTTCACCACGGCCGCCCCGGTCGCACCGCCGGTCGCCGCTGCGGATTCTTCGGCGGATGCGCTTTCGCTCGTTTCCGATTCTTCGCCGCCGCCGTAGCGCCCGCCGCTGTAGCCGCCACCGCCGCTCGCGGTTTCGGTTTCGCCGCCGCTCGAGCCACTCGTGCTCGTGGAGCTGCTGCTACCGCCGCCTCCGCAGCCGGCGATCGCCAGCAGCGCGACCACCGCCAACGCTCCGACCGTCAGGTAGATCCTTCTCACCGTCGCCTCCTTGGATAGCTTCTTGCCATGCCCGATCTACGGCGAGGCGAGGGGGCGGGTTCAACACGAGTCGGGTGTTACGCCTCGGGTGGGGGACGGGGGATGACCCTGAACGAACCTCCCGGTTCGTGAGTGAAGGGTCGTCCCCCGTCCCCTGACCTACTGGGCCTGCAGGTTCAGGGTGAACGTGCCGAGCAGTTCGCCCGCGGCGAAGTCGCTGTTCGGCGGCCCCGCTTCGGGCTGGTTGAACACGGTGTTGAACGTCGACGCCGCGCCCGTCACGAGCTTCGCTTCGACGCCTTTCATCGTGATCTGCCGGGTCGTCGTGTTGGTCTGGATCGAGTTGCCGGGGATCACCAGTTCGACCAGCTGCGCCCGCGGGGCGAGCCCGGTGAAGGGCGGCACCGGCTGCGTTTCGAGTTCGGCCGTGCCGCTCTTCGTCGCCAGTTCGAGGACGACGTTCGAGATCCGCAACTGCGGCGAGAGCGTTTTCGTCTGCTTCAGGATCTGGATCCCGCCGATCGTGGCGACGGTGCCGCCGGTGCCGTTCAGCGCCAGCGTCCCGCCGGTCACCGGCAGCTGGAAGGTCTCGCTCTTCGGCTTCGTCGCCGGCGCGATCGCGGTGATGCCCTGCGGACGTTCGACGCCCTTCTGGCCGAACTTGGCGAAGGTCGAGGAGCTCCCGGCGAGCGTCGCGCTGCCGCCGCCGACCAGGGTCACGGTCGAGGGCACGGTGATGCCGAACGCGTTGCTCATCACCCGCTGGTTGATCCGCTTGGCGCCCTGCAGGTGAAGGTAGTTGCTGATCCGGTTGGCGGCCTTCTGCGTCAGGGTCAGCTGGTTGGCCTTGATCCGCGCACCGAAGCCTTCGCGGCCGGCCGTGATCGGGCTCAGCGTCCCGAACTGCATGTGGGCGCCGGCGACGGTCGCATAGAGCGCACCGCGCACGGTGTTCGTTTCCACGCCGGTGATCGGCACGGAGTGCGCCCCCTTGACCAGCTGGAAGCCGCCGGGGCTCTTGAAGTGGCCCTGGGCGTTGGTCGGGTCGAACATCCCTTCGCCGACCGGCATGCTGATCTTCGAGCCGCCGACCTGGCCGGTGCTGACGCCGGCCAGGCCGACGCCGAGGTTGGTCAGCTTCTTGAGGAAGCCCTGCTTCAGATGGAGGTCGGTCGTGCCGCCGGAGATCGGGTCCCGGGCCGCGGAGGCGGCGGGGACGAAGGCGAGGAGCGCGGCCAGCACGGCCGCGACGCCGGCGATCGTCCGGAGGGCGACCGGGCGGGTGCGCTTGGTCATGTCGTCCTTCCGTAGTTGCACGGGTCTGTCCGCTTCAACACGTCCCCTTCCCGATGTTCCGGTCGGCCAACCCCTTTGGCGGGATGCCTGCAGGCGTTTTCCCAGGCCAGGGTTCGCGCGCTCAGGAGGCTTCGAGCAACGCCTGGCGCAGCGTCGCCGCGCTCTGTGGCCCGCGGAAGACCTGGACGATGCGACCGTCCGGGCCGAGCACGAAGGAGGTCGGCAGGCCGACGGAGACGCCGTAGCTTTCGCCGACGGTCCCGGTCGGGTCGGAGAGGACCGGGAAGGTCCAGCCGTGCCTGCGGACGAAGGCGCGCGCCGGGCCGTCGGCGTCGTCCCAGTCGACCGCGACCACCGTCGCCCTGCCGCCGAGCTGGGCCGAGAGTTCACGCAAGGCCGGCGCCTCTTCCTCGCAGGGGTCGCACCAGCTGGCAAAGAAGTCGATCAGCGCCGGCCTGCCGTGCAGGTCGGCGAGGTCGACGGGGTTCCCGCGGAGCGCCTTGGTGGGGAGGGCGGGCGCGGCGCGTCCGGTCTGCTCGGAGCCGCCGCCGCTGGCGAGCTCGACGACCACGATCGCGGCGACCACCAGCCCGGCGACGACGGCCCAGCGCGCCCGCGGTGCCGCCCGCCAGGCGCGCCTCACAGCTGCGCCAGGGTCCGGGTGCCGATCGCGAGCTTGGCGGGCTTGAAGTTCGGCGGATAGAGGGCGCGGATCTGGCCCTGCGGGTCGATCGCGAAGATTTCGGCGTTGTGCTCGATTTCCTCGGGGTCGTTGGCGTTGTGCTCCGGCTTCACGCCCCAAGCTTTCCAGACCTTCTCCAGTTCGGCCTGGGAGCCGAGCAGCCAGTCGATCTCGCCGGTGGTGCGGTGGCGCTTGTTGAAGGTGGCGGCGCTGGCCGGGGTGTCGTGGGCGGGGTCGACGGAGACGGCGAGGAAGACGGGCCGCTGCGACTTCGGGATCTGCGCGTAGGCGGTGTGGACCTTGCCGGCGACGATCGGGCAGAGGTCGGTGCAGTGGGTGTAGAGGAAGGCGACGAGGACCGACCGGCCCTTCAGCTTCGCCAGGTCGACCTTCTTGCCGTACTGGTCGGTGAGTTCGATCGGCGGCGCGTCTTTGGCCGGGATCGCGTCGGCGCCGGCGATCGCGGGGACGCTCACCGCGGCATCGGTCGAGCTGCTGCTGCTCCCGCCGCAGCCGGCCACGAGCAGGCCGAGGCCGAGGGTGGCGGCGAGGAGCGGGAGGAGGCGCAGACGCGAGGGCACGACCCCGAAAACCTATGGGATCAAGCTAAGGCGAAGCTCAATTGCGAGCCGGTCGAGAGGTGGCCGATAGGTTGGCTCGATGGAGCACGCGCGCCGCGACGACCTCGAGCCCTACGTCACCCGCGACGGGTCGGCGATCCGCGAGTGGGCGGGACCGGGGTACGCCGCGGAGGCGAGCGCCCTGAGCCTGGCCGAGGCTACGGTGGCGCCGGGCGCGGCGACGATCGAACACCTCCACCGCCGCTCCGAGGAGCTCTACCTGGTCACCGCCGGACGGGGCGTGCTGCGGGTGGGTGAGGAGGAGCGGGCGGTGGCGGTGGGCGACTGCGTCGCGATCCCGCCGGGGACGCCGCATCGACTGCGCAACGACGGCGAGGTCGACCTGGTCGTCGTCTGCGCCTGCGCGCCGCCCTACTCCCATGAGGACACGGTCCTGCTCGAGGGCGGGTAGTGGCGCTCGCGGTGCGCGCGGCGCGGCCGGGCGACGAGGCGGCGGTCGCCGAGGTCCATGTCCGCTCCTGGCAGGAGGCCTATAAGGAGCTGATGCCGGCGGAGTTCCTGGCGGCGCTCGATCCGCGTGAGAGGGCTGCCCGGTACGAGTTTGGCGGTGGAGAGGAAGCGCCGACGACCTTGGTTGCAGTTGAGGTTGGCGAGGAGGGGTCCGGGGTGACCCCCTCTCTCACGAACAGCGTGGAGGTTCGTTCGGGGGTCACCCCGGACCCCGTCGAGCGAGCGCCGCTGGTCGGTTTCGTGACCTTCGGGTCGTCCCGGGACGAGGATGCGCGTGGGCTGGCCGAGATCTACGCGCTTTATGTGGATCCGGAGCGTTATGGCGGCGGGGTCGGTCGGCTGTTGATGGCTGAGGCGCGGGGACGGCTGGCGGAGCTGGGCTTCGAAGCGGCCGTCCTCTGGGTACTGCGAGGCAACGAGCGCGCCCGCAGCTTCTACCGACGCGAAGGCTGGTCCCCCGACGGCACCTCAAGAGTCGAGCAGCCCTACGGCATCGTCTCCACCGTGGACCGCTTCCGCCGCGACCTTCCCTAGATGGCTCATTCCACGACCGGGAGCTGGCGCCCGAAGGGGCGAGGGACGCGGCCGTCCCGGCCACGACCCTCGCAGGGTGTGGCCGTGGCCGGGACGGCCGAGGGTTCGGGGAGAGGGCGTGGGGATCGGCGTGCTCCAGGGAGAGAGGCGCGTGTTCCTCCAAGAAGGCCTGTGATCTGTGAGGAAGACCCAGGCAAGTCCACGGTTCCGTGCGTCTTCCTCATCAGACCCACCACGACCGTGCACTTGACCACACCCGGGTGTGGTCAAGTGCACGGTCGCCGCCGCCCCCTCCGAATCGGAGGGGAGACGCATGAGGATCTGTGACGTCCTCGGCGTCTTCCGTACCTCCGTGTGATCTTCCCTGAGAGACCCTCACGTCCCGGGCGTCTCGTGCGGCCACACCCTGCCGGGGTCGCCACGAGACGCCCGGGACGCACCTCGGACGGGCGCCCCGGCCCGTGGAATCAGCCATCCAGCCGAATCAGCTGATCGAGAGTGCCTCCGCCGCGCCGCCCTCGAGCGGAAGCCGGAGCACTGCCCGAAGGGCACCCGGGTGACCCCCGAACGAACCTCCCTGCTGTTCGTGAGAGAGGGGGTCACCCGGGTGCCCTCCCCGCCCAGATCATCCCTTTCGACTCACACCGCGTCGCGCCGGAAGCAGTCGGCCGAATGGTCGTTGACGATCCCCACCGCCTGCATCCACGCATAGACGATCGTCGGGCCGACGAACTTGAAGCCGCGCCGCTTCAGCTCCTTGGAGATCTGCTCGGAGAGCGGCGTCTTGGTGAGGACCGTGACGCCGTCGCCGCGCAGCGTCTCGCCGTCGGTGAAGGACCAGCAGAGCGCCGCGAAGTCCTCGCCCGCCTCGCGCATCTCGCAGAAGATCCGGGCGCCTGCGATCGTCGAGTCGATCTTCGCCCGCGAGCGGATGATCCCGGCATCGCCGAGCAGGCGCTCGACATCCTTCTCGCCGAAGGCCGCGACCGCGTCCGGATCGAAGCCGGCGAAGGCGGCGCGGAAGGCCTCGCGCTTGCGCAGCACCGTGATCCAGGCGAGCCCGGCCTGGAAGCCGTCCAGCATCAGCTTCTCCCAGAGGGCGCGCGGGTCGCGCTCCGGCACGCCCCACTCCTCGTCGTGGTAGGCCTGCATCAGCGGGTCCGAGCCCGCCCAGGCGCAGCGGGTCAGCTCTGCCATTGCTCGGCCCGGATCGCGAAGCGGGCGTGGTCGCGCCAGTGCCCGCCGATCTTCAGGTAGCGCTCGGAGAAGCCCTCGCGGACGAAGCCGCAGCGCTCGACCAGGGCGATCGAGGCCTGGTTGGTGGGCTGGATGTTGGCTTCCAGCCGGTGCAGGGCGAGGTCGGTGAAGACGCGCTCGAGCAGCAGGCACAGGGCGGCGGTCATGTAGCCGAGGCCGCTCCACTCGGCGACCCCGCCGTAGCCGAGGAAGGCGCTCTGCAGCGGCCCGCGGACGATCTGGCTGACGTTGAAGTAGCCGACGATCGCGCCGTCCTCGGGGCGGACGGCCAGGTTGGCGTCGAAGTCGGCGCGGCCGGCGCGGGTCAGCCAGGCGTCGAACTCGGGCGCGGTGACCGGCGGGGTCAGCCAGGGGCGGTGGAACTCGGCGCTCGCGGACATCGCGGCGATGAAGGCGTCGCGGTCGGCGGCGCGCGGTGCCCGCAGGGCGACGGCGGGCGTCTCGCGGAGTGGGGCGGGGCGGGTCGAGGTGGCGTCGGCGCGCGGCACGGGTCCATCCTAGGCAGGTGTCGATCTCACGTTTCGACCGCGGCGTCCGTTTGACTGGAGGAATGAGCGATCGAGTCGTCTGGGACATCTACGAGAGCCCGATCGGGCCGTTGACCCTGATCGCCGGCGAGGCGGGGCTGCGCGGCCTCTGGTTCCCGGGCAAGACGCCGACCCCGCCGGAGTCGGCGCGGACGCCGCTGCCCGCCGTCGCCGAGCAGCTCGAGGCCTACTTCCAGGGCGAGCTGCGCGCCTTCGAGATCGAGCTCGACATGCGCGGGCCGGCGCTCGACCGCGCGATCTGGCAGCGCCTGCTCGACATCCCCTACGGCGCGACCGAGAGCTACGGCGAGCTCGCCGCGCGCGTCGATCCGGACCTTTTCGGACCAGGGGTCGAGCCCTGGCAGCGGGCCCGCGTGGTCGGCGCGGCCAACGGCCGCAACCCGGTCGCGATCGTCGTCCCCTGTCACCGGGTGATCGGCGCCGACGGCTCGCTGACCGGCTATGGCGGCGGTCTGCACCGCAAGCAGGCGCTGCTCGAGCTGGAGGGCTCGGGCACGCCGAAGCCGCAATGGCGGACCCGCCAGACGACGTTGCTCTGACAGACGCCACCTCAGTCGTTACACTGCACCGCCATCAAGGACCGGTAAGCCGAATCCGGGGGCCGAAAAACCTCGGAGCGGGGGAACCGATTTTGGGGCGAACCCACCGGAGGACGGTGGGAGCGCAGGCTCCTTCAGCGCCAGCCCGACAGCTAACCCCGTAGGCCGACAAAGGAGATCGGTTTGCGGTTGTCCCATAAAGGGATCGGATCGAGGGTTCGTCTGGCTTTGGCGGTCGGGATCGCGGCGGCGATCGCCTTCCCGGCGGCGGCGTTCGGCGCGGGCGGTGGCCTGACCCCGGCCGGCATGACGACCGACAGCGGCGAACCGGCGACGGAATCGACCCCGACGCCCGGCTCGACCGAATGCACGACCACCCCGGAAGGGACCCGCAGCTGTCTGCCGGTCACTCCCGCCACGTACTTCGAAGGCGTCGCCGTGCCGCCGGAAAATGCGCCGCCCGCGGTGAAGGCGGCGATCGCCGCCGCCAACCGCATCCGCACCCGTCCCTACATCTGGGGCGGCGGCCACGCGCGCTGGTGGAGCCCCGGCTACGACTGCTCCGGTGCGGTCAGCTACGCCCTCCACGGCGCCGGGCTGATCACCATGCCGATGGACTCCGGCGAAATGATGAAGTGGGGCGCGCCGGGCAAGGGCCGCTGGATCACGATCTACGCCAACGCCGGGCACGCCTTCGCCGTGATCGACGGGCTGCGCTGGGACACGGTCGGCGACGAAAGTGGCACGGGGCCGCGCTGGCACCAGGAAATGGTGTCGACGGCGGGCTTCGTGGTGCGGCATCCTTACGGGTACTAGGGACGGCTTTGCGGGGAGGGAGCGGGGGTGACCCCCTCTCTCACGAACTGCAGGGAGGTTCGTTCGGGGGTCACCCCCGCTCCCTACGAGCCGAGCAGGCGGTTCGTTCCCGGCGAACGCTCGGCGTAGAGCTGGCCGGCACGGCTGGGAGAGCTGCGGGGGCGTGCCGGCTGTTCCTTATGGTCTTCTGGGGACCATTAGGAACAGCTGAGCGTCAGGGCCTGAGGTTCTCGATCCGGCAGCCGTACTCGCGGGCGAGGCGGGCGGCAATCAGGGAGCGGTGGCAGGCGGCGGCGTCGCGCTCGACGCAGAGGAGCGCGGGGGTCGAGCGGCCGACGAAGCGGACCAGCGGGTCGAGGTCGGCCGGGTCGAGGATCTCCTCGGTGTAGCGCTCGACGTAGGTGGGGGAGAGGACCGTGCGGGAGCGCTTGCCCTCGCCGCGCGCCGCGTCGGCCTCGTACTGGGCTTCGCGCATCGCGGTGGTCGGGGCGAGCTCCGCCAGGTGCTGGTAGCCGATCCCCGCCGCATCGAGCTCGGCTTCGAGCCGGCGTGCGTTCGCCCAGGCGTACTGCGCCCCGCGCACGCCACGCCGCCGGCGCACGTCGAGGACGAGGTCGACCGACGCCGCTCGCAGGGCGGTGAGGAAGGCCTCGAGGTCGGCGCCGTAGACGCCGATGGTGAGGATCGTCTTCAGGCTGCCGACGGTAGCGCGATGCCGGGGGTGCGCGCCACCGCCATCGCCGCCATCACGAAGCCGGCGGCGCGGGGGAAGCGGCGACCGGGGGGTGGCGGGCCCTGGTGGTGGTCGGCGAGGTCGAGCAGGCGGAGGATCGCCGCGCAGCTCTCCGCCTCGGGCCCGTCGACATCGCATGCAAGCCGGGCGAGGGCGATCGACTCGCTCGGGTCGCCTTCGGCCATCGCCCGGCCGATCGCCGTGGTCAGATGGGAGACGACGCGCTCCATCCCGGGGTCCTGGGGCCCCGGCGGGCCGGGGGGCGGGCCGAGGTCGAGCGGCTCCTCGCCGGCCAGGATGCGCTCGATCTGGCCGCCCGCGATCGTCCGGATCTGATCGCCGCCGAGCCCGACCAGGAGCGCGTAGCGGAGCTGGAAGGCGGCGGCCTGGAGCGGCTGGCCGTAGGGGTTGTCGCTGGCCCAGAGGATCTGGCCGGGCGGCACCAGGCTGAAGAGGGCGACGAAGTCGGCCGGGTTCCACCACGAGCTGTCGATGAAGAGGTTGGGGTTCTCCGGCATCAGCCGCCACAGCCAGGCGAGGTCGGAGACGGCGGCGTGGGCGAGGATGAAGCGGGCGCCGGGGTAGCGCCGGGCGAGCTCCAGGGTGTCGCGGCCGAGCGCCGGGATGCCGCGCCCCGCGTGGATCAGGATCGGCACGCCGCGCTCCTCGGCGAGGCGGGTGAGATCCTCGACCGCCGCCTCCGACATCGCGAACTGCTCGGCGCGTGGGTGGAGCTTGATGCCGTGGGCGCCGAGGTCGAGGCAGCGCTCCGCCTCGGCCAGCGCCCCGTCGTGCGGGTTGACGCGGCAGAAGTGGACGATGCGCCCGTCCGCGCCCGCCTCGATCGCCCGCGCCTCGTCGTTGGCGGGCGGATAGCCGTCGGGCTCGTGCATCGGGAAGGTGATCGCGCGGGCGCCCGCGTACTCCATCGTCGCGATCAGCTGCTCGGGCTCCTGGCGGAATTCGTCCGGGTCGTGGCGGCCGAAGTGGGTGTGGGTGTCGAACAGCGAGAGCGGCCCGGTCTCGGCTTCCAGCGCCGCCAGCCAGCGGCGCGCCTCTTCCTCGATCGGTTCCACCTCGAACTCCTCCACGATCGTCGCCCCGTCCCCGTCAACCACGTCCCACCGCCTTTCCGATCCGTTTCACCGCCTCCTCGACCAGGGCCGGGGAGGTGCCGATGTTGAGCCGCGCGAAGCCTTTGCCCTGCGGGCCGAAGGCCGGGCCGGGGTTGAGGGCGACCCGGCCGCGCTCGAGCAGCGCCTCGCAGGGGTCGTCGCCGAGCTCGAGCGCGCGCAGGTCGAGCCAGGTCAGGTAGCCCGCCCGCGGCGGTGTGTAGGCGACCTCGGGCAGGGTCGCCGCCAGCAGCTCGGCGAGCAGGGCGCGGTTGTTGTCGACGACCGCGATCACGTCGTCGAGCCAGCCGGCGCCGTCGCGGTAGGCGGCGGTGGTGGCGAGCGAGCCGAAGTGGCCGGCGTGGGCGGCGGCGAAGGGGAGCTTCTCGACGACCGCGGCGGCGCGCCCGGAGGCGGTCACGGTCTGCGCGCAGGTGAGCCCGGCGAGGTTGAACGCCTTCGAGGCGGAGACGAAGGCGATGCCGTGCTCGCGCGCCTCCTCGGAGACGGTGAGGAAGGGGACGTGGTGGGCGCCGGGCAGGGTCAGAGGCCAGTGGATCTCGTCGCTCAGCACCCAGGCGCCGTGCGTGGCCGCCGCGGCGGCCAGCGCCCCCAGCTGGCCCTCGGTCGGCAGCGTGCCGGTGGGGTTGTGGGGGCTGCAGAGGATGATCGCGACGGCGCCGCGGCGGAACTCGGCATCGATCCCGTCGACGTCGATCTCGCCGTCGACCAGCGGCACTTCGACCAGCTCGCAGCCGAGCTCCTCGATGATCATGAAGAAGGGGTGGTAGACGGGCGTGTTGATCACGATCCGGTCGCCTGGCCTGACGATCAGCCGCAGCACCGAGGTGATCCCGTTGACGACATCGGGGATCGACGTCACCCGCTCCGGGTCGACCTCCCAGCCGAGCCGCGCCCGGGCGAAGTCGACGAACGCCTCCGCCATGCCGAGCTTCGGCGGGTAGCCGTAGCCGGTGTCGTCGAGCTCGACCGCCTCGGCCAGCGCGATCTTCACGGCGCTGGCCAACGGGAAGTCCATCTCGGCGACCCAGGCGGGGAGGACGTCCTCGTCGTAGTAGCGCCACTTGGCGCTGCGGCGGAGGCGCAACTGCTCGAGCGAGAGCTCGGTCAGTTCCGGGTTCAGGTCGGTCGCCGACACCATGGGCGCCAACTCTTTCAGGTCGGCGCCGGCTACCGGACCGGCGCCAGCATGTTGTGCGAGATGACCTCGAAGCCCTCGCGCTCGTAGAGGCGGACGGCGCCGAGGTTGGCGGCGACCGCGGTGACGCTCCAGTGGCCGATGCCCTCCGCCCGCAGGCGCGATCGACAGTGCTCGATCAGCAGCGTGCCCACCCCCTCGCCGCGCGCCGCGGCGGTCACCGAGAGCGACTCGAGGTCGCCGATCCGCTCGCCGAGGTCGAAGGTGGAGTACGCCGGGCCGACGCGCAGGAAGGCGTAGCCGAGCGGCACCTGCTCGGCGCCCTCGCCGGGGACGAGGAACATCGTCCCCTCGCCGCGCTCGAGCCAGCCGACGTACTGGGCGCGGCGGATCGCCCAGGCCCTGTCGAGGTCACGGCCGGGCCAGCGCCCGTCGGTCACCGCCTGATGGTGGGCGACCATCTCCTTCCAGAGCCCCTCGACGAGGTCGACGTCGTCGACCCTGAGCTCGACGATCCGTCGCTCCTCGGCCATCTCCCGATCCTAGGGGGTGGGGATAACCCCACCTTCCGGACGCCGGGACGCCCCCGGGCGGTTCGCCTGCGCGCCGATCGACTCTCGAAACCGGACGGAGGACACGATGCGAAGCAGCGGCAGGTCGGGACTGGCGGGCAGGGCGGGGCGCTGGAGCGCCGCGCACCGCAAGACGGCGATCTGAGGCTGGATCAGCTTCCCCCGCGCCACCGAGGCCGGCTAGCTGTTCCTTATGCGCCTTATAGGCGCATAAGGAACAGCGGAGCGCTCTAGGCCGGGTCGGTCAGCGCCAGCCGGTGGGCGACGGCGGCGGCCTCGGTGCGGCTGCGGACGCCGAGCTTGGCGAGGATGCGGGAGACGTGGACCGAGGCGGTCTTCTCGGCCATGAAGAGCTCGGCGGCGATCTCGCGGTTGGTGCGACCCGCGGCGAGCGCCGCCAGCACCTGGCGCTCGCGTGGGGTGAGGCCGAAGGGGTCTGCGGACGCCTGGGCCGCGCGCCCGTCGCCGGCCGCGCCGTCGCCCGCATCGCCACCGACCCCCGCGCCGGCGGGCAGTCGCGCCCGCGCGACGAACCCCGCGACCTCGGCCGCCAGCCACTCGGCCCCGAGCTCCTCGGCGCTCGCCAGCGCCCGGGCCGCCGCGGCCGCCGCCGCCTCGCGCTCGCCCGCCGCGGCGTGCGCTTCGGCCTCGCGCCGGCGCGCCCGCGCCGCCGGGTAGGGACGCCCGAGCGCCTCCCAGGCCGCCGCGGCCGCCGCCGCCCGCTGCGCCGCGTCCCCGTCGCGCCGTGCCCGCGCCAGGTCGGCCTCCGCCTCGCGTCCGTAGGCGGACTCCAGGCGTCGGCCGATCTCTTCGGCCGCGGCCGCGGTCCGCGCCGCCATCACCTCGCAGCGCAGGATCGACGCCTCCAACTCGGCCGTGTCGCCGAGGTCGCGCGCCCGCTCCGCCGCCTCCGCCTCGGCCGCCGTCGCAGACGCCGAGATCTGCGACATCCGCGCCGCGTCGTCGCTGCAGAACTTGAGCAGGTCGATCGCCTTCGCCGCCGCTTCGCGCGCCGCCGCGATGTCGCCGTCGCGCAGCTCCAGCTCGACCGCGAGCGCCCCGGCCGGGGCGATGTATTGGGGCTCGACCGACTCCTCGACCACGAACGAGCGGGTGTGATCGAGGATCCGCCGCGCCGCCGCGGCATCGCCGCGGCCGAGCAGCAGCGTCGCCCGGCGCAGCAGCAGGTTGAGCAGGGTCGCGCCGCTCTGGGCGGCGTTGCGCGGCGGCAGCAGCGCCTCCGCCTCCTGCCAGCGCCCGAGGTCGAAGAGGATTTCCGAGCGCGTGCAGGCGATCCAGAGGGCCGAGCGATCGCCCGGCGTCACCTCGCGCTCTCCCTGGGCGGCGATCGCCTCCGCCTCCTCGCTGCGCCCGGCGAAGTGCAGAGCGTCGGCGTAGTTGACGAAGGCCGTCGCCAGCTGGTCGTTGGACCCAGAGCGGCGGGCCAGTTCCAGCGACTCGCCCATCACCCTGTCGCCGCGCTCTTCTTCGCCGAGGAAGAAGAGACAGAGGCCGAGCCGGTTGAGGATCAGCGCCTCGGTGTCCTCGACGCCCGCCGCCTCGGCGGCGCGCAGCGCCTCGTCGGCGGCATCGCGGCTTTCGGCGAAACGTCCCTGGAGGAGGAGGAAGCGCGCTTTCGCTTCGAGGATCTTGGCCCGCTCCGGCGTCGATTCGGACTCGGGCAGGAGGGCCAGCGCCCGCTCGAGGTTCTCGCGCGCCTTCTCGGCCTGTCCCATCGCCCACCGGACGGACGCGATCTCGGCCAGCAGGCCGGCGAAGAAGTGAGGCTCCGCGGTCGGATCGACCTCGCCCAGGGCCTGGTCGTAGAGGGTGATCGCGTGGGCCTCGTCGGCGTTCAGGCCGTGTGCGCGGGCCGCCCGGGCGAGCAACGGGACGTGTTCGAGCCCCGCCGACCTGGCCGGTTCCTCGACCCGCGGCCAGAGCGCGAGCGCGCGGTCGAAGAGCGCCGCCGCGGCGCCAGGCGTGCCGCCCCGTTCGATCGCCCGCGCCGCGGCGACCGCGGTGCGCAGCGCCTCCGGCTGGTCGCCGGCCGCGTTGAAGTGGTGGGCGACGGCGGAGGCGCGGATCGCCAGGTGGTCGTCCTCGCCGAGCGTCGCCTCCAGCACCCGGGCCAGCCGCAGGTGGAGCTCGGCCCGTTCGCCGGGCAGCAGGTCGTCGTAGATCACCTCGCGCAGCAGCGCGTGGCGGAAGCCATAGCGGTCGTCCCGCCCGACCGCGATCACCTGCGCCTCGACCGCGTCGCGCAGGCCCGCCGCCAGCTCGTCCTCGCCGAGGTCGCAGATCGAGACGAGGTGGTCATGCTTCAGCCGCCCGGCGACGGCGAGGATGCGGAGCACCCCGCGGGCGGTCTCCGGCAGCCGTTCGATCCGCAGCAGCAGCGCGTCGCGCAGGGTCGAGGGCAGGCGACCGCGCCCGTCGGCCCCCGCGGCGAGCAGCTCCTCGGTGAAGAGCGGGTTGCCTTCGCCGCGCTCGAAGAAGCGCTCGACCGCCTCCGGTTCGGGGTCGGCGCCGAGGATGTCGGCGAGCTGGGTGGCGACCTCGGGGCGGCCGAAGGGCTCCAGCTCGAGCCGTCGCACCCGCCGGTCGCGACCGAGCTCGGCGAGCAGTGGCCGCATCGGGTGGCGGCGGTGCAGCTGGTCGGAGCGGTAGGCGATCACGGTCAGCAGGCGGCACTCGTCCGGCAGCCCGGCGGCGAGGAAGGCGAGGAAGGCCCGGGTCGCGTGGTCGGCCCAATGGGCGTCGTCGAGCCAGAGCACCATCGGCGTTTCCTCGGCCATCGCCTCGAGCAGGCTGAGGAGCGCCTCGAAGGGTCGATGGCGGTCCTCGTCGGCGCGGGCCGCGGCCTCCGGGTCGAGCTCCGGGACCAGCTGCGCCAGCCCCTCGCGGGTGGCGGGGGAGAGGCCGTCGAGGACCGGGTCGCGCTCACGCAGCAGACCGCGCAGCGCAGCGACCAGCGGCGCGTAGGGGAGCTCGTCGCGACCGAGCTCGACGCACTCGCCGCCGATCGCACAGCCGCCGCGCTCGCGGGCGCCCTCGAGGAAGGTGTGGAGGAGCCGGGACTTGCCGACCCCCGACTCGCCCGCCAGAAACGCCAACGAGGCCGCCCCGGCGGCGACCTCGTCGTAGGCCGCGGACAGCTCGGCGAGCTCCCCGGCCCGCCCGATCAGTCGGCTGGCACTGACCCGGGTCGCCACCCGGCGATTATCGCCGTCGCAGCAACCCGAGGAGGTGGCGCTCGCCGCTGGCGGTCCGGGAGCGGTCGTTGCCCGCCCGACGGCGCCGCGACTCGCGGGCCTCTTCCCGGAGGGCTTCCTGGGTGACGATCGCCTTCGAGAGCATCAGTGGGTTGGAGTTCATCGTCGTGCCTTTCGCTCGGTGACGAATCCCAAGCTACGGCTGAGAAATCCCCCGCACATCGGGCGAATTCCTACGCTTTCCGCCCCCGACCCCTTACTCCCGCGCGGCGACCCCTTACTGCCCCACGGGGCTCGTTCACTAAGTTGCGGGATCTATGCCTGATTCGGTGGTCAATCTCTATTCGGACACCCAGACCCGGCCGGGCGCGGCGATGCGGGAGGCGATGGCGAGCGCCGCGGTCGGCGACGAACAGCGCGGCCACGATCCCGAAGTGCTCGCTCTCCAGGACGAAGTCGCCGAGCTGCTCGGCAAGGAGGCGGCGCTCTTCGTCCCCTCCGGCTCGATGTGCAACCAGATCGCGATCCGACTCCATGTCCGCCCGCTCGGCGACGAGATGTATGCGCACCGACTGGCCCACGTGATCAACGCCGAGGCGGCCGGGGCGGCGGCGATCAGCGGCGCGCTGACGATGTCGCTCGAGGGCGAGGGCGGGATGTTCGACGGCGCCGCGCTGCGCGCCCGGATGCGCGATCCGCTCGACAGCCACGAACCGCGGTCGCGCCTGGTCACGGTCGAGCAGCCGACCAACCTCGGCGGCGGCCGCGTCTGGCCGCGGGCGAAGATCGAGGAGGTGCTCGGGGTCGCCTCCGAGTTCGGCCTGCGCACCCACATGGACGGCGCTCGCCTGCCGAACGCGGTCGTCGCCTCCGGCGAGAGCGCGGCCACCCTCGCCGCGGGCTTCGAAACCGCCTGGGTCGACTTCTCCAAGGGCCTCGGCGCCCCGGTCGGCGCCTGCCTCGCAGGCTCCGCCGAGCTGATCGAGGAAGCGCGGCGCTACAAGCAGATGCTCGGCGGCTCGATGCGGCAGGGCGGGGTGGTCGCGGCCGCTGCCCGCCACGGCCTGAAGCACAACTTCGAGCGCCTCGCCGAGGACCACGCCAACGCCAGGTTCCTCGCCGAGGGGCTCGCCCAGATCGAGGGCGTCGAGATCGACCCTGACGCGGTCGAGACCAACATCGTCATCTTCGACGTCGCCGACGCCGCGGGCCTGCACGCGAAGCTCGAGGCCGCCGGCGTCGAAATGAGCCTGCTCGAAGGCCGTGTCCGCGCCGTCACCCACCTCGACGTCGACCGCGCCGGCGTCGAAAGGGCTCTCACCGCGGTCGAGGACGCAATCTCGTAACAGGGGGTCCCTGTCCTTGGTCACCCTCTGGGTGACAAAGGACAGGGACCCTCGCGCGCGATCTCGAGCCCGATGAGGAGAGATCCCCGAGCCGACCCGCGAGTCGAGCCGACGCCCCTTATCTCGTAAGGTCCGTGGCGATGGCCGACGCTCCCAAGCTCGACCTGCCGGAGGCGATCACGGCGCTCCTCTTCGATCTCGACGGGGTGTTGACGGAGACCGCCGTCGTCCACGACAAGGCCTGGAAGCAGATGTTCGACGCCTTTCTCGAGACGCGGGCCAAGGCGAGCGGCGAGCCCTTCGTCCCTTTCGACGCCGACGCCGACTACAACCAGTACGTCGACGGCAAGCCGCGCTACGACGGCGTCCGCTCCTTCCTCGAATCGCGTGGGATCGGGCTCCCCGAGGGCTCGCCCGACGACCCGCCCACGGCGGAAACCGTCTGCGGGCTCGGCAACCGCAAGAACGCGCTCGTCCTCGAGCTGATCGACAAGGACGGGGTCGAGCCCTATCCCGGCTCGGTCGCCTTCGTCGAAGCCGCCCGCGCCGCCGGCCTGCGCCGCGCCGTCGTCTCCTCCAGCGCCAACTGCCAGGAGGTGCTGGAAGCGGCCGGGATCGCCGACCTCTTCGAGGAGCGGATCGACGGCAGGGTCGCCGACGCGCAGCACCTGAAGGGCAAGCCCGCCCCCGACACCTACCTGGCGGGCGCCGCGGCGCTCGGCGTCGAGCCCGCCGCCGCCTGCGTCTTCGAGGACGCGCTCTCCGGGGTCGAGGCGGGCCGCGCCGGCCACTTCGGCCACGTCGTCGGCGTCGACCGCGTCCACCACGCCGCGGCGCTCCGCGAACACGGCGCCGACGTCGTCGTCGCCGACCTCGCCGAGCTGATCGAGGACGGGCGATGATCAGCCACCCGGCCTACACGGTCGAGCCGTGGGGGGTCTGCGAAACCGATCTCGACCTCGATCGCCTCGCCCAGGCGGAGTCGGTCTTCTCCCTCTCCAACGGTCACATCGGTATCCGCGGGACGCTCGACGAGGGTGAGCCCTACGCCCTCCCCGGCACCTACCTGAACGCGCTCTGGGAGGCACGGCCGCTGCCCTACGCCGAGGCCGGCTACGGCTATCCGGAGGCGGGGGAGACGGTGGTCAACATGACCAACGGCAAGGTCATCCGCCTGCTCGTCGACGACTCCCCCTTCGACATCCGCTACGGCCGGCTGCTCGAGCACTCGCGCCGGCTCGACTTCCGCAGCGGCATCCTGCGCCGCGAGGCGCTCTGGAGCTCGCCGACCGGCAAGACGGTGCGGGTCACCTCGGAACGGCTCGTCTCCTTCTCGCAGCGCGCGATCATGGCCGTCCGCTACACGGTCGAGCCGACCGTCGCCCCGACCCGCGTCGTCCTGCAGTCGGAGCTGATCGCCAACGAGCCGCGCCCGGCGGCCTCGCAGGACCCGCGCGCCGCGGCGGCGATGGAAGCGCCGCTCGAATCGGAGGAGCACATGGCCGACGATGCCCGCGCCGTGCTCGTCCACGTCACCAGGCAGTCGAGGCTGCGCGCGGCGACGGCGATGAGCCACCTGGTCGACGGCCCCGATGACTGCTCGGAGCCGCTCGCCGAGTCCTGGCCCGACCTCGGCCGGCTGACGGTCACCGCGACGCCCGCCCCCGGCGAACCATTGACGATCACCAAGTTCGTCGCCTACGGCTGGTCGGGGCGGCGCTCGGTGCCCGCCCTGCGCGACCAGGTCAGCGCCGCGCTCGCCGAGGTCACCCACACCGGTTGGGACCGACTGGTGGCCGAACAGCGCGAATACCTGGACGACTTCTGGGACCGGGCCGACGTCGAGCTCGGCGGCGACGCAGAGCTGCAGCAGGCGGTCCGCTTCGGCCTCTTCCACGCCCTGCAGGCGAGCGCCCGCGGCGAGGGCCGGGCGATCCCGGCGAAGGGGTTGACCGGCCCCGGCTACGACGGCCACACCTTCTGGGACACCGAGGCCTACGTGCTGCCGCTGCTCTCCTACGCCGTGCCGGAGGCGGCGGCCGAGGCGCTCCGCTGGCGGTTGGAGACGCTGGAGAAGGCGCGCGAACGGGCCGAGGTGCTCTGCCTCGAGGGCGCCGCCTTCCCCTGGCGGACGATCAGCGGCGCCGAGTGCGGCGCCTACTGGCCCGCGGGCACCGCCGCCTTCCACATCAACGGCGACATCGCCTTCGCCGTCTGCCGCTACTGCGACATCAACGCCGACCCCGACTTCGAGCGCGAGGTCGGCCTGCCGCTGCTGGTCGAAACGGCGCGGCTATGGCGCAGCCTCGGCCACCACGACGCCCACGGCGCCTTCCGCATCGACGGGGTGACCGGCCCCGACGAGTACTCGGCGATCGCCGACAACAACGTCTACACCAACCTGGTCGCGCAGAAGAACCTACATGCCGCCGCCGACTTCGCCGAGCGCCACGCCGAGGCGGCCGAGGAGCTTCGTGTCGATCACGAGGAGATCGCCTCCTGGCGCGACGCGGCGAAGGCGATGACGATCCCCTACGACGAGGAGCTGGAAGTCCACCCGCAGGCGGAGAACTTCACCAAGCACGCCCGCTGGGACTTCGACCGGGTCGGCGCCGACAACTACCCGCTGCTGCTCCACTATCCCTACTTCGACCTCTACCGCAAGCAGGTGGTGAAGCAAGCCGACCTGGTGATGGCGATGCTGATCCACAGCGAGGCCTTCACGGCCGAGGAGAAGGCGCGCAACTTCGCCTACTACGAGCCGCTGACCGTGCGCGACTCCTCGCTCTCGGCCTGCGTGCAGGCGGTGATCGCGGCCGAGACCGGGCATCTCGAGCTGGCCTACGACTACCTCGGCGAGGCGGCCCTGATGGACCTCGACGACCTCGAGCACAACAGCAGCGACGGCCTCCACATCGCCTCGCTGGCGGGCAGCTGGATCGCGACCGTGCTCGGCTTCGGTGGCCTCCGCGACCAGGACGGGGTCCTGCGCTTCGCGCCGCGCCTGCCGGAACGGCTCGACCGGATCTCCTTCCGGCTCAATTTCCGCGGCAGCCGGATCAAGGTCGACATCACCGACGCGGGGACGGCCTACTCACTGCTCTGTGGCGATCCGGTCCGCTTCCGCCACTTCGAGGAGGAGGTCGAGCTCGGCCCCGACGGGCTCAGCTTCGACTCCGCGCCGCCGGCCGAGCCGCCGCCGGAGCCGGTCTCCCAGCCACCCGGCCGCGCCCCGCAGAAACGCAAACCGTCGCGTTAGCCGCTAGATGTGCGCCGACGCGACGGCGACCAGCACCGCGAAGCCGGTGAAGAGGAAGGCCATGACCCGGAGCAGATTCATTGTCCAAAAAACCTAGCGTCGGCATCGGTCGACAAATTCCTGCAATTTGGGATGACCTGGGGGCCGGGCTCGGGAGGATTTGACATGTGACCATTCGGTCACCTATCCTCGATCGGGTGATGGACGACGTGTTCAAGGCCCTGGCGGATCCGACCCGCCGCCGCCTGCTCGACGAGCTGTTCGAGCGGGACGGCCAGACCCTGAGCGCGCTCGAGCAGCGGTTGCCGATGTCCCGGTTCGGGGTCGCCAAGCACCTCAAGGTGCTGGAGGGCGCGGGCCTGGTGACGACGCGGCGGCGCGGTCGCGAGAAGCTCCACTTCTTGAACGCCGTGCCGATCCGCGAGGTCCACGACCGCTGGGTCAGCAAGTACGCGGAGCCCTGGGCCGCAGCGCTCACCGGGCTCAGACGAGACCTCGAGGAGGAGAATCGACGATGAACGACGAGCAGCCCTACACCGTGATCGACGGGCGCGGCGCGATGACCGTGTTCGAGATCTACATCAAGACCAGCCCGGAGCGCCTCTGGGCGGCGATCACCGACGGCGAGTTGCGCCGCCGCTACAGCTTCGGCGTCGGCACCGAGTCCGACTGGACCCAGGGGTCGACCTACCGCTCCGGTGTCCCCGGGGTGGTCGACATCGCGAGCGGGGAGAACGTCGAGGTCGACCCGCCGCGCCGCCTCGTCCAGACCTTCGACGCCCTCTGGAGCGATGCCGTGCGCGCCGAAGGCACCTCGCACGTCACCTACGAGATCGAGCCGGTGGGCGACGATTCCTGTCGGCTGCGGGTCATCCACGACCAGCTCGGCGCCGAGGCCAACTCGGAACTCTGGGGTGGCTGGCCGATGATCCTCTCCGGCCTCAAGACCCTGCTGGAGACGGGGGAGAACCTGACCACCCCCGCCTCCCTGATGTACGAACAGAGTGCCCGCGGCTAGCGCTGGACCGGCTCGCCGTAGACGATCAGGCCGTGCAGGACGATCAGGCACAGGGCGAAGATGCCCAGCGACCAGAACGGGTAGCTGCCGCCGATCGAAAGCAGCGACTCGACGGCGCCGATCGAGGCGCCGATGATGCCGATGATGCGGCCGTAGGTGCCGCCGCTGAACAGCGAGTAGCCGCCGGTCAGCTGGACGATGCCGATGATCAGGGTCACCCAGCCCCAGAACCCGAGGCCGAAGACCACGTACTGGGTATGGCTGAAGAAGTCGCCGTTGCTGATCGCGGCGATCCCGTAGATCACGTTCAGCACACCGGCGATGATCAACAGGATGGCGGCGAACATCGCGCGCGCTTCGCCTCTGACTTCCACGTCTCTCTCCTTTGTCTGCGGTTGGGACGGGACTGCGGAAACCGCTTACCGATGCGAGTTCTTCGGCGTCCGGCCTGCCGCCCCTGCTTGTCCGGCAGACTGATCTGGGATGGATGAGAACGACCACGCCTGCTGTGCCCCCGGCCGCCACCCGAACGGGGAGGAGGCGCCCGCCCCGGAGAGCGCCAACGACGGCGCCACCGACGCGATGGTCAGGCTCGGCGGCAGCTTCCTGATGGGGACCGAAGACGCCGACGGCTTCCCCCAGGACCGCGAGGGCCCGATCCGCAAGGTCGACCTGCCGCCCTTCTGGATCGACCCGGTGGCGGTCACCGTCGGCCGCTTCGCCGAGTTCGTCGACGCCACCGGCCACCGCACCGAGGCCGAGGAGGTCGGCTGGTCCTTCGTCTTCGGTGCCTTCCTCCCGGCCGACTTCGAACCGACCCGGGCGATCGCCGCCGCGCCCTGGTGGCGCCAGGTCTTCGGTGCCGACTGGCGCCATCCCGAGGGGCCGCACTCCGACGTCGAGGGCCGCCTCGACCACCCCGTCGTCCACGTCTCCTGGAACGACGCGAAGGCCTTCTGCGCCTGGTCGGGCACCCGCCTCCCGCACGAGGCCGAGTGGGAGATGGCCGCCCGCGGTGGCCTCGAGCAGGCCCGCTTTCCCTGGGGCGACGAGCTCGAACCGGGCGGCGAGCACCGGATGAACGTCTGGCAGGGAACCTTCCCCTCCCACAACACCGGCGCCGACGGCTGGCTCGGCACCTGCCCGGTCGACGCCTACGAGCCCAACGGCCACGGGCTGATGAACACCTCGGGCAACGTCTGGGAATGGTGCGCGGAGCGCTTCGACCGCCACTCACGCGCGATCCGCGGTGGCTCCTACCTCTGCCACGCCTCCTACTGCAACCGCTACCGGGTCGCCGCCCGCAGCTTCAACACCCCGGACAGCTCGACCGGCAACATGGGCTTCCGCGTCGCCCGGGACGTGAGGGGTCCGCAGGGAAGTTCACAAGGAGGTATGGGAGACGCCGAGGACGTCACCGATCCTTATGCGTCTCCCCTCAGGCCAGGAGGGGACGGCGACGACCGTGCACTTGACCACACCAGGGTGTGGACAAGTGCACGGTCGTGAGCGGCCTGACGAGGAAGACGCACGGAACCGTGGACTCGTCGGTGTCTTCGTCACCGATCACGGGCCTTCGTGGAGGAACACGCGCCTCTCTCTCCCTCCGAGCTCGCCGATCCCCACGCCCTCTCCCCGAACCCCCGGCCGTCCCGGCCACGGCCACATCCTGCCGGGGTCGTGGCCGGGACGGCCGCGTCCCTTTCCAACCCCGCCCGGACGCCGTCCGCCCGATAGGTTCCCCCGCAAGGTGCCGGGGTAGACGATCCCGACCACGATCGAGGAGGAGCGCCGATGGCCCATCCGACCTTTGACGACGCGCGTCGTCTCGGTGACTGGCAGCCGCCGCTGGGAGTCGTCTCCGTCTATCTCGCCTTCGATCCCGCCGATCGCGGCGGCGCCTGGCGGACGGAGTTGCGCAACGGGCTCGACGCGCTGCTCGATGCCGCCAAGGACGCCGAGCACGAGCGCCGCGTCGCCCTGCGGGCGGTCGCCAGGCGGATCAGCGAGCGCTTCGAAGACGGCGACCACCGGCCGCCGCCGCGCGGCGCCGCGGGCTTCGTCGAGGTTGCCGAGAAGGGCGGCGAGGAGCATTGGTGGGGGACTGGGGCGGCGCCCGCCGCGAGCGCCTGCGTCGAGCTCGGCGAGCGCCCGGCGCTGGCGCCGCTGGTCGATCTTGCCTGCCGCGGCGAGCGGCGCGGGGTCGCGATCGTCTCGCTCGAGCAGGTCCGCCTGCTGGAGTTCGCCGAAGGCGAACTGAGCGAGATCGAGCACTGGGAACTGGAGGTGACGAGCCTCGACTGGCGCGAGCGCAAGGTGCGGACCGGCGGCGACCCCTCCGGGGGTCGGAGCGGCCCTTCCGGCAAGGACGAATATGGGGACCGGCTCGACCACAACCGCCACAAGTTCCTCGGCGAGGCCGGGGCGCTGGTCGGGCGCGCGCTGGCAGAGCGCGGGATCGGCAGGGCGCTCGCCTTCGGGCCGGCCAACGACCTGGAGAGCTTCGAGGCCGGCCTCCAGGCGCCCAACCTGAAGCTCGCCGTGGGCGGCGAGGCGGACCTGATCTCGACCCCGCTCGGCAAGCTCCGCGAGACGGTCGCCGAGGCGGTCGAGAACGCCGACGCCGAGCGCGAATCCCGCCTGGTGGCGGCGGCGCTGGAAGAGGCGCGTGGCGGCAGCCGCGGCGCGACCGGGCTGCAGGAGGTCGCCGAGGTGGTCGCCGCGGGCCGGGTCGAGCGGCTCGTGCTCGCCGCCGACCTGGGGGGCGCCGACGCCGAGTCGCTGGTCCGCGGCGCGCTCGCGGGCGGCGCCAAGATCACGGTCGTCCACGGCCCCGCCGCCGAAGCGCTCGGCGCGGCCGAGGGCGCGGCGGCGATCCTCCGCTACTGAGCGCCTGGCGCGGTTCCTTTCTTCGTATATCCCTAAGAAACGAACCGCGCGAAGCTCTGCACGTGTGAGACGAGCGCCCCGCCCTGGAGGGCGTGGACGGCGTAGCCGGGCGGGTCGGGGCGCATCGTGATCCTCGCCGCGGCGAAGTCGAGCGCCGACTGGAGGTAGGTGCTCGGCACGGTGAGTACGGGGCGCCCGGCCAACTCGCCGACGATCGCCCGGTGCACGTGTCCGGCGACCACGAGCGCCACCTGGGGGTGGCCGCCGAGCACCGTGGCAAGTGCCGCCCGCGCCTCCGGCGCCAGCCCGATCCGTTCGAAGCCCGGCATCCCGGTCGGCAGCGGCGGGTGGTGGAGGGCGACGACGGTCGGCTTTCCGCGATCCTCGGCGAGCGCCGCCTCGAGCCACCCGATCTGCCCTTCGTCGAGCGCCCCGCCTTCGGCGCCGGGGACGGTCGAGTCGAGGCAGACGAGCCGCAACGGCCCGAGGTCGGCCGCGTGGCAGACCGGCTCCGCGCCCGCGCCGGACAGGCCGAACGCCTCGCGCAGCGGCCCGCGCAGGTCGTGGTTGCCGGGCAGGACGTGTGGCGCGAGCCCGAGCGGGGCGAGCAGCTCGCGCACCCGCGCGTACTCCTCCGGCGTGCCGTTCTGGGTCAGGTCGCCGCTGACGAGCAGCGCGTCGGGACGCTGGGGGAGCGCCGCGATCTCCGCCACCGCCTGCCGCAGGCAGCGCTCCGGGTCGACGCCCTGCCAGTCGGCGCCGAGGTGGGTGTCGCTGAGCTGCAGGAGGAGGAAGGGCTCGTCGGCGCTCATGGGCTCGGCCTGGAGCTTACGTGCGCGAGTCGGCGCAACCGCTTCGCCCTGCCGCGGTCACGAGCCGGTCTGCCACGCGGCCGTCCGGCGCTCCCGTCGGTGGGGGCGAAACTTACTTAGGAAATCCGCAGTGTTCGAGGTAGTACCTTTCCGCTCCGCACCGCGGCTCGAAGAGCCGCTTCAAAAGGACACTTCGAGTTGAGCGGATTGACAGTGGATGGCTCCGAGGCTTCACGCCCGGCACTGACCGAGATCTCCAACGCTGCGGTCGCCCTGCACCGTGAGCACTTCGGCCGCGGCCCCGGTGCCGCCAAGACCCACGTCAGCGACGACATCGTCGTCTGTGTCCTCACCGACGTCTTCACCCCGCTCGAGCGCACGCTGATCGCCGCCGGCCAGGAGGCGCGCGTGCGGGAGACCCGCGCCGCCCACCGGGCCGCCACCGAGGATGTCTACAAGGTGCGCATGGAAGCGGTTCTGGGACGGACGATCGAGGCTCACCTGAGCTCGATCCACGTCGACCCCGACGTCGCGGTCGACATCTTCGTGCTGAGAGCCGAGCCGGGCGACCCGACGCTCGATCGCCCCTCCTAGGACTCGACCTTGGTGCGGACGATCTCGGTCGCCGCGGCGTAGATCGCCTCGGCATCGATCTCGGCGGCGCGGAGCAGCTCGGCCGGGGTCGCCGAGGACGGCATCTCCTCGACCGCGAGGATGCGGACCGCGGCGCTCGCGCCGTGCTCGGCCAGCGCCGCCAGCACCGCCTCGCCGATCCCGCCCTCCTTCCAGTGGTCCTCGACGGTGACGATCGCCCCCGTCTCCTCGGCCGCCTTGACCAGCGCGTCGGCGTCGACCGGCTTCACCGAGTAGAGGTCGATGACCCGCGCCGAGACTCCCTCGGAGGCGAGCCGCTCGGCGGCGGCAAGCGCCTCGTGCAGGGTGATCCCGGCCCCGACCAGGGTGACGTCGTCGCCGTCCAGCACGGTCTTCGAGCCGCCGATCTGGAACTCGTCGCCCGAGTCGTAGATGACCGGCGTGGCGCCGCGCGTGGTGCGCATGTAGGAGATCCCGGCGGTGTCGGCCATCAGCTCGACCAGCGCCGCGGTCGAGGTCGCGTCGCTCGGGTAGAGCACGGTCGAGCCGTGCACGGCGCGCAAACTGGCGAGGTCCTCGAGCGCCATCTGCGAAGGGCCGTCCTCGCCGATCGAGACGCCGGCGTGGGAGCCGCAGAGGCGGATGTCGGCGCGGCTGATCGCCGCCATGCGGACGAAGTCGTAGGCGCGGCTGAGGAAGGCCGCGAAGGTCGACGCGAACGGCGTCCAGTGGCGCCGCACCTGGAAGCCGACCGCCGAGGCGACCATCTGCTGCTCGGCGATGTAGACCTCGATGAAGCGATCCGGGTGGGCGGCCTTGAAGTCCTCGGAGTGGGTCGAGTTGCCGACCTCGCCGTCGAGGACGACGATGTCGTCGCGGCGGTCGCCGAGCGCTGCTAGGGCCACGCCGTAGGCTTTCCGCGTCGGCACCTCCTCGCCCTTCTCCCAGGTCGGCAGCTCGCCGCCAGGGACCGGGAACTTGTAGGGGGTGGCGTCGCCCTCGGGCTTGGCGACGTCGACGTGGAGGTCGCGCTCGCCGCCCAGTTCCTCGATCGCGGTCGCCGGGTCCGACAATGGTTTGCCGTGCTTACCGGGGAGATCCTCGACCTCCTTGGCGCCCTTGCCCTTCTTGGTGCGGGCGACGATCATTGTCGGCCGGTCACCCGACTGGGCGGCGCCGTAGGCGTCCTCGATCTCGCCGACGTCGTGGCCGTCGATCTCGATCGCGGTCCAGCCCGCGGCCTCGGCGCGGGCGCCGTAGGAGTTCAGGTCCCAGCCATGCATCGTTTCGCCCGTCTGGCCGAGCCGGTTGACGTCGATCAGCGCGGTCAGGTTGGCGAGGCTCTGCTTGCCGGCGTGCTCGACCGCCTCCCAGATCGAGCCCTCGGCCATCTCCGAGTCGCCGCAGAGGATCCAGACGCGGGACGGCATCCGCTCGAGCCGCGCCGCGGTGGCGACGCCGACGCCGATCGGCAGGCCCTGGCCGAGCGAGCCGGTGGCGACGTCGACCCAGGGGAGGACCGGGGTGGGGTGGCCTTCGAGCCGCGAGCCGAGCTTGCGGAAGGTGAGGAGCTCTTCGTCGGAGATTGCCCCGACCGCTTTCAGCATCGAGTAGTAGAGCGGCGAGGCGTGGCCCTTGGAGAAGATCAGGTGGTCGTTGCGGGGATCGTCCGGCGCGTCGAAGTCGAGCTTCAGGTGCCCGTCGATCAGCACCGCCAGGAGGTCCGCCGCCGACATCGAGGAGGTCGGGTGGCCCGACCCCGCCGCGTCGGAGGAGCGGATCGAGTCGACCCGCAGCTGTTGGCCAAGTTCACGTCGAAAATCCATGTCTCCGGTCATGGGGTGGAAGCTAGCGGAGAGTGGGCTCTGCCGTCTGCGATCCTCCCGGGCGTGGACCGCGAGCGCTATCGACGCCGGCAGCGCCGGCGGGCGATCATCGGCTGGGCGGCCGCCGCCCTCCTCGTCGCGCTGATCGCGGCCGGGGTGATCTTCGGCGGCGAAGCGGAAAAGCGGGTGAGCGTCTCCGGGTCGGCCGGTCTCTTCTCGGCGGAGATGACCTCGCGGCAGTACGTCGCGATCCACAAGGGCGAAAGCGAGTCGACGGTCCTCATGCGCCTGCACGACGTCGGCCTGCTGGAAGACGAAGTGGCGGAATCGGAACTGCTCGCGCTCTTCCCGCCGCGACCGTCCGGCACGGTCTGCAGCTACTGGACCCTGAGCGACGCCCCCGGCCACCTGGTCCGGCTCTGCTTCAGCGACCCCGAGGCCCTGCTGGTGCAGAAGGCGGTCGCGGCCCGTGGCGAGGGTGCCGAACGAGCTCCGACCACTCCGATCTAGCCTCTCCGGGCCGGCACCTGCTGGGTGATGCAGTGGATGTTGCCGCCGCCGAGGAGGATCTCGCGGGCGGGGACGCCGACCACCTCGCGGTCGGGGAAGGTGGCGGCGAGGATCGCGCCGGCCTCTTCGTCGCGGGCCGGGTCGAGCAGCGGGTAGACGAGGCGCGAGTTGCCGAGGTAGAAGTTGACGTAGCTCGCCGCCATCCGGTCGCCGGCGCGGCGCGGCCGGGTGCCCTCCACGGGCTTGACGCCGGCCGCCTCGTCGGGCTCGATCGTCAGCGGGCCGGGAGCGGGGAGGAGGATCACCTCGAAGGGTCGGCCGCGGGCGTCGGTGGTCGCCTCGAGGCGCTCACGGGCATCGCGCGAGATCGCGTGCTGGGGATCGGCCGGGTCCTCGACCCAGGTGAGGAGGACGACGCCGGGGCGGGCGAAGCAGGCGAGGTTGTCGACGTGGCCGTCGGTCTCGTCCTCGAAGACGCCCTCGCCGAGCCAGACCACCCGCTCGGTGCCAAGGTGCGCGTGGAGGGCGGCCTCGATCGCCGCCCGGTCGAGCTCCGGGTTGCGGTTGCGGTTCAGCAGGCACTGTTCGGTGGTCAGCACCGTGCCCTCGCCGTCGACGTGGATCGCGCCGCCCTCGAGCACGATCGGGGCGCGATAGCGGGCGTCGCCTTCGATCTCCAGTACCTTGGCGGCGACCCGGTCGTCGCGGTCCCACGGCTCATACAGGCCACCGTCGAGCCCGCCCCAGGCGTTGAAGCGCCAGTCGACGCCGCGCCGCCCGCCCGCCCCGTCGACGACGAAGGTGGGCCCGGTGTCGCGCAGCCAGGCGTCGTCGGTCGAGACCTCGACCACGCGGACGGCGTCGGGGAGCGCCGCGCGGGCGCGCTCGAACTGGCCGTCGGAGACCGCCATCGTCACCGGCTCGGAGGCGGCGATCGCGCTCGCCACCGCGGCATAGGCGGATTGCGCCGGGGCGGCGCCCTCGCGCCAGTTGTCGGGGCGCTCGGGCCAGGCCATCCAGCAGCCCGCGTGCGGCTCCCACTCGGCCGGCATGCGGAACCCGTCGGCGGCGGGGGTCGAGTCGAGCGGGTGCGCCATCCGGAGATTGTCGCCGACCGGGCCGATCGCCGAGATCGATCATCTACAGTCGAATCGGTGGCCGAGCCGCAGCTGATCGAGAAGACCGGGGTCGAGGACTCACCCGCTCGCACGCGGCCGCCGGGGCGGGAGCCGCTGCGGATCGGCGCCGTGCAGGAGCGCTGGCATCCCGACGCCGACGAGCACCGCGAGGCGCTGGCGACCGGGATCAGGATGGCGGCGGCGCAGGGTGCGCGCCTCGTCTGCCTGCAGGAGCTGACCCTCTCGCCCTACTTCGCCGTCGACCCCGCGGGGCCGGAGGGGGTGGGGATCGAGCCCGAGGATCTCCCGGGTGGGCCGACCTTCGAGTTCGCCGCCGCGATGGCCGCCGAGACCGGTGCCCACGTCCACGCCTCGCTGTACGAGCGGGCGCCCGACGGCGGCCTCGGCTTCAACACCGCGATCGTCGTCGCCCCGGACGGGACGCTCCTCGGCCGCACCCGCAAGCTCCACATCCCGATCACCGCCGGCTACCACGAGGACCGCTACTTCCGCCCCGGCCCGGCCGAGGGCGCGCCGTTCCCGCTGGTCGCGCTCGGCGGCGCGCGGCTCGGGCTGCCGACCTGCTGGGACCAGTGGTTCCCGGAGCTCGCCCGCGCCTACAGCCTGGCCGGCGCCGATGTCCTCGTCTACCCGACCGCGATCGGCTCCGAGCCCGACCATCCGGACTTCGACACCGAGCCGCTCTGGGAGCGGGTGATCGTCGCCAACGGGATCAGCAACGGCACCTTCATGGTGGCGGTCAACCGGACCGGGGAGGAGCCGCCGCTGCGCTTCTACGGCTCCTCGTTCATCTCCGACCCCTACGGCCGGGTGCTCGTGCAGGCGCCGCGCGACGAGCCCGCGGTGCTGGTCGCCGACCTCGATCTCGACCAGCGCGGCGACTGGTTGGAGCTCTTCCCCTTCCTCACCACGCGCCGACCCGATGCATATGCGACCCTGGTCGAGGGTATGGAGGCGGCATCATGACCTGTCCCAAATGCGGCGGCGAGATGCGCACCCACCGCCGCAACGGCGTCACGATCGAGCAGTGCCGCAAATGCCACGGCATCTTCCTCGACCGCGGTGAGCTCGAGCAGCTGATCGGCCGCGAAGCCTCCGTCTTCGGCCGCGAAGAGGATCTCCGCGGCGAGCGGGCCGGCGACCGGCGCTGATGCCCGCCGCCCTGATCGAGTTCCCCGCTGACGATCCCGAGCGCGCCCGCCGCTTCTGGCGCGGCCTGCTCGAGGTCGACCTGCGCGATCGACAAGACGGTGAGGGCGCCGGCTGGGTTGCCGACTCCGACGGCGTGCGCCTCGGCGTCCACGAGCGCGGCCGTGGTCCCGGCGACACCGCCTCGCTTCCCTACTTCCCGGTCGCCGACATGAAAGACGCCCTGGCGCGGGTCGAGTCCCTGGGCGGCACGCTGGTCCACCCCGGCGAGCGCTGGTCGATCTGCCGCGACTCCGAGGGCACCCCCTTCGCCCTCGAGCAGTCCTGAGCCCGCTGCGTTCGCACTTGGTTTCGGATAGCGGAACGAACTGCGAACGCGCTTAGCGCCGGCCGGAGCCGTTCAGCGGTTCGATGCGGAAGGCGGAGCGCTTCGGGTTCTGCGGCTTGTAGAAGGTCGCCGTCTGGTTGATCAGCTTCCAGGGCCGGGGCAACGGGCCGCCGGTGCCGAGGAAGCGGGTGAAGAGGACCGAGGCGCGATTGCAGGTGATGCCCGAGCCCTGCGGCAGGTAGATCAGGAAGTTGCCTTTGGTGAAACGCAGGGCGCCGACCACGGTGGTCGCGTTGACCGTGTAGGGGCTGGAGCAGAGCTTGCCCAGGTCCGGATTGCCGCCGCCTTCTTCGCTCTTGCCGGTCAGCGCGACGGAGAAGCCGGGCACGGTCCTGTTGCGGACGAAGGAGGACTTGCCGGAGCCTTCGTTGACGACCGTCCACGGTCTGGGCAGGACCCCGTCGTAGTCCTCGAGGAAGCGGGCGAACAGTTCGGCGCTCGACTTGCAGGTGAGGCTCGAGTCTTCGAGCGTGATCGTGTAGGTCCCGGCCGGGAAGACGGCGGGGCCGATCCGGTCGTTGTGCAGGACGCGGAAGCCGGGGCAGGTGGACGCGGTCGGCGCGGCGCCCGCGGGGCGGACGGCGACGAAAAGGGCTGCCGTGGCGAGGAGACCGATCAAGGCGAGGCGCGCGGTGCGGCCCCAACTCAGTTCAGTCCGAAAAAGATCCTGCATAGCCCGGGCAAACTATCAGCCCCGCCCGCCCGTACCATGCATCGACTCCGATGCCCGAACCGATCACGCGCGGCGAGCGCTATATGCCGGGACTGGACGGCCTGCGCGCGATCGCGGTGCTGGCCGTCATCTGCTTCCACCTCGGCTTCGGCTGGGCGCCCGGCGGGCTGCTCGGGGTCGGCATCTTCTTCACCCTCTCCGGCTACCTGATCACCGACATCCTGCTCGGCCAGTACAACCGCCGCGGGGCGATCCACCTCGGCCGCTTCTGGCTCGGCCGCGCCCGGCGCCTCCTGCCGGCCCTTTTCCTGATGCTGCTGATCGTCGTCGCCTGGGTGACGATCTTCGGCCCCGCCCAGCCCGACCAGTTCCGCAAGGCGGTCGTCTCGGCGATCTTCTACGTCAACAACTGGCAGCAGATCGCCGCCAACGTCTCCTACTTCGCCCGCTTCGCGCCGGAACAGCCGCTGAATCATCTCTGGTCGCTCTCGGTCGAGGAGCAGTTCTACATCATCTGGCCGTTCGTCCTGTTGATCGGGTTGAAGTTCATCCGCGACCGCCAGGGCAACGGCCTGCGCCCGCATCTGGCGGTCTTCACCCTCGTCCTCGCGGTCATCTCCTCGATCCTGATGGCGGTCCTCTACCACCCGAGCCTCGACCCCTCGCGCGTCTACTACGGGACCGACACCCGCGCCGCCGGCCTCCTCTTCGGCGCCGCCCTGGCGATGGTCTGGCCGAGCCGCCGCCTGCACCGCAACATCACCGCCCAGGCGCGCAAAAACCTCGATCTGCTCGGCTGTCTCGGCCTGCTGATCATCGCCTTCATGATCTGGCAGACCGGCGAGTTCTCCCAGTTCCTCTACCGCGGTGGCTTCGTCGTCCTCTCGCTGGCGACGGTGATGGTGCTGATGCCGTTGGCCCACCCGGCCTGCCGGCTCGGCAACGTGCTCGGCGCCAAACCGCTGCGCTGGATCGGTGTCCGCTCCTACGGCATCTACCTCTGGCAGACGCCGGTGATCGTCCTCACCTCACCCCAGGGCCACCATGGACAGGACCTGCTGCGCGACGTCCTCCAGGTGGCGGCGATCTTCGCGATCGCGGCGCTCTCCTGGAAATACGTCGAGGAGCCGATCCGCCACGGCGCGATCGGCCGCCTGCTCGCCCGTCGCCGCCGCCTCGGCTGGAGCTGGGCGACCTTCTCGCCGGAGGGGCGGATCGTCCTCGTCTCGCTCGGCGTCCTCGCGATCGTCGCGCTGGCCGGCATGGCGGGACTCAACAAGGCCTCGGCCGAAGGCGAACAGCTGCGGGTCAAGGAAGCGACCGCGGCGGGGACCAAAGGCCCGGTCCCGCTGACCAAGGCCCAGGCCGCCGACTCGCAGAAAACGTCATGCAGGCGGGTGATCCATATCGGCGACTCGACCTCCGAGGGACTCGACTCGGCCGAATACCTG
This sequence comes from Solirubrobacterales bacterium, assembly GCA_035500835.1. Lineage (GTDB taxonomy): Bacteria > Actinomycetota > Thermoleophilia > Solirubrobacterales > 70-9 > VAYN01. Next base: position 56,160 of record DATJWW010000053.1, on the reverse strand, counting down.
CCCGACCCGAAAGAGCGGATCGAAAACCGCTACGCCGAAGTCGGGGTGAAAGAAACGCACATGGAAGTGCAGGGCGCGCGCTCGATCGAAGAGCGCTTCGAAGACCAGCCGAACGCCCAGGAAGTCGCCGAGGCGTGGAAGGCCGAAGGCTACAAAGGGTGCTGGGTGCTGGCCCTGGGGACGAACGAGGCCGCCGATGTCGCCGCCGGCTCCAACGTCGGCCTCGAAGAACGGATCGAGAAGATGATGAACATCATCGGCGACGAACCGGTGCTCTGGATCAACGTCCGCACCCTGCCGGAGGCGACGGAATTCTATTCCGAGGAAGGCATGAAGGAATGGGACGAAGAACTCGAAAGAGCGTGCCTCCGCTATCCCAACATGCGCATCTACAACTGGGCGGCCGACGTCAAAAATGCCTGGTTCATCAGCGACGGCATCCACTTCACCTCGCCCGGCTACGCGGCCCGCGCCGAGCTGATCGCCCACGCCCTGGCGCACGCCTTCCCCGAAAAAGGAAGCTCGCCCGGCGGCGCCAAGTGCGTCGTCAGCTGATCGCCGGACAAGGACTCGGTCCCGAGGGTCTCGGGCGCCTGTCCCGGGCGTCTCGTGGCGACCCCGGCAGGGTGTGCCGCCACGAGACGCCCGGGACGTGAGGGTCGGGAGGGAAGTCACATAGTCGTGCGAGGGACGCCGGGAACATCATGGGTCTTCATGCGTCTCGTGACGGGTCCGAAACGCGCCGGCGACGACCGTGCACTTGAGCCGCCTATAGGCGGCTCAAGTGCACGGTCGCGAGCGGCCTGATGAGGAAGGCGCGAGGAATCGTGGAGTTGCCTGAGCCTTCGTCACAGATCACGGGCCTTCGTGGAGGAACACGCGCCTCCCTCCACGCGCTCTCCCTCCCCGGAGCACGCCGATCCCCGCGCCCTCTCCCCGAACCCCCGGCCGTCCCGGCCACGGCCACACCCCGCCGGGGTCGTGGCCGGGGCGGCCGCGTGCCTTCCCCGGGGCTCACCCGTCTCCGGGCCCTGGCCGCACCTAGCTCTCGATCTCGACCGGCACCAGCTCGTCGGCGGGCTCGAAGCCGAGGATCCGGCCGTAGAAGAAGAGCTCGGCTTCGAGGCAGCGGATCACAGTCTCTGAGCGGCGGAAGCCGTGCTGCTCGCCCTCGAAGGCGAGGTAGGCGTGGGGGATGCCGTTGGCGGCCATCGCGGCGACCATCGTCTCCGCCTGGTTGGGCGGGACGATCGCGTCCTCGAGGCCCTGGAAGAGGATCACCGGGGCGCTCAGCCGCTCGACGAAGTGGATCGGCGAGCGCTCGCGGTAGAGGTCGGCGCGCTCGGGATAGGGGCCGATCAGCCCGTCGAGGTAGCGCGCCTCGAACTTGTGGGTGTCGCGGGCGAGCGTCTCGGTGTCGGCGACGCCGTAGTAGGAGGCGCCCGCCGCGAACTCGTCGTGGAAGACGAGCGCGCAGAGCGTCGCGTAGCCGCCCGCCGAGCCGCCGCGGATCGCCGGCCGCGCGCCGTCGACCTCGCCGGTCTCGGCGAGGAAGCGGGCGGCGGCGACGCAGTCCTCGGTGTCGACGATCCCCCAGGTGCCGCGCAGCTTGTCGCGGTAGGCGCGGCCGAAGCCGCTGGAGCCGCGGTAGTTGACGTCGACGACGCCGAAGCCCCGGCTGGTCCAGAAGAGGAACTCGGTGTCGAGGGCGGGGGTGACGTGGGAGGTCGGGCCGCCGTGGCTGACCACGATCAGCGGCGGCCGTTCGCCCTCCGGGGCGACGAAGTCGGGGTTGGTCGGCGGGTAGTAGAAGGCGTGGGCGCGGTCGCCGTCGCCGCTCGGGAACTCGATCGCCTGCGGCTCGGGGACGAGGCCCGGCGCGACCGTCTCCTCGACCGCCGAGCGAACCGTCTCGACGCTTCCCGTCGCGACGTCGACGACCACGACCCGCGCCTCGCCCGCCGGCGAGGCCGCCGCGAACGCGACCCTGTCGCCGTGGGCGGCGATCGCCGGATAGCCGAAGGAGGTGAAGGGGAGGCCGAGGTCGCGCGCCGCGCCGCCCCCGGCGCCGAGCGCGAAGAGCCGTTCGCTCGCCGCCTCGGTGCGGACGACGACCAGCGTCCCGTCCTCGAGCTCCACATGGGTCGAGCCGCCGAAGAGCCACTGCGGGTGGCCGAGGTCGGCGCGCTCGGCGCTCAGCTGCTCGAGCGCCGGCAGGTCCTCGCCCGCATCGGGCGCGCCGAGGTCGGCGACCGTCCGGTAGAGGTTCCACCAGCCGTCGCGGTCGGAGACGAAGCGGAGGCGATCCTGGGAGTCCCAGGCGGGCGCGAAGATCGACTCGGCGGGCCCGCCCGCCAGCGGCCGCGCCGCGCCCGGGTCGCGCACCGGCGCCACCCAGAGCTCGGTGCCGTCCCACGGCATGTTCGGATGGTCCCAGCAGGTGAAGGCGAGCCAAAGCCCGTCCGGCGAGACGTGCGGGTAGGAGTAGAAGTCGCGCCCGGCGGCGACCACCTGCGGCGGCGCCGAGCCGTCGAGCGGCAGCGAGACGATCTCGTTCACCGGTTCCGGCCCGCCGTCGTGGACCTCGCGCACGCAGAAGAGCGTCGCCCCGTCCGGCGTCGGCTCGAAGTCGGCGTAGCGGAGCGCCCCGGGCGTCGCGGGCTCGGGCGTGATCGCCACCGGGTCCTCGCCCAGGCGCAGCCGGTAGGCGCGCTGGTCGGCGAAGTCGACATAGACGACGAGGTCGGGACCGAGCACCTTCCAGGCGCCGCCGCCGTACTCGTGGACGCGGGTGCGCACGTTCGCCCCCGCCGGCGTCACCTCTTCGGGCCCGCCTCCTGCGGGGCGCCGCATCAGCGCCGTGCGCCCACCCTCGGTCGCCCGTCCCTCGGCCCACCAGACGGCGCCGTCGGCGGCGATCGCCGCCGCGCCGAGCCGCCGCCCGCCCCGGGCCACGTCCGCCGGTGAGATCGGCGAGCGCCAGGACCCGTAGGGCGCGACCGCGGCCACGATCTAGTCGATCTCGCGCAGCGCGTGCGTGTCGACGTCGTAGACGAAGCCGCGCACGGAGTCCCGATAGGGGAGGAACTCGGAGCGGCGCACCCGCAGGATCGACTGCCGGACATCGGCCTCGACGTCGACGAAGGACTCGATCGCGAAGGCGGGCGCGACGCCTGCGTCCTCCTGCAGCTCGGCCCGGAAGCCGTCGTCGGTGACCTTCTGCAGGCCGCAGTCGTCGTGGTGGATCAGCATCACCTCGCGCGTCCCCAGTTTGCGCTGGGAGAGCGCCAGGGAGCGGATCACGTCGTCGGTGATCACCCCGCCCGCGTTGCGCAGCACGTGCGCCTCGCCGTCGCCCAGCCCGAGTGCCGCGAAGACGTCGAGCCGCGAGTCCATGCAGGTGACGATCGCCAGATGGCGGCTCGGCTGCACCGGCAGGTGGCTTTCCTCGACCCGCGCCGCGAAGGCCTCGTTGTTGGCGAGCAGCTCGTCGATCACGCCCATCGCGCTGACCCTACCGAGTGGCATGATCGGCGAATGGAGATCCGCGCCGCGACCGAGGGGGACGTCCAGCTCATCTTCGACCTGATCTGCGAGCTCGCCACCTACGAGAAACTGCGCGACGAGGTGGTGGGGACGCCGGAGCTCCTGCGCGCCTCGCTCTTCGACCGCGGCGACGCCGAGGCGCTGATCGTCGAGGCCGCCGGCGAGGCGGTCGGCTACGCGATCTTCTACACGACGTTCTCGACCTTCGAGTGCCGCTCCGGGATCTGGCTGGAGGACATCTACGTGCGCCCCGAGCACCGCCAGGCCGGCATCGGCCTGCGGGTGATGGAGCACCTCGCGGGCCTCGCCCTGGAGCGCGGCCACGTGCGCCTCGAGTGGTGCGCGCTGGAGTGGAACGAACCGGCGCTCAGCTTCTACGCCAAGCTCGGCGCCCGCCGCCTCGACGACTGGCGCATGCTCCGCCTTGAGGCCGAGGGCATGCAGGAGCTAGCCGCCGGCGCGTCGCAGTAGCAGGGCGCGCTCCGGCTGGTTGGCGGTGAGCGCGGCGGCGCGGCGGAATTCGACGACGGCCTCTTCGGTGCGGCCGAGGCGGGCGAGCAGGTCGCCGCGGACGCTCGGCAGCAGGTGGTAGTCACGCAGGGCGGGATCGGCGGCGACGGTCTCGAGGAGCGCCAGGCCGGCCTGTGGGCCGAAGGCCATGCCGACCGCGACGGCCCGGTTCAGCTCGACGACGGGTGAGGGGGAGATGGCGCCGAGCGCCTCATACAGCGCCGCGATTCGCACCCAGTCGGTGTCCTCGGGCTCGATCGCCCGCGCGTGGCAGGCGGCGATCGCGGCCTGCAGGCCGTAGGTACCGAGCGGCGCGGGCAGCGCTTCGGCGTGCCGCAGCGCCGCTCGGCCGCGGACGATCAGCAGCGGGTCCCAGCGCGAGCGATCCTGGTCGAGGAGCAGGACCGGCTCGCCGCCCGGCCCGAGCCGGGCGCCCAGCCGCGAGGCCTGGATCTCGAGCAGCGCGATCAGCCCGTGCGCCTCCGGCTCGCCCGGCGCCAGCTCGGCCAGCATGCGGCCGAGGCGCAGCGCTTCCTCACAGAGCTCGGTCCGCACCCAGCGCTCGCCGGAGCTCGCCGCGTAGCCCTCGTTGAAGATCAGGTAGACGACCTCCAGCACGTCGGGGAGGCGGGTCCGCAGCGCGGCCCCGGACGGCGCGGCGAAGTCGACGCGCCCCTCCCGCAGGGTGCGCTTCGCGCGGGTCAGGCGCTGGGCGACGGTCGGCTCCGGGGTGAGGAAGGCGCGGGCGATCTCGCTCGTCGTCAGGCCGCCGAGCAGGCGCAGCGTCAGCGCCACGCGCGCCTCGGTCGCGAGCGACGGATGGCAGCAGGAGAACATCAGCGCCAGCAGGTCGTCGTCGACCTCGCGATCGACCGCGGAGGCGAGGTCGACGCCGTCCATCGCCAGCATGACCCCCAGCTCGTGGGCGACCGCTTCGCGCCTGCGCTCGTAGGTGCGGTCGCGGCGGGCGAGGTCGATCGCGCGGTTCTTCGCCGTCGCCATCAGCCAGGCGCCGGGATTGTCGGGAATGCCGCCGCGCGGCCAGGTCTCGAGTGCCGCCAGCAGCGCGTCCTGGGCCAGGTCCTCGGCCAGCCCGACGTCGCGGACCACCCGCGCCAGGCCGGCGACGAGACGGGCGGACTCGATCCGCCAGACCGTCTCGACCGCCGCCTTGGCGTCGGGCGCCGTCACGTCGGTCAGGCCTCGCTCCAGCCTGGCCCGGTCCCCTCGACCGCCGCCTGCACGTCCTCCGGGAAGTCCTCCATCTCGAAGACGCGGCGCACCTCGATCCGGCAGCCGCGCCCCGGGCAGCGCTTCGCCCACTCGACCGCCTCCTCCCGCGAGCGTGCCTGGATCACCCAGTAGCCACCGACCACCTCCTTCGCCTCGGCGAACGGGCCGTCGGTCACGGTCGTCGCCCCGTCGGCCGCGAACTCGACGGAAGCGCCCTCGGTGGGCGGGTGGAGGCCGTCGAGGGCGAGCAGCATCCCGGCCTTGCGGAGCTCCTCGTTGTAGCGGGTCATCTCGGCGACATCCTCGGCCGACGGGTTCCAGTCGGCTTCGTCGATCTGCGGGTACATGAACATCATGAATCTCATCTGGTGACTCCGATCCGTTCGTGGGCCGTCGACTTCACGATCGGCCCTTTCTTTTCTGGCGACGAACGAGCGGCACCAAAAACGACGCCGTTTTGCCGATGCCTTGACAATTTGGTCTGACTAAAGTGACAATCTGCGCACAAATTGGAATCGCTATCGAGAGTTCCTGGCGACGGAAGGCGCAAGGTGCTGGCGATCGGGCGAGACCTCGGGGAGCGTGGTGCGCTGCGAGGGCTCTCGAACAGAGCCGGTATCGAGTTGCTCCATGCCGAAAACGGTAACGACGGGTTGCGCGCCTTCTACGAGAGCCAGCCCGACGTCGTCGTGCTCGATCTCGAGCTGCCCGACATCCTCGGGCTCGAGATCCTGGCGACGATCCGGGCGCTGAGCGACGTGCCGGTGATCATGCTCACCGGCGACGCGGAAGAGGAACGGATCGAGGCGCTCCGCGGCGGCGCCGATGACTGCATCAGCAAACCGGCGCCGATCGCCGAGCTCGGCGCGAGGCTGGAAGCGCTCATGCGGCGCCCGCGCCAGGACGATCCGCGCCCCGTCGTGCTCAGCGACGAATTCGTCGAGATCGATCGCATCCGACACCGGGTCACCGTGCTCGGCGAGGAGGTCGCCCTGACCCCGATCGAGTTCCGCATGCTCGCCACCTTCGCCGAAAACCCGGGGCGGGTGCTCGGGCATGGACAGCTGCTCGAACTGGTCTGGGGAGATCGGATCCGTGAGCGCGACGAGGTGAAGCTCTACGTCAGCTACCTGCGCCGCAAGCTCGGTGGCGCCGCCGCGGTCGACCCGGTGGAGACGGTCCGCGGGGTCGGCTATCGCTACCGGCCGCGTCTGGTCGGGGAGACGAACGGCAACGGCGGTGGCGCAGATCATTAGCGCCGACCCTCGGGCTCGGCAGCCGCTCCTCGGTCGTCAGCTGCGCGGGGTGATGCGGAAGAGCGAGACGACCTCGGCCTGGTGGGCCTCGGGGTGGACGACGTAGGCGCTCGGCCCGCCGCCGAACCAGCCTGACGCTTCGTTCATCCCGACGAAGACGCCGGGGTGGCGGTTGCCGTCGGCGTCCTCGACCCAGACCTCGTCGCCCTCCTTGAAGGCGGGCTCGGCGTCGACTTCCGCTTCCGCCGCTTCGGTCAGCGCGGGGTCTTCCGAGAACTCGTTCGGCATGGCCCGAGCATAAACCGCGGCGGGGGTGTCGCGCGGCCGCGGTGGGGTACGGTCAGGCAATGGCCGTCGCAGGCGAGCCGATGAAGGCGAAGCTGACCGCCCGTCCCTTCAGCGACCCCGCCTGGGTCTTCGAGCGCAAGCTCGACGGCGTCCGCGCGAGTGTCCGCCGCACGCCGCGGGGGGCGACGCTGACCTCGCGCACCGGTCGCCAGATGGAGAACTATCCGGAGCTGGTCGAGGCGCTCGCGGCCGAGTCCGCCCAGGACTTCGTCGCCGACGGCGAGATCGTCGCCTTCGAGGGCTCCCGCACCAGCTTCGAGAAGCTGCAGGGGAGGCTCGGGATCAGCGAGCCGCGGCTCGCGCGCCTGACCGGGATCGAGGTCTTCATCTACATCTTCGACCTGCTCGAGCTCGACGGCCGCGATCTCACCGGCCTGCCCCTGCGCGAGCGCAAGGCGCTGCTGCGCTCCAGCCTCGAATTCCACGGCCCGGTCCGCTATACGCCACACCGCAACGAGAAGGGCGAGAAGCTCTTCCTCGAAGCCTGCCGCAAAGGTTGGGAGGGGCTGATCGCCAAGCGCGCCGACAGCACTTACCAGCACTCGCGCTCGAACGACTGGCTGAAGATCAAGTGCTCCTTCGAGCAGGAGCTGGTGATCGGTGGCTTCACCCCGCCGAAAGGCTCGCGCGAGCGCTTCGGCGCCCTCCTCGTCGGCTACCACGAGGGCGGCGACCTTCGCTACGCGGGCAAAGTCGGGACCGGCTTCGACCAGCGCACCCTGCACGACCTCGGCGACCGGATGGAGGCGCTCCGCCAGGATCGCACGCCGTTCACCGCCGGCTCCGGCCTGCCCCGTGACGCCGCCTGGATCCGGCCTGAGCTGGTCGGCGAGTTCGGCTTCAGCGAGTGGACCCGCGACGGCAAGCTGCGCCATCCCCGCTACCTCGGCCTGCGCGACGACAAGCGGGCGGGAGAAGTGGTGCGCGAGCGGCCGATCGCCGGGTAGGGGACCCGCCATGGACCTGAAAGCCCCGCTGCGGCGGTTCGACGCCTACCAGCAGCGCAAGCCCGCGCTCGCCCTGCCGCTCGGCGTGGTGAAGAAGTTCGGCGACGACGAAGGCGGCAACATGGTCTCGCTGATCGCCTACCGGGCCTTCTTCTCGCTCTTCCCGCTGCTGTTGCTGCTGACGACGATCCTCGGCTACGTCCTCGCCGGCAACGAAGGGCTGCGGCGAGAAGTGGTCGACTCGACCCTCGCCCAGTTCCCGATCATCGGCAACCAGCTGAAGGGCGGAACCCTGCACGGCAGCGGCGTCGCCCTCGCGGTCGGGATCGTCGGCTCGCTGCTCGCCGGGCTCGGCGTGGTGCTGGAGACCGAGGCGACCTTCGACCGCTGTTGGGGCGTCCAGAAGACCGACAAGCGCGGCTTCGTCGGCTCGCGCCTGCGGGGGATCGGCCTGCTCGTCGTCCTCGGCGGGCTCGCCGTGGTCTCCACGGTCGTCTCCGGCCTCGCCTCCGGCGGTGCCGACTTCCTCGGCGCCGGCGGCAAGGTGGCGGGCATCGCGATCGCCACCCTGCTCAACCTCTTCGTCTTCGGCGCCGTCTTCCGCCTGCTCACCACCGACACGGTGGCGACCCGGTCGCTCGTCCCCGGCGTCCTCGTTGCCACCGTCGGTTGGGAGGTCCTGCAGTTGCTCGGTGGCTGGTACATCTCACACGAGGTGAAGAACGCCTCCGCGGTCTACGGCACCTTCGCCCTGGTGATCGGCCTGCTCGCCTGGATCCACCTCGGCGCGATGTTCGTCGTCCTCGGCGCCGAGACCAACGTCGTCCGCGCCCGTCGGCTCTGGCCGCGATCCCTGTTGGACGACTCGGGGAACGGGTAGCTCGGCGACAAAGCAATCCGAGGAGGGAAGCATGCCGCCCAGAGGAGTCAAGAAAGGCACCAAGCGAGCGCGCCAATACGAGGAGATCAAAAAGAGCGAGGAAAGAGAGGGACGCTCGACCAAGCGCGCGGAGGAGATCGCGGCGCGCACGGTCAACAAGGAAAAGGCCCGCTCGGGCGAGTCGAAGACCGCCTCGCGGAGCTCGAAACGCGGCGCCTCGGCGAGCAGCCGCGGCGGTAGGCAGTCCGGCCACGGGCCGAGCAGACCGCGCTGAGGACGACAGTCGTCAGCCGCTGCCGGGCGGCGCTTCGAATGCCGCAAGGCCCGTCACCACCGGGATGCCGTCCTCCTCGCCGAGCCGGCCGCGGCTCGCCGCGGCGACCGCCATCAGCTCGCGCAGGGTGCGGTCGAGGATCTCGGCGACCTCGCGCCAGCCCCGCTCGTCGACGGTGATCGGCATCCAGTTCAGCGTCGTGTCCTCGCGGCGGTCGATCGTGTCGGCGTCGATCGCGGCGCCGACCTTGGCGACGAAGGTGCGGAGCGCTTCGCTCGTCACGCCGCTGCGGATCGAGAGCGGCACCCGACGCCAGTCCTGGTGGCCGACGAAGGAGCGCGGCACGGCGGTGTAGAAGTGCTCGATCGTGCCTCGCTTGGGCCGCGTGCGGACCTGTTCGATGCAGCCGACGTCGAGCAGCCCGTTGGCGTGGTAGGCGACGACGCCGAGGCTTTCGTCGAACTCCCGCGCCAGTTCGGTCGGGCTGGCGGTCCGTCCCTGCAGCGCCTCGAGGATCCGCACCCGCATCGGGTGGGAGACGGCGCGGACGAGCTTCTGGTCGATGGTGTCCCGATCGCGGGAGCTGTTCTTCGGTGGCATAGATCCGCCATCCCAGCGATCGATCGGCAACCGCGCAACCTGACTTTTAAAGCCAGATTTCCCCACTGGTGATACGCGTTTTGTGAGCGCAGGCAGATGCGTACCGATATGTACCAGGGATCGGCGATCCGCGGGTTATCGCTCTCCAGACGGGGTAGGTTGTAGGCATGTCGATGAAGACCCAGCTCGCCCGTCAGGCGGTCAAGTCGACCGCGAGGCACACCGCGCGCGGCGCCTTCTCGAAGCTGGAACGCAAACCGCTGCGCTCGGTCACGCTGCTGGCGATCGGCGCCACGATCGGCGGCCTGGTCGGCTGGCTGATCGGCCGCTCCGGCGGCGAGGACTTCGATCCGATCGCACAGGCGCCCGCGTCACCGAACGGCGTCGCCGACAGCCCGGCCGCGGAGCGGTCGGAGACGGGAGCCTCCTCGTGAGCGCCACGCCGGACGATTACGACGAGGACTTCGTCGAGGAGGAAGAAGCCGAAGCGGCCCGCGAAGCCGCGGGCATCGGCGGCACCGTCGCCCCCGACACCGACGACCCGGCCCGCCGGCCGTTGATCGAGGCGGGCGAGGGCGAGGCGGAGGGTTTCGAGCTGGCCGAGAAGGACCTCGAGGACATCGCCGAGCACGGCGACGAACACCGCTTCCCGGATGGCCTCGCCCAGCCCGAGGAGCCGCAGGACCTCGACGAGTACGGCGAGCCCGACGAGCCGATCCCCCCGGACGAGAACGGATGAGATGACCGAGCGCAGCCTCATCGCGCTGGTCACGCCCGCCTTCGGCTCGGCCGAGTCGGTGGACGCGCTGAAGCGAGAGGCTGCGGCGGTCGGCGTCGCGTCGCGGATCCGCCTGATCGCCCCGGCGGTCGAGATCAATCCGCTCCACCATACGCTCGGTGACATCGACGAGCCGCGGGTCGAAGCGAAGGCGCGCCTCGACCAGGCGCTCGCCGCGGCGCGGGCGGGCGGCGTCGAGATCGCGGTCGCCGAGGTCGGCGATCCCGACCCCGTGCAGGCCGCCGAGGACTCGCTGCTCCGCGAAGGCCCGGTCGACGAGGTTCTCCTCTTCTCGCACGCCGACGACGCCAAGGACTGGTACGAGGGCGCGCTCTGGAAGCACGCCGAGGAGGCGCTCGAGCCACCGCTGAAGCTGGTCGTGGTCGACGGCGGCCCGGAAGGCAAGGAGCACGTCGTCGCCACAGACAGCGCCGCCGCCGGATGCCTCGACCTCGACGCCGACCACGAGGTCGGCTCGGCCTACCTGCCCGGTCTCACTCGGGGCGACACGTTGAGCATGGTGTTCGGGATCGTCGGCACGATCGTCGCGATCGTGCTCGCCGCGGTGGCCACCGCGGGCGGCACGGCGACCGGCTGGCCCGCCCTGGCGATCGGCATCGCGATCGCCGTCGCCCTCGTCAACATGGCCCACGTCGTCGGCCTGCTGCTGATGGAGAGCGTCCGCTATCGCGGTGGCTTCGCCAAGTTCTTCCGCGACCTGTCGCTGGTCGGCACGCCGCTCGCGGTGCTGGTCAACCTGGCGATCGTGATCTTCGCCTAGAGGCCGGCGGCCGCCGCCTGCTGTTCGGCGGTGTCGTGGCGGCGGAGCGCCTCCAGCACCTGGTCGGCGAGCTGCGACCCGTCCTCGGTACGCAGCGGCGTCGCCGCGATCCGCAGGACGACGCTCTCCGGCTCGATCTCCTCGAGCGAGACGCTCGGCCGGTAGCGGGTCGGGACGGTGATCGCGCGCAGCAGTTGCCCCTCGACCTCGCGCGGGCTGGCCTGGCGCGGGAAGCGGACCCGGACGTCGACCTTCTCCGGCTCGCGCAGCGGCACCACGGCGAGGTTCAGCAGCACGTTGTTGGGGATCAGCAGCCGGTCGGCCCCCTGGCTGAGGGTGGTGTAGAAGAGGCCGAGCGAGGTCACCGTCCCCTCCAGCGAGCCGGCCAGGGCGCCGCCGACCAGCCGCACCCGTTCGCCGACCCGGAAGGGCCGGGTGCTCTGCAGGACGACGCCGGCGAAGATCGCGCCGAGGCTCTGCTGGGCGGCGAGGCCGAGGAGGACGGCGGTGAAGGCGCCGCCCACGGCGAGGGTGGAAGCGGTGACCCCGGCGATCCGCAGCGCGACGACGACGACCGCCAGCGAGGCGAGCAGGCGGAAGACGAACCCGGCCGTCCCCGCCGTCGCCGGATCGAGCCGGCGGTAGAGGCGCGGCTGCAGCGAGCGCGAGAGCCAGTGGATCGCGGCGCTGCCGACGATCACCAGCGCGATCACGGTGCCGACCCGGAACCATTCGCCGTAGCCGGGGGCGATCTGGCGGCGGTGCGAGTAGACGACCAGGGTCGCGATCAGCGCCAGCAACGCGACCACGAGGCCGAACAGCGAGCGCCTGGAGACCTCGCGCGTCTCGATCTCGTCGCCCAGCCCCAGCGAGGTCCAGGCGTGGGTCCGGGTCTCGAACAGCTCGCGTGGCAGCTTCGGTCGGCGCGGAGCGGGCATCAAAGGCCGCTACCCGGACGCCGGGGCGCTAATCGCCGCTGCGCGCCTCGGTGACGAAGCTCACGCGCGCAGCGCGGCGGCGGCCTCCTCGCGCGTCTCGAAGACGCGCAGGGAGTGCTCCAGGCCGGTCACCTCGAGCACCCGCCGGACCTGTTCGTTCTGGCAGCAGAGGACGAGCCCGCCGCCGCCGCCGTTGCCGGCCGCCGCGTCGATCCGCTGCCAGGCGCGGACGATCAGCGCCAGCCCGGTCGAGTCGATGAACTGGCAGTCGCCGAGGTCGATCACCACCGTCGCGTCGGTGTCGCGGATCGCCTCCTCGAGCGGCTCCTCCAGCTCGGCCGCGGTCGAGAGGTCGAGCTCGCCGTGCACCGCCAACAGTCGGACGCCGCCCTCGAGCTCTGATGCGGATGCTTGAAACGGCGCTGGACCCACTCTGGGCGCGATGCTACAGCAGCAGAGCGTGGCCCCGCCCCGTTTGCGCGCCGGGTGGGTCGGGGTACCAGGGCGGACGCGGGGCCGATAGGTTTCTGCGGTCCGGCGGACTCGGGCGCGCCTAGCCGGGGATTTCCGAAACTTGAGCACCACGAACGTCGATCCAGCAGGGCTGCAGCTCTCGCTTCCCGCGAGGGCCGAGAACGTCGCCGTGGTGCGCCACGCGATCGCCGGCCTCGCCGAGTGGATCGGGATGGACGAGGCGGGGATCGCAGACCTGAAGACGGTGGTCACCGAGGCCTGCATGAACGTCGTCGTCCACGCCTACCCGGAGGAGGCGAGCGGCCCGCTCGAGGTCGATGCGGTGCCCGACCACGACGGCCTCACGGTGGCGGTGCGGGACTACGGCCGCGGGATCAGCCCGCGGCCCGGAGTCGACCGACCCAGCCTGCGGATCGGCCTGGCGCTGATCGCGGCGCTCTCCTCGAGCTTCGAGATCCGCGGCGGGATCGAGCGGGGGACCGAAATCCGCATGCACCTGCCGCTGGTCTCGCGGCCGCTTCCCGACGGCGACGACGGCATCGCGCCCGCGGGTCCGGCGCCCGCCGAGCAGACCGAGCTGCGGGTCGGCTCTCCCGAGCTGCTCGGCCCGGTGCTGAGCCGGGCGCTGACCGCCCTCGCCGCCCGTCGCGCGATCGGCGTCGACCGCATCTCCGACGCGATGCTGCTCGCCGACGCGATCTCGGCGGAGGCGCCGCGCGGCTTCGCCGACGGCCTCGTGCGGGTGACGATCGCCGACCGTCCCGAGGGGGTCGAGCTGAAGGTCGGCCCGATGCGCTCCGGCGCCGCCACCGGCCTGCGCGAGAGCCTCTCGTTGCCCGAGGTCGGCGGCAGCCTGGAAACACTCGCCGACGAGATCCGCACCGAGGCCGACGGCGACGGTGAGTACCTGGTCGTCGCCATCGCCGCCACTGCCTCCTAGTCCCCCCTAAGGCTCCTCGGGGGTCTCCTCTTCCTGTTCGGCGACCTGCTCGCGGATCCGCTCCAGGGTGCGGCGGAGGATGCGCGAGACGTGCATCTGGGAGTGGCCGATCTGTGCGGCGATCTGCGACTGGGTCATGTCCTCGACGAAACGCAGCCGCAGGATCAGGCGCTCGCGGTCGTCGAGCTGGGGGAGGACGCCCTCGAGGGCCAGTTTGTCGTCGACCAGCCCGTAGCCCTCGTCCTCGTCGCCGACCCACTCGGAGGCGGGCGATTCGTCCTCGTCGCCGCCGACCGGGCGGTCGAGCGAGAGCGGCCGGCGGTTGTGGTTGGCCTCCAGGACCTCGAGCACGTCGGCCGGGTCCAGCTCCAGCTTCGCCGCGATCTCGCCGACCGAGGGCGAGCGCTGCAGCTCGACGGTCAGCGCCGCGGTCGCTTTCTCGACCTCGGCCATCCGGTCGTGGAGGCCGCGCGGCACCCGCACGGTCCAGACGCGGTCGCGGAAGTGCCGCTTCAGTTCGCCGAGGATGGTCGGCGAGGCGAAGGCGGCGAAGGGGGTGCCGCGGGCCGGGTCGAAGCGGTCGACGGCGTTGACCAGACCGAGGTTGGCCACCTGCAGCAGGTCGTCGAAGGACTCGCTGGCGCCGCGGTAGCGCAGCGCCAGGTTTTTGGCGAAGGGGAGGTAGCGGCGGACGAGCTCCTCGCGGGCGGCCGGGTCGCGCTGGTCGCGCAGCCGGCGCCAGAGGAGCGCCTCGGCGGCCAGGCCCTCGCCCGGACCGGTGGGCGCGCCATCAGGTACTTGTCGTGTCTCGTCGCTGTTCGCAGTCATCCGGGGACCCGGTGGCGCCGGCTGATGCGGCGCCGCCCAGAGGGTCCCCGGGGACCGTGCAGCGCCCGGCGACCGGGAGGCGCCGTCCATTGACACCATAGCGGCAGGTGAGTCCTCACCCGATCCGGCTTCAGGGCCGCCTTCGGGGCGTCTGAGGTGGCGTTTCAGATGGGGTTCCTGAACCAAAGACCGGGGGTAGATGGATGTCGATGAGGAGGATCGCGCCACTCCTGGCCACCTGCGCGGCACTGCTCGCCTTCGCGCCCGCCGCGGGCGCGGTCGGCGGTTTCCCGACCAAGGGGCACTGGCATCCGCCGCCGCAGACCGCCGCCTGGCAGTGGCAGCTGCAGGGCAGGTTCCAGCTGACCGCGGGCGCCTCGGTCTACGACATCGACGGCTTCGAATCGACGGTCGGCGACGTGCGCGCGATCCACCGCCATCGCCACAAGGCGATCTGCTACCTCGACGTCGGCAGCTGGGAGAGCTTCCGGCCCGACGCGGGCCGGTTCCCGAGGTCGGTGCTCGGCAGGCGCTACGCGGGCTTTCCGAACGAGCGCTGGCTCGACATCGCCCACTTCGGCAGGTTCGCGCCGATCATCGAACGGCGGATCGAGATGTGCGCGCACAAGCGCTTCGACGCGGTCGAGCCCGACAACGTCGCCGGCTGGGAAAACAAGACCGGCTTCCCGCTGACCCGCGCCGACCAGCTGCGCTACGACCGCTGGATCGCGAACCAGGTTCACAGACGGGGGATGGCGGTGGCGCTGAAGAACGACCCACGCCAGGTGCGCCAACTGGTCGGTGACTTCGACTTCGCGATCGTCGAGGAGTGCTTCCGCTACTACGAATGCGGCTTCTACAGGCCGTTCGTCGAAGCCGGCAAGGCGGTCTTCGAGGCCGAGTACGAACTGCCGACGTCGGCCTTCTGCGGCAAGGCGGAAGCGCTCGAATTCGCGGCGATCCGCAAGAACGTCGAATTGTTCTCGACGCCCTGGGAAGCGTGCGACCCGTTGCCCGAAGCGACGGGTTAACCTGCGCGGATGGGATTCGACCAATACCACGAGCCGCCGGAGGAGCTGTCGGCCGAGACGCGGACCTTCGCCCGGCTCTGCGCCTCGCTCGAAGAGGAGTGCCAGGCGATCGGCTGGTACCAGCAGCGCCTCTCGGTCGAGCCGGATGCCGAGGCCCGGGCGATCATGCACGACGCCCAGGGGGAGGAGTTCAAGCACTTCTCGATGGACCTCGAGTTCCTCCTTCGCAAGGTGCCGCGCTGGCGGGCGATCGCCGCAGGGGTGCTCTTCCAGGACGGCGACATCGTCGAGCACGGCGAGGCCGCCGAGGCCGCGTCCGAGGACGACGGCGATGACGACGAGGCGGCCGCCCCGACGGCGGGCGGCGAAGGCTCGCTCGGGATCGGCAGCCTGAAGGGCCACGGGCGATGAACCACCTGCTGCGTGGCCACGCGCCGCTCACCGACTCCAACTGGGCGCTGCTCGACGGGGAGGCGCGCGAGCGCCTCACGGGGCCGCTCGCGGCGCGCCGCCTGGTCGACTTCCTCGGCCCCAAGGGCTGGGAGCACTCGGCCACCAACCTCGGCCGCGCCGAGGCGATCGACGGCGCCGAGGAAGGCGTCGTCGCCCTGCGTCGGCAGGTCCTGCCGCTGGTCGAGGTGCGGGTCGACTTCACCGTCTCCCGCGCCGAGATGCGCGACGACGACCGCGGCGCCGTCGACGTCGACCTCGAGTCGCTGGACAACGCCGCCCACCAGATCGCCGTCGCCGAGAACAGCGCCGTCTTCAACGGCTGGGCGAAGGCCGGGATCACCGGGGTGGTCGAGGCATCGCCGTTCGAGCCCGAGCCGCTCGGATCGAAAGCCGACGGCTACCCGCGCGCGGTGGCGCGGGCGGTGGAGGCGCTTCGCGAGGCCGGGGTCGAGGGCCCTTACGGCCTGGCGCTCGGCCCCGACGAGTACATCAAGGTGATCGAGACGGCCGAGCACGGTGGCTACCCGCTGTTCGACCACCTGGCGCGGATCCTCGGCGGCCCGATCGTCTGGGCGCCGGGCCTCTCCGGCGCGATCGCGATGAGCCTGCGCGGCGGCGACTTCCTGCTCGAATCGGGCCAGGACCTCTCGATCGGCTACGACCACCACGACGCCGACGAGGTCCATCTCTACCTCGAGGAGAGCTTCTCCTTCCTCGTCGCCACGCCCGAGGCCGCGGCGCCGCTCACTTCTTAGCTTTGGCGCCGTCCGACTTCGGGTCGGGCGAGCGGAAGTGGAGCATCTCGACCTTCGAGAGCATCCCGTCCTCGCCTGAGTCGGAGAGGCGCTTCGCCGCTTCGCCCTGGATCTCGAGGACGCGATCGAGGGTCTCGGAGAGGAGCTTGGAGACCTCGTCCCAGCCCTTCTTGTCGACGACCATCGGGGTGCGGCTCAGGTGCCGGTCCTCCCGCTCGTCCATGGTGCCGCTCTTGACCGCCTCCTCGATGTCGTCGAAGACCGATTTGAGCATCGCGCCGGAGAGGCCGGGGCGGAGGCTCTGCGGCATCCGCGACCATTCGCTGTCGCTGAGGAACTGGCGGCGCGTGGCGCGGTAGAAGTGCTCGGTGGCGCCGCGGCGCTGCTTGGTGTCGACGAGCTCGATGCAGTCGTATTTCTCGAGCACGCGGACGTGGTATGCGACCAGATTGAGGCTCTGGTCGAGCTCCTGGGCCAGCAGATTGGGGCTGGCGACGCGCTCGTTCAGAATGATCAGAATCTGTACACGCAGTGGGTGTGCGAAGGCTTTGGCGACGATCTGTTCGACGCCGTCCTTCTTCGTCGTCTTCGGCAAGGGGGGCTTCCTTCGGTTGTTTGCAAGGGGGTGGCAGGCCCGCCGGGAACACTAGCCAAGGACGGTCAAGAAATCCAGAATTGATCTTAAAGTCTCGTTTATTTGTTCGGTTTTACCGGTTTGAAGTTGATTACAGTAAAGGCGTAGAGTAAAAAGTTTGCGGTCCGGAGATCTCGCCGGTCCGGGGGAGCAGATAGGGGGTGGCGACGGTGTGGATCGGAACTGCGCAGGAGCGGGTGGTACCCGCGGCGATCACGAAGGGGTCCTGAGGGGCGGCGGGGAAGCGCCTGCCGTGACAGGCTTCTCCGGTGGCACCTTGGAAGCTGCCGCTGCTCGTCCTCGCGATCGTCGTCCCGATCGTCTTCGGCATCTTCGTCGCCGGCCCGGGAGTCGGTCTGGCGCTGGGAGCCCTGGCCGCGGTCGCCCTGGTCTGGGCCGCGGTGCGGATGCGCCCCGACGAGGGAATCGGCCGCTCGCCGGACCCGCGACTGCGGCGCCGGCTGCTGGTCGTCGTCAGCCGGCCGCTCGAGGATGAGCGGGCGACCGCGACGATCGCCGCCGAGGCGGGGATCGACGGCGGTCGGGACCTTGCCGAGGTGAGGGTCCTGGCGCCGGCCCGGCCCGGCTTCCTCGACCGCTGGGCCTCGGACCTCGAGCCGGCGCGCCGCGCGGCGCAGGAGACGCTGGTGATCTCGGTCGCCTCGCTGGCCAAGGACGGGGTCGTCGCCGAGGCGCGGGTCGGCGACGAGGACATCGTGCAGGCGGTCGAGGACCAGGTCGGTGACTTCGACGCGACCGAGGTGATCCTGGTCACCGGCTCCGACGAGGAGGACCCCGAGGCGGCAAGCGCGGCGACCGAGCTGGCGGGCAGGCTGCGGACCGGCTTCCGCCGGCTGGTGGTCGGCGGCTAACCGGCGAGCAGCTCGCCGAAGTGGACGGCGGCGCGGGTCGGTGTGACGAGGCCGTCCCCGGTGCGGTGCAGGAGGCCGGCGCCGGCCAGTTCGCGGATCGCCCGCTCGACCTCGTCGCGGGCGCCGAAGTCGGCGTCCTCGCCCGCCAGGTCACGGACCAGCTCCGCGGCGGTGACGCGCGTCGGGTGGAGGTCGAGCACCCGCTGCAGCAGCGCCGATTCGACCCGCGCGTCTTCGCCGCGGGTGGTCGGGTGCTCCTCGCCGGTGCCCATCGTCATCGCGGAGCCTAAGCCGCCGGCTCCTCGTCTTCGCCCCCCGCCACGCGCCCGTCGTCCTCGCTCAGTCCGAGGACCGTGAGCGCCCATGGCTCGTCGATCGCGTGGGAGTAGAAGTGCTGCATCGAGCCGCGCACCGGCGCCGTGTCGACGAGGACGACGGCGCCGCAGTCGGCGAGGACGCGGACGTGGTAGCTGACATTGGAGAGCGGCTGGCGCAGCTCGTCGGAGATCTGGCGCGGGCTGATCGGGTCCTGGTCGGCCATCGCCCGAAGGATCTGGCGCCGCAGCGGATGCCGCAGCGCGATCAGCAGCCCGTTGTCGTCGATCTGTTCTCCCCCCGCCATCGGGGCGGCAGCATAGAGCAATTGAAATGTTTTGTCTGCAAACGTGAGCGTCTTCGAAGGGTCTCCATCCAGTCTTAAAGTTTTTGTCACACATTCTTGAGGAACTGCGCGATTTACAGGCATTTTCGTGCGGAAGACTGTCCGGATCGGCACTACCAATCACCGATTCCTGAGGAGCGGCGGATGAGTGTTCAAGCAGTATGGCGCAGACAAACAGTTGCGTACGCCGGTCGGCCCTGGTAGGCGCCGGGAGCCCTGGCGGGCCGGGAGGGGGCGACGCCGGGTCCGCGCCGGGATGGCGGAGAGCAGGAAGGCCGCTTCCCCCGGCTTTTACAATCGGGCGATGCCGGAACCCGCCGCCGAGCCCACCTACACGCTCTACCGACGGGGGATGGAGCTGCTCGAGGACGGCGACTTCGAGGACGCCGCCGAGCCGCTCGCCGAGGCCGCCCGTCGCGAACCGGAGAAGACCTCGGTGCGCGAGGCGCTCGGCCGCGCCTACTATCGGGCGGGCCGCTTCCGCCTCGCCGCGGTCGAGTTCGGGGCCGTGGTCGAGAGCCACCCGGTCGACGACTACGCCCACTTCTGCCTCGGCCGGGCGCTGAGCATGACCGGCGACACCCGCGGCGCCCGCCACCACCTGGCGCTCGCCTCGAACCTGCGCCCCGATCGCCGCGACTACCGCTACTACCGGCGCCTGCTGGACACCTGAGCCCGGCGCAGCCCGGCCCTGGGTCAGGCGAGGAGGGGGGTGACGCAGCGGAAACGCCGCGACTCTTTGGAGTCAGCCCCGACGATGGATCCATCGGGTTCGACCGTCGCAATTGAGACAACGCCCGGTGCACCAAGGTTGCCGACCTCCTTCGTCCACTCACCCCCAGTGGTGATCGAGATTCCGGCTTGATCCGCGAACACTCCCAGGGCCAGCGCGTCGGGCAGTTCCCCGCCCACGTCCGCGCAGGCGCTCGCCGCATCCGGTGCGGTCAGGGCTACGGTGCTCGCCCGCAGGTCCCAGCAGGCGCCCGCGAACTCGCGGGCGGTCGAGGCACAGCCGACCGAGCGGCCGTTGATCGTCGTCGCGTCGTCGGCCTGGTCGGCGACGATCGCGGTCTGGGCGCGGCGGGCGCTGTCGGCGGAGTCGGCGTGGGCGGCGCTCGGCACCTGGGCGAGCGAGGAGGCGTCGACCTGCTCTCCCTTGACCGAGCCCGGCGCCAGCCGGCTGCCGGGGATGGTCCCCGGCTTCAGCCGGTTGCCGGGCAGCGAGCCGACCTGGAGCCGGTTGCCGGGCAAGGACTTGACGCGGATCGTGCGGCCGTCGATCTTCTTGGTCGCCCCCACCACCGTGCCACCGAGCGCGACGAACAGCGCGACGCAGGCGATCAGCAGGGCGGGCGAGGGCCGGTGCCCCTTCCAGCGCTTCATTCAGTTACCTCCAGCGGACGAGAGTTCCCCAGTGCTCAGGTGATGCCCGAGCGGTCCCAGCCTAATAGACTCGCGCCCAGATAACGGTCGGTGGTCAAGGGAAGTCCGGTGCGAAACCGGCGTGGTCCCGCCACTGTGACCGGGTCGAGGAGGCCGCGGACGCCACTTGCAGGCGTCGGCCACTGGGGACGCACACCGTCCCCGGGAAGGCGTGGCCCACCCAAACCCCGGAAGCCAGGAGACCTGTCCCCGGCCAGCCAATACGACCCTCGAGGAAAGGGTGGCTCATATGCCAAGACCGATGCAACTCCGCAGTGTCGCCGTGTGCGCGCTGGTCACCTGCGCCGCGCTGGCGCTCGCCGCGGGCGCCTCGGCGACCACGGCGACGCTGCGCGTGGTCGGCAGCGGGAACAAGGTGCTCGCCGAAGGACTCGTCAAGGGTTCGACCGTCTCCGTCAAGACCAGCCCGAAGGCGACCTGCTTCGGCGCCGGGACCGGCGGCAGCGGCAAGCCGGTGTCGCTGAAGGGCAACACGGCGCTCGGCCTGCTCGCCGACGGCGCGAAGACGATGAAGGCGCTGGCGCCGCTCTCGATCTCGGACCACTTCAGCTTCGGCCTGGCGCTCTGCGGGGTCGGCAAGAGCGTCGCCAAGGGCAGCGCCTCCTGGTACCTGAAGATCGACCACAAGGGCGCCGCGGTGAGCGGCGACAAGGCGAAGATCAAGGGCGGCGACGAAGTCCTCTGGGACCTGGCGCCAAGCTATCCGTACCCGGAAGATCTGGTGGTGAGCTCGCCCGCGCAGGCGAGCGCCGGGGTGCCGTTCGCGGTCCACGTCTACGCCTACGACGAAAAGGGCAAGAGCAGGCCGGTGAAGGGCGCGGCGGTGACCGGGGCGACCGGTCCCACCGACAAGACCGGCAAGGTGATGGTCACCCTTACCGAACCGACCAGCCTGGTCGCCGGGCTCGGCAAGGACATCCCCTCGGCTGCGGTGCCGGTCTGCCTCGGCTCGCAGTGCCCCGCCGGTAGCTGATGCCGGGCCGCGGCACGGCGGTCGCGACCTGCCTGCTCCTCTGCGGGGCGGCGCTCGCGGCCGCCGGCTGCGGCCTCGGGCCGGGGTCGAGCGTCGGCACCGTCGACCTGACCGTGACGCGTGACTTCGGCGCGGTGAAGATCGCCGAATCCTCGGCGGAGGCGAACGAATCCGACACGGTGATGCGCCTGCTCGAACGCGAAGACGAAATCGAGACGCGCTACGGCGGCGGCTACGTGAAGTCGATCGACGGCGTCTCCGAAACCGAACGCGACGGACACCCCTACGACTGGTTCTTCTTCGTCGACGGGATCGAGTCGCCGGTCGGGGCGAAGGAAGTGTCGCCGGTCGGCGGCGAGCGGATCTGGTGGGACCTGCGCGACTGGTCGGCGAGCGAGCACGTCCCCGCCGTGGTCGGCTCCTGGCCGGCGCCGTTCACGACCGGCTGGGAAGGGCACGCGCCGGTCGTGGTCGTCGAATGCGAGGGGGCCGGCGCGGCGTGCGGGACGGTGAGGGCGGCGCTCGAAGGCGAAGGGGTGAAGGTCGCGGCGGGCTCCCCCGACGGTGCGATCCGGGTGCTGGTCGGGCCCTGGTCGCGGCTGCGCTCCGACCCGGCGGCGGCGCTGGTCGAGAAGGGTCCGGCGGAAAGCGGGGTCTACGCGGGCTTCCAAGGCGAGGGCGAGGCGACGCGGCTCGTCGGATTCGACCCGGAGGGCGGCGAAGCACGCACCTTCGGTCCCGGCGCCGGGCTGGTGGCGGCGACGCGCCGGCTCGAAGGGCTGCCGGTCTGGTTGGTGACGGGGGGCACGGTCGCCGGCGTGCGGGCGGCCGCGGCGGCGCTCGACGCGGAAGATCTGCGCGACCATTACGCGGTGGCGAGCGAGGCGGGGACGGTGACGCCGCTGCCGCTCCGCTCGGGACCCGGATGAGATCTCCCTTCGCCTACATCCCTCGCCGTGGGCCGCTGCAGGCGGCGCGGCCGGGTGCGGCCGTCGCCTACCTCGGCTCGCTGGTCGTCGTCGCCTTCCTCTACTCGAACCCGGTGGTGCTGCTGGCGGCGGGCGGTGCGGCCTGTCTCGCCGGGCGGCTGGCGGGGGCGCGGACGGCGGTCCGGGCGGCGCTGCGGATGGGGCTCGGGCTGGCGCTCCTGATCGTCGTCGTCAACGCCCTGGTGGTCGACCGCGGCGAGACGGTGCTGGCGCGGCTCGGTCACCTGCCGCTGCTCGGCCAGGTCGACGTCACCCTGGAGGCGATCGTCGCCGGCGTCTCGATCGGGCTGCGGGCGGCGGTGACGATGGTCGCCTTCGGCGTCTACTCGGCCTGCGTCGATCCCGACCGGGTGCTGCGGGCGCTGCGTCCGGTCGCGGCGCGCTCGGCGCTGACCGCGACGCTGGTCTCAAGGCTGGTGCCGGTCGCAGCCGCCGACGCCGGGCGGCTGCGCGACGCGGCGCAGCTGCGCGGGCCGGGTGCGGCGGCGGTCGGGCGCGGGCCGCTGGCGCGGCGGCTCCTCGCCGGGTCGCTCGACCGGGCCGTCGACGTGGCGGCGACGCTCGAGTTGCGCGGCTACAGCCTGTCCGGGTCGCGCGGGGCGCGGCGGCGCGAGCCGAGCCGCCACGACGGGCGCTTCTACGCGGTCGCGGCGGCCGTGCTGGCCGCCGCGATCACCGGCAAGGCGCTCGGCGCCGATGATTTCCACACCTATCCGACGATCCACATCGGGCTCGGGCCGGCGACCCTGGCCGTTTGTGCGGTGGTCCTGGCGAGCGGCCTGGCGCCGTGGCGGCGGGGAGGCCGGCGTGCCTGAGGTCGCGATCCGCCGCGGTGCCGCGCCGGCCCTGGCGGTCGAGGGGCTGACCTACTCCTATCCGCGCGCCGCCGCCCCGGCGCTGCTCGACGTCTCGCTCGAGGTGGCGCCCGGGGAGTTCGCGCTGCTCGCCGGCCGCTCGGCCTCGGGCAAGTCGACCCTGCTGCGCGCCGCCTGCGGGCTGGTGCCCCACTTCCACGGCGGCGAGGTCGACGGGCGGGTGACGGTGGCGGGCCTCGACGCGATCGCCGCCGGGCCGGGGGAGCTCGCCGCCGCGGTCGGCTATCTCGCCCAGGACCCGGAGACCCAGGTCGTCTCGACCACGGTCGCGGCCGAGATCGAGCTGCCGCTGGAGATGCGCGGCGACGGGCCCGGCGACCGGGCGCGCGCGGTCGAGGAGGTGGCGCTGGCGCTGGCGATCCCGCATCTGCTGGGGCGCGCGGTCGACACGCTGTCGGGGGGCGAGCTGCAGCGGGTGGCGCTGGCGGCGGCGCTGGTCACGCGGCCGCGGCTGGTGCTGCTCGACGAGCCGACCTCGCAGCTCGACCCGGTGTCCGGGGACGAGCTGATCTGGCTGCTGCGGCGCCTGAACGAGGAGTGGGGGGTGGCGGTGGTGCTGGCCGAACATCGGCTGGAGCGCTGCCTCGCGGCGGCCGACCGGGTGGTCGCGGTCGAGGCCGGGAGGGTCGGCTTCGACGGGGTGCCCGGCGACTTCCTCGCCTGGACGCGAGAGGCCGACCCGACCCTGACCACGCCCGCGGCAAGGCTCTTCTCCCGGGCCGGGATCGAGCCGCTGCCGGTGGGGGTGCGGGAGGCGCGGCAGATCCTCGGCGAGAGGGCGGGGGGCGGACCCGGGGCGGCCACCGCCGTCCCCCACCCGGGGAAGGGCACGAGCGGCGAAGTCGCCCCCCCGTCCCGACTCTCCTTTCGCCGAATTCGGGGTGAGGACCCGAAGGCGCTCGAGGCGAAAGGCCTCTGGGTCGAGCTCGACGACGGTTCTGGGCCACGCGACGTGCTCCGCGGCATCGACCTCGCTGTCGCCCCCGGCGAGCGGGTCGCCTTGATGGGACGAAACGGCGCCGGCAAGAGCACCCTGCTGCGGACCGCCGTCGGCCTGGTCGCCGCCGCCGCCGGCCGGGTCGCCGCCGAACGGATGGCGCTCCTCACCCAGAACCCGGGTGACTTCCTCGTCCGCGAGCGGGTCGGCGACGAGCTTCCCGATGACAGCGGCCTCGACGCTCTCCGCGCGGTCGGCCTAGATGGGGCGATCGACGCCGACCCGCGCGATCTCTCCGGTGGCGAGCGCCAGCGCCTCGCGCTCGCGATCACCCTCGCCGGGCGGCTCGACGGAGACGGGATCCCCGGCCTGGTCGCCCTCGACGAGCCGACCCGCGGCATGGACCGCGGCCGCAAGGATGACCTCGTCGCGCTGATCGACCGGCTCGCGACGCGGGGCGCCGCCGTCGTCGTCGCTACGCACGATGTCGAGTTCGCCGCCGAGTTCGCGGCGCGCGTCGTCCTTCTCGGCGACGGCGTGGTGATCGCCGACGGCCCGAGCGCCGACATCCTCTCCGGCGGCTGGTACTTCGCCACCGAGGTCGCCCGCGTCCTCGACCTCCCCGGCGTCGTCACCCCGGAGCACGGCGCAATCCACCTCGGCGCCGCTGCTTCCGAGTTTCCGGGGGTATATGACCCTGCAAGCTCGGAAGCACGGCGGGGGGGCGCATGAGCTGGCAGCTGGTCAGCTTCCTGATCCTCGCCGCGGTCCTCCTCGGCGGCTTCGCCTGGTACGAGCGCTCGCGGCCGCCCGCCCAGGTCGTCGCCCTGGTGGCGGCGCTCGCCGCGTTGGCGATCGCCGGGCGGATCGCCTTCGCGGCGTTCCCCAACGTCAAGCCGACCACCGACATCGTGATCTTCGCCGGATACGCGCTCGGCGCGGCACCAGGCTTCGCGGTCGGCGCGCTCGCCGCGCTCGTCTCCAACTTCTGGTTCGGGCAAGGGCCCTGGACCCCCTGGCAGATGGCCGCTTGGGGGCTCTGCGGGATCCTCGGCGCGGCGCTCGCGCTCGGCACCCGCAACGTGGGACGGATGACGCTCGCCGCGGTCTGCGGCCTCGCCGCGGTCGGCTATGGGGCGATCCTCAACTTCTCGCTGATGGCGACCTACGGCGGCGAACTCTCCTGGCAGCGCTTCTTGATCCTCGAGGGGCGCGCCGTCCCCTTCGAAGTCGCCCACGCCGCGGGCAATGTCGTCTTCGCCCTCGCCGCCGGCCCGGCGATGGTGCGGATGCTGATCCGCTTCCGCGAACGCTTCGAATGGCGCCGGGCGGAAACCGCCGAGGTCGCCTCGCCCGACCCGCCGCCGGCCGGGCGCCGGCTGCCGACCGGGAGCGTCGCCGCGCTGCTCGCCGCCGCCGTCCTCCTCGCCGCGTTCGGCTCGTCCCATGCCCAGGCAGCGGGCAAGGCCGGTCCCGGGGCGGCGGCCGCCTGGCTCGAGTCCGTCCAGAACGCCGACGGCGGCTGGGGAGAAAGTCCGGGCTCCGAGTCGAATCAGGAGATGACCGGTTGGGCGATGCTCGGGCTCGAGGCCGCCGGGATCAACCCGCAGGACGTCGCTGCAGGCGGCCGATCGCCGGTCGACTTCCTGCGGGGGGAAGCCACGACGTTGCAGAGCCCCGGCGATCTCGCGCGTTCGATCCTTGCCCTGACCGGCGCCGGGGTCGAACCGCGCGACTTCGGCGGTCGCAACCTGGTCGCGGCGCTGCTGGCGAGGCGGCGCAAGGACGGCTCCTATGAAGACTGGCCGAACTCGACCGCCTACGCGGTGCTCGCCTTGCGCTCGGCGGGGATCGCCGACGTCTCCGGCTCGGTCGCCTGGCTGCGTGAAGTCCAGAACGAAGACGGCGGCTGGGGCGACGTCGCCGGCTCGCCGAGCAACGCCGACGGGACGGGCGCCGTGCTGCAGGCGCTGTCGCCCTCCTCGCAGGCGGCGCAGCGCGGGGTGGGCTACCTGCGCCAGGAACAGCAGAAGGGAGGTGGCTTTCGGCTCGGCGGCAACGGCGCGCTCAACACCCAGTCGACGGCGTGGGCGGTCGAGGGGTTGCTCGCGGCGGGCGCCGATCCGGCCCAGTTCAAACGCGGCGGCAGGTCGGCCTATGAATACCTCGAAGACAATCAGGCCGGCGACGGTCATTACCGCTATTCGGCGAAGAGCGACCAGACGCCGGTCTGGGTGACGGGCGAGGTGCTCGTCGCGGCCTCCCATCGGTATCTGCCGCTGGAAGCGGTGCCGCGCGCCCCGCAGCCGAAGAAGACGACCCCGTCGCATCCGGCACCCGGACGGACGCTGCCGGCGCCGACGGGTGGGGCGGCGGCCGTGCCGAGCCCGGTGCCGGTGTTCCCGGCGCGGGGCGCGTCGGGTTCGGGGTCCCAGGGCGGGGAAAGTGCCGGTGGGAGCGGCGAGAAAGCCGGCGGGGGTGGGGCGAGCCCCGGCGGGGTCGCCGCTTCCCCCGGCGAGGGGGGTGGGGGCTCGGGGCCGGGATCAGGTTCAGGCTCGGCGGCGCCCCCGTCACAGGCCCCCGTCGAAGAGCCGCCCGCCATCGAAGAAGGCGGCGGCGAATCGCCCTCCCCCGGCGCCGCCGCGGAATCGGGGTCCGGCGGCGGCTCGGTCCTGGGGTCGATCGTCGCCGGGCTGATCGCGGGTGGCCTCCTCTTCGGGATCGGCTACGGCCCGTATCGACGCTGGCGGGTCACTCACACACAGGTGAGGTAGCCCGCGGTGTGGGAAACCCGTCGTATAGGCGGATAACCCACACCGCGGCGGGAGGTATATACCCTCGGACGATGGATCTCGGCAGGGGCAACCGAGCGCTTGACGGAGTGCGATGCTGACCCGGGCCGCGGCGATCGAGGCGATCGCCGGCGCCCACTTCGAGGTGGTCGTGATCGGCGGCGGGATCACCGGCGCGGGCGTCGCGCTCGACGCCGCCTCGCGCGGCTACTCGGTGGCGCTGCTGGAGCGCGACGACTACGCCATCGGCACCTCGAGCCGCTCCTCGAAGATGGTCCACGGCGGCCTCCGCTACCTGCAGAACTTCGACCTCGGCCTGGTCCGCGAGGCGCTCCTGGAGCGCCAGCTGCTGGTCCGGCTGGCGCCGCACCTCGTCTATCCGACCCCGTTCCTGGTCGCCTCGCTCGGCGAGGCGCGCCGCGACCGCAAGGTCGGCATCGGCCTCAACATGTACGACGTGATGGCGACGACGCGGGTCGGTCGCAGCCGCCGTGGGATGCGCTCCTCCCAGGTCGCCGACACCGACTCCTACTGGTCGCCCGACCGCCACCGCACGATCGACCGCGACGAGGTGTTGGAGCTGGTACCGGCGCTCGCCTCGCGCGACCCCCACGACGCCTACCTCTTCTACGACTGCCAGACCGACGACGTGCGGTTGGTCCTCACCGTGCTCGGCGAGGCGGAGCGCTACGGCGCGGTCACTCTCAACGGCGCCGAGGTGGTCGAGGTGTCCGGCTCCCGCGGCCGCCCCGCGGGGGTCGCCTTCGTCGAGGCGGATTCGGGGGCGCGGATCGAGGTCGGCGCCGACCACGTCGTCAACGCCACCGGCGTCTGGGCCGACACGATCCGCCCCGAGGTGCTCGAGGAGGAGGACGTGCCGCGGATCGCGCCCAGCCGCGGCACCCACCTGGTGGTCGACGCCGCCGACCTGCCGATGGGGAAGGCCGCCTGCATCGTCCCGGCGGGAGAGGGGCGGATGATCTTCGCCCTGCCCTGGTACGGGCGGACCTTGATCGGCACCACCGACGACGACTTCGACGGCGACACCCGTCACCCGCGCCCGGCCGGGGCCGAAGTCGCCTACCTGCTCGACGCCGTCAACGATTTCTTCGGCACCGCGCTCGGGCCCGACGAGCTGGTCGGCGCCTACGCCGGCGTGCGGCCGCTGATCTCGACCGGCGATCCGCGCAAGTCGGTCGACATCTCGCGCAAGGAGGAGCTCTACGAGACCTCCTCGGGGATGCTGACGATCACCGGCGGCAAGCTCACCACCTACCGGCGGATGGCGAAGCTGACCGTCGACCGACTGGTCGAGCGCGAAGGCCGCACGGCGCCCTGCCGCACCGCCGAGATCCCACTCGGGATGGAGGCGCGCCCGGCCGACCTCGACGCGCCGGACGAGGTCGGCGAGGAGGCCCTCTCCCAGCTCGCCTTCCGCTACGGCCACGCGGCGCGGCGGGTGCTCGACCTGGCCCGGGAGCGGCCCGGGTCGGCGGCGCCGATCGTCCCCGACCGTCCCGACCTGCTCGCCGAGGTGACGCTCGCGGCGCGCCACGAGCAGGCTCGGCGGCTCTCCGACGTGCTGCTGCGGCGGACCCGGCTGGGGATCCTGGCGGCGCCGGCCCTGCGCGACCCGGAGGTCCTGCGACCGATCGCGGCGGCGATCGGGGCGGAGCTCGGCTGGTCGGAGGCGCGGGTGGAGGAGGAGATCGCGGCCTGGGACGGCGTCGCGACCGAGGAAGGCATCGACCCGGCGCGGGCGATCGGCGTCGATTAAGGTGGCGCCCCGATGACCAAGACCGAGCTCGAAGCCAAACATCTCTCTGACCTGCACCAGCTTGCCGCCGACGCCGGCGTCGAGCGCTACCGGATGCTCACCCGCGCCGAGCTGATCGAGCGCCTCAGCGACGGCAACGGCAACGGCGCCACCGCGGCGCCGGCCGATCCGCCCGCCGAGGGCGCGCGCGAGCGCCCGGCCCGTCGCCGCCGCCGCTCGGCGTCATCCGGTCGCGAACGCGAGGCCCGCCTCGACGTCGAGGAAGAAGAAGAGAAGGCGCCTGAGCCGACCCCGCCGGAGCCCGTCGCCCCCGCCCGCGAGGACGAGGACGCCGAGAGCTCGCGGCCGCGCCGCCGCCGGCGTCGTCGGCGCTTCGGCCGCCGCCGCACCGGCGTCACGATCCAGGATCTGCTGCTGCCCCCCGAGTCGGGCCGCCAGGCGGTGCTCCTCGCCGACAGCCGCGAGTCGGCCACCGAGCTGCTCCGTGGTGTCGCCGCCGATCTCGCCGCCGCCTCCGACGGTCCCGACCCGGTCGCCCTGCTGATCGATCCGAGCCCCGAGGAGCTCGCCGACTGGAAGCGCGAGGCGCCGCGCGCCGAGCTCGTCTCGGCCGGCCAGTCGCGCCACGCCAGCGACGCCCTCTCGCAGGCCCGTCGCCGCGCCGCCGAGGGCGAAGACGTGATCCTCCTGGTCGACTCGCTGACCCGCTTCGCCGAGTCCTTCGGCGATGCCGACGGCGCCAAGGAGCTCTTCGACGCCGGCCGCGCCGACGCGGCGTCCGGCAAGGGCTCGCTGACCGTCGTTGCGGCTTTGGTGCGCGACTAGGCGGGCTACTTCAGCGCCGGTAGGCGATGCGGCGCCACGACGGCTCCTTGGAGAGCTCGATGAGCTCGGAGCTGCGGTCGGGCTGGACGTAGCCGAAGGTCTGCGAGCGCTCGTCGAAGACGACGTCGAGCTCACCCTCCTTCACCCGCTGGTCGAGCCAGGCGCCGCGGAAGACGAGGCGGCGGATCCAGTGGACGAGGCTGCGGTTGGAGGGACCGACGAGGTCCTCCCAGTTCTCGTTGATGTGTTCGCCGAGGCGGGAGCTGGGCTCGGCGATCTCGCCGCTGACCGCGAGGTCGAGCAGGTCGTCGATCTCCTCCTGGGTCAGCCCCTGGTCGACGAACTTGAGCTTCACCGCGGCCTGCTCCACGCGCTGGGCGAAATCCTCCTCGTTGAACGCGAAGCGGAGCTCGCCGTACTCCAGGACATAGTCGGAGCCGGACTCGTAATTCCCTCTGCGGGTCGTCTTCTTTTCCATGAGTTGAAGCCAAGCGGCGACGCAAGCCCGGCGTCGCAGGGGCTGGATACTGCCGATCATCCTAGTCACGTGCCTCGCTGCGGCCTCGCCTGAACGCCTGGTTGCACAGAGGAGGGAATTTCGCGACGAAGTCGAGTGATTTCGGGAGGGGGGAGAGGATCGTCGCCGGCGGCCTTGGTGGAGCGATGGCCGCCCCTCGCCTCGAGCATCTGCCGCGCCGCGTCGTCCTCGACCGCGAGGTCCCGATCGCGGTCGGACCGCGCGCCCGTACCCTCGGCCTGGCGCTGATCGACCGCGCCGAGGCCGGCCCCGGGCTCCTGATCCCGCGTTGCGCAGCGGTCCACACCTTCGGCATGAGGTTCGCGCTCGACGTCTGGTTCCTCGACCCCGACGGCGGGCCGCTGGATGTGCGCCGGGCGGTCCCGCCGCGCCGCTTCGTCGCCCATCGCGGCGCGGCCGCCGTCCTCGAGCTGCCCACCTGAGCCCGGCCGACCGGTCAGTCCCAGGCGATCGTGATCTCGGCCTCGGCCAGTTCGACGAAGTAGCGGCGGCCGAGGCGGTAGGAGGCGGCGGTCAGCAGCCGATAGGCGGGAGCCCAGAGGGCGACCCAGGCGAAGACGACGAAGGTCTGCGAGAGCAGGGTCTCGAGGCTGCCTTCGCTGCTGCCGTAGTCCAACGCCGCGCCGGCGGCGAGGGCGAGAAAGAAGAGGACGGCGCCGATCCGCGTCTCGCGCGGGGCGAGGGCGCGGCGCACCCAGTGGCGGCGGGCGTCGACCTTCATCGCCTCCATGTCGGCGCGGACCGCGGCGACGATCGTCGCCTCGTCGACCGCGGTGCGTTCGCCGCTCGGCATGACGAGGCGCAGGCGCGGGGTGCCGGTCGCCTTCTTCGCGACTTCCGACCAGGCGTCGACGATCCGCTCGCGGGCCTCGTCGCTGAGCGGCCTGCGGTCCGGCGGCGCGACGCTCCAGGCGTCGAACAGCGCCGCCGTCGAGGGAATCCGGATCGCGACCTCGGCCATGACGGGGATTCTGGCCGCGCCCGTGGTCGGATTCGTCGAACTCCCGCGTGCTCCGCGAAGCGGCGGGGGGAGAGACGCGCCGCTCCCGGCCCTTCTCACGGCCATGCTTCCCGAACGAGATGAGATCGCCACGGTCGTCGTCTGCGAGGACGACGACGCCACCCTCGACCTGCTCTGCGACCACCTGGTCGCCGACCGCTTCGAGGTCCTGCCCGCGCCGAGCGCCGCCGACGCGCTGCGGCTCTGTCGCTACAACCACCCGGACCTCCTCCTGCTGGACCTCGCCCTGCCGGACGCCTCCGGCCTCGACGTCCTGCGTGAGATCCGCGAGTCCGAGGGGATCGACGCGCGCTACGACCCGCGCCTGCCGATCATCGTCCTCACCGGTCGCGGCGGTGCCACCGACCGCGTCCGCGGCCTCGACCTCGGTGCGGATGACTATCTTCAAAAGCCGTTCAGCTACGACGAGCTGCGGGCGCGGATCGGCGCCGTGCTGCGCCGCGGACACAACCGCCGCGAGGGCCCGATCCGGGTCGGCGAGATCCTGATCGACCCGGCCCGCCGCAAGGTGGCGGTCGGCGACC
The DNA here is from genome assembly GCA_035500835.1 of Solirubrobacterales bacterium. Taxonomy (GTDB): domain Bacteria; phylum Actinomycetota; class Thermoleophilia; order Solirubrobacterales; family 70-9; genus VAYN01. The sequence continues at coordinate 24,727 of DATJWW010000053.1, read as the reverse complement.
GCGAGGTGCACCTGGCGAAGAAAGAGTTCACGCTGCTCCGCGTCCTCGCCTCCGACCCGACCCGCGTCTTCTCGAAGGACGAACTGCTGCGCGACGTGTGGGGCTTCCGCGCCCCCGCCGACCGCACCCGGACCCTGGACTCACACGCCAGCAGATTACGTCGCAAACTCGATCCCGAGCACCACAAGTACGTCGTCAACTGCTGGGGGATCGGCTACCGGCTGGTCGAGGGCTGAGCCGGCAGCCGATCGCGGGCGGCGGTCACTTCACCGCTTTGGGCGGGACCTCGATCTGGAGCATGGCGAGGGTGGTCTGGATGCCGTCGGCCTGCTCGTCGGCGAGGCGGGTGGCCGACTCCTCGCCGATCTTCATCGCCCGGTTGAGCGTCTCGGTCAGCAGCTTGCTCAGCTCGCCCCAGCCGGCCTCGTCGAGGAGGAGCGGGGTGCGGGAGATGTGGGTGTCGGTGCGGGAGTCGATCGTGCCCCCGGTCATCGACGCGGCCGCGTCCTGGCCGATCGCCTCGAGGATCACGCCATCGATGCCCTTGCGTGCCGAGGCCGGGATCTTGGCCCAGTCGGCGTCGCTGAAGAAGGCGCGCTCGGTGGCCCGATAGAAGTGCTCGACGGCGCCGCGCCGCGGCTCGGTCTTGACCAGTTCGACGCAGTCGTATTCGAGCAGCGTCTTGACGTGGTAGCTGACGTTGCCAAGTGGCTCGTCGAGCTCCTGGGAAAGCTGGTTCGGGCTCGAGATGCCGCGTTGCAGGGAGGTCAGGATGCGCACGCGAAGGGGGTGGGCAAGGGCCTTGGCGAGCTGCTGGGTGATGCCCTCAGGGGTCGTTCTGCTCTGTGGCAAGGGGGGTCCTTTCGGCGATTGGCGGGAGTGGGGTGACGCTCGCGGGTGGCGCTTGACTTCTGGGGGAGCGGCCGACCCGCCCCTCAAGTATTCCAAGATGATCTGCGGATTCCCTGAGTGGGCAGGCGATCTGCCACACGTGGCTGCCCCGGTTTTCCCGCGCCGAGCGGGTCCGCGGGGGCCTACGCAGGGGGAGAATGGACCGCGCCATCGGCTTGGGGAAGCATGTCGATCGGCGGCATACCCGTCCTCCTCCTCGCCCTCACCCCGGCGCGCCCGTTCTTCTGGCCCCTCCTCGCCGGCGTCGGTGCGACCCTGGCCGCGGCGCTCCGCGAGGCGCGGCGGCGGACCGTCCTCAACGAGCGCCTCCACGAGCTGCGCCGGCCGCTGCAGGCGCTGGCGCTGTCGGTGCCCGCCGCGCCGCCCGGTGTCGGCGAGGGCCCGGTCGAGATGGCGGCGGTGGCGCTGGCGCGGCTCGAACGCGAGATCAACGGCGAGGGCGATCCCGAGGCGCGGTCGATGGTCCCGATGCGGCCCCTGCTCGCGGCGGCGCGCAGGCGTTGGGCCGGGCAGGCGGCGCTGTCCGGGGCGACGATCGCGCTGCGGCGCGACATCGACGAGCCGGTGGTCGAGGGCGACCGGCTCGATCTCGCCGCCGCCCTCGACAACCTGATCGTCAACGCGCTCGAGCACGGCGGGCCGCGGATCGAGCTGGCGGCCGACTTGGTCGGCGACCGTGTCTGTCTTGCGGTCGTCGACTCCGGTGGCGGCGCCGGGCGCCGGGCGCGCGAACGGGACGCGCTACTGCGCGGTCGCGCCGGCCGTCGGCCCCGCGATCTGCGCCCGCCCTTCGGCCGACTCACCGGCCGCGCCCGCCATGGCCACGGCCTGCGGCTGGTGCGGCGGACCGCCGTCCGCCACGGCGGCAGCTTCGCGCTCCACCGCGGCGAGCGAGGGACGAGCGCGGTGCTCGAGCTGCCGCCCGCGGCGCGCCGGGAGGCGCGGTGAGCCGGCGGGCGCGGGCCGTCGCCTTCGGTCTCGCCGCGTTGTTCGCCGCGATCGCCGCCGGGATGATCGCCGACGGCTACGGCGACAGCGTCGCCCGCGGCTATGGCGCACTGCGTCCGGTGGTCGTCGCGGCGGTGGGGCTGCCCGCCGGGAAGGCGCTCGATCCGACCCGGGCCGAAGCCGACCTCGAGGTGCGCCGGGTCCCGGCTCGCTTCGTCCCCTCCGGTGCGCTCCATGATCCCGCCGAGGCGCTCGGGCTCGTCCCCGCCGCGGCGATCCCGAGCGGCGCCTATCTGCTCGCCGCGCAACTGCGACCACCGCGCTCCGCGGCGCCCGACCCGGCGCTCGGGGGCGGCAGGCGGCCGGTGCAGATCACGGTCGGCGGAGCCGCCGCGCTGGCGGTCGGCGGTGGCGACCCGGTCGGCTCGCGGGTCGACATCGTCGTCACCACCGAACCGGCGGACGCCGGCGCCGGGCGTACCTACGTCGCCGCCTCGGACGTGCCGCTGCTGGCGCTCGGCGCTGGCCCCGAAGGCGACGCCGCGGGAACCGCCGAGGCGACCCTCGGCCTGACCCGGCGCCAGGCCCTGCGGCTGATCGCCGCCGAGAGCTTCGCCCGCCAGGTGACCGTGATGCCGGAGGGCGAAGGATGAGCGCCCGCGAGCGCCACGTCGCCGAAGTCGCCGCCGGCCTCCGCGCCCGCCTGGTCGAGCGCCGCCGCGCCGAGGCGGCCGCCGGGCGCCGCGCCGCGCCTGATCTGGAGCGGACCGTGCGCGAGCTGGTCGACGAGGAGGCGGCGGTCCTCGCCCCGGCGCTCCGCGCCGAGATCGCCGCCCGCGTGGTGCGCGACAGCGTCGGCCTCGGGCCGCTCGAGATCCTGCTCGCCGACCCCCAGGTCGAGGAGGTGATGGTGAACGGGCCCGACCGCGTCTTCGTCGAGCGCGGCGGGCGGATCGAGCCGACCGCGGTCGCCTTCGCCGACGAGGAGGAGCTTCGCAACGCGATCGAGCGCATCCTGGCGCCGCTCGGTCGCCGCGTCGACGAGCTCAGCCCGATGGTCGACGCCCGGCTGGCCGACGGCTCGCGCGTCAACGTGGTGATCCCGCCGCTGGCGATCGACGGCCCGGCCATCTCGATCCGTCGCTTCGGCGCCGAGCGCCCCGGGCCCGACCGGCTGGTCGAGCTGGGGACGCTCGACCGGGGTCAGCGGGCGCGCCTCGAGGAGGCGGTACGGGCGCGGCACAGCATCCTGGTCAGCGGCGGCACCGGCTCCGGCAAGACGACGCTCCTCAACGCGCTCTCCAGCTTCGTCGGCGCCGACGAGCGGGTGGTGACGATCGAGGACGCCGCCGAGCTGCGCCTGCAGCAGCCCCACGTGGTGCGGCTGGAGAGCCGTCCGGCCGGGGTCGAGGGACGCGGCGAGGTGACGATCCGCGACCTGCTGCGCAACGCCCTGCGGATGAGGCCCGACCGGATCGTGATCGGTGAGGTGCGCGGGCCGGAGGCGCTCGACCTGCTCACCGCGCTCAACACCGGCCACGACGGGGCGCTCTCGACCCTCCATGCCAACTCGCCACGCGACGCGATCGCGCGGCTCGAGACGCTGGCGCTGATGGCGGGGGTGGGCCTGCCGCACGAGGCGATCGCCGCCCAGGTGCGGCGCGGCATCGACCTCCTCGTCCACCTGCGGCGGATGCCCGACGGCGCGCGGCGGGTGACCGAGATCGCCGCGGTCGACCGGTGAGTGGCACCGCGCCGACGGCGCTGGTCGGGGCGATCGCGGGCGGCCTCGTGGCGGCGGCGGCGCGCGAGGCGGTGCTGGCGAGCCCGGCCGCGGCCGCCTGGCTGCGGGCGGCGCTCGAGCCGCTGCGGCGGGCGGGCAGGGAGGGCTACGCGCCCTCGACCGGCGAGCGGCGTCGGTTGGCGGCGCTCGGCGCGGCCGCCGCGGTCCTCGCCGGCTGGCTGGTCGGCGGGGTCGCGGTCGCGGTCCCGCTCTCGGTGGCGGGGCCGGGCCTCGCCGGCTGGGCGATCTCGAGCCGGCGGCGGCGCTACCGGCGCGCGGTCGAGCGCTCGCTGCCCGAGGTGGCGACCGCGATCGCCGACTCGCTCGCCGCCGGGCGCTCGCTGCGTGCCTCGTTGCCGGCCGCGGCCGGCTATCTCGACGGGCCGCCGGCCACCGAGCTGGCGCGCCTCGGCGCCGAGCTCGACCTCGGTGCCGGCACCGCCGAGGCGGTCGCCGCCTGGCGGGCGCGGATGCGCTCGCCGCGGGTCGATGCCTTCGCCGCGGCGCTCCTCAGTCAGCGCCTCGCCGGCGGGGACCTCGCCGGGCTGCTGCGCCGCTTCGCCGCCGGGGCGGCGGAGCGCGACCGGGTCGCCGAGGACGCCCGCTCGGCGACCGCGCAGGCGCGCTTCACCGGCCTCCTGGTCGTCGCGATGCCGACCGGCGGCGCCCTCTTCGCCGAGCTGGTCCAGCCTGGCTTCCTCGGCAAGCTGCTCGCCTCGCCCGCCGCCGCGATCCTGCTCGCCCTCGCCGCCGGCCTGCAGGCGATCGGCTTCGTCGCGATCCGTCGCCTCTCGCGGGTGGTCGAGTGAGCGCCGCCGGGCTCCTCTTCGCGCTCGCCACCCTGGCGGCGCTCGCCGCCGGTCGCGAGGTCCTGATCGCCCGGGCGGTGCGCCGCGCTGTGGCTTATCCGTCCATACGACGGGCTTCCCACACCGCGGGGCGGGTCGCGCTTTGGCTCAACCTCCCCGAGCGGCTGCGCCGCTCGGGGCTCGAGCGCCGCTTCCCCTTGCCGGCCGTGCTTCTGGGCAAGTTCGCCGGCGTCGGCATGGGAGCGGTCCTGGCGCTCGGCGCGGCTCCCGCGGCGCCGGGGCGGATCGGGATCGCGGCCGCGCTCGGTCTCCCCGCGGCGGGCTTCTTCGTCCCCGACGCGCTGCTCGAGCGGGAGGCGCGCCGGCGCCGCCGGCGACTGGTCGCGGCGCTCCCCGACGCGCTCGACCTGCTCGCGGTCAGCGTCGCCTCCGGCCGTGGTGCGGCCGAGGGGCTCGCCCAGGTGGCGCGGGCGGGGGAGGGGCCGCTGGCCGAGGAGATGCGGATCGCGGTCGCCGAACTCTCCTGCGGCAGCCCGCTCTCGGCCGCGCTCGCCGCGCTCCGTGCCCGCGTCCCCGGCAGTGAGCCGGCGACGCTGGTCGCCTCGATCGAGCGCTCGCGCCGCTTCGGATCACCGCTCGCCGATCAGCTGCGCCGCCAGGCGAGCGCCCTGCGCCGCGACAGCCGCCGCGCGGTCGAGGAGCGCGCCGCCCGCGCCGCGCCGAAGATCCAGCTGGTCGTCGCCCTGGTCCTCGTGCCCTCGGTGATGCTGATGATCGCCGCCGGCCTGATCGCCAACGCCGGGACCCTGCTCTCCGGGTTTTGAGCGACTACTCCGTCGACTCCTCGCGCAGGCGCGTCGCCACCGCGCCCGTGGCGGCGGCGATCCCGTCGAGATCGGCGGTGTCTTCCTTGTAGTACTGGACGTAGGCGACGAGGGTCCCGTCGACCAGCTCGAAGGCGAAGCCCGAGGGCGCCGAGTCGGTCAGCCAGACGATGAAGGTCGGCGAGAAGAGTTGGCGCAGCCAGTTGGCGTCCTGGTCCTTGCGGCAGAAGACCTCGTACTTCTCGTCGAGAGCCGCCGACTCGAGCTCGACCTGTTCCATCGAATGGCGGGAGCCACCGTCCAGACCTCCCAGCCCGAACTTGCTTTCGCAGTAGAGCTCCGGCACATATCGGGCGCTCTCGGGGACCTCGGTCATCCCCAGCGTGAACAGGTGCAACTCGACCTTCGGGTTGCCGCGGCCGTCGGCCGACTCGTCGACGGAGGTGTAGAGCGCGAGACGGCCGTCGACCCCGGGCGCGAGCCTCCCGGTCAGCGTCCGGGAGGCGTACCGCCGGTTGCCCCTGCGCAGCAGCGGCGTGGAGGTCGGCAGGGACGTTTTCCCACCGAGCTCCATGCCGCGTCGGCCGGCGTAGACGCGGAAGAAATCGCCGGCGGCCTGCGAGTCGGCGACCCGCCAGGTGACGAAGACCCCGACCGGGACGGCGACCACCAGGAACACCGCGCCGACGATCGCGCCCCAGACGACGAGGCCGATCACTGCGCAGAGCAGGGCTCCCCCCGCGATGCACGCCCAGGTCGTCCACTTCCGGATCAGCTTGTGGAAGTGAAGGCCACGCAGGTCGTTGGCGTCATCGGGGTCGCTCGCCGGCGTCGCGCTCATCGGTCTCTACTCCGTGCTCTCCTCGCGCAGTCGCGTCGCCACCGCCCCGGTCGCCGCCGCGATCTGGTCGAGGTCGGCGGAGTCTTCCTTGTGGCCGTGGACGTAGGCGACGAGGGTGCCGTCGACCAGCTCGAAGGCGAAGTGCTCGGGCGCCGAGTCGGTCAGCCAGACGATGAAGCTCGGCTCGAACAGCTGCCGCAGCCAGTTCTGGTCCTGCTCCTTGCCGGTGAAGATCTCGTACTTGCCCTCGAGCGCCTCGGACTCGAACTCGACCCGCTCTTTCGAGTGGCGGAACACGTCCTCGAACTTCTCCAGCGCCCGCAGGCCGAACTTGCGCTGGCAGTAGAGCTCCGGCACGTGGGCGACGCACTCGGGGATCTCGGTCTTCCCCAGCGTGAACGGGTGGTAGTCCTTCTGGCGGTTGCCGTGGCTGTCGGTCGATTCGGTCACGTAGGTGAAGAGCGCCAGGACCCCGTCGACCCCGGGTGCCAGCGCGCCGGTCAGCGTCCGCTCGGCGAACTGGTCGTCCCCCTTGCGCAGCAGCGGCGTCGCGGAGCCCAGGTCGGTCGGTCCGCCGAGCTGGAGGCCGCGGTGTTTCGCGTAGACGTGGAAGAAGTCGTCGGCGGCGCGCGAGTCGGCGACCTTCCAGGTGGCGAAGAGGCCGAGCAGGAAGGCGAGCACCGCGAAGACGATCGCGAGCACGAGGCCCGCGATGACGAAGCCGCCCACCGCCGCGATCACGGTGGCGAGGCCGATCCACGCCCAGGTCGTCCACCTGTGGATCAGCTTGCCGAAGTGGTAGCCGCGCAGATCGTCGGCGTCGTCGGGTTCGCCCGTCGCCGCCGGCCCCGCCGTCGCGGTGACCTTCTGTGCGTCCTCTCGCTCGTCGGTGCTCATCGGTCCTCCTGCTCGATGCTCTCGTCGCGCAGCCGCTTGGCCACCGTCGCGCTCGCCGCGGCCATCTTGTCGAGGTCGGCGGCGTCCTCCTTGTGGCCGTGGACGTAGGCGACGAGCGTGCCGTTCACCAGCTCGAAGGCGAAGTGCTCGGGCGCCGAGTCGGTCAGCCAGACGATGAAGCTCGGCTCGAACAGCTGCCGCAGCCAATTCTGATCCTGGCCTTTGCCGGTGAAGATCTCGTACTTGTGGCCGAGCGCGTCGGACTCGAACTCGACCCGTTCTTTCGAGCGCCGGAAGGCGTCCTCGACCCTCTCCAGCGAATGCAGGCCGAACTTGCGCTGGCAGTAGAGCTCCGGCACGTGGGCGACGCACTCGGGCACCTCGACCATCCCCAGCGTGAACGGGTGGTCGTCTTCCTGCCGGTTGCCGTGCGTGTCGGTCGTTTCGACGACGTAGGTGTAGATCGCGAGCAGGCCGCTCACGCCGGCCGCAAGCTCGCCGATGAAGGTCTGCTCGGCGAACTGCCGGTCACCTCTGCGCAGCAGCGGCGTCGCCGAGCCCAGGTAGGTCGATCCCCCCAGCTGGTAGTCGCGGCTCCTCGCGTAGGCGCGGTTGAAGTCGTCGTCGGCGTGTTCGCCCGCCTTGTGCCGGACGATCAGGACGCCGAGGAAGAGGCTGAGCAGCAGCATGAACCCGCCGAGGACCGGGCCGGCCATCAGATAGAAGAGCGCCCCGACGACCAGCGGGCCGGCGATGATCGAGATCAGGGTCAGCGGCCTGAGGAGAAGCCGGCGGAAGTAGTGGCCGCGCAGGTCGGCGGCGTCGTCGACTTCTGCGGCCGGCGCCGCCCGGGGCTCATCCACCGTCCGCTCGTCCGTGCTCATCGCGGCAACCTACCGCGAGCGCGCGCGGATGCAAATGGGGTTGCAGAGGGAGGAGGTGTTGCAAAGTGGGGGAGTGTGTGTCATTGTGGCGATCGAGTTGAAGCCCAGGACCGGGGTGGTGAGGCTCCTCCCACCTCATCACCCCGGTCCAACTTCTTTTCCGCCTTCGATCCCGACCTCGAACCCCCGCTCAGAAAGGACACCGAGTTGGCATTTCGGGGCCTCTACGAGCACAGCCTGGACAGCAAGGACCGACTGACCGTGCCATCGCGCTTTCGCCACGATCTCGCCGACGGAGTGGTTCTCTCCAAGGGCTTCGACCCCTGCGTCTGGGTGCACACGACCAGTGAGTTCGAGGAGCTGTCGGACCGCTTCCTCTCCCCGCACAGCCCGTTCGGCAAAGACGCCCGGGCGCTGCGCCGCCGCTTCCACGGCGGCTCCTTCGACGAGAAGCTCGACTCGGCGGGGCGGATCCGCATCCCCAAGCCGCTGATCGAGCACGCCGGCCTGGACGGCGAATGCGTCGTGATCGGCGCCGGCGAGTACCTCGAGATCTGGAACGCCGACGCCTGGGCCAAGCAGGAGGAGGAGCTCGACGCCGCGGCGCCGGAGATCGCCGAGGGCCTGGCCGGGACGGGCGCCGCGTAACCATGAGACTCCATGCAGCCCGCACCCCCACCTTCTCCCACGCGCCCGCCGGGCCGAACCCGCTGAGCCTCGTGACCCGCGAACACGATCCCGTCCTCGCCCCCGAGCTGGTCGACCTGCTCGCCCCGGCACCTGGGCAGGTCGCGGTCGACTGCACCTTCGGCGCCGGCGGCCACGCGCGGCTGGTCGCCGAGCGGATCGGGCCGGAGGGGACGCTGATCGGGATCGATCGCGACCCGGCCGCCGCCGATCGCTTCGCCCGCTTCGCCGCCGAGGCGCCCTGCCGGGCGCTCTTCGTCGGCGCCGACTTCGTTGCAGGACTTCGCGCTCTGCGGGGCGAAGGAATCCGTCCAGACATGGTCTACATGGATCTGGGAATGTCCTCGATGCAGGTCGACGCCTGGGAGCGGGGCTTCTCCTATTCCTACGACGCGCCGCTCGACATGCGTATGAATCCCGCACAGGGCTTCGACGCCGCCGACCTCGTCAACGAGTGGCCGGAGGAGCGGATCAGCCAGGTGCTGCGCGGCTTCGGCGAGGAGCGCCACGCCGCCGGCATCGCCCGCGAGATCGTCGCCCGCCGGCCGCTGCGGACCACCGCCGAGCTGGTCGCCGCGGTGCAGGCCGGGATGCCCGCCTCGGCCCGCTTCGGCGCCGGCCACCCGGCCAAGCGCACCTTTCAGGCGCTGCGGATCGCCGTCAACGGAGAGCTCGACCTGCTGAACGAGGCGCTGCCGCTGGCCTGGGACTCGCTGCCGCTCGGCGGCCGCTTCGCCGCGATCTCCTTCCACTCGCTGGAGGACCGGCCGGTCAAGCAGTTCCTCGCCGAGAAGGCGACCGGCTGCGTCTGCCCGCCGGAGCTTCCGGTCTGCGTCTGCGGCCACGAGCCCGAGGCCGAGCTGCTGACCCGGCGCGCGATCGCGCCCGGGGCCGAGGAGGTCGAGGCCAACCCGCGCTCGCGCTCCGCCCACCTGCGCGCCGCGACCAGGATCGCCTTCGACACGCGCGTCGAGGAGGCGGGCTGATGGCCGTCGCCGCTCCCGCCCGCACCGCTCCACCCGAGCCGAAGAAGCGTCCTCGCGACCGTCCCAGCCCGGGCGGGCGCACCGTCGCGCCCGCGCGCAAACCGCGCAAAATTCAGGTCGACGCCCCTGCTCGCAAGCCCCCCGCCCGCCGCAAACCGGCGCCGCGCCGCCGCACCGGCGCCCGCGTGATCCCGATCGCGGCCGGCACCGCGGGCCGCGCCGCCGTCGCCGTCACCCAGCTGCCCGAGTCCGGCCTGATCCACCGCCTCACCCGCGGCCGGGCCTGGATCGGCGTCCTCGGCGTCCTCCTGGTCGGGATCGTGGCGCTCAACGTCGTCACCCTCAGCTTCGCCGCCTCGGCCGGCAAGGTCGACGTGCGAAACCAGGAACTGAGCAAGGAAAACTCGATGCTCGAGAGCCGCCTGGCGCAGAAGATGGGTCAGGCGAGGCTGCGCCACGAGGCCGCCGAACAGGGTCTCTCGATGACGGCGACGGCCGAGCCGCAGCTGCTCACCACCCGCAAGACCGATATCGCCGAAGCTGCCTCGCGCCTCGGCGCCGCGGCGGCCGCGAACCCCGAATAGCGGCCGATGCGGCTGATCGAGCGACGTATCGGTCTCCTCTTCGCGGGCTTCCTCCTCGCCTTCCTGCTGATCGTCGGCCGCGCCTTCTGGCTGCAGGGGGTGGAAGCGTCGACGCTCTCCGCGCAGGCGCTCAGCCAGCAGTCACAGACCGTGATGGTGCCCGGCCTGCGTGGCTCGATCCTCGACCGCGACGGCACCCGCCTCGCCTCCTCCGAAGATGGGGCGACGATCTACGCGACGCCGTATCAGGTGAAAAATCCGCCGCAGGCGGCAGAACGGCTGGCGCCGATCCTGAAGCAGCCGAAGGGCAAGGTGCTGGAAGAGCTGACCGTGGAATCGGGCTTCTCCTACCTCGCCAAGGACGTCGACCTGGTGACCGCGGCGAAGGTCGAAAAGCTGGGGATCGAAGGGATCGGCCAGTTGCCCGGCAGCCGCCGCACCTATCCGCAGGGCGAAATGGCGGGGCAGGTGATCGGCGTCGTCGGCGAAAAAGGCGAAGGCCTGACCGGGATCGAGGCGGGCGAGGACTCGGTCCTCGCGGGCGAAGAAGGCGAACGCCGGGTGGTCACCGACGCGCTCGGCGACCCGATCAAGCTGGAAACCGTCAAGGAAGCCCGCGAAGGCGAAGACGTGCAGCTGACGCTCGACCCGGTGATCCAGGAGAAGGCCGAACAGGTGCTGGCGAAGATCGGCGAAACGTATGCGCCGAAGGGCGCGACGGCGATCGTCATGGACCCGAAGACCTCGGAAATCCTGGCGATGGCGAACTGGCCGGCGGTCGATCCGGGCGAACTCGAAAACGTCTCCTCCGAAGACCTGCTGAACCAGGCGACCAGCCTCAACTACGAACCGGGCTCGACCTTCAAGGCGTTCACGGTGTCGGCGGCGCTGGAAGAAGGCCTGGTGACGCCGGAGACCGAATTCACCCTGCCGCCCTCGATCGAAGTCGGCGAACGGACGATCGAAGACGCCGAGGAACGCGGCACCGAAAACATGACCGTGGGACAGATCCTGGCCCGCTCCTCGAACGTCGGCGCGGTGACGATCGGGCTCGAGATCGGCGCGACCAAATTCAGCAGGTGGATCGAAAGGTTCGGCTTCGGCGAAAAGACCGGAATCCAGTTCCCGGGTGAGGAAAAAGGGATCGTGCCGAAGCTGAGCCAATGGTCGGGGGCGACGATCGGCAACGTGCCGATGGGCCAGGGCGCGGCGGTGACGCCGATCCAGATGGTGCAGGGATACGCGGCGATCGCCGACGGTGGGATCGAGCGCCGGCCGCAGCTGGTCAAGCGGATCGGCGAAGAAGAGGTCCACGAGCCGCAGGGTCACCGGGTGATCAGCGCCGAGACGGCGAGCGAGGTGCGCGAGATGCTGAAGGGCGTGCTCGGGCCGGAAGGGACGGCGTCGGAGGTGAGCGTCCCCGGCTACAGCCTGGCCGGCAAGACCGGCACCGCGCAGGTGGCCGAAGACGGCGGCTACTCGGAAACGAAGTTCATCGCCTCGTTCATCGGCTTCGCCCCCGCGGACGACCCGAAGTTCCTCGCCGCGGTGATCGTCGACGAACCGGAAGGCGAAATCTACGGTGGGTCGGTGGCGGCGCCGGCCTTCGGCGAACTCGCGGCCTTCACCTTGCCTTATCTCGGCGTCCCACGGGAATAGGAGGGGCGCCCGGCGCCCTACCTAGAATCGGGCTCGTGAGGCTGGAGAACCTCGTCAAGGCAGCTTCGTCCGCGGCGATGGCAAGGGTCGTGGGCGATCCGAGGGTCGAGATCGTCGATCTCGCCTACGACAGCCGAAAAGCCGGGCCCGGAACGCTGTTCTTCTGTGTGGTCGGGGAAAAGCGGGACGGGCACGAGTTCGCGGCGTCGGTGGTCGCGGCGGGGGCCGCCGCGCTGGTCGTCGAGCGGGAGCTGGATGTGGGGGTGCCGCAGGTCGTGGTGCCGAGCGCGCGGGCGGCGATGGCGCCGTTCGCGGCCGCCTTCCGGGACGACCCGACGGCGGAGCTGAAGGTGGTCGGGGTGACCGGCACCAACGGCAAGACGACGACCGCCTTCCTCGTCCGCGAGATCCTCGAGGCGGCCGGCATCCGGACCGGCCTGATGGGGACCGTGAAGCAGGTGGTCGGCGGCGAGGAGGAGGCGGTCGAGCGGACGACCCCCGAGGCGATCGACCTGCAGGCGACCTTCCGCCGCATGCTGGATGGCGGCGACCGGGCCTGTGCGATGGAGGTCTCTTCGCACGCGATGGTCCTGCACCGCGCCGACGCGATCCACTTCGACGCCGCCGTCTTCACCAACCTGACCCAGGACCACCTCGACTTCCACGCCGACATGGAGGACTACTTCGCGGCGAAGCGCCTGTTGTTCGAGGCCGAGCCCGGGGTGCGGATCGTCAACCTCGACGACCCCTACGGCCGTCGCCTAGCCGGCGAATTCGACTGCCTCACCTTCTCCGCCGAGGGCGCCGATGCCGACTACCGCGCCACCGACGTGGAGTTCGACGCGACGGGCGCCCGTTTCACGGTCGAGGGAAAGGCCGAGATCCGCACCGGCATGCCGGGGCACTTCAACGTGGCGAACGCGCTCGGGGCGTTCGCCGCGGCGGAGGCGCTGGGGGTGGATGCGGCGACCGCGGCGGCGGGGCTCGCCGGGGCGGGGCGGGTGCCGGGGCGGATGGAGGCCGTCGACGAGGGCCAGGGCTTCGCCGTCCTCGTCGACTACGCCCACACCCCGGACTCGATCGAGAACGTGCTGCGGGCGGCGCGCCGGCTCACGCCGGGACGGCTGATCGCGGTGTTCGGCGCGGGCGGCGACCGCGACAGGGCGAAGCGGCCGCTGATGGGACGGGCCGGGGGCGAGCTCTCCGACCTCGCCGTCGTCACCTCCGACAACCCGCGCTCCGAGGACCCGGAGGCGATCGTCGCCGAAGTCGCGGCCGGCGTCGGCGAGGGCGAGGCCGAGTTGGTGGTCGAGGTCGACCGCCGCGCCGCGATCGCGCTGGCGCTGGGGCGCGCCGAGCCGGGCGACACGGTGGTGATCGCGGGCAAGGGCCACGAGCAGGGCCAGGAGTTCGAGGGCGGGCGCAAGGTGCCGTTCGACGACCGCGAGGTCGCCCGCGAGGAGCTGCGCAAGCTGGGCAGCCCGGCGTGAGGCTCGGTGGGAGCGAGATCGCGGCGGTGACCGGCGCCCGGGCGCTCGCCGAGGGCTCCTCGGCGCCGCCGCGCCGCGCCGTCATCGACTCCGCGGCGGTCGGGCCCGAGAACCTCTTCTTCGGCCTGCGCGGCGAGCGCCGCGACGGCGGCGAGTTCGCCGCCGCGGCGCTCGAGGCCGGGGCGTGGGGGGTGGTCGTGAGACCAGAGCATGCGGAGTCCGCGGCCGAGTCGGCCCGCGGTGTGGGTTATCCGTCCCAGGGACGGGTTTCCCACCGCGCGGCGGGCGCCTGGGTGTTCGCCGCGGATGATCCGCTCGCCGCGCTCCAGGCCCTCGCCCTCGCCAACCGCCGCGCGCTCGGCGCCCAGGTGCTCGGCGTCACCGGGTCGGTCGGCAAGACCTCGGTCAAGGACATCGCCCGCACCCTGCTCCCCGGCCACGTCCACGCCAACGCGCAGAACTTCAACACCGAGATCGGGCTGCCGCTGACGATCCTCGAGGCGCCCGACGACACCGAGCGGCTGGTGCTCGAGATGGCGATGCGGGGACACGGCCAGATCGCCGAGCTGGCCGCGATCGCCGAGCCCGACGCGGCGATCATCACCAACGTCGGCCCGGTCCATGTCGAGCAGATGGGCTCGGTCGCCGCGATCGCCGCCGAGAAGGCGGCCGTGATCGACTCGCTCCCGGCCGACGGCAGCGTGATCGCCCCGGTCGACGCGGGTGAGCTCGAGCCCCATCTGGAGCGCGCCTCGCGCCTCCTCCGCTTCGGTCCCGGCGGCGATGTCGAGGCGGTCGAGTCGCGCGTCTCGGGCGGCGTCACCGAGGCCCTGGTCCGCACCCCGGCGGGCGAGGCGCGCTTCGCCTTTCCCTTCGCCGAGGACTACAACCTGGTCAACGCGCTGGCGGCGATCGCGGCTGGCGTCGCGCTCGGCGCCGACCCCGCCGAGATGGCCGTCCGCGCGGCGGACATAGGCTTCTCCCGGTTCCGCGGGGAGCGAGTCGATCTCCCCGGCCGGATCGTCCTCGTGAACGACTGTTACAACGCCAACCCGGTGTCGATGCGCGCGGCGCTCGACCATCTCGCGACCCTCGGCGCGGAGCGCACCGTCGCCGTGCTCGGCCGCATGGGGGAGCTCGGCCCCGGCTCGGCCGGCTTCCACCGCGAGGTCGGCGCCCACGCCCGCGGTGCCGGGATCGACGTCGTCGTCGGGGTCGGCGCCGAGGCGCGCGACTACGACCCCGACGAACTCCTCGCCGACCCGGGCGAGGCGGCCGAGTGGCTCGACGCCCACCTCGAGCCCGGCGACGTGGTCCTGGTCAAGGGCTCGCGCTCGGTCGGGATGGAGACGATCGCCGAGGATCTGGTTGCGGCGCGCAGCACCGAGGGGGCCGCTTAACCATGGGAGAAATCCTGATCGCGGGGATGGCCTCGATGCTGATCTGCATCTTCCTCGGGCCGAAATTCATCGAATACCTGCGGATGCGCGAGTTCGGTCAGCATATCCGCGAGGACGGGCCGCAGGAGCATCACGCCAAGGCGGGGACGCCGACGATGGGCGGGCTGATCATCTTCGCCGCGATCTGCGTCCCCTACCTGGTGCTCTCCGAACGCGACGCCTCCAGCCTCGCGGTCTTCGGCGTCGCCCTCGGCTGCGCCACGCTCGGCTTCGCCGACGACTACATCAAGATCGTCAAACGGCGCTCGCTCGGCCTCTCCGGCCGCTGGAAGCTGCTCGGCCAGCTGATCCTGGCGCTCGGCCTCTGGTGGGTCGCCCGCCACTCGGTCGGCCTCGAACCGCGCCTCTACTTCCGGATCGGCGGCGCCAGCGTCTACCTCGGCCCGGTCCTCTACTTCGTGCTCGTCTTCCTCGTCATCGCCGGCACCTCGAACGGGGTCAACCTCACCGACGGCCTCGACGGCCTCGCCGCCGGCTCCTGCGCGATCGTCCTCCTCACCTACACCGCGATCGCCTTCGTCGCCAACGGCCAGCAGGACCTGGCGCTGCTCGGCTGCTGCCTGGTCGGCGCCTGCATCGGCTTCCTCTGGTACAACGCCTTCCCGGCCTCGATCTTCATGGGGGACACCGGCTCCCTCGGCCTCGGCGGCGCGATCGGCGCGATGGCGGTGATGACCCAGACCGAGGTGCTGCTGATCATCATCGGCGGCATCTTCGTGATCGAGGCGCTCTCGGTCCTGCTCCAGGTCTTCTCCTTCCGCACCTTCCGCCGGCGCGTCTTCCTGATGGCGCCGCTCCACCATCACTTCGAGATGATGGCCTGGTCGGAGACGAAGATCATGCTCCGCTTCTGGATCATCGCCGCGGTCTGCTCGGGGATCGGCTTCACGCTCTACCAGCAGTCGATCGGCCGCTGAGCCGACGGGGCGAGGCCCCCGCGCAGGGGCACGGGGGGCGGGGGCGAACACACGTCCTATGCCCTTGATCCCCGCCAAGGAAGTGCGGCCGCCGCTGCCGCGAGGGCCGTTCCTGGTCGTCGGCCTAGCCCGCTCCGGGCAGGCCGCGGCGCGCCTTCTGGCGGCGCGCGGCGAGCGGGTCCGGGCGGTCGATTCGGCCCATCCCGAGGGCGCCGAAAGGCTTTCGGAGGCGGGCGTCGAAGTTGTCCTGGATACGGATGGACTGGCTCAGCTCGAGGGCACGCACACTGTCGTCAAGAGCCCGGGGGTTCCCCGGGAGGCGGCGGTGATCGCGGCGGCTCTGGAGCGCGGGATCCCGGTGACCGGCGAGCTCGAGCTCGCCTGGCGCGCGCTGCCGAACCGTTTTCTCGCGGTGACCGGCACGAACGGCAAGACGACCACGGTCGAGCTGCTCGGCCACATCTTCCGCGGCGCCGGTGAGCCGGTCGCGGTGGCGGGCAACGTCGGCGTCCCGCTCGCCGGGCTGGTCGGCGAGATCGAGCCGGACGCGACGGTCGTCTGCGAGGCGTCCAGCTTCCAGCTCGAGGACACGAGCCTCTTCGCGCCGGAGGGCGCCGTCTTCCTCAACCTCGCCCCCGACCACCTCGACCGCCACGGCGACCTGCCCGCCTACCGTGATGCCAAGCTGCGGATCTTCGCCAATCAGGGCAACGACGACGTCGCGGTCTGGAACGGCGACGAGCCGGAGCTGGCGGGCGTCGACCTCGGCGGCTGCGCGCGCCGCATCGAGTTCTGCCGCGGCGCCTCGCCGGACTGCGAGGTGGCGACGGCCGGGGGGACGATCTTCTGGGACGGCGAACCGCTGCTCGAGGTCGACGAGCTCGGCATCCCCGGCGAGCACAACGTCGAGAACGCGATGGCCGCGGCGGCGGCGGCGCTCGCCTTCGGGGTCGATCGCGAGGCGGTGCGCGCCGGCCTGCGCAGCTTCGCCGGGGTGGCGCACCGGCTCGAGCTGGTCGCCGAGATCGACGGCGTCCGCTTCGTCGACGACTCGAAGGCGACCAACGTGAGCGCCGCGGTGGTCGGGATCGGCTCCTTCGACCGCGGCGTCCACGCGATCCTCGGCGGTAGCGAGAAGGGCGAGCCCTACTCGCCCCTGATCGAGCCGCTGCGCGAGCGCGCCGTCGCCGCCTACCTGCTCGGCGACACCGCCGACCGGATGGAGGCCGAGCTGGCGTCCGTCGCTGCGGCCGAGGTCCCGCTCCACCGCGTCCGCGATCTTGATGACGCGGTGCGGAGCGCCGCCGCCGCGGCCCGCCCCGGCGAGGTCGTCCTGCTCTCGCCCGCCTGCGCCAGCTTCGACGCCTTCCCGAACTTCGAGGCGCGCGGCGAGCGCTTCCGGGCGATCGTCGAGGAGCTGGCATGAGCGGCGTCCCCGTCGCGCTCGGCCGGGCGCGCCCGGCCAGGCCGAAGAAGAAGCGCAAGGCGAAGCGCCGCGCCACCGCGGTCTCGACCGAGTACAGCCTGCTGCTGACCGCGACGCTCTGCCTGCTGGCCTTCGGCGCGGTGATGGTCTTCTCCGCCTCCTCGACCACCCAGGTGCTGGCCAACGGCGGGCTCGCCGACTCCGCCTATTACCTGCAGCGCACGCTGATCGTCGGCGCGATCGGCCTGGTGATCATGCACTTCACCGCCCGCCACGGGCTGACCGCGATCCGCCGCGCGACGCCGGTCCTGCTCGCCGCCTCGATCTTCCTGCTGGTCGTCGTGCTCGGCGCCGGGCAGAGCGTCAACGGCGCCACCCGCTGGATCGGCGGCGGTTCCTTCCAGATCCAGCCCTCGGAGCTCGCCAAGGTCGCGTTGATCCTCTACGCCGCCGACATGCTCGCCCGCGAACCGAAGCGGGTGCGCTCGATCCAGGGCTTCATGCCGATCCTGCTGATGACCGGCGCCGCCTGCCTGCTGATCATGCTCGAGCCCGACATGGGGACGACGCTGGTCGTCGCCTTCGCCGTCGGCGCGACCCTGATCGCGGCAGGCGTCGCGCCGCGGGACCTCGGCAAGATCGCGCTCGGGATCGGCGTCCTCGTCCTCCTGCTGACGATCGTCGAGCCCTACCGGATGGCGCGCCTGACCAGCTTCCTGCACCCGGGGTCCGACACCGAAGGCGCCGGCTTCCAGGCGGCGCAGGCGAAGATCGCGCTCGGCTCGGGAGGCCTCTTCGGGGTCGGGATCGGCAACGGGGTGATGAAGGCCTACTACCTGCCCGAGGCCCACACCGACATGATCTCGGCGGTGATCGGCGAGGAGCTCGGCCTGGTCGGCATCCTCGGCGTCGTCGGCCTCTTCGGCATGTTCGGCTTCGCCGGGCTGCGGATCGCCCAGAAGGCGAAGGACAACTACGGCAAGATCCTCGTCGCCGGGCTGACCTCGATGGTGCTGATCACGGCGATGATCAACCTCTTCGCGGTGATGGGGCTGGCGCCGCTGACCGGCGTGCCGCTGCCGTTCATCTCCTACGGGAACTCGGCGCTCCTCTCGTGCCTGTTCGCGGTCGGGTTGATCCTCAACGTGGCGCGAGGCGGGACGGCGAGCGCGAGCCGGAGCACGACCACCCGGTCCGGCAGACTTCGCGTCGTCGATGGCGGGCGCTCGCCCGCGCGTGAAAGGAGCGGGTCGAGCGGTGCCAGACGGGCCAAGAGTGGTGGTGGCGGCGGGGGGAACCGCGGGGCACGTGGTGCCCGCCATGGCGGTCGCCGCCGAGCTACGTAAGAGCGGCGCCGAGGTCAGCTTCCTCGGCACCCGCGATCGCATGGAGGCGGAGCTGGTGCCGGCCGCGGGGTACGAGATCGACTTCCTGCGGGTGCGGGGGATCGACCGGCGCAACCCGTTGCGCGCGGCGCGGGCGATGGCGGAGGCGCTCGGCGCGGTCGGCGCGGCGCGCTCGGTCCTGCGCCGGCGGGGCGCCGACGTGGTGATGGGAGGGGGCGGCTACGTCGCCGGGCCGGCCGGCCTCGCCGCGACGCTGACCCGCACGCCGCTGGTCCTGACCGAGGCCGACAGCCACCTCGGCCTGGCGAACCGGCTGCTGGCCGGGCGGGCGCGGCGGGTCTGCCTCGCCTTTCCGATCGAGGGGCGCGCCGGGGAGCGCTACCTGGTGACGGGACGGCCGGTGCCCGAGGCGGTGCTCGCCGCCGACCGCGGCGCGGCACGGGCGCGGTTCGGGATCGGCGACGGCGAGCGCGCAGTGCTCGTGGTGGGCGGCAGCCAGGGGGCGCGCTCGGTCAACTTCGCGGCGCTCGAGGCGTTCGCCGAGCGCGAGGGGCGGACCTTCCGGGTGCTGCATCTGGCGGGCACCCGCGACTACGACGAGCTGCGGGCGCGCCTCGACTCGGCGCCGCACGCCGAGGGCTACGAGTTGATCTCCTACGAGCCGGACCTCGGCGACGTCCTCGCCGCCTGCGATCTGGTGCTGGGACGCTCGGGCGGCTCGATCTTCGAGTTCACCGCGGCGGGGCGCCCCGCGGTCCTGGTCCCCTATCCCTATGCCACCGCCGACCACCAGCGGGCGAACGCGCGCTGGATGGAGGCGGCCGGGGCGGCGACGATCGTCGAAGACGATGCGCTCGACCCGGCGGCGCTGCTGGCCGAGGTCGGCGGGATCCTCGGCGACGAAGACCGTCTCGGGCGGATGGCGGCGGCGGCGCGCGAGCTGGCCAAGCCGCGCGCGGCGCGGACGATCGCCGACCAGGTTCTGGAGGCGGCCGTCCGGTGAGTGGACAGGGCGACTGGTCGGGGCGGAAGCTCCACTTCATCGGCATCGGCGGCGCCGGGATGAGCGGGCTCGCCGTGGTCTGCGCCGGGCTCGGTGCCGAGGTGAGCGGCAGCGATCGCAGCGAGTCCTCCTATATGGAGCGGTTGCGGGCGGCGGGGCTCGAGCCGACCGTCGGTCACGACGCGGCCAACCTTCCCGACGGTGCCGAGGTGATCGTCTCGACCGCGATCGCCGCCGAGAACCCGGAGCTGGTGGCGGCCCGTGAGCGTGGCCTCGCCGTCATCCATCGCGGCGAGCTGCTCGCCGAGCTCTGCGCCGAGAAGCGCCTGATCGCGATCGCCGGCACCCACGGCAAGACGACGACCACGGCGATGACCGTCTGGGCGCTCCGCGCGCTGGGCGCCGACCCGGCCTTCTTCGTCGGCGGCGAGGTCCCCGGGCTCGGCCCCGAAGGCGCCCCCGCCAACGCCGGCTGGGGGACGGGGGAGTGGGTCGTCGCCGAGGCCGACGAGTCCGACGGCAGCTTCCTGCGCCTCGACCCCGAGGTCGCCGTCGTCACCAACATCGAGATGGACCACCACTCGAAATGGGGCTCCCTCGAGCCCCTGGTCGAGGCGTTCACAGGCTTCGCCGAGAAGGCGAGCGTGGCGATCCTCCCGGCCCCGACCCGCGACGCCCGAGCCGTGGCCGAGCTCCGCGACCGCGTTCGCAGTAATGGTCGGATAGCGACCGAAAGTGCGAACGCACCTGGGGGAGGAGTGGGGCTCGCGGAGTTTTCGCCGGGCGCGCCGGGGCCGGCGGAGCTCGACCTTGCGGTGCCGGGGGCGCACAACGTGCTGAACGCGCGGGCGGCGCTGGCGGCGCTCGGGGCGGCGGGCTTCGATCTCGACGCCGCCGCCGCGGCGCTCGCCGACTTCCGCGGCGTCCGACGCCGACTCGAGCTGAAGGGGGAGCGCGACGGGGTCCGCGTGTATGACGACTACGCCCACCACCCGACCGAGGTCCGCGCCGCGCTCTCGGCCCTGCGAGAACTCGACCCGGCCCGCCTCGTCGCCGTCTTCCAGCCCCATCTCTACTCCCGCACCAAGGTCTTCGCCACCGAGTTTGGTGCGGCCCTCGCCTTGGCCGACGAGATCGCCGTGCTCGACGTCTACCCGGCCCGCGAGGAGCCGGTCGGCCCGCTGGCCGGCGTCAGCGGTCTGGACATAGCTCGCGCCGCCGCCGACAGCGGCCACGGAAAGTCCGTCGCTTGGCTCCCGACCGCAACGAAAGCCGAGGCGTTCCTCCGGCAGCGCCTGCCGTCCCTGCCCGGGAGCTCGATCCTGGTCACGATCGGTGCCGGCGACGTCTTCAAGCTGGGGGAGACCCTGGTGGAGGGAGGGTCGGGTGACCCTGAACGAACCTCCCTGCAGTTCGTGAGTGAAGGGTCACCCGAGCCTCCCCCTGGCATGGAGCGAGACTTTCCCCTCGCCCGTCTGACCACCGTCCGCACTGGCGGCCCGGCTGATTTTTTCGCCCGGCCCAGGTCCCAGGAGGAGCTGGTGGCCCTGTTGGCCTGGGCGGAGAAGGCTGGAATCGCGGTAGGGATGGTGGGTTCGGGCTCGAACCTGTTGGTAGCGGATGACGGATTCCGAGGACTAGCCATGAAGCTGGATGGTGCGCTGACCGAAGTCGAGCGTGACGGGTCGCACCTGGTTTGCGGGGGCGGTGCCCGGCTGCCCTCCGCTGCTGCGAAGACTGCGGGGTGGGGGCTCTCCGGCCTCGAGTTCGGGATCAATATCCCTGGGACCGCGGGTGGCGCGGTGCGGATGAACGCCAACGCGTACGGGGGGCAGCTGGCCGAGGTGCTGGAGTGGGTCGAGGTCTCGACCGCGGCGGGAACCGAGCGGCGCGATCCCGGGAGCTTCGACTTCGTCTACCGAAACTCCAATCTCGGCCCGACAGAGGTCGTCTCCCGCGTCTCCTTCTCCCTCACCCCGGGAGACCCGGACGAGATCCGGGCGACGCTTGCCTCGATGCGCGAGCGCCGGCGCGAGGCGCAGCCGTCGGGGATCAAGACCTTCGGCTCGACCTTCAAGAATCCCGAGGACCCCCGCGCCGAGGGGCGCTCCGCCGGGCAGCTGCTCGAGGCCGCGGGGTGTCGCGGACTGAGCCACGGCGGCGCCCGCTTCTCCGCGAAGCACGCCAACTTCGTCGAGAACACCGGCGAGGCGACGACCGCCGACGTGCTGGCGCTGATGGCCGAGGGCCGGCGCCGGGTGAAGGAGCGTCTCGGTGTCGAGCTCGAGCCCGAGGTCCAGGTGCTCGGCGACGTCGAGGTGCCGGGGGTCGGGTCGTGAAGCGCGCGTTCCTCGTGCTTGGTGCGCTCGCGGTGGTCGCCGTCGCCGTCTACTGGTTCGGCCTGCGCGGCTCCTCGACGCCGAGCGCCGAGGCGCAGCCGGCGCGCCCGGTCGCCCAGATCGGCGAAGGCGACACCGTGCTCGTGGTCGGCGCCGACGGCATGGTGCTCGGCGCCGCCTCCGGCCGGTCGAGGCAGCACCTCGTCGTCCTGCCGCTGAAGCAGCGCCCGCCGGGGAAGCGGGTGCGTGGCCACGTGCTCGAAGAGGTCCGCGTCCTCGCCGCCGCGCCGAAGCCGTTGCGCCGCTACCTGGTGCGCACGAGCTACGGCGAAACCGGGGTGGAGGTCGAAACCGCCTCGGGGATCGAGATCCGCTTCGGCGACGAGAGCGAAGCGTCGCGGAAATGGAAGGCGGCGGCCGCGGTGCTCGCCGATCCCTCGGTGACGTTGCTCAGTTATGTAGACGTGTCGGCGCCCACGCGGCCCACCACGGGCGGCGAAGAACACGAACTGCCGCCCGCATCCTGAGGCGGAATGCGGGCCCGAGGCCTACCCTCGACCACAGGGTGAGGGTCGCGAAACCCTCAAGCCGGCGTCGAGAAATCTGCGTTGCAGGATGCCCCATCCGGGTTTGACAGAGGCCTCGGAATGCCCTACGTTGAGCGCAATTTCCGAGGTTCACGCGAGCTATCCAACCCTTGAGCATCGCTACAGCCTCGGACAGAACAAAGGCTCAACTCACATACAGGTGGCTCGAACTCGGCGCCGAATAGTTGGAGGAGGCGTCCGGACCTGCCACCGGAGAAAGAAATCGGGAGATGGAATCGACTTACCTAGCGGTGATCAAGGTCGTCGGCGCCGGCGGCGGCGGCACCAACGCGGTCAGCCGCATGATCGACGCGGGCATCCGCGGCGTCGAGTTCGTCGCCGTCAACACCGACGCGCAGGCGCTGCAGGCCTGTGACGCCGACATCAAGCTTTCGATCGGCCAGGAGCTGACCCGCGGCCTCGGCGCGGGCGGCAACCCGGAGGTCGGCGCGGGCGCCGCGGCCGAGTCCCGCGACGAGATCAAGGAGGCGCTGAAGGGCGCCGACATGGTCTTCGTCACCGCGGGCGAGGGCGGCGGCACCGGTACCGGCTCGGCCCCGGTGATCGCCGAGATCGCCAAGGAGGAGATCGGCGCCCTGACCGTCGGCGCGGTCACCAAACCGTTCGAGTTCGAGGGCAAACGACGCATGCAGCAGGCGCTCGAGGGGATCGAGAAACTGCGCAACAACGTCGACACCCTGATCATCGTCCCGAACGAGAAGCTGCTGCAGGCGGTCGAGCGGCGGACCAGCGTCCTCGACGCCTTCCGCCAGGCCGACGACATCCTCCGCCAGGGCGTCCAGGGCATCACCGACCTGATCACGGTGCCCGGCCTCGTCAATCTCGACTTCGCCGACGTGCGCACGATCATGCGCGACGCCGGCTCGGCGCTGATGGGGATCGGTGTCGCCGGCGCCGAGAACCGTGCTTCCGAGGCTGCGCGGGCCGCCGTCTCGTCGCCGCTGCTCGAGGCCTCGATCGAGGGTGCGACCGGGATCCTCCTCAACATCACCGGTGGGCCGGAGATCGGGCTGTTCGAGGTGAACGAGGCGGCCGAGGTGGTCACGAGCGCCGCCGACCAGAACGCGAACATCATCTTCGGCGCGGTGATCGACGACGCGATGGGCGACGAGATCCGCGTCACCGTGATCGCGACCGGGTTCGGCGGCCAGCGCAGGCGCCGGCGGCGGGAAGCCGGCGCCGAGGCGCCGGTGGCTCCGTCGAGTGCCGGCAGCGGCTTCTCGATGCCGGACGAGGCGCTCGACGTGCCCTCGTTTCTGCGGGACGAGTAGCCGCGGCGAAGGTCCCGGAGGTTTCGATCGGCGGCTCCGCGGGTACATTCAGAGGTGCCCTCAAAGGGTTGATCGCCTAGCGTCAACCCCACGACCCGGTCCGCCGCCCCGGCCCGTCCTTCGACGAGCCGGGGCGGCCCCGTTACGGGGTGGTTTTTCACGTACGACGGGCGGCCGCGGGACGACTAGGATCGGCCGTGGCAATGCCCGAGACGCTCCAGCACACGCCGCTGCACCAGCGCCACGTCGAGCTCGGGGCGCGCATGGTGCCCTTCGCGGGTTGGGACATGCCCGTGCAGTACGCGGGCGTGATCCCCGAGCATCGAGCGGTGCGGAGCGACGCAGGAGTCTTCGACGTCTCGCACATGGGCGAGTTCGAAGTCGAGGGCCCGCGCGCCCACGACCTGCTGCAGAGCGCGCTCTCGAACGACCTCGACCGGCTGGCGCCGGGTGAGGCCCAGTACACGCTGCTCACGAATGCCGACGGCGGGATCGTCGACGACCTGATCGCCTACCGGCTCGGCGAGCACTCGTACATGCTCGTCGTCAACGCCGCGAATCGTGCGGCGGACTTCGCCTGGCTCAAGGAGCGCGAGGTTCCCGGCTCCGACGTCCGCGACGTCTCCGACGACCACGCGCTCCTCGCCGTGCAGGGACCGCGGGCGATCGAGCGCCTCGGCCTGCCTCCCGCGAAGCCCTTCACGTCTGCCGAGACGACGCTCGACGGCATCGAGGTGATGGTCAACCGCACCGGCTACACGGGCGAGGACGGCTGCGAGATTCTCTGCATGAACGAGGATGCCGTCGCGCTCTGGGACGCGGTGCTCGCCCGCGGCGCCGTCCCGTGCGGGCTCGGCGCGCGCGACACGCTGCGGCTCGAGGTCTGCTATCCGCTGCACGGCAACGACATCGGGCCCGATACCGACGCCGTCTCGGCCGGCCTCGGCTGGGCGTGCGCGCTCGACAAGGAGTTCGAGGGGGTGGAGGCGCTCCGCCGCGTGAAGTCCGAAGGGCCGGCGCGGCGGCTCGTCGCGTTCGTGATGGAGGACAAGG
>DATJWW010000052.1:0-13351 GCA_035500835.1 Solirubrobacterales bacterium | reverse complement strand
GAGGAGCTGCCCGAGGCTGCGGTCGTCGCCACCGACACCTCGCCCGACGCGCTGGAGGTGGCGCGGGCGAACGCCACCCGCCTCGGCCTCGCCGACCGGGTCCGCTTCGAGGACGGGACCGTCCCCGCGGATGAGAGCTTCGACCTCGTCCTCGCCAACCTCCCTTACGTCGCCGAGCGCGACTGGGCGGGGCTCGCGCCGGAGGTCACTCATTGGGAGCCCCGCGAGGCTCTTCTCGCCGGCCCCGACGGCCTCGACGCCTACCGCGCCCTACTCATCCCCGAGTGCGTTCGCACTTCTGATCGCTATCCGACCATTACTGCGAACGCACAGGCGGTGGCGGTGGAGATCGGGCAGGGACAGGCGGCCGAGGTGGCGGAGCTCGTGCGAGGGGCCGGCTTTCCGAGGGTCGAGGTGCGGGAGGACCTGGCGGGGACCCCGCGGGTGGTGGTGGGGGAGCGGTGAACGCCCCCACACAGGTGCTGCTCGAGAGCGGCGGCGCGGGGGCGGCACGGTCGGCACTCGAGAAGACGATCGCCGCGGGCGGCGTCGCGGTCTTCCCCTCCGACGGCGTCTACGGGCTGGCCTGCGACCCGCTCGACGCGGCGGCGATCGGCCGCATCCACCGGATCAAGGGTCGCGACGACGGCAAACCGGCCGCGGTCATGTACTTCTCGCCGCTGGCGATGCGTGAGCTGGTCGCCGAGCTCGGCCCGCGCGCCGCCGCGGCTGTCTCGGCCCTGCTGCCCGGGCCGGTCACCCTGGTCGTCAAGAACCCCGGCCGCCGCTACCCGCTCGCCTGCCGTGAGGACGCCGAGCGGCTCGGTGTCCGCCTTCTCGCCGGGCCGCTGGCGGGGGCCATGTGCCCGATCTTCCAGACCTCCGCCAACCTCAGCGGCCAACCTGCCCCGGGCCGCTTCGAGGATGTCGCCGACGCGATCCTCGACGCGGTCGACCTCGCCATCGACGGCGGCAAGCTGACCGGCCTGCCCTCCACCGTCGTCGACATCGCGGCGATCGACGACGGTGGCGGCTGGGAGGTCCTGCGCCAGGGCGCGATCTCTGCAGGCGATCTGGCCAGCGCCCTCGCCCGCGTCGGCCTCGACTAGGTCGACCCTTCCTCAGCAGCTCGACCCGTCGTACGGCAGTCGCACCCGCCGGTGCGAGGAGTTGTCGCGCTCGTCGGACTCGAACAGGAGGTGCTTCGGGTCGACGGTCATCGCGAAGACGAAGCAGCCGCGCAGGCCGCTGACGTCGATGTACTGCCTGTCGTAGTCGGCGGGGTAGATGTCCGACCAGCCGACCGAGGTGCCGAGCCGGTCGCGCCGGATCGAGCGGTCCTGGTTGCAGCCGGGATAGACACGGTGGTGCGGTGAGCGCTTCCCCGGCCGGGTCCGCTCGAGGTCGCGCAGGCAGTAGTTCAGCTTCGGACTGGTCCGCACCACCGGGCCGAGGCCGCCGCCGGGCAGCGCCTTGCGCAGGGTGAAGCGCGCCAGCTGGTGGACCTTCCAGTAGGAGCCGCCGAAGTAGGAGCCGACGTCGGTGAAGTGGAGGCTCGCGTTCGTGCGCACGGTGATGTGGCCACCGCCGACCCTGTAGATCCGTTGCGTCACCCGCATCCGCTTCGGGCCGTCGCGCCGGCCGTGGAGCTCGATCGGCCCGCGTCCGCGACTGCGCACGTCGGAGGTCGCGTGCAGAAGCGTCCTGCCCTCGTAGCTGGAGACGTAAAGGTCGCTCGGCGTCCCGATCCGCAGGTTGGGACAGAGGAGCTGTTTCGCCTGCGGCACCCGGCAAGGATCCTGCGCGGGCGGATGCCACCCGGGGTGAGTCAGGGCCAGCGCCGACGCCAGGACCGAGACCGCCGCTTTCACCCGCGCAGAATATCCCGGGCCGTTGCTATGGTCGCCGGACCGATGGCCGACCTCCCCGAGAACTTCCAGACCGCGCCGCTGGCCGAGGTCGATCCCGAGATCGCGACCGTCCTCGAGCGCGAGCTCCACCGTCAGCAGCGCACCCTGGAGATGATCGCCTCGGAGAACTTCGTGCCGCAGGCCGTGCTCGACGCGGCCGGCTCGGTGCTCACCAACAAGTACGCCGAGGGCTATCCCGGCCGCCGCTACTACGGCGGTTGCGAGGAGGTCGACGTCGCCGAGCAGCTGGCGATCGACCGGGCCAAGGAGCTGTTCAGCGCCGACCACGCGAACGTCCAGCCGCACGCCGGCGCCCAGGCCAACAACGCCGTCTACTTCGGGCTGCTCGAACCGGGCGACACGATCCTCGGCCTGGCGCTCGACCACGGCGGCCACCTCAGCCACGGGATGAAGATCAACGTCTCCGGCAAGTTCTACGACCCGGTCGCCTACCACGTGCGGCGCGAGGACTACTGGGTCGACATGGACGAGGTGGCGCACCTTGCCGCCGAGCACAAGCCGAAGATGATCGTCGCCGGCTGGTCCGCCTACCCGCGGCAGCTCGACTTCGCCGCCTTCCGCGAGATCGCCGACTCGGTCGGCGCGCTGCTGATGGTCGACATGGCCCACTTCGCCGGGCTCGTCGCCGCCGACGAGCACCCGAGCCCGGTGCCGCACGCCGACGTCGTCACCACCACCGTCCACAAGACGCTGGCCGGCCCGCGCAGCGGCCTCATCCTCTGCAAGGAGGAGCACGCGAAAGCGATCGACAAAGCGATCTTCCCCGGCCAGCAGGGCGGGCCACTGATGCACACGATCGCCGCCAAGGCCGTGGCCTTGCGGATCGCGGCCTCGGCGCCCTTCGCCGAGCGCCAGCGGCAGACGATCGCCAACGCGCGCGCCCTTGCGATCGGCCTCGAAGCGAACGGCATCCCGGTCCTCACCGGCGGCACCGACGTCCACCTGGTGCTCGTCGACCTGACCCCGACCGGGCTCGACGGCCAGGCCGCGGAGGACCGCCTCGAGGCGGTCGGCATCACCGTCAACCGCAACGCGATCCCCTTCGACGAGCGGCCGCCGATGAACCCCTCGGGCCTGCGGATCGGCACCCCGGCGCTGACCACGCGGGGCATGAAAGAGGACGAGATGGAGGAGATCGCCGCCGTGATCGCCGCCGCCCTCGGCCCCGACTTCGAGTCCGAGAAGGCCACTCTGTCGGAGCGCACCGGCGCCCTGATGGACCGCCACCCGTTGTACCCGCAGCTGTCGCCGACGGCTGTCTGAGCGGAAGAAGCCAGCCGGGCGTCTCGGAGGCGACCCCGGCAGGGTGTGGCCGCCCCCGAGACGCCCAGGACGGGGAGTTCCGGTGGTTCCGTCACAGGGGCGGGACGCTTGTCACGAATACAGCGCATTCCCGAACGATCAGGAATCTCCGTGTTTAGTTTCGGTTGCTATACGACCAAAACTAAACACACAGGTTCTTGACCGATGGGAGCTCTTACGGACCTGGCACGTGGGGCCGCCCGAACCCGAACGTCCCGATTGAACCCGGCCATTTCGGCGGCGGCCACACCCTGCCGGGGTCGCCCCCGAAATGGCCGGGCCCCTTCCTCGCTAGGTTCTCGCCGATGAAGATCTGGGTCGACTGCACCGCCGCTGCGCACCCACTGGTGCTGCGGCCGATCATCGAGCGCTTCGAGGAGCGCGGCGACGAGGTCTTCATCACCACTCGCGAGTACGGGCAGACGGTCGGCATCCTCGACCGGCTCGGCATGCACTACACGGTGGTCGGCGAGCACGGCGGCGCCTCGCGGTGGGGCAAGGTGCGGGCGCTCGAGTCGCGCTCGCGGGCGCTGACCAAGGTGGTCTGGGAGCGGCGACCGGAACTGGCGCTCGCCCACGGCTCGGTCGACCTCGCCGTGGTCTGCTGGCTGCTGCGGATCACCTCGGTGCAGATGCAGGACTACGAGTTCGCCGACCTGCAGCGGAAGATCTCCTTCCGTGTCGCCGACCGGGTGTTGGCGCCGGAGGCGATCCCGGTCGACCGGCTGCGCCGGATCGGTGCGAAGCCGAAGAAGCTGGTCCGCTTCCCGGGCCTCAAGGAGGACTATTACCTCGCCGACTTCGTCCCCGACGAGGGGATCATCGACGACCTCGGGCTCGACCGGACGAAGGTGATCGTCGTCGTCCGCCCGCCTCCCGAGACCTCCGAGTACCACGCCAAGAACGATCTCTACGACGCCACCGTGCGCCGGCTCGCCGCCGGCGACGGCGAGGTGCAGGCGGTGATCATCCCCCGCACCGAGGAGCAGGCGGTGGCGGCGCGGGCGCTCGGCGCCCCCAACCTGTTGATCCCCGACCGGGCGATCGACGCCCAGAGCCTGATCGCCTGCGCCGACCTGGTGGTCAGCGCGGGGGGGACGATGAACCGCGAGGCGGTCGCCCTCGGCACCCCGGTCTTCACCACCTTCAGCGGCCGGATGGGAGGGGTCGACGAGGTGCTGATCCACGAAGGTCGTCTCCGGGTCCTGGAGGACCCGGAGCATCTGCCGTTGGTGAAGCGAACCGAGGCGATCGGGGTGCGCAATCCGCGCGACCCGGGCTTCCTCGCCGACGCGGTGCTGGGCGCCGTCGCCCTTTACCCGTAACCTGACCCGGTCCGGGCCGCCGGGCGCATCCCACCTCGACAAGACGCGGGGGACCCTCCAGCTTTGGCCGCGACCACCGACGCGCTACTCGCCTTCATCGCCGCCGCGGCGATCGCCTGGCTGTCGGTGCCCTACGCCGAGCGCCTCGCCTTCCGGGTCGGCGCGATCGACCACCCGAAGGAGCGCAGCCTCCACGACCGCCCGATGCCGCGCCTCTCCGGCCTGGCGATCCTGGTCGCGGTCGAGATCTCGGGCTGGATCTGGATGCCGGACGACGGCCAGAGCCGGTCGATCCTGATCGGCGGCATCGCGATCGCCGCGGTCGGCGTCCTCGACGACATCTACGACCTGCCGGCGCTGCCGAAGCTCTGCGGCCAGGTCGCCGCCTCGCTGATCCCGGTCCTGGCCGGGGTGCGGGTGGAGAACCTGACCCTGCCGTTCCTCGGCGGCTTCGAACTGCACGGCTGGGGCTATCCGCTGACCGTGCTCGGCATCGTCGCGGTCGTCAACGTGATCAACTTCCTCGACGGGGTCGACGGGCTCGCCGCCGGCGTCTGCGTGATCGCCGCCGTCACCCTGGCGGCGATCGCCCTCTCACTCGAACGCAACTCGGCCGGCGTGCTGGCGGCGCTCACCGCGGGCGCCGCGCTCGGATTCCTGCGCCACGGCTTCCCGCCCGCCTCGAGCTTCATGGGGGACACCGGCTCCAACCTGCTCGGCTTCCTGCTCGCCACCGCCTCGGTCCAGGGCGCGCTGAAGACGAACGCGGTGATCGCCCTCGCCTTCCCGCTGATCGTGCTCGCCGTGCCGATCCTCGACACCGGCTTCGTCGTCGCCAAACGACTCAAATACCGCCAGCCGATCTACCAGGCCGACAGCTGGCACTTCCACCACCGGATGGCGAACAAGGGGTTCAGCCAGCGGCGCACGATCGCCTATCTCTACGCCTGGACGATCGTGATGGCGATGCTGGCCCTCGCCCTCCGCTTCGTCCCCTACAGCGACAACCACGGACATTTCGACGCGCTCTGGACGGCGGTGATGCTGGTGCTGATCGCCGCCGCCCTCGCCTACAGCGTCTACCTCGTGTACGTGCTCGAGATCCTCAAGCTGCGGCGCGGCCGGATCAACCCGGAAACGGGCGAGTTCGAAGCGCTTGAACTGGATTCAGGTGAAGCGGAGACGAAACCGGCGGCAGGTAGTGGCAAGGGGCACTAACCCGCATCAGAAAGCCATTTGTCGGACGCTTTGGATATAGTCGCCGCTGCGCTCGCCCCGCAGAGGCGAGCCGCTCTATGTCTCCTCCCAAGCATGTCGACCTCCTGGTGCTGGCCGCCGCCGCGGTTGTCTTCGTGTTGGCCGATTTCCCGATGCTCGGGTATGCCGCCGCAGCCGCCGCCTGGCTCGCCCAGCGGGGCATCCAGGTGCTCGCCCAGCGCCGCTCCGGCGAAGCGCTGAAAGCCGGCAACCGGCAGCGCGCGATGGGGATCGTCGCCGCCACGACGCTCGGCCGCGTCTGGCTGATGGCGACGGTGGTGCTGCTCGTCGGCATCGCCCAGCGCACCGCCGGCCTCTCCTCGGCGATCCTGCTGGCAATCCTCTTCACGGTCTCGATGGGGGCCTCCGGGATGGCCTACCTGCTCGAGCCCGAAGCGCGGAGCATCCAACCTCGATGAAGACCAGGACCAAAGTCTTCATCGGCCTCGGCGTCTACCTGCTGATCGCGATCGTGCTGCTCGTCGCCTTCGGCAACGAAGGCAAGAACGAAGACTTCAAACCGCAGAACGAGTTCAAGCTCCCGGCCTGGATCGACATCAAGCTCGGGCCGATCGACCTCTCGATCAACCGCGCCGTCTTCTACCTGGCGCTGGCCAGCGCGCTGACGATCGCGACGATGACCTACATCGCCAAACGGATGCAGCAGAAGCCGAACCGCGTCCAGACCTCGGTCGAGCTCGCCTACGGGCTGGTCAAGAACAACATCCTCGGCGACAACCTCGGCGCCGACGTCGCCAAGCGCTGGTTCCCGTTCATCGGCACGCTCTTCTTCTTCATCTGGTTCTCGAACATCATCGGCTTCATCCCGCTGCCGACCAACACCGAGGAGTACTTCAACGTCTTCGGGCTCGAAATCCCCTCGTTCGCGATCTACGCGGCGACCGCCAATATCTCGATCCCGATCGTCCTCACCCTGGTCGTCTGGATCAGCTACCACGTCGAAGGCGTGCGCGCCAAGGGGTTCATCCCATATCTGAAGAGCTGGCTGCCGCCGGGGCTGGAGAACATGAGCCCGATCGGCCGCGCCGCGATCTTCGTGATCGAGGTGATCTCCCACTTCGTGAGGCTGATCAGCCTCTCCGTCCGACTTTTCGCCAACATCCTCGCCGGTCACCTGCTGCTGCTCTTCATGGGCGGTGGGCTGGCGGTCCTGCTCGGGATCGCCGCGCTCGGCGCCCTGACCTTCCCGCTCGCCTTCGTCTTCTTCATCTTCGAGGTCGGGCTGGTCGCCACCCTACAGGCATTTATCTTCTCGACCCTCAGCGCCATCTACATCGGCGGAGCCACCTCCGCCAGCCACTGAACGAAAGAAAAGGAGCACTGTCTTCAATGGATCTGTCCCCCATCCTCGGGGCCGTCGAACTCGGTGAAGGTGTCAAAGACGGCGGCAAAGCGATCGCCCTCGGCGTCGGCGCCGGCCTCGGTTCGATCGGCGCCGGCATCGGCGTCGGTTTCATCTTCGGCAAGGAGATCGAGTCGGTCGCCCGCCAGCCCGAGATGAAAAGCGAGCTCGAATCGATCCGCTGGCTCGGTTTCGCGCTCACCGAGGCCGTGGCCTTCTACACGTTCATCTTCGGCCTGATCGCGTTCTTCCTCTCGTAGCGATGGCGCTCGCCGGCCAAATAGCCGCGATCCCGGTCGCGGCGAGCGAAGGCAGCTTCCTCGTCTCGCCCAGCGTCGGGTTGATGATCTGGACGATCGTCCTCTTCCTCTTCACGATGTGGGTGCTGAGCAAGGTCGCCTACCCGAAAATCCAGGAGGCCCTGGACAAACGGGCGAAGGCGATCGCGGAGTCGATCGAGGCCGCCGAACGGCAGCGCAAGGAATCCGACGAACTGCTCGCGGAGTACCGCGAGCGGTTGGACGTGGCGCGCAAACAGGCCGATGAGATCCTGGCGCGCGCCGACAAAGCCGAGAAGGCCGCCCAGCAGCAGGGCGTCGAAAAAGGCGAGCAGAGGCGCGACGAGCTGGTCGCCCAGGCCCAGCGCGAGATCGAGGCGGAGACGCGGCGCTCGCTGGAGTCGATCCGCCAGGAGGTCGCCGACCTCACCGTGCTGGCGACCGAGAAGGTCACCGGCAAGACCCTCACCGAGGCGGACCAGAAAAGGCTCGTCGAGGAGGCGCTCGGCGAGGTCGACTTCTCGGCGCTCTCGGGCTCGGAGAACTAGGGCGCGGGGAGAAACTGATGGCCGACGCCGCCCGTGTCTATGCCGAGGCCCTCTTCGCGGCGGGAGAGGACAAAGGCAAGGTCGATGACCTGCAGCAGCAGCTCGGCCAATTCGTCGACGCGGTCGACCGCGACCGCGACCTGCAGATCTTCCTGTTCAGCCCCTATCTGTCCAGCAACGACAAGAAGGAGGGCCTGCGACGCGCCGTGACGGGTGCCGAGCCGGAGTTCTCCAACTTCCTCGAGTTGCTGGTCGAGAAAGGCCGGATGCCGGAGATCTTCCACATCCGGCGCGAGTTCGACGAGCTCTGGAAACGGGCGAACCGCCGGCTCGACGTCACCGTCACCAGCGCGATCGAGCTCGACCCGGCGGTGGTCGGCAAGATCGGCGAGGAGGTCGAACGGCAGACGGGGGAGAAGGTGGAGCTCGCCAGCGAGGTCGACGGCGAGATCCTCGGCGGCATCGTGCTGCGGGTCGGCAACATGGTCCTTGACGCGAGCATCCGCACTCGCCTGGAGAAACTGCGAAAAAGCGTCGCGAGCGCGGCGTAAGGAGGAAAAGGCATTCCGATGGAGATCAAGCCCGACGAGATCGCAAGCATCCTGCGAGAGCGGATCGAGGGACTGGAGACCGACTCGGCCGACCTCACCGAGGTCGGCACCGTCCTCTCGGTCGCCGACGGCATCGCCCGCGTCCACGGCCTCGACAACTGCATGGCGCTGGAGATGCTCGAGCTGCCGCATGGGGTCACCGGCCTGGCGCTGAACCTCGAGTCCGACAACGTCGGCGCCGTGCTGTTCGGCGAGTGGGACAAGATCGTCGAGGGCGACACGGTGAAGCGGACCGGTCACCTGCTCGAGATCCCGGTCGGCGAGCAGCTGCTGGGCCGCATGGTCGACCCGCTCGGCCGGCCGCTCGACAACCGCGGCGAGGTCGCCACCACCGAGACCCGCCCGGCCGAGTTCAAAGCCCCCGGCGTGGTCGAGCGCCAGCCGGTCGAGGAACCGGTGCAGACCGGCCTGATGGCGATCGACGGGATGATCCCGATCGGCCGTGGCCAGCGAGAGCTGATCATCGGCGACCGTCAGACCGGCAAGACGGCGATCGCGATCGACACGATCATCAACAACAAGGACAAGGATCTGATCTGCATCTACGTCGCGATCGGGCAGCGGATGTCCACCGTCGTCCAGCTGAAGGAGACGCTGGAGGAGAACGGCGCGATGGAGAACACGATCATCGTCGCCGCGCCCGCCGACGAGGCGGCGCCGATCAAGTACATCGCGCCGTACGCCGGTTGCGCGATGGGCGAGCACTTCCTCTACAACGGCAAAGCCGCCCTCTGCGTCTACGACGACCTCACCAAGCACGCCTCCGCCTATCGCCAGATGTCGCTGCTGCTGCGGCGCCCACCGGGCCGCGAGGCGTATCCGGGCGACGTCTTCTACCTGCACTCGCGGCTGCTCGAGCGGGCGGTGAAACTGAACGACGACCTCGGCGGCGGCTCGCTGACCGCGCTGCCGATCATCGAGACCCAGGCCTCCGACGTCTCGGCCTACATCCCGACCAACGTGATCTCGATCACCGACGGGCAGATCTTCCTCGAGTCCGATCTCTTCTTCTCCGGCGTGCGGCCGGCGATCAACGTCGGCATCTCGGTCTCCCGGGTGGGCGGCAACGCGCAGACCAAGGCGATGAAGAAGGTCGCCGGAAAACTGCGCCTCGACCTCTCCCAGTACCGCGACCTCGAGGCCTTCGCCCAGTTCGGCTCCGAGCTCGATCCGGAGACGCAGAAAGCGCTGACCCGCGGCCAGCGGCTGGTCGAGCTGCTCAAACAGAAAGAGCGCGAGCCGCTCGCCGTCGCCGACCAGGTCGCCTCGATCTACTCCGGGACCGGCGGCTACCTCGACCGGGTCAAGGTCGAGCGGGTGGGCGAGTTCCTCGCCGGCCTGCGCATCCGGCTCCACTCCGAACACAAGGACCTGCTCGACCGGATCGAAGCGACCGGCAAGCTCGAGGACGCCGACGAGGAGGCGCTGGGCAAGGCGATCGGTGCCTTCGTCGACGACTTCGGCCCTGACTTCGACGAGGAAGGCGAGCCGGTCGAGGCCGGTGAACTCGGCACCTCGAGCGCCAAGGCCGCGCAGCCCGACGAGACCGAGCAACCCGAGGAGGCCGCCGCGGCGTCCTAGCAGCGCCCGCGGAGCACACCCATGGCCACGCTCAAAGAAGTCAAAGGTCGCATTGCGTCGATCAAGAACATCCAGAAGATCACGCGGGCGATGGAGATGGTCGCGGCGGCGCGCCTGCGCCGTTCCGAACAGCGGATCGAGGACCTGCGCCCGTATGCGGAGGGCATGCGCAAGCTGACCCGGATCGCCTCCGCCCAGGCGGGTGGCATCCCGCGCGTCCCGGTCCTCGCCGAGCGCGAGGACGTGCAGAAGGTCGGCATCGTCCTGATCACCGGCGACCGCGGCCTGGCCGGCGCCTTCAACTCGAACATCATCCGCGAGGGCATGCGCTCCGCCGCCCGTGTCCGCGAGGAAGGCGCCGAGCCCGTCTTCTCGGTCGTCGGCCGCAAGGGCGTCTCGGCGCTGACCTTCCGCAAACAGGAGCTGGTCGGCGAATACACCGGCTTCACCGACCGCCCGGCCTTCTCCGACGCCCGTCAGATCGGCGAGGAGCTGACCGCCCGCTACGTCGACGAGGAGGTCGATCGGGTCGAGCTGGTCTACAACCGCTTCGTCTCGCCGCTCACCCAATACGTCTGGCGCCAGACCCTGCTGCCGTTGCAGCAGGCCGAGGTCGTCGGCGAGGGCGCCGCGGAGGAGGAAGAGGCGACGACGGAGGACACGGCGGAGTCCCCGCAGGCCCGCTCGGAGTGGTCTTACGAGCCTGACCCCGAGGAGCTGCTCGGGCGGCTGATCCCGGAGTACGTGACGATCTCCGTCTACCGGGCGCTGCTCGAGTCCTCCGCCTCGGAGCTCGGCGCGCGGATGACCGCGATGCGCAATGCGGCCGAGAACGCGGAATCGATCAACGACGAACTGACCCTGGAGATGAACCGCGCCCGCCAGGCGCAGATCACCCAGGAGATCCTCGAGGTCGTCGCCGGCGCCGAGGCGCTGAGCTAGACGACGGACCCCAGCAATCTCGCAAGACCAGGAAAAGGACCCAGATCAAATTGGCTGAGAACGGCAACGGCAACGGAGCAGGGCAGAACATCGGCAGCGTCGAGCAGGTCACCGGAGTGGTGGTCGACGCGCTCTTCCCCGATGGGCTGCCGGAGATCTACTCGGCGATCGTGATCGAGAGCCGCGGCAACGACGAGGGCGACAACACCGAACTGGTCTGCGAGGTCCAGCAGCACCTCGGCGACGACCGCGTCCGCGCGGTGGCGATGGACGCCACCGACGGCGTGCAGCGCGGCGACAAGGTGATCGACAGCGGCGGGCCGATCACGGTGCCGGTCGGCGACGTCACCCTGGGCCGGATCTTCAACCTGCTCGGTGACCCGATCGACAACGGCGACGACGTCCCCGGCGACACCGAGCGTTGGCCGATCCACCGGCCCGCGCCGAAGGCCTCCGACCTGACCCCGACCCAGGAGATCCTCGAGACCGGGATCAAGGTCATCGACCTGCTCGCGCCGTACGCCAAAGGCGGCAAGGTCGGGCTGTTCGGCGGCGCCGGGGTCGGCAAGACCGTCTTGATCCAGGAGCTCATCCGCAACATCGCCGAGGAGCACGAGGGGCTGTCCGCCTTCGTCGGCGTCGGCGAGCGCTCCCGCGAGGGCAACGACCTCTGGCTCGAGATGAAAGAAAGCGGCGTCATCGACAAAACGATGCTCGTCTTCGGCCAGATGAACGAGCCGCCCGGAGCCCGTCTGCGCGTCGCCCTCTCCGGCCTGACGATGGCCGAGTACTACCGCGAGCAGGGCGGCCAGGACGTGCTGCTCTTCATCGACAACATCTTCCGCTTCGTCCAGGCGGGCTCCGAGGTCTCGGCGCTGCTCGGGCGGATGCCTTCGGCGGTCGGTTACCAGCCGACGCTGGAGACCGAGATGGGCGGCCTGCAGGAGCGGATCACCTCGACCGACCGCGGCTCGGTCACCTCGATCCAGGCCGTCTACGTGCCCGCCGACGACTACACCGACCCGGCCCCGGCCTCGGTGTTCGCCCACCTCAACGCGACCACGGCGCTCTCCCGGGCGATCTCCGAGAAAGGCATCTACCCGGCGGTCGACCCGCTCGACTCGACCTCGACGATCCTCAAGCCCGACGTGGTCGGCGAGGAGCACTACCGCACCGCGACCGAGGTCCAGGAGGTCTTGCAGCGCTACAAAGAGCTCCAGGACATCATCGCCATCCTCGGTATCGACGAGCTCTCCGACGAGGACCGCCAGACGGTGTCGCGCGCCCGCAAGATCGAGCGCTTCCTCTCGCAGCCGTTCTTCGTCGCCGAACAGTTCACCGGCCGCTCCGGCGAGTACGTGCCGGTCTCGGAGACGGTGCGCGGCTTCCGCGAGATCCTCGACGGCGAGCACGACGACCTCTCGGAGGGCGCCTTCTACATGCAGGGCTCGATCGACCAGGTCACCGAGAACGCCGCCGCGAAAGCGTAAGGGGCGACGGTGGCGCAGGAGCACATGCTGGACGTCGAGGTTCTCACCCCGGAGGGGGAGGTCTTCAACGGTGAAGTCCGCCAGCTCTCGACCCGCACCGAGGTCGGCGAAATCGGCATCCTCGCCAACCACGCCCCGGTGCTCGGCGCCCTGCAGCCGACCACGCTGCGCCTCAAGGTCTCCGACTCGGAGACCAGGCAGTGGGCGCAGTCGCACGGCTGGCTGCAGGTCTTCGACAACACCGCCAGGGTCCTGGTCGAGGAAGCGGTGCCGCCCGAGGACCTCGACGCCGGCGCGCTCAAAGAAGAGCTGTCCGACGCCGAACGCCGCTTTTCGGAGTCCGAGGACGACTCCGCCGAGAAAGCTCGGGCGCTGAAAGACAAACAGCGCGCCGAGGTGTTCCTGGCGATCGCCCAGGGATGAGGGGAGCCCCGGCGGGCTCGCTTGAAGCATTGCGTCGGGGGACGGACCCACCTCGCCTCGGCGGAATTGGGTCGCGCACCCTGCGGGTGCAGCTCCGCGATGATGCTGTGCCCCTATGGGGCACAGGAATCGGATTGCATTTCCGCCGCTTCGCGACATTCCGGCGAGTCGAGGTGGGTCCGTCCCCTCGGTTCAAGCCGTCATCCAGAGACGTCATGGCCCGGGCGTCGGAGGAAGGGCGATCCGAAGCGACGCCGGCTGGCAAGCGAGACAGACGCTTCGCGGGGCGGTCGTCCTTTG
>DATJWW010000051.1:0-14121 GCA_035500835.1 Solirubrobacterales bacterium | reverse complement strand
TCAGGCCGCCGACGACCGTGCACTTGAGCCGCCTATAGGCGGCTCAAGTGCACGGTCGTGGCAGGGCCCTCTGTGTCGGTGGGGAGATGCATGAGGACCTGTGACGTCCTCGGCGTATTCCGTACCTCCGTGTGAACTTCCCTGAGAATCCCTCACGTCCCGGGCGTCTCGTGGCGGCCACACCCTGCCGGGGTCGCCACGAGACGCCCGGGACGCTTCTCGGCCAGCCGCACCCGGCCCCGTGGAATCGACTGTCTAGCCGCCGGCGTCTTCGGCCTCGACCTGGCGGTTCCAGTCGGCTTTGGCCTCGCGCCAGCCTTCGTCGGTGAGGGTGCGTTTCCAGTAGCCGGAGGCGGAGAGGGCGGTGGCGGGGACGCCGCGCTCGGCGACCAGGCGGCGGCGGGCGAGGCGGACCGAGGTGGCCTCGCCATGGAGGAAGACCTGGGGCTCGCCGGGCGGGAAGTCGAGCGCCGCGATCGCCTCGGCGAGGAGCTCGTCGGCGTCGCCGTGGAGCCAGTGCAGGTGAAGGTCGCCGGGCGAGTCGAGCGCCACCTCCTCCGCGGGGCCGTCGACCTGGAGCAGGACGTGGACCGGCACGCCCGCCGGGACGCGGGCGAGCGAGGCGGAGATCGCCGGGACGACGCTGATGTCGCCGGCCATCAGGTGCCAGGCTGCCTCCGGGTCGGGTGAGTAGGCGCCGCCCGGACCCCGCAGCGCCAGCGTGTCGCCGGGCTCGGCAGCGGCCGCCCAGGGCCCGGCGACACCCTCGTCGCCGTGGACGACGAAGTCGATCGTCAGCAGCGAGCGCCCGGCGTCCCACTCGCGCACCGTGTAGGTGCGGACCTTCGGCCGCTCCTCTGCCGGCGCACCCGGCCGTGGGAACTGCAGCTTCACGTAATTGTCGCTGAACTCTCCGGCACTGAAGCCCGCCAGCCCCTCCCCGCCGAAGACGATCCGCCGCAGGGTAGGCGTCAGCTGCTCGAGCGTTTCGACTCTTCCGGTGAACAGTGGGCGCTCACGAGCACGTGCCTTCTCAGCCATCGCCAGCCTTCGCAGGGAGACCTGATGGACCCCCGAACGAACCTCCCTGCTGTTCGTGAGAGAGGGGGTCCATCAGGTCTCCCCCCTCGGTGTGCTCGAGGATCGCGTTGGTCAGGAGCGGCCAGAGTTGTTCGGGACGGTCGTGGCCCATGTCCTCGACCAGAAGGAGGCGAGCGCCTGGAATGAGCTCCGCGGTGCGCTCGCCGCCGTCGGGCTGGATCAGCACATCGTCCAAGCCGTGGATCACCAAGGTCGGGACAGTGAGGGCGCGGAGGCCATCGGCGCGGGAGCCGGTAGCGAGGATCGCGGCGAGCTGTCGGCTCACGCCCTCCGGATAGAAGCAGCGGTCGTAGCTTTCGGCAGCGAGCGCTTCGAGCCGGGCGCGATCGCCGTACCGCCGCGACGCCCAGATCATCCCCTTCTCCGCGCTCGCCCGGATATATGCCTCGCGCTCCGGCGGCGAGGGGGTGAGGAGCGCGGCGAGGGCCTCCTCGGCCGGCACACCGTACTCGGCCTCTCCCGTCGTCGACATCATCGAGGTCAGGGTGAGCAGCCGCTCGGGGTGCTCGATCGCCAGCTGCTGGGCGATCATCCCGCCCATCGAGGCGCCGAGCACATGGGTGCGCTCGATCCCCAGATCGTCGAGCAGGGCGAGGCAGTCCCCGGCCAGGTCGCTCAGCGTGTAGGGCGCGATCGCCCCGATGCGATCGGCTTCCCCGGTCTGCGCCGCCGCGACCAGTGCCCCCATGTCGACCTCGACCCCGTCGAGCTTCGACGACAGCCCCGCGTCGCGGTTGTCGAACTCGATCACGTAGCGCCCACCCGCGGCGAGCAGCTCGGAGAAGCCGCGCGGCCAGGCGATCATCTGGCTGCCGTAGCCCATCACCAGGAGCATCGGCGGATCGGCGGGATCGCCGATCGTCTCGTAATAGAGCTCGATCCCGG
The DNA here is from genome assembly GCA_035500835.1 of Solirubrobacterales bacterium. GTDB lineage: Bacteria > Actinomycetota > Thermoleophilia > Solirubrobacterales > 70-9 > VAYN01. Next base: position 12,135 of record DATJWW010000051.1, on the reverse strand, counting down.
CGGGAGTCTCGATCGTCGGCATCGCGGCAAGATCGCACATCGCCGCGCCGGGGCCGGCACTCAAGCCGCGGCGACCGACTTGAGCTCGCTCATCCCTTCGGCGAGCAGGCGGTGGAGGTCCTGGCCCGCGGGGCCGCCCGCCCATCTCTCGAAGGCGACCCGGAGCACCGCGATACCCGCCTCGGCGGCGAGGGTCGCGGCCGGGTCGGCGACCCCACGGGAACGGAGCGCGCCGGCGCCCGCGGCGGCGAAGCCGACCATCTTGATCAGCTCGCGCTCCTGCAGGTCGGCGTTGGCGGCGATGATCGCCTGGCGCTTGCGCGGACGGTCGCCGATCGCCTCGAAGAGGTCGGCCATCGCGTCGAGGCCGCGGGCGATCGCGTCGAGCGGCGCGGCATCGGCGGGCGCTGCGGCGATCGCCTCGACGAACGCCGCTTGGAGACCTTGCGAGCCCGAGAAGAGCACCTCGCGCTTGTCGGCGAAGTAGCGGAAGAAGGTGCGTTTGGTGAGCCCTGCGCGGGCGGCGATGTCGGCGACAGTGGTGGCCTCGAAGCCGCGCTCCTCGAACAGCTGCATCGCCGCCTCCGCAAGGCGCCCTTGCGCATCTGGCTGCCATCTGCCCATCGGGCGATTGTAGGTGATGACACCTGGTGTCATCGTCGTGCTAGAGTGATGTCACACAGTGTCATCACCATCACGATCTTCTGGAGGTTCCCAATGCGCGTTTTCGTCACCGGCGCATCCGGCCATATCGGCACTCCCACGGTCAGCGAGCTCCTCTCCGCGGGCCATGAGGTCGTCGGCCTCGCCCGCTCCGACGCCTCGGCCGCGAAGCTCGAGGCGCTCGGCGCCGAGGTCCGGCGCGGCGACCTCGACGATCTCGACGGCCTGCAGGAGGCTGCCGCCGAGGCCGACGGCGTCATCCACCTCGCCTTCAGGCACGACCTGATGCAGAGCGGCAACATGGAGGGCGCGATCGCCGCCGACATGGCCGCGACGCAGGCCTTCGGCGATGCCCTCGCCGGCACCGGCAAGCCCTTCGTCAACACCAGCGGCACGCTGATGCTGGCGATGATGGGCATCGAGGGTCGCGCCGGGACGGAGGAGGACCGCTCGCCGGGCGGCCACCGAGCCGACGTCGAAAACGCCACCCTGGCCTTCGCCGACCGCGGCGTGCGCAGCTCCGTGATCCGCCTCTCCCCGCTCGTCCACTCGGACCTCGACAAGCACGGCTTCGGCCCGATCCTGATCGGCATCGCCCGCGAGCAGGGCTTCGCCGGCTACCCCGCCGAGGGCACCAACCGCTGGCCCGCCGTCCACACCCTCGACGCCGCAGACCTCTACCGCCGCGCCGTCGAGTCGGCCCCCGCCGGCCAGATCCTCCACGGCGTCGGCGACGAAGGCGTGCCGACCCGCGAGATCGCCGCGGCGATCGGCCGCGGCACCGGCCTCGAGGTCCGCTCCATCCCCACCGACGAGATCCCCGGCTACTTCGGTCCGCTCGCCGGCTTCATCGCCCTCGACGACCCGACCTCCAACACGATCACCCGCGAGCTGCTGGGTTGGGAACCGACCCACGCCAGCCTGATCGCGGACCTGGACGACGGCCACTACTTCACCTGAACTGAGAGAGCTCGCGCGCAGGAGACCTGACGGACCCCCGAACGAACCTCCCTGCTGTTCGTGAGAGAGGGGGTCCGTCAGGTCTCCCCCTCGCCACCCCACCCGAGGAGTAGCTTTGGACCGATGCAGGAAGTCCGTGTCGTCCGCCTCGAACCGTTCCCCGATCTCGACGACGAGGTCATGTTCCCCCGCCTTTCGGAGCAGAAGCTCCACTGGCTGGAGAAGAAGGGGGGCGAGCGGCGCGCGTTCGAGGACGGCGACGTGCTCTACGAGCACGGGGTGCGCGACGCGCCGTTCTTCGTCCTGCTGAACGGGCGGGTCGAGTTCGTCGACCGCAAGCCGGGCAAGGACGTCCACGTCGCCGCCGCCGTGGGCGGCACCTACATCGGCGACATCGCGGCCTTCACCGGCGAGCCGACGATCAGCGCCGCGGTCGCGGTCGAGCCGACCGAGGCGCTCGTCTTCCCGCGGGCCAAGCTGCGGGCGATGGTCGCCTCCTGGCCGGAGTTCGGCGAAATGATCTTCCGCACGCTGCTGGCGCGGCGGGACTGGCACGAAGAGCACGGCTACGGGGTGATGCGGCTGATCGCGCCGCAGGCCTCGCGGCGCGCCTTCGAAGTGCGCGACCTGCTGGAGCGCAACCTGCTCCCGGTCCACTGGTACGACGTCGACAACGACCCCGAGAGCGATGAGATGCTCGAGTGGCTCGAGGTGCCGCGCGAGGAAACGCCGATCCTCGTCCACGCCCGCGACGTCCTGCGTAACCCCTCCCCCTCCCAGGTCGCCCGCGGCCTCGGGCTGCGCGCCGAGGTCGACGGCGAGCGCTTCGACCTGGTCGTGCTCGGCGCCGGGCCCGCCGGGCTCGCCGCCGCCGTCTACGGCGGCTCGGAGGGGCTGCGGACGCTGGTCGTCGAGTCCTGGGCGCCCGGCGGCCAGGCCGGGACGAGCACGCGGATCGAGAACTACCTCGGCTTCCCGACCGGGATCGGCGGCCGCGAGCTGACCACCAAGGCAACGCTGCAGGCGCGCCGCTTCGACGCCGTCCTCTCCAGCTACCACCGGGCGACCGAGCTCGCCGACGGCCCCGAAGGGCTGGTGCGGATCGACCTCGACGACGGCCAGCACGTGCTGGCCCGCTCGCTGGTGATGGCGACCGGGGCGCGCTGGCGGGAGCTGCAGGCGGAGGGGATGGACCGCTTCCGCGGCGCCGGCGTCTACCACGCGGCGATGTCGACCGACACCGAGCGGGCGCGCGACAAAGACGTGGTCGTGATCGGCGGCGGCAACTCGGCCGGGCAGGCCGCCGTCAGCCTGGCGAAAAAGGCGCGCAGCGTGCGGGTGATCGTGCGCGGCAAGGCGCTGAAGGCGACGATGTCCCGCTACCTCGTCGACCGGGTCGAACGGGCGCCGCGGATCGAGGTCCTGACCGAGACCGAGGTCGTCGCCCTCCACGGCACCGCCGTCGTCGAATCGGTGACGCTGCAGTCGAGCGACGGCTCGCGCCGCGACGTCGACACCAGCGCCGTCTACGTGATGATCGGCGCCGATCCCTGCACCGAGGTCTCCGACGGGATGCTGGCCACCGACGACGCCGGGTTCCTGCTCTGCGGCGAGGGCGCCCACCGCTGCGAGGGCCACATCGCCTGGCCGCTGGTCGACCGCGAGCCGCAGATGCTGGAGACGGTGCGACCGGGGGTCTTCGCGGCGGGCGACGTGCGCGCCGGGGCCTCGAACCGGGTCGCCGGCGCGGTCGGCGACGGCGCCCTGGTGGTCCGCTTCGCCCACGAGCTCCTCTCCGACGAGGCGCCCGCCAACGTCGCCGCCCCAAGCTAGGAGTGGGCCCGACCTCGGGTGCGTTCGCAGTTAGTTCCGGTATCCGGAACTAACTGCGAACGCACCGGCGCGGGTCAGGGTTCGGGGCGCTCGATCACGCGGCGGGGCGGGGCGCCGGGGCGGAGCTTCGAGGCGACGTCGGGACGCAGACCGTCGAGGACGATCCCGAGGTAGCGCTGGTAGAGGTCCGGGCGTAGGCCGGGGAAAGGGAGCTCGCCGAGCGAGCCGATCGCGGCCATCAGGAACATCAGGTCCTGGCCGGCGACATCGTCGCGCAGCACCCCGGCCGCCTGGGCGCGCTTGATCAGCTGCGCGGTGAGGTCGAGTACGCGGCCGCGGGCGCCGGCCAGCTCCGACGAGGCCATGCAGCGCTCCTTCAGCGCGCCCGAGACACCGTGGTCCTGGGACGCTTTCGCCGTCATCTCGTAGAGGAAGCGTTCGACCCCGCGCCAGGGGTCGTCCTCTTCGAGGCAGGACGCGGCCACCGCGGCGGCGTCTTCCAACTGCATGCCGACGATCGCCGTGACCAGGTCCTCCTTGGTCGGGAAGCGGCGGAAGAGCGTCGCCTCACCGACCCCGGCCCGCGCCGCGATCTCCGCGGTCGAGGCCTCGAGGCCGCGCTCGGCGAAGACCTCGGTCGCCGCGGCGATGATCCGCTCGCGGTTGCGCGCCGCGTCCGCGCGAAGCGCGGGTGAGCTCTCCACCGTGGCCATCTCGGGAAGGGTAACCGGCCCTTCCGGCGCGCTCGCCGCGACCATCAGCCCACCCCCGGCCCTAGACCGGCACCGCCACAGCGTCGCCCGACTCGATCCGGGCGACGTCGCGGCGGCGCAGCAGCACCGCGGCGAGGACCGTCCCGACGGCGACCAACGCCGCGGCGACGATGAACGCCGTCTGGAATCCGGCCACCATCGCTTCCTGCTTGTCGAGGAAGCTCGGCGTGCCGGCGACGCCGGCGAGGAAGTCGGAGGTGCGGCTGCTGGCGATGCTGGAGAGGACGGCGAGGCCGAGCGCGCCGCCGATCTGCTGCGAGGTGTTGAAGATCCCCGAGGCGAGGCCCGCGTCGGCGGCGTCGACGTTGGTGGTCGCGACCAGGGTCAGCGAGACGAACGTCGCCCCCATCCCGATCGACATCGGCAGGAGGCCGCCGATGATCCCCGGGTAGTGGCCGCCGACCTGCGTCGTCGCGGCGAGCACGGTGAGGCCCGCTGCGGCGACCAGCATCCCGGCGAGGAGGACCGGCCGCAGGCCGACGCGGGGGATCAGTTTCTCGGCCAGCGTGGCGCCGATCGCGATCCCGAAGGTGACCGGCAGGAAGGCGAGGCCGGTGGTCAACGGCGAGTAGCCGAGGATGTTCTGCAGGTACAGCGAGGCGAAGTAGAACATCGCGAAGAGGCCTCCCGCGACCAACAGGAAGACGCCGTTGCCGGTCGCCAGCGAGCGCAGCCGGAAGAGCTCCAGCCGCACCAGCGGCGCCGGCGAGCGCCGCTCGATCGCGACGAAGGCGGCGAGCAGGCCGAGGCCGAGGGCGGCGACGCCGAGCGTCCGCGGCGATCCCCAGCCCCAATTCGAGGCCTCGACGATCGCGTAGACGAGGGCGACGAGGCCGCCGGTGACGGTGGTCGCGCCGGCCAGGTCGAAGTGGCGCAGCGCGCCCTCCTGCACCGAGTTGGGGACGAAGCGCAGGGCGGCGACGACGATCGCCACGCCGACCGGCACGTTGACGAAGAAGATCCACTCCCAGGAGAGGCTTTCGACCAGGAAGCCGCCGAGCAGCAGTCCGACGGCGCCGCCGCCCGCGGCGACCGCGGCCCAGATCGAGAGCGCTTTGGTGCGCTCGGCGCCCTCCTCGAAGGAGGTGGTGATGACGGAGAGCGCGGCGGGCGAGAGCATCGCGCCGCCGAGCCCCTGCACGGCGCGGCCGACGATCAGCATCGTCTCCGAGGTCGCCAGCCCGTTCGCCAACGAGGCGAGCGAGAAGACCGTGACGCCGGCGAGGAACAGCGTGCGCCGGCCGAGCAGGTCGGCGGCGCGGCCACCGAGCAGCAGGAAGCCGCCGAAGAACAGCGTGTAGGCGTTGACGACCCACTGCAGCGAGCTGTCGGAGAAGCCGAGGGAGGATTGGATGGCGGGCAGCGCCACGTTCACGATCGTCGCGTCGAGGACGACCATGAACTGGCCGAAACAGACCACGACGAGGGCCGGCCAGGGATTGAAGTGAGGGTGAGTGCTCCGGTTCATGTCGAGACCGTAGCACAAGCGGAGCAGCCGCTCCGCTAAAACGGAGTTGCAACTCCGTACCTAATTTTGGCTTAGGAAACCTGCCCTTGGCAGCTAGGCTCCCGATCCATGAGCTTTCCTCGCCACCTCCGTGTCCCTGCCCTTCTGAGCGTCGCCCTCACCGCGCTCCTCGTCTTCGCCGCAACGGCATCGGCCGCACCCGAAACGCGGACCGGGGAATCCACTACCCCCTTTCGCGAAGGCAACCCGTCCGCCGAAGCCACCCTCGTCAAGGGTGACGCGTCGTACGAATCGGGCACCGGGAGCGTCGTCTTCCATCTGACCACGGCTGCCGAACCGAAATCGACCGGCACCGGCGCGATCTTCGCCGGACTCTCGACGTCGGAATGCTCGACCAACCTCGGTGGAGAACTCATCCTTCTCCAACTCTTTGTCAGCAATCCGCTCCTCGTGATCACGTCCTCCTACGCGACGCCCGCTGCCATAGGCCTTACGGGCAGTTTCTCGTCGCCGCAGGAACTACCGGCCTCGAAGACGGTGTCCGGGACGACGACCACCCTCTCGCTGACCTCGGCGAACTTCGCGGAAAAGGGATTCGACTGCGCTCTCATCGCCCTTGGTGAAAGCGCCGGATCGGACATCATGGCCTTCCCGATCAAGGCGCCGCCGCCCCCGCCACCCGCGCCTGCGGCGCTCTCGATCACCAACCCGAAACCGCAGAGCCTGAAGGTCGGTAAGTGGAAGACGGTCCACGTGAAGGTCACGAACACCGGAGCCACCACGTCGACGGAAGGTTCATTGCTGGTGAAGACGGCAAAGGGCGTCAACGTGAAGCCCGAAACGCAGAAGCTGCCGATACTCGCCCCCGGTGGGTCCTGGACCGTCTCGGTGCGGGTGCAGCTCACCGAAAAGGCCAAGAAGAAGTCGACGCTCAAGCTGACCGGTAGCGCCACCGGCGCCGCCACCGGCACGGGCTCGCTCGTTCTCAAGCTGAAGCAGTAGGCCGCCGGCGGCGGGCCGGGTCGTCGAGAATCGACCCGTGCCCGCCGTCGCCGAGATCGAGTTGAGCGCCGCGCAGGCGCGCCGGGCGGCGATCGCGGCGCAGGGCCTGGCGACGGCGCGGCCGCGCGGGCGGGTCGACGTGCGGCACATCCGCCGGACGCTCGACGCGGTCGGCATCCTCCAGCTGGACTCGGTCAACGTCTTCAGCCGCTCGCACTACATGCCGCTCTTCTCGCGGCTCGGCCCCTATCCGCGGGAGACGCTCGACCTGCTGACCGTCCACCAGGACGGGGTCGACGGGCGGACCGGCGCCGACCGGCGGGAGCTCTTCGAGTACTGGGGGCACGAGGCCTCGCTGATCCCGATCGACATGCAGCCGCTGCTGCGCTGGCGGATGGCGCGCGCCGACAAGCTCGCCTGGAAAGGCGTGGCGCGGGTCGCCAAGGACGAGCCGAAGCTGGTGAGGCAGGTGCTGGAGTTGGTTCGCGAGCAGGGGCCGATCCGCGCCGCCGAGGTCGGCACGCCACGCCGCGAACGCCGGGCAGGAGAGATGTGGAACTGGAACGACGGTAAGAAAGCGCTCGAGTACCTCTTCTTCGCGGGCGAGGTCACCGCCGAGCGCCGGGTCAACTTCGAGCGCCTCTACGACCTGCCGGAGCGGGTGCTCCCCACGCCGATCCTGGAGATGCCGACACCGAGCGAGGCCGAGGCGCAGCGCGAGCTGCTGCTGTTCGCGGCGCGGCGGCTCGGGGTCGCGACCGAGCCCGACCTCGGCGATTACTTCCGCCTCCCCCGCGCCGACTCGAAGGCGCGGCTGGCGGAGCTGGTCGAGGCCGGGGCGTTGGTCCCGGCCGCCGTCAAGGGCTGGAGCGCGCCCGCCTACACGCCGGCCGACCTTCATGTGCCGCGCCGGATCCGGGCGCGCGCCCTGCTCACCCCGTTCGACTCGATGGTCTGGGCGCGCGAGCGCACCGAGCGGCTCTTCGGGTTCCGCTACCGGATCGAGATCTACACGCCGGCCGCGAAGCGCGTCCACGGCTACTACGTCCTCCCCTTCCTGCTCGGCGACCGGCTGGTGGCGCGGGTCGACCTGAAAAGCGATCGGCAGGCGGGGGTGCTGCGGGTCCACGGCGCCTTCGCCGAGCCGCGGGTCGAGGAGGGGTCGGTCGCCCGCGAGCTGGCCGACGAACTACGGTTGGTGTCGGAATGGCTGGGACTGGGCGGAATCGAGGTGGCGCGCAAAGGCGACCTGGCGGGCGCGCTGAGGAGGGCGGTCGATGACGCCGCAGGATGACTACACCTTCGGCGACTCCGACCTGGCGGCGCGCCGGCTGGAGCTGGTCGGCGCGACGTTCGCGGAGACGACCCGGCGCTTCCTCGCCGCGGCGGCGCCCGCCGAGCCCGCGCTCGCCGTCGACCTCGGCAGCGGGCCCGGCCACACCACGGCGCTGGTCCGCGAGGTGCTGCGCCCGGCGCGCACCGTGGCCATCGACTTCTCCCCCGCCTACGTCGAACAGACGGCGATCCGGATGGCCGACGACCAGACGATCGAGGCGATCGAGGCCGACGTGCTCGATCTGCCGGCGGAGGTGGACGGCGCCGACGTGATCTTCGTCCGCATGTTGCTGACCCATCTGCGCGACCCGCTCGCCGCGGTCGAGCTGTGGCGCCGGCGGCTGGCGCCCGGCGGCGTCCTCCTGCTCGAGGAGGTCGAGTCGATCGAGACCGAGGAGCCTGCCCTCGCCCGCTACCTCGACCTGCAGCGGGAGATGCTGGCCGCCAACGAGAACCGGCTGGAGATCGGCCCCGAGCTGGACGCCGGGCTGCGCGACCATCCGGCGCTGCAGCGCAGCTCGGTGGCGACCTTCGAGCCCGGGGCCGGGGTCGCGGCGCGGATGTTCGGGATGAACTTCGGCACCTGGCGAGACCGCCCCGAGGTGCTCGCCGCACATGAGCACGAGGAGCTGAGCGCCGTCGCCACCGGCCTCGGCCGCGTCGCCACCGCCCCCGAGGACTCCGCCCCGATCGTCTGGCAGGTGCGCGAGATCGTCCTCGGCCCTGGATGACCCGCTTCCTCGTCTGCCCTGACTCGTTCAAGGGGACCTTCTCGGCGCCGGAGGTGGCGGCGGCGATCGGGGCGGGGGTCGAGGAGGCAGGGGCGACGGCGGACCTTTGCCCGACCGCCGACGGCGGTGAGGGGACGGCCGAGGCGGTGCGGGCGGCGCTCGGCGGCGAGGTCCGCGAGGCCGGCGCCCACGATCCGCTCGGCCGGCCGATCCACGCGAGCTTCGTCCTCGTCGAGGACGGCGGCACCGCGGTCGTCGACACCGCCGCCGCCTCGGGACTGCCCTTGGTCGCGCCGGACGAGAGCGACGCCGTGGCGGCGAGCACCTACGGGACCGGGGAGCTGATCGCCGCGGCGATCGAGACCGGCGCGCGCCGCGTGCTCCTCGCGGCGGGTGGCAGCGCGACCACCGACGGCGGCCTCGGCGCGACCCGGGCCCTGCGCGAGCGCGGCGGCCTCGGCGGTGCATCGCTCATCGTCCTCTGCGACGTGCGCACCGCCTTCGAGGACGCCGCTCGGGTATTCGCACCCCAGAAGGGCGCCGACCCGGCGACGGTGGAGCGCCTCGCCGAGCGACTCGACCGGATCGCCGCCGAGCTGCCGCGCGACCCGCGCGGCGTGCCGATGACCGGCTGCGCGGGGGGTCTCTCCGGCGGTCTCTGGGCGGCGTTCGGCGCCGAGCTCCGCCCGGGGGCCGAGTTCGTCCTCGACCTGCTCGGCTTCGAGGCTCGTCTCGCCGCCGCCGACGCGGCGATCGGCGGCGAGGGACGGATCGATTCCCAGAGCCTCGAAGGAAAGGTCGTCGGCGAGATCGCCGCGGCCTGCGCCGCCGTCGGACGGCCGTTCCACGTGATCGTCGGCCAGGACCGCCTCGCGCCCGCCACCGCCGACCGCACCGGGATCGCCTCGATCGACAAGGCCGGCACCCTCGAAGCCATCCGCGACGCAGCCCGCCGCCTCGCCTCCTCCCCCTACTGAGTTCGCAGAAATGTTCGGATAGCGACCAAAACTGCGAACGCACCGTGGGCGGCGGGTTGCGCGATGCGGTACTCATGAGTACCATCACGGCCCATGACGACCGAGACCTATCGCCTTCCCCCCGGCCCGAAGACCCCCCCGCTGCTCAACGGCATCGCCTTCCTCGTCGCCCGCAACGCGATCATCGGCAGGATCCAGCGCCGTTACGGAGACGCCTTCACGCTGCGACTGCCCGGCTTCGGCACGATGGTCGTCGTCACCCGCCCCGACCAGGTCAAACAGGTCTACACGGCGAAGCCCGACGTCCTCCACGCGGGCAAGAACCCGCTCGGCGAAATCCTCGGCCCTGGCTCGCTCTTCTCGATGGACGAAGAGCGCCACCTGCACGAGCGCCGCATGCTCCTCCCCCCCTTCCACGGCGAGCGGATGCGCTCCTACGAAGCGATCATCGAAGAGGAGGCGCTGCGGGGGATGGAGGGCTGGGCCGACGGCGTCGAGTTCACCTCGATCGAGTCCTTCCAGACGATCACGCTGCGGATCATCCTGCGCACGGTGTTCGGCGCCGAGGGGCAGGAGCTGACCGAGCTCGAACGGCTGTTGCCGCCGATGACGACGCTCGGCCAGCGCCTCGTCACGCTGCCGATCCTGCGCCCCGACCGCGGCCGGCGCAGCCCCGGTGGCCGCTGGAAGCGGATGCACGCCGCCTACCGCCGGCTGGTCGACAAGCTCGTCGACGACCATCTCGCCGACCCCGACCTCGAGGAGCGGATCGACATCCTGGCGCTGATGCTGCGGGCGCGGCTCGCGGAGGGTGGCGAGATCGACCACTCCGACGTCGCCGACGAGCTCCTGACCCTGCTCGTCGCCGGGCACGAGACGACCGCCTCGGCGCTCGCCTGGTCGGTCGAGCGGCTGCGACGCCACCCCGGGGTGCTGCGCCGCCTCGAAGAGGAGGCGCGCGGCGGCGACAACGCGCTGCGCCTCGCCACCGCCGAGGAGGTGCTGCGGGTGCGGCCGGTGATCAACGCGACCGCCCGGCTCGTGATGAAGCCGTTCGAGGTCGACGGCTGGCGACTGCCGCCCGGCTCGCGCGTCGTCGCCGGGATCGCCCTGATCCACCACGACGGCCGCTTCCATCCCGACGCCGAACGTTTCGAACCCGACCGCTACGTCGGCAAGAAACCCGACACCTACGCCTGGATCCCGTTCGGCGGCGGCGTGCGTCGCTGTCTCGGCGCCGCCTTCGCCCAGTTCGAGATCGACATCGTCCTGCGCACCCTGCTGCGTAACTTCGAGCTGCAGACGACGACCGCGCCGGGGGAGCGCGAAAGCTTCCGCGGCGTCGCCTTCGCCCCCTCGCGCGGCGGCGCGGCGGTGGTGCGACGGCGGGCGCTGCCGCTCGCCGATGACGCTCAGGCGACCGAGTCGCCGGAGAGCGCGGACCTGATCACGGCCTTGAACTCGTAGGAGGCGCGCTCGAGCCCCTCACCGCGGACCAGCGCCCGCACCAGCGTCTGGTGCAGGCCGCTGACCAGCATGTAGGCACGCTCGATCGAGATCGGCGCGACCCGCGGATCGCGCGCCGAGTCGCTCTCGACCACCGTGACGATCAGTTCCGCGTAGCGCTCGAAGCCTTCCCGCTGCGCGAGCACGGTGCGCTCACCGACCTTCGGCGCCGCGAAGGCGCCCGCCAGCGCCGGTTCGCCGGTCACCAACCTGACGTAGGTGTCCACCGCCTGGTCGATCTGGGTGGCGATCGGCGCCTCGCGGTCGATCGCCCGGTCGACCTCCTCGAGAAAAGCGTCGGAAAGCATGTTCATCAACTCGACGAAGCACGCTTCCTTGTCCTCGAAGTGGTTGTAGAAGGTGCGCCGTGAGGCATGGGCATGGCGGACGATGTCGGAGACCTGCGTCTGTGCCAGCCCTTTCTCGCGAATCGAGGCGGCGAGGCCCTCCATCAGCCGCGCATGCTGCGCCTCGCGGGTGGTCTCGGCGTCGATGCTCATCGACCCAACTTACCCCGCGCCGGGCGTGGCAAGCGTCGGGCCGAACGGCCCGCCCCCTGGATGGCTGATTCCACGGGCCGGCCGTCGCGGTCGCCCTGGCCGGTGCCATAGGTGGGTCAGGACGACCGCGGTGCGCTCGTCCGAGGTGCGTCCCGGGCGTCTCGTGGCGACCCCGGCAGGGTGTGGCCGCCACGAGACGCCCGGGACGTGAGGGGTTACGAAGATTCCGGGGACGTCACACTTTCCGGCCCTCCGAGGTCCGGGATCGAGGTCCTGGGATGCGCTGCGTGAGTTGACCTCGCTATAGCAGGGTCAAACCATGGTCACGTCTTTCAGACGCCTGAAGGACACGGGCGTAAGAGCGACCTTCCCGACATCTTCCAGACG
>DATJWW010000050.1:0-26637 GCA_035500835.1 Solirubrobacterales bacterium | reverse complement strand
ACGCTGACGGAACTGGCCCCGGCCGCATGGAAGCCGACCCGCAGCGGGTCGCTCATCATCCAACTGGTCACCGGGTAGAACGCGGCGACCGAGAGGACCGCCGAGACGAGCAGGCCGCGGTAGAGCGCCCCCTCGACTTTGTCGGTGGTCGTCCGCACGGTGAGCGCGCCGATGATCGAGGCGACCACCGCCACGCCTCCCAGGACGATCGGGTAGATCGCCACCTCGCGGGCGTAGTCCGGGTTGAAGGTGAGGACGCCGAGCAGCATCACGGCGACCGTGGTCACCGCGTAGGTCTCGAACAGGTCCGCCGCCATCCCGGCACAGTCGCCGACGTTGTCACCGACGTTGTCGGCGATCACCGCCGGGTTGCGGGGATCGTCCTCGGGGATCCCCGCCTCGACCTTGCCGACCAGGTCGGCGCCGACGTCGGCGGCCTTGGTGAAGATGCCGCCGCCGAGCCGGGCGAAGACGGAGATCAGCGAGCCACCGAAGCCGAGACCGATCAGCGCGTCGACCGCCTCCTTGTCGCTGGAGCCGGTGATGATCAGGATCCCGTAGTAGCCGGCGACGCCGAGCAGGGCGAGGCCGACGACCAGGAGGCCGGTGACCGAGCCGCCTTTGAAGGCGACGTCGAGCGCCGGCGGGACGCCGCCGCGGGCCGCCTCGGCGACGCGCGAGTTGGCCCGCACCGAGACGTTCATCCCGATGAAGCCGGTCGCGCCCGAGAGCGAGGCCCCGATCAGGAAGCCGATCGCGGTCTGGTAGTTCTGCAGGATCAGGAGCAGGATCGCGATCGGGATCGCGACCGCGCCGATGATCGTGTACTGCCGGGTCAGGTAGGCCTGTGCGCCTTCCTGGACCGCGCCAGAGATTTCCCGCATCCGGTCGTTACCGGGCGATTTCGACAACAGCCGCTGGGTGATCAGAAGGCCGTAGGCGACGGCAGCACCCGCACACACAAGTGCGACGACCACGCCATATTCCGTCAAGAAGCTCGTCAAGTCACATTCCTCCGGTGGATTTTCCCGCGCGGCAGCCTATATGAGCGGTCGGAGGCGCGAGTACGTGGCAGCGGTCTCGCCGACCGCCTCCCGATAGACGTCGGTCAGCGAGATGCCGTCCTCAAGCGCCGCACGCGCCCGCTCGGCACCCCCCCGTTCGGGCAACGCCACCTCGATCCCGAGCTGCTCGCGGGCGGGCTCGGTCCAGGACAGGAGGCGCTCGAAGACGGCCCGCGTCTCGACCTCCTCCCCGGCCCGGAAGTCGATCATCCTGCCGCCTGCCCCGTGGCGGATCGCCCGCCAGAGGTTCTCCTCGACCTCGCGGTCGCCGAGCGGCTCCCAGGCCGCCGTCCCGCGCTCGTCGAGGTCGAGCGCCGTCTGCGCGACGCAGGCGACGATCAACCCGGCCAGCGCCGTCGCCTCCTCGCCACGCGTCTGGGCGTCGCAGATCCGCACCTCGACCGTGCCGAAGCTGTGGTGGGGGCGCACGCTCCACCAGAGCTGGGTCGACTCGACCACCGAGTTGGTCCGCTCCAGCAGCCGGACGAATTCCTTATAGGTCTCCCAGTCGACGAACGGCGAGGGCACCCCGCAACGCGGGAAGGTGCGGGTGAAGATCTCCGTCCGCACGGTGGCGAGGCCGGTGTCGCGTCCGTCGAGAAAGGGTGAGTTGGCGGAGGCGGCGAGCATCGCCGGCAGCAGCTCGCGGACCCGGTCGCAGACGGCGATCGCCCGGTCGGCCCCGCGCACGCCGACGTGGACGTGGAGGCTCCAGGTGTTGTTGCGCTGGGCGACGTAGCCGAGTTCCTCGCGCAGCCGGTTGTAGTGGGGCGTGTCGATGATCCGCTGGTCGAGGTAGTTCGCCCACGGGTGAGTGCCCATCGCCCCCAGCGCCAGCCCCATCGAGTCGACCAGGGCGAAGAGCCGCCGGCGGCGCTCCTGCTGCGCGGCGACCGCGGCGGCGAAGGTCTCACCGCGGCCGGAGCGGATCTCCACCTCGGAGGCGATCAGCTCCCCCGCCGCCGACTCCGCCAGCACCTCGTCTTCGTCGCAGGCCGCCTTCACGTCCTCGTAGCGGTGCGCCAGCTCCAGCGTCCCGGGGTCGAGGATCGCGAACTCCTCCTCGATCCCGACGGTGAAGTCGGTGGAGGCCTCGAACCGCTCGCGCGCGCCGTCGAGATCGAGCGTCAAGAGATCAGCGTGGGACGGGGCTAGGCCAGGTAGAAGTACAGCGCGTAGAGCAGGTCGACGGCCGGGCTCGAGGTGTGGACGGTGACCTCCGGTGGCACCTGCAGCAGCTGCTCGGAGTAGTTGAAGATGATCTTCACCCCCGCCGCGACGAGCCGGTCGGCGACCCCCTGGGCGGCGGCGGCGGGGACGGCGAGGACGCCGACGACGACCTCCTCCTCGGCGACGACCCGGGCCAGGTCATCGCCCAGCGCCCGCACCGTGACGTCGCCGATCTCGGTGCCGACCTTCTCCTCGTCGACGTCGAAGACGGCGACCACCTGGAAGCCGTGGTCGGCGAAGATCGCCGAGGAGGCGATCGCCTGGCCGAGATGACCGGCGCCGAAGAGGGCGATGTTGTGCTGGCCCGCGGTGCGCAGGATCTTGCGGATCTCCGAGACCAGCGAGTCGACGTTGTAGCCGACGCCGCGCTTGCCGAACTTGCCGAAGCCGGAGAGGTCGCGGCGGATCTGGGTCGGGTTGATGTGGGTGTACTCGGACAGCTCCTGCGAGGAGATCGTCTCGCGACCCATCTTGCGCGCCTGGGTCAGCACCTGCAGGTAGCGCGAGAGGCGCGCGGCGACGCCGAGCGAGAGGCGCTCGCCTTCGGTCGGCAGCCCGGCTGCCTCGATCTCGTCGATCACGTCGGCCATGCCCCCACAGTATCGAGCCTGGCGCGCGCGGCCGGCCCGTCGAAGAGCAGCTCGGAGGCGACGATTCCGTCGATCTCGACCACCGGGATGCGCTCGAGATACCGGCGCAGCAGGAGGTCGTCGCTCTCGATGTCGATCTCGTGCAGGGCGAAGCGGTAGCCCTCGCCGTGCAGGGCGACCAGTGCCTCGATCGCTTCCTCGCAGAGATGGCAGCCGGGTCGCGAGTAGACGACGACCTCGGTCACGCAGCCATCCGTTCGCCGGTGGCGAAGGCGTCGTAGCCGAGGTAGTCGGGATACGGCACCGGCTCGGCCCAGCGCGCGGCGGAGCCGATCATCGCGGCGTTGTCGGTGCAGAGCGAGATCGGGACGAGCTTCAGCTGCACGCCGACGCTCTCGCAGAGCTCGCCGACCGCGGCGCGCAGCGGCCCGTTGGCGGCGACGCCACCGCCCAACGCGACCGCGTCCCAGCGCCCCTTCTTCAGCGCCCGGCGCAGCTTCGCGACGAGCTGGTCGACCACCGCCTTCTGGAAGGAGGCGGCAAGGTCCGCGCGGCGCTCCCGGACACCGTCCTCGCCGAGCTCACGGCAGCGGTAGACGAGCGCCGTCTTCAGCCCTGAGAAGGAGAAGTCGAGACCCGGGTCGCGCTGCATGGCGACCGGCATCTCGAACGCCTCGGGATCGCCGCGCTCGGCCTCCTTCTGGATCAGCGGGCCGCCCGGGTAGCCGAGGCCGAGCAGGCGCGCCGACTTGTCGAAGGCCTCGCCCGCGGCATCGTCGAGGGTCTGGCCGAGGACCTCATGCCCGGCGTGATCGCGGACCGCGGCGAGCAGGGTGTGCCCGCCGGAGGCGACGAGGCAGAGGAAGGGCGGCTCGAGCGGCTCCGGCTCGAGGAAGTTGGCGGCGACGTGGCCCTGCAGGTGGTCGACCGGGATCAGCGGCAGCCGGCGCGCCGCGGCGATCGCCTTCGCGGTCGAGATGCCGACGAGGAGGGCGCCGATCAGCCCCGGCCCGGCGGTGGCGGCGACCGCGTCGATCTCGTCCAGCGTCACCCCCGCCTCGCCCAGGGCGGCCTCGACGACCGGGGCGGCGAGCTCCAGATGGTGGCGCGCCGCGATCTCGGGGACGACGCCGCCGAACCCGGCGTGGGCGGCGGCCTGCGAGGAGATCACGTTGGAGAGGATCAGCCCGCCGTCGAGGACGGCGGCGCAGGTGTCGTCGCAGGAGGTCTCGACGGCGAGGATCAAGGTGCGCCCCTCTAATCCAGCCACATGATCAGCGCGTCCTCGCCGTTGTCGTGGTAATAGCGGGGACGGACGCCGGCCGAGCGGAAGCCGAAGTGCTCGTACATGCCGATCGCGCGGTTGTTGGAGACGCGGACCTCGAGCGTGAACGGCAATCGGCCGTCGCCCTCCTCGAAAAGCCGCCGCAGGAGCGCCCCGGCGACCCCCTGGGCGCGGTGGTCGGGTGAGACGGCGACGTTCATCAGGTGCCAGACCTGGTCGTAGCGGGAGCAGACGACATAGCCGGCGAGCTCCTCACCGCGGGTCGCCGCGAGGCAGATGCCGGAGGGCTTGGAGAGCTCGAGCACGAACATCGCCAGCGACCAGGGGGTCGGGAAGGAGCGGCGCTCGATCGAGATCACGTTCGGCAGGTCGCTGTAGGCGAGCCGGCGCACGACGAGCCCCTCCCGGGAGGGGCGCTCAGTCTGCTCTCTGGAAAGAATCTCGCTCACGCCAACGCTCCGCGTCTGGAGGTCTGAGGTAGATCGGTTCGAGCGACTCGGAGCCCTCCCCCGCGGCCGCCAGGGCACAGATGTGGCGGGCGGCGACCCGGTGGACGGGATCGGCGTCGTCCGGGATGCGGATGCCGCCGGCTCCTTCCAACTCGTCACGAAATCGTATCGCCCCCGACCCGGCGACCGAGGGGGGCGCGGCGACCTGGGACAGCCGCTCCGCCAGGGCCTCCGGGCGCATCACCGCGGGCTCCCAGACGCTGCCGCCATCGCCGTCGTAGAGCGCGACGAAGACCTCGCCGCGATAGCCGTCGAGGACCGCCAGCCGGGCGCCAGGGACCCCGGCGGCGGCGATCCCGGCAGCGAGCGCGTCGAGCGTCGAGACGCCGCGGCCGGCCAGGCCGAGGCTGACCGTCAGGCCTTTCGCGGTCGCGATCCCGACCCGCAGGCCGGTGAACGACCCCGGCCCGAGACCGACCGCGACGAGGTCGACCGCCCCCCAGCCGCCGGCCGCGTCGGCACAGCGCTCGACCTCGGCGAGCAGCCCGGTCGCGTGTCGCGGCCGGCCCCGCTCGGAGAGCCCGAGGTGGGCCTCGGCGATGACCTCACCGTCGCACCAGGAGCAGGCGGCGGTGTCAGGGGTCGCGGTGTCGAAGCCGACGACGACCAGGATGCGCTCACTTGACGCGAAAGGCGGTGGTCCCGACCTTCTCGCCTTTGACGAACCAGGTGACCTCGTAGCGGCCGACCAGCGTCGAGCTGATCTTGTTGACGTAGAGCTTCCCCTTCTTCCCCACCTGCGGCGTTTCGGTGCAGAGGTGTTCGTTGTTGGGGAACTTCACGCAGAGCGTGTATTTGACGTTGGCCTTGACGCTTTTGAAGAAGGCCCCCTTCTTGCCTTTCACCGGACAGACGTGGGCGGGCTTAGCGTCTTCGGAGAGACCGCAGGCGACGTAGTGCCTGTAGGCGGGCGTCTTCGCGGGCGGGACGGCCGCCGACGAGCCGGCGCCGACGAGCGCGGCGACCACGGCGCCCAGCGCCAATATCGACAGCATTCCTTTCCTCATCCGCAAGACCCCCTGTCTCGATCCGCGCCGACGCGCGCCTGGCTTATCAACCCCATCAGCATACGAACGGAGCGCCTGCGCCGAGCCGCCGTGCCTGGACGATCGATCCCAGGAGCTCCGTGGGACGGGAAAGGGACACGGCCGTCCCGGCCACGACCCCGGCAGGGTGTGGCCGTGGCCGGGACGGCCGAGGGTTCGGGGAGAGGGCGTGGGGATCGGCGTGCTCCGGGGGGAGAGGCGCGTGTTCCTCCACGAAGGCCCGTGATCGGTGACGAAGACCCTGGTAAGTCCACGGTTCCTCGCGTCTTCCTCGTCAGGCCGCCGACGACCGTGCACTTGAGCCGCCTATGGGCGGCTCAAGTGCACGGTCGTGGCAGGGACCTCTCTGCCGGTGACGAGACCATGAGGATTCGTGACGTTCCCGGCGTCTTCCCTGCGTCTGTGTGCGGACTTCCCTGCGGACCCCTCACGTCCCGGGCGTCTCGTGGCGGCCACACCCTGCCGGGGTCGCCGCGAGACACCCGGGACGCTTCTCGGCCAGCCGGAGCCGTGAGCCACACACTTACCGCTCCGCCAGGATCAACCCGTCAGGCGACGATCTCGATCGTGCGGCGCTCCTCGCCCGCGTGGTCGAGGCGAACCTCGACCGCCGGCCTGCCGAGCCGGGCGGCGCCGACCGCGGGCCACTCGACGAAGGCGACGCCGTCTTTTCCCAGGTAGTCGTCGAGGAGGGCCGGGTCCTCACCCTCGAGATCGGCGAGGCGGTAGAGGTCGAGGTGGGAGATCGGCAACCGGCCGCCGCGATAGCGACGGCCGATCGTGAAGGTCGGCGAGGTGACCGGCTCCGCCACGCCGAGGGCGCGGACGGCGCCGCGGATCAAGGTCGTCTTGCCCGCCCCCACCTCACCGGAGACGACGACCACGTCCCCCGGCTCGAGCTTCGCCGCCAGCTCGGCGCCGATCGCTTCGGTCTCCGCCGCGGAGCGGGTTTCGGTGCGCTCGTCGCCCATCAGGAGCCCGCGTCGCCGAAGAACCCGAGTTGGTCGGCGGGCGGCGGCGGGGGCGGATCGTCGTCTTCCTCCAGCTCACGGAGTTCCGCGGCGCTCGGCAGCGGCGCCGGGAGGGCCTGCTCGAGCAGGGCCGGGATCGTCGCGAAGTCGGCCCGCAACTGTTCCTTGACCGCGGGCGTGCGCAGCGCCGCCGCCGGGTGGAAGAGCGGCAGCAGGAAGACGGTGCGGCCGCCGAGCTCGTGCGTCTGCGGGGTGCCGCGCACCCTGGTGATGCCGGTCGGGCTGCCGGTGAGGAGCTTGGTGGCGAAGTTGCCGAGCGTGCAGACGACCCGCGGCTCGATCAGCCGCACCTGCTCGAAGAGGTAGGGCTCGCAGGCGGAGATCTCGGCCGGCAGCGGGTCGCGGTTGTTCGGGGGGCGGGACTTGAGGACATTGCAGATGAAGACGTCTTCGCGCGAGAGCCCGATCTCGACCAGCAGCTCGTTCAGCAGCTGCCCGGCCCGCCCGACGAAGGGCAGCCCCTGGCGATCCTCTTCGGCCCCCGGCGCCTCGCCGACGAACATCAGGTCGGCATCGGCGTTCCCGGCCCCGAAGACTGCCTTGGTGCGCGTCTCGTGCAGGGGGCACTTCGTGCATCCCTTGACCTGCTCGAAGAGCGCGACCAGCTCCTCGCGCCGCGCGACGGCATCGGCGCTCACGGCTTCTCCCCCGCCGCCCGCCGCTTGCGCGACTCGCCGAGCCGGTCCTGGCGGGCGGCCTCGCGCTCGCGCCGGCGCGATTCGTCGGAGCGCACCCGCGCCCCGCGCGGCTGGCGACCAGGAGGGGCGACGGTGGACATCAGCCGCCGCGTCCGCTCCGAGCCGCACTCCGGGCACGGAGCCGAGCCGGCCGCGGACGGGACGAGCTCCTCGAAGCCCGCCCCGCACCCCTCGCATTCGAACTCATAGATCGGCATCCCGGGCCTAGGCTCCCAAATCCGGACGTCGCCTGACGCGATCCCCCTCCAGCTAGGCGGAGAGCTTCACGCCGGCGGTGTGTTCGATCGCTTCGAGCACGTCCTTGTCGGTCCAGTCGGGATGCGCCGGGTGCTTCT
Source organism: Solirubrobacterales bacterium (assembly GCA_035500835.1). Classification (GTDB taxonomy): domain Bacteria; phylum Actinomycetota; class Thermoleophilia; order Solirubrobacterales; family 70-9; genus VAYN01. The sequence goes on along the minus strand of DATJWW010000050.1, from coordinate 18,849 downwards.
GATGCTTGATGCCTTCCGCGGTGAGGAACTCCTGGAGCTTCGGGGGAAGCTTCCCCTGGTAGTCGGGGGACGCCTCCTCGACCACCCGCTCGTTCCCCGAGGAGTCGATGACGAAGTAGTTGTCGGAGTGCTCGATGTCATAGGTGAGGGGCTTGCCCGTCCACCAGTCGATCGAGGGTGGTTTGTCCTCGGGGACTTTCCCGTAGCTGAAGCCGAAGAATTTCGCCATCTTCGACAGGTCCTGGGGGTCGGCCCTGACCAGCTGCCATCCGGCGTGCGTGAGCTTCGCGTAGGCGGCGAGGCGGGCCGGGCTGTCGCGATGCGGATCGACGGTCAGCTCGACGATTTCCACATTCGAGTCGTAGTGATCGGCCTTCAAGGCCCTTTCGACCTGGGAGAGGATGCCGGTGGTGAGCGGGCAGATGTCCGCGCAGAGGGTCAGGAACGGGACCAGGACGACGGTCTTGCCCTTCATCGAGGCGAGGTCGAGCTTTTCGCCGTGCTGGTTGACGAACGGCATCCGCTGGATCGAGGCGGGGACAGGCTGGTCGATCAGGGTCCCGTAGTCGGGTGCGGAGGTCCGGATCGCCTGCGTGCCGGCACTCGAGGACGATCCGCCGCAACCGGCCACCGCGAGGGCGAGAATGCCGAGGAGGCCCGCCAGGAGCAGGGCCGGCCGCATCCGATGCGAGACGATCGGGCTCAACTCGGCTTCGTGCTCGCGCCGTCCGAGGAGGACAGGAGTCGATCACGCAGTTCGGCCGCCCGGCCCGCCGCAACCGCCCGACCGGCGCGGCGCTCGTCGAGCTCGACGCCGCGTTCGATCGCGAGGTCGATCAGCTCCTGCCGTTCGGTGTCCTGCTGCGCCCAGCGCAGGACGAGCCAGGCGAGGATCGCGAACATCGTCGTCGCGCTCTGCACCATCAGCACGACGCCGGCGAGGCTCTGATCGGTGATCGGGCTGATCCCGTGTTCGTGGTCGCTCGCGACGTAGAAGGCGTAGAAGACCGTCCCCGACCACATGAGGATGTTGGCGAGGACCATGCTCGAGAAGTGGATGCCCGCCGCGTACAGCGCCTTGGCCCCGTTACCGAACCACTCGGGCTTGGGGAAGGGGCCGAGCAGCGCCATCCACATCAGGACGCCGGCGGCGATGAAGCTGGCGTGCTCGCAGAGATGGACCACCTCGTTTTCGGCGGCGAGCTGGTAGGCGGGCGGTGCGTGCCAACCGAACATCACGAGCGCCCAGAGCGCGACCGCTGCCGCTGGATGCGTCAATCCCCGTAGGCGCTTGAAGCCGGGCTTGGTCAGGATCGGCCCGAGGACCGCCCCGGTCAGCCCGAGCGCCAGGAGCAGCGAGTCCTCCTCCAGGAGGATCGTGTGCTGGACCATGTGGCCCCAGACGAAGTTGTCGGCGAGGTCGTCCATCGGCCCGACCGTGACCAGGACGATCACCGCGAGGCCGGTGGTGAAGCTCGCCTGACGCCAGAGGCTCGGCTGGCGGCCGCGCTCCTTCAGCTGGGCGACGCGGTAGAAGTAGGCGACGCCGATCAGGATCGGGAGCGTGATCGAGGTGATCGTGCTCCATTCGAGGCTCAGGTCCCACGAAAGATCGAGGTGCATTCGCGGGACGCGGTTCTACTGGAAAAACCTAAAGACAGTCTTTAGAGGGCTTGGGCGACAATTACCCACGTGGACGAATCGCCTCCCATCGCCTGCTCGCTCGCCGGCGCGGAACTTCGCAACCGCTACCGCGACCTCGGCCGCTTCGGCGCCGAGAACCTGGTCTCCCGTTCTTCGGACGGCGACGGCGAGGTGCTGCGGTTCCGCCGCTCGGCCGAGAGCGAGAAGGGTCTGCGCGCGATCGTCGCCGCCGAGGAAGAGTGCTGTCCGTTCCTCGATTTCGACCTCAGGGAGCGCGACGGCGAGTTGGTCCTCCGGATCGCCGCGGGCGAAGACGGTCGACAGGTCGCCGCCGGGCTGGCGGGCGCATTCGACCAAGGGCTGCCCGCCTGACAGCAATCCCGGGCTTGACCGGGAAGTCGATCGTCCTCCTGGATCGGCACCCGGCCGATCCAGGAGGACGACGCGATCAGAAAGCGATCGCGTTCGCTTCGAAGACCACGTCACCGCCGCTGTTGGAGATGTTCCAGAACCCCTTGACGGCGTAGTCGTCGAGCCATTCGCCGCGGGTGCAGTGGTTGTTCATGCAGGTGTGATGCCAGCGGCTGCCGGAAACGGTCGCTTCCGGGAACAGCGTGTGGTTCACCTTGAAGTTCTTGATCTTGCCGTGCCGGTATTCGAAGCTGATCGACCGGTGATGGGTGTCGACCCCCAGGTACCTGCCTTCGTAAGGGACGATGCTGGAGCTGCCGGCCTCGGAGGTGGCCGCGCCGGCAACCAGCGAAAGCGCGAAAACGGCGAGGACGACGACGGCGATGCGACGCTTCATCTTTTTGTCCTTCCTGCTTGACAAGCGACCTCCCCATGAGCGTCGCGGGCTCGATGAGACTAATACAAATCCTAGGACGCGGACCGGGGCTCGGGTGCTGCCTCCGGCGTCTCGAAGAAGGCGAGCATCGAGAGCGCCGAGATACCGCGGTCGCCAGGCGCCGTGCCGAGCCGCTCGGCGCATTCCGCCTGGATCTCGTAGACGCGCTCATAGAGCTCCATATGAGCCTCGGCCATATCCGACCAGCCCTGCTCATCGACGTGGAGCGGCACGCGGGTTTCGATCTCGAAGGCGACCTGATCGCAGTCGCGCGCCGATCTCGACAGGGTCCGCGGGATCGGCGCGCCTCATTGTTTGGACAGAAAGCACGGTGGGGACTACCCTGGTTCCACCACCAGGCCCAGTTCGCCTCCGACCAAAGGGGTCCCCTTGTTTTATTGCGAGCGATGCGAAAGCAGCTTCAACGCCACCGTCGCTGCCGCATCCGGTGATTGCCCGCGCTGCAAGCAGGACGACGGGGTCGCAGCCCCGCTGCGCTTCCGACTCTTCGAACCGTCGGCACTGAAAGTCGCCGGCCTCTCCCCCACGCGCACCGGTGCGCCGCTGCCGCGGAGCCAGACCGCGACGAAATAGGCGGGGTCGCGGACCGATCGCCCTAGCCGAGCGGCTCCCACTCCCAGGCCTTCGCCGAGGCGTAGGTGCCGTCGTCGACGTGGCGGCGGAAGTCGGCGAGCTCGTCCTCGTCGATCGCGTAGGCGTGCTCGGGGCCAGGGAAGGCGCCGCCGCGAACCTCGTCGGCGTAGCGGCCGACCGCGTCGACCATCTCCTCGTGGACGTCGGCGTAGCGCTTGACGAACTTCGCCATGTGGCCGGTGGTGATGCCGAGCAGGTCGTGGAAGACGAGCACCTGGCCGGAGGTCGCCGCGCCGGCGCCGATCCCGATCGTGATGATCTCCAGGCGCGTGGCGATCGTCGCCGCGATCTCCGCCGGGACCGCCTCGAAGACGACCGCGAAGCAGCCCGCCGCCTGCAGGGCCTGGGCGTCCTCGTCGAGCTGGATCGCCGCCTTCGCCGACTTGCCCTGCGCTTTGTAGCCGCCCAGGGCGGTCGCGGTCTGCGGGGTGAGGCCGAGATGGCCCATCACCGGGATGCCGGCCGCGGCGATCGCCCGGGCGCGCTGCACCGAGACGCCGCCCGCCTCCAGCTTCACCGCCTGGCAGCCGGTCTCCTTGATCAGCCGCTGGGCGCTGGTGACGGCCAGCTCGTCGCTCGCCTCGTAGCTGCCCATCGGCATGTCGCCGATCATCAGCGGTGTCTTGAGGCCACGGCGCACGGCCCTGCCGAGGACGATCATCTCCTCCATCGAGACGAGGTCGGTGCGCTCGTAGCCGAGCACCACGTTGGCGGCCGAGTCGCCGACCAGGACGAGATCGACGCCGACCGCCTCGGCGACCGTCGCCGAGGGGTAGTCGTAGGCGGTCACCATCACGATCGGTTCGCCGTTCTCCTTCATCTCGCGGAGACGCGGCAGGGACATCGCGACGCGGTCGGCCGCGGGGACGGTGTGGGAAAGGACTCCAGAGCTCATGCGACAAGCACCTCCGGACGGTCGTCGATTGCGATTGGCTTGTTGGCGTCGTCGACGTGGACGACGACCGGCGCGTAGCGCTCCAGGTCGGCCTCGTCGTAGGCGCCGAAAGAGGCGACGATGATCTTGTGGCCGGGCTCGACCAGGTGGGCGGCGGCGCCGTTCACCTGCATCGCACCGGAGCCGGGCTCGCCCTCGATGGCGTAGGTGACGAAGCGCTCGCCGTTGTCGACGTCCCAGACGTGGACCTGCTCGTTGACCAGCAGGTCGGCGCCGGCCATCAGCTCGGTGTCGATCGTGATCGAGCCGATGTAGTCGACGTCGCAGTCGGTGACCGTGGCCCGGTGGATCTTCGACTTCAGCATCTGCCTCTGCACGTTTTCGTCTCCCGGTGGTGGGTTGTCGGTGCGGTTCAGCCGCCGAGCGGCTCGATCACGACGTTGTCGATCAGGCGGGCGCCGCCGACGCGGGCGGCGACGGCGACGAGGACGGGGCGGCCGGGCGCGAGCCGGTCGACCGGCTGCAGCGTCTCGGCGTCGCGCGCCTCCAGGTACTCGGGCTCGATCGCCGCCGCGGCGAGCTCGATCCGCGCCGCCTCGAGGCCGGCCTCGAGCGAGTCGAGCGCCAGGGCCTGCTGCTCGGCGGCGGCGAGGGCGCGCGAGAGGGCGACGGCGCGGGCGCGGTCCTCGGGCTCAAGGTAGACGTTGCGCGAGCTCATCGCCAGGCCGTCCTCCTCGCGCACGGTCGGCATCACCTCGACCCGCAGCGGGAAGTCGAGGTCACGCACCATGCGCTTGATCACGGCGGCCTGTTGGGCGTCCTTCTGGCCGAAGTAGGCGACGTCGGGGCCGACGATGTTGAAGAGCTTGGCGACGATCGTGGTGACGCCGCGGAAGTGGGCGGGGCCGCGGCGGGACGGATCGCCGTCGAGGACCGCGGTGAGACCGCCGGTCACCTCGACCGCGGAGGCGAAGCCGTCGGGGTAGAGCTCGGCGACGACCGGGGCGAAGACGAGGTCGACGCCGGCCTCGCCCGCGAGGCGCAGGTCGCGCTCCTCGTCGCGCGGATAGCGGTCGAGATCCTCGTTCGGGCCGAACTGGGTCGGGTTGACGAAGAGGCTCATGACGACCACGTCGCACTCGGCCCGGGCGGCGCGCAGCAGCGAGACGTGGCCCTCGTGGAGGAAGCCCATCGTCGGCACCAGGCCGATCGTGCGGCCTTCGCGCCGGGCGGGCACCAGCGCGGCGCGCAGCTCATCGGCCCCGCGCACGACGCGGGCGGCAGCGCTACTGGTGACGGTGTCGCCGGAAAGAGAAGTCAAAGTGATCAGGTCCATGCCTCGAGGGTCACGGCCGTGCCGTCAATTGTAACGCCTGTGTGGCGGATGGCTGATCCGTCCGGACCAGCTTCTCGCAATGCCCTCCAAGAGCGGTTACATCCACCCCAGGAGGTACGCATGAGTTCCCACGACTTGCTGGCCCGGTTCGATCAGGACGAGGCGCTGGCGGAGACCCACCACGACGCGGTCGAGTCGCTCGACGAGGGCGACAGCCGGCGCGCGTTCCTGAAGAAGGCGGGACTCGGCGGCGCCGCCGTGATGGGCTCCGGCGCCCTGCTCGCCGCCCTGACGCCCGCCGGCGCCGCGGCGGCGAGCGGCAAGGGACGCCCGCCCGCCAAATTCGGCAAGGGCGACATCGGCATCCTCAACTACGCGCTGACTCTCGAGTATCTCGAGGCCGCCTTCTACAACGAAGCGACCAAGAAGAACATCGCCAAGAAGGCGCAGGCGAAGGCGTTCCTGAAGCGGACGACCGCCGACGAGAACGCCCATGTCGCGTTCCTGAAGAAGGCGCTCGGCTCGAAGGCCGTCGCCGCGCCGAAGGTCGAATTCGGCAGCGCGCTCGCCACCGAGTCGTCGTTCCTGAAGACCGCGATGGTGCTGGAGAACACCGGGGTCAAGGCCTACGGCGGCCAGGCGCTGAACATCAGCAACCCGGCGTATGTCTCCGCCGCCCTCTCGATCTGGGCCGTCGAGGCGCGCCATGCCTCGGTCGCGGGCCTGCTGGTCAAGGACGCGCCGGAAAGCATCTCGCCGGAAAAAGGAGCCTTCCAGACGACCGCGACCGCGGCCGAAGTGCTGAAGGCGGTCGAAGCGACCGGGTTCCTCAAATGATGGGCAATATCGGACCACTGGAGATCGGGATCGTCCTGATCATCGCCCTCGTGGTCTTCGGGCCGAAACGACTCCCCGACCTCGGGCACTCGCTCGGCAGGGGGATTCGCGAGTTCAAAGGCTCGGTCACCGGTGAGACCGACGAGCCCGCCCGGATCGAGGCCCGGCCGGTCACGACCCACCGGGTCGAAGAGAGCGCCCCGACGACGACCCGCCGCTGACCGTCCCCCGACGCCACCCCGAGGAAGACCAGCCGTGCGCCGCATCAGACCCGCTTCATTCGAGGACCGGATGAGCCTCGTCGAGCACCTCGACGAGTTGCGCGCACGGCTGGTCGTCTGCATCGCCGTCTTCGGTGTCGCGCTCGCCCTCTGCTTCTGGCAGAGCCACCTTCTGCTCGAACTGGCGAGCGCGCCACTGCCGGCCGGCCACGAAAGGCTGATCACCTTCGGCATCACCGAGCCGTTCACCACGACCCTGACCGTGAGCGCCTACGGGGCGATCATCCTCGCCCTGCCGTTCGTCCTGTACCAGCTCTACGCCTTCATCCTCCCTGCCTTCAGCAGGCGTCAGCAGCGGATGATCGTGCCGCTGTTGATGATGATCCCGGTCCTGTTCATCGCCGGCGTGGCCTTCGGCTACTTCCTCGTCCTACCTGCGGCGGCGAAGTTCCTCCTCAACTTCAACGACTCGCAGTTCAACGTTCAGGTGCAGGCGAAGCAGTACTACAGCTTCTTCGCGACGACGGTCCTGGCCTGCGGGATCGTCTTCCAGGTCCCGGTCGGCATCCTCGCGGTGACGCGACTGGGGATCGTCAAGGTCGAGCAGTTGACCAGGAACCGGCGCTACGCCTACCTCGTCTGCGCGATCGTCGCCGCGGCCCTGCCCGGCATCGACCCGATCTCGATGCTGCTGGAGATGGCGCCACTGGTCGTGCTCTACGAGCTCTCGATCGTCCTCGCCAGGGCGTTCGGTACGCCCGCCGAACACCTCGAAGGCGCGCCTCAGGGCTCCTGAGCGTGTGCCTCTCCCTCGCCCTGGGCTACGCCAGGAGCGCGATAGGAGATCGGGCGGATCGGCTGCGCCGGGGCGCCGGCGCAGATCGTCCGCCCGGGCAGGTCCTGGATGACGACCGAGTTGGCGCCGATCACGCACCGCTCCCCCACCGTCACCCCACTGGTCACGGCGCAGTTGACGCCGAACCAGCAGTTCGCGCCGATCTCGACCGGTCCCTTGGTGGTGAAGCCCTGCCAGGGGACCGGCAGGTCGGGATCGTCGAAGCGGTGGTCGGCGTCGCCGACGAAGCAGCCGTTGGCGAACATCACGTGATCGCCGATCGTCACCCGCCCATGGGCGGCGATCATCGTGCCCCGGTTGAGGAAGCAACCCTCGCCGATCTCGATCTCGGCCTCCGGCGCGAGCGTCAGCCAACAGCCCGGCTCGAGCAGGGTCCCTTCTCCGATCCGCAGCCGCCCTTCGTCGAGCGCCTCGAGGATCTCCCCCTCGACCGGGTGGCGGACGAAGAACCCGCCGCGCGCCGCGTGTCGATCGATGCGGAGGCGCCGCGACAGCCTGCGGTTGCGCTCGTACCACCTGCGCTTCGCCCACCACACACGCCACCCCCTCTGCGCCATGACCGGACCGTACCTGCATAGACTTGCGACCGATGAGTGACCTGCGCGGCGGCATCGACCTTGGCGGCACCAAGATCCAGACCGCCGTCATCGACCCCGACGGCGCGGTCAAGGGCGAAGCGCGGCGGCCGACGCCGACCACCGGCGGCCCTTCCGACGTGGCCTCGGCGATGGCCGAGGCGCTGGTCGAGGCGGCCCAGGCGGCCGGGGTGGAGAGCGCCGACCTCCAGGGTGTCGGGGTGGGATCGCCGGGCGACGCGGACGAGAAGACCGGCGTCGTCAGCGGTGCCCGCAACCTGCCCGGCTGGGAGGGCAGCTTCCCGCTCGGCGACACCCTGGCCAAGGAACTGGGGACGAGCGTGCGGATCGGCAACGACGTCCAGGTGGCCACCGAAGCCGAGTTCCATCTCGGCGCCGGCCAGGGCTTCGACAGCCTGATCGGCGTCTTCTGGGGGACCGGCGTCGGTGGCGGGCTGATCCTCGGCGGCAAGCCGTGGCTCGGCCGCGGCGCGGCCGGCGAGATCGGCCACATGGTCGTCAGGCGCGGTGGCGCCAAGTGTCCCTGCGGACGGCACGGCTGCATGGAGGCCTACGCGGGCAGGGCGGCGATGGAAGCCGAGGCGCGCCGGCGCCACGAGGACGGCCACAAGACCGACCTCTTCAAGCTGATGGAGAAACACGACAAACCGCGGCTGACCAGCAGCATCTGGAGCCGTGCGATCGACCACGGCGACAAGGTCGCGACCGAGCTGATCGACCGGGCGATCGAGGCGATCGGGACCGGCGTCGCATCGGCGATCAACCTGCTCGACCCGGAGTTGATCGTGATCGGCGGCGGCCTCGGCCTGCGCTTCGGCGAGCGCTACATGGAGCCGCTGCTCGAGGAGATGCGCAAGCACGTCTTCTTCGAGACGATGCCCGAGGTCAAGATGGCCGAACTCGGGGACCTGGGAGGCGCCGTGGGCGCCTCCTTGCTGGTTTCCCGCTGAGCGCGTTCGCAGTTAGTTCCGCATACCGGAACGAAGTGCGAACTCACTGTGGGATCAGGCTCTGCCTCTGGTCTGCCGCTGCTGTTTGGCGATCGCGTCGACGAGGACCGCAAGCAGCAGGACGCCACCGGTGACCATGTATTTGATCGCCGAGGAGAGCGAGAGGAGGTCCATGCCGTTGGAGATCGAGCCGATCACCATCGCGCCGAGCAGGGCGGTCCAGACCGAGCCGCGGCCGCCGAAGAGGCTGGTCCCGGCGATCACCGGGCCGGCGATCGCCAGCAGCAGGAGTTCGTTGCCACCCGAGCCCTGGTTGACCGCGAGCAGGCGCGAGGCGGCCATGATGCCGCCGATCGCGGCCATCGCCCCGGCGATCGTGAAGACCGCGACCCGCACCCCGTTGACCCGGATGCCGGCCCGTCGCGCCGCCTCGTCGTTGCCGCCGACGGCGAAGACGTGGCGGCCGAAGCCGGTCCGCTTGACGACGAACTCCATCCCGACCACGAAGGCGACGAAGATCAGGACCGCGAGCGGCACGCCGCGCGAGCCGTTGAAGACGTAGACGGCGACGATGGTGACCACCGCGACTACCACGAAGCGGACGATCACCGGCACCGGGTTGTTGTCGGCAAGCCCGGCGGTGACGCGCCTGCGGAAGCCGAGGCCGGCGATCAACCCGTAGGCGACGATCACGACCGCCGCCATGATCCAGCCGACCGTGTCGCTGTAGAAGGTGTTGGCCAGGCCGACGATCTTCGGGTCGTTGATGTTGATCGTCCCGGTCTGCCCCAGGACCTGCAGGAGCGCTCCTTGCCAGGCCAGCAAGCCGGCCAAGGTGACCACGAACGACGGCACTTCGAAGCGGCTGAAGAGGAAGCCCTGGACGCAGCCGATGAAGGCACCCGCCGCTATCCCCGCGGCGATCGCCAGGTAGGGACTCCATCCGTGCTTGACGTTGAGCACGGTCATGATCGCCGCGCAGAGGCCGCTGACCGCGCCGACCGAGAGATCGATCTCGCCGAGCAGCAGCACATAGACGATGCCGACCGAGATCAGGCCGATCGCCGTGATCTGCAGCATCAGGTTGGTCAGGTTCTGGTCGGAGAGGAACCGCGGTTCCTGCACCTGGAAGATGATCCAGATCAGCGCCAGGCCGAAGACGACGCGAACCGAGGCCAGGTCGCCCTGGACGACGCGGCGGATCTGTTGCTTGACGTCGAGGGCGATCTTCTCCTCGGCGCCCTCGGCCGGGGGACCGGCCGGTGCCGGCGTTGCGCTCATGCCGTCCCCTCCTTCGGCGCTGCGGCCTGTTTGTTGTTGCCGTCGCCGAGGCCGGTGATCGCGGCGACCACGTGCTCCTCGGTCACTTCGGTCGAGCGGAAGTCGCCCGAGGCATGGCCGAGGCGAAGGACGAAGATGCGGTCGGCGACCTGGAAGACATCGGCCAGGTTGTGGCTGATGACGACGACGCCGAGGCCTCGCTCGCGCAGCCTGCGGATCAGCTCGAGGACCTGTTTGGTCTGCGGCACGCCGAGCGCCGCGGTCGGCTCGTCGAGCATCACGACCTTCGGCTCACCGAGCAGTGAGCGGGCGACGGCCACCTGCTGGCGCTGGCCGCCGGAGAGCGTCCCGACCTCGCTGCGGAGGCTCGGGATGGTGACCGCCAGGTTCGACAGGAGCTCGCCGGTCTGGTGCTCCATCGCCACCTCGTCGAGCTGCCGCGAGACCGTGCCGACGCCCGGCGCGACCAGCTCGCGGCCGAGGAAGAGGTTGGCCACCACGTCGAGGTTGTCGCAGAGCGCGAGGTCCTGGTAGACGGTCGCGATGCCGAGGTCGACGGCATCCTGCGGTTTGCCGATCGAGACCTCTTTGCCTTCGAAGCGGATCGTGCCCGCGTCGGGGCTGTTGATCCCGGCGATCGTCTTCACCAACGTCGACTTGCCGGCGCCGTTGTCGCCGACGAGGCCCACGACCTCGCCGGCGCTGACGGCAAAATCGACCCGGTCCAAAGCTTGGACCGGGCCGAATTGCTTACTGATCCCCTCCAGCTGGAGGAGGGGGGTATCCGGGCTCATCGCTCAGCCCGAGATCCCTGCTTCTTTACACGCCGAGGCGTACACGCCTTCGCACAGTTCGGACGTTTCGACGAAGCCGTCGGCCACGACCGTGCTCTTGACGTTGTCTTTGGTCACGGCGATCGGCTTCAGCAGGACCGAGGGAACTTCGGTTTTGCCGTTGTCGACCATTTCCGTGATCATTTCCTGCGGGATTTCTTCGCCGCGGGCGAGGATCAGGGCGAGTTCCGCCGCGATTTTCGCCTCCGGTTCGATTTCCTTGTACACCGTCATGAACTGTTCGCCGGTGAGGATGCGCTGCAGACCGGCGACCGTCGCGTCCTGACCGGTGACGGGCCTTTCTTCGGGGTTGATCCCCGCGCCCTTCATCGCCGCGATCGCGCCACCGCCGGTTTCGTCGTTGGCCGCGTAGATGGCGGCGAACCCGTTGTTACCGAGGGCGGTGATCGCCTGCTGCGCCTCCTTCTGGGCGTTTTCGGCGCTCCATTCAGGCGTGTCGTATTCCTTCGCGATTTCCACGCCGGAGGCTTCGAACCCTTTGTGCGCGCCTTCTTTGAAGAGCGCCGCGTTCGGGTCGGCAGGGTCGCCGTTGATCATGATGATCGGACCCTTCGGGCTGCCGATTTCCTTCAGCTTCTTCGACAGCGTTTCGGCCTGTAGTTCGCCAACTTTGACGTTGTTGAACGAGACGTAGGCGCCGACTTCGCTTTCTTCCAGGAGGCGGTCGTAGCTGACGACCGGGACTCCCTGGGCGTGAGCCTGTTCGACGATCGATGCCGCCGATTTCGAGTCCTCAGGATCGAGGACCAGGACATCGGCGCCCTGGGTCAGAGCGGCTTCGCCCTGGCTCTGCTGCTTTTCGACGTCGCCACCGGCGTTGAAGTACAGGACTTCACATTCCGGGCACTGTTCTTCGATCGCTTTTTCGAAGTCAGGACGGTCGTCGGTTTCGTAACGCGGCGTTTCGTTTTCCGGCAGCAGGAGGGCGATCTTGAAGCTTTCGCCTCCTTCGCCACCGCCGCCTTCTTCACTCTTTTCTTCGCTCGTGCCATTCGAGCTACTGCTGCCACCGCCACCGCAACCGGCGACGACCGCGGCGACCGCGATCAGCGCGAGGGCTGCGAACACGGCGCGCTTCATCCAAGCAGACTGGGGCATAGCTCCTCCTTCAATCATCTCCCCCAATGTTCCGGACCGACCATACCCGCGCGATACGACGAGCATGCCGCCGTTGCAGGGTTTTCGTCTTATCGGACAACGGACTGATAACCCGTCAGCCGTTGTGTCAAACCTACTACGCGGCGACCGGCAGCTTTGCGCTTCGGCGCTCTTTCGCCGGTTTCTCCGGCTTGACCAGATCGGCGAGGAAGCGACCGGTGTAGGAGCCGCTCACCGCGGCCAGTTGCTCGGGGGTGCCGACGGCGACGATCTCCCCTCCCCCTTCGCCTCCCTCGGGGCCGAGGTCGATCAGGTGGTCGGCGGTCTTGATCACGTCGAGGTTGTGCTCGATGACGACCACCGAGTTGCCCGCGTCGACCAACCGCCCGAGCACGTCGAGCAGGCGCTGGACGTCGGCGAAGTGGAGGCCGGTGGTCGGCTCGTCGAGGATGTAGAGGGTGTCGCCGGTCGCGACCTTGGAGAGCTCGGTGGCGAGCTTGATCCGTTGGGCCTCGCCGCCGGAGAGCGTCGTCGCCGGCTGGCCGAGGCGGATGTAGTCGAGCCCGACGTCGTGGAGGGTGCGCAGGCGGCGGGCGATCTTCGGCACGTTCTCGAAGAAGCCGACCGCGTCCTCGACCGACATCTCGAGCACGTCGGCGATGTTCTTGCCTTTGAAGCGGACCTCCAGCGTCTCGCGGTTGTAGCGCTTGCCGTGGCACTGCTCGCAGGGCACGTAGACGTCGGGCAGGAAGTGCATCTCGATCTTGATCTGGCCGTCGCCCTTGCAGACCTCACAGCGCCCGCCCTTGACGTTGAAGCTGAAACGGCCCGGCTTGTAGCCGCGCGCCCGTGCCTCCTGGGTCTGGGTGAACAGCTGGCGGATGTGGTCGAAGACACCCGTGTAGGTGGCCGGGTTGGAGCGCGGCGTGCGCCCGATCGGCGACTGGTCGATGTTGATGATCTTGTCGATCTGCGAGAGGCCGTCGATCCCGTCGTGGGCGCCGGGACGCAGTTTCGCCTGGTGCAGGCGGTTGGCGACCGAGGGGTAGAGGGTCTCGTTGACCAACGTCGACTTACCCGAGCCGGAGACGCCGGTGACGCAGCAGAAGACGCCGAGCGGGACCTTCACGTCGACGTCCTTGAGGTTGTGTTCGCGGGCGCCACGGACGACCAGGTCGCCTTTCGGCCGGCGGCGCTCCGCCGGTACCTCGATCTTTTTCTTGCCCGATAGGTACTGGCCGGTGAGCGAGGCGGGGTCCCTGGCGACCTGCTTCGGCGTGCCCGCCGCGATCACGTGGCCGCCATGCTCGCCGGCGCCCGGGCCGAGGTCGACCAGATGGTCGGCGGCCATCATCGTCCCCTCGTCGTGCTCGACGACGATCACCGTGTTGCCGAGGTCGCGGAGCCGGTCGAGGGTCGCGATCAGCTTCTCGTTGTCGCGCTGGTGGAGCCCGATCGAGGGCTCGTCGAGCACGTACATCACGCCAACCAGGCTGGAGCCGATCTGGGTCGCGAGGCGGATCCGCTGTGCCTCGCCGCCGGAGAGGGTGCGCGCCGTCCGGGACATCGAGAGGTAGCCGATGCCGACGTTGTCGAGGAAGCTGAGCCGTTCGGTCACCTCGCGGACGATCAGCCGCGCGATCGCCCGCTCGGTCTCGGTCATCTCCAGCTTCTCGATCCACTCCTTGGCGCGGCGCGCCGAGAGGTCGCAGTACTCGGCGATGCTGAGCCCGCCGACCTTGACCGCGAGGCTCTCCGGGCGCAGCCGGGCGCCATGGCACTGCGGGCAGGGCTGCTCGGCCATGTAGCCCTCGATCCGCTCCCGGTTCGTCTCCGAGTCGGTCTCTTCGTAGCGGCGCTGCAGGTTGTTGACGATCCCCTCGAAGCGGACCTTGTATGAGCGGCGACGGCCGAAGCGGTTGGTGTAGGTGACCTGGTGGCGCTCCTCGCCGGTGCCGTAGAGGAAGACGTCCTGCTCGAACTTCTTCAGCTTCGACCAGGGCTTGTCGACATCGATGTCGTAGGACTCGGCGACCGAGGCGATCAGCCGCCGCCAGTAGGCGGTGATGCCGCGGTTCCAGGGCTGCAGGGCGCCCTCGGCCAGCGAGAGGGTCGGGTCGGGGACGACCAGCTCGGGGTCGATCACCTTCTGGAAGCCGAGCCCATGGCAGCGGTCGCAGGCGCCGTGGGGCGAGTTGAAGGAGAAGATCCGCGGCTCCAGCTCCGGGATCGAGGTGCCGCAGTTGAGGCAGGCGAACTGCTCGGAGAAGACCAGCTTCGGCTCATCGGCATCGACGAACTCGACTTCGATCAGGCCCGCGGCGAGGCCCGCCGCGGCCTCCACCGACTCGGAGAGGCGGCGCCGCAGCTCCGGTTTCATCACCAGGCGGTCGACGACGATCGAGATGTCGTGTTTGAACTTCTTGTCGAGGACGATCTCCTCGTCGAGGCGGCGCAGCTCGCCGTCGACCTCGGCCCGCGAGTAGCCCTCGAGCCGCATCTGCTCGAGCAATTTCCCGTACTCGCCTTTGCGCCCGCGGACGACCGGCGCCATCACCATGAATTTGCGCCCGTCCTCGATCGTCATCAGCCGGTCGACGATCTGCTCCTGGGTCTGGCCGGTGATCTCCTCGCCGCACTCGGGGCAGAACGGGCGGCCGATCCGCGCCCAGAGCAGCCGCAGGTAGTCGTAGATCTCGGTCACCGTGCCGACCGTAGAGCGGGGGTTGCGGGAGGTCGTCTTCTGGTCGATCGAGATCGCCGGGGAGAGCCCCTCGATCGAGTCGACATCCGGCTTCTCCATCAGACCGAGGAACTGGCGCGCGTAGGAGGAGAGCGACTCGACGTAGCGGCGCTGTCCCTCGGCATAGATCGTGTCGAAGGCGAGGCTCGACTTCCCCGAGCCGGACAACCCGGTGATCACGATCAGCGCATCGCGCGGCAGCTCGACCGAGACGTCCTTGAGGTTGTGCTCCCGGGCCCCCGAGATGACGATCTTGTCCGAAGCGGGCATCGATAACGAGTCTACCCAGGCGAACAGATGTTCCCCTCCCCTCCTCCCCGCGATTTGCGAGAACCCCGCAAGGGACGGGCCGTCGCGGGGGGAGAGCCCACGGTGCGTTCGCACTTGGTTCCGGTATGAGGAACCAAGTGCGAACGCACCAGGCGCTTGCGAGATTGGCAGCGCGTCAGTTTGGGGTCGTCACCTGGGCGCAGCTGGACCAGCTCGGCTACACGAAAGCTGCGGTCAGTCGGGCGGTGTCGGCCGGTCGACTGCACGCTCTTCATCGGACTGTCTTTGCAGTTGGTCATCAAGGAGTAAACCGGCATGGACTTTGCCTCGCCGCGGTCTTGTTTCGCGGAAACGGCGCACTGTTGAGCTATCAGTCGGCAGCGTGGCTCTGGGGGCTGGACAGGACCCTCGAACTCCCCGTCAACGTCAGCGTGCGATGGCGCGGTCATCGTCAGTCGGCGCTCGGCCTCCATCATTGCCCCGCGCTACGCGACGAGGATTTCGCAGAAACCGAGCTCATTCCGGTTACCGCCATCCCGCGGACCCTGCTCGACTACGCATCAACCCAGAAAACCTTTCGCCTCGAACGGGCGATCGATGGCGCCCACCGACTGGGCCTGCTTGATCCGGCCGCGGTGAATCTGATCACGGAAGAGGTCCACGGCCATCGCGGTGCAAAGCCACTGCGCCGCGCGATGGCCATCTACCACGAGCGGGCCTTCACGCGGTCCGGCGGCGAGAAGGCGATGCTGGCGGCACTGGCCGATGTCGGCGTGACGCGTCCCGCGGTCAACAGCTTCATAGAGGGATACGAGCTCGACTTCTACTGGGAGCAGGAGCGCTTCGCCGTCGAACTCGATTCTTGGGAGCACCACCGAAGCCGTCGCTCCTTTGAGGAAGACCGCAAGCGACAAGAGGACCTGACGATGGCCGGGATCGAGGTCGTCCGCCTCACCGGCAGTCGCCTCAAGCATGAACCTCACCAAGTAGCCCAGCGCATCGTTCAGCACCTGGACCGTCGCCGCCGCGTTCGCAGTTAGTTCCGCATACCGGAACGAAGTGCGAACGCACCATGCATGGCCTGGCGGGGCTAGAGGGCAGCGGAGAGCTTGCGGCGGTAGGTGCGGGCCTCCGGGTCGGCGGGGTCGAGGTCCGCGAGGATGCCGACGATGGCGCGGCGGATCAGGTCTCGGCGCTCGCCGGGGTCGAGGGCGACGTCTCCGTTCTGGGACGACAGGGCGTCGAGGAGGGCATCGAGGGCGGCGGGACGCTCGCCGGCGTCGAGGGCGGTCCAGGCCTCGGGGGCGACGCCGGCGGCGGAGAGCTTCACGCGGGCGGCGATGCCGGCGGCGGCGAAATCGTCGGGGAAGCCCTCGATCGCCTCCAACGCCTCGGGCTCCGCCCCGCGCGCCAGGCGCGCCTTGGCGAGCGCCACCGCGATGTCGGCGCGCCGCGGCTCCAGTTCGTGCGCCTCGCGCAGCGAGAGATCATCGCCCGCCGCCAGCAGCTGGTCGGCGCGCGAGGGCGCCAGGCCGTCGAAGAAGGCTTCGACCTTGGCGGGCGGGACGGCGCCGACGAATTCGTCGACGACCTTGCCGTCGCGAAATGCCTTCACCGCCGGGATTCCCTGCACGTCGAAGCGCGCGGCCAACGCCTGGTTCGAGTCGACGTCGACCTTGGCGAGGAGCACCTCTCCCCCGCGCTTCGCCTCCGCCGCCTCGAGCGCCGGGCTCAGCTGCCGGCACGGCCCGCACCAGTCGGCCCAGAAGTCGACCACGACGGGCACCTCCTTGGAGCGCTCGACGACGTCGCGCTCGAAGTCCGCTTCGGTGGCGTCGATCGGCATCAGGCGCCCGCCGTCATCCCCTCGAGGTCGCGGCGCAGCTCGCGCAGCTCGTCGCGGATCCTCCCCGCCTCCTCGAAGCGGAGGTCGTCGGCGGCGGCCAGCATCTCCTCCTCGAGCGCGACGATCGTCTTCTCCAGCTCCTCCGGGCTGTCGAACCGCTCCGCGGATTTGCGCCGCCGCCGGGCCGGCGCCCGGTCTTCCATCGCCAGCAGCTCCGACATCTCGGAGATCCCCTTGCGCACCGTCGTCGGCGTGATCCCGTGCTCCTCGTTGTAGGCGATCTGGATCGCGCGCCGGCGGTCGGTCTCGCGCATCGCGGCGCGCATCGCGTCGGTCTCCTTGTCGGCGTACATCAGCACCCGCCCGTTGACGTTCCGCGCCGCCCGCCCGATCGTCTGCACCAGGCTCGTCTCGCCGCGCAGGAAGCCCTCCTTGTCGGCGTCGAGGATCGCGACCAGCGAGACCTCGGGGAGGTCGAGGCCCTCGCGCAGCAGGTTCACGCCGACGAGCACGTCGTACTCGCCCAGGCGCAGGTCGCGGATGATCTGGATGCGTTCGAGGGTGTCGATCTCCGAGTGCAGGTAGCGGGTCCTGAAGCCCATCTCCAGCAGGTACTGGGAGAGGTCCTCGCTCATCTTCTTGGTGAGCGTCGTCACGAGCACGCGCTCGTCGCGCTCCACGCGGGCGCGGACCTCGTTCATCAGGTCGTCGATCTGGTTGGCGGTCTCGCGGACCTCGACGAGCGGGTCGACGATCCCGGTGGGGCGCACGATCTGCTCGACCACGTTGGTGGAGCGCGTGCGCTCGTACTCGCCGGGGGTGGCCGAGACGAACATCAGCTGGGGCGTGATCGAGAGGAACTCCTCGAAGGTCTGGGGCCGGTTGTCGAGCGCGCTCGGCAGGCGGAAGCCGTAGTCCACGAGCGTCTGCTTGCGCGAGCGGTCGCCCTCGAACATGCCCCCGATCTGGGGCACCGTCTGGTGGGACTCGTCGATGAAGCAGACGAAGTCCTCGGGGAAGTAGTCGATCAGGCAGTACGGCCGCTCGCCCGGCTTGCGTCCGTCGAGGATCCGCGAGTAGTTCTCGATCCCCGAGCAGAAGCCGACCTCGCGCAGCATCTCCATGTCGTACTGGGTGCGCTGGCGCAGCCGGTGCGCCTCGAGCTGCTTGCCTTCGCCGATCAGCTCCTCGCAGCGCTGCTCGAGCTCGGCGCCGATGGCTTCGACGGCCGCCTCGATCGTACCCTCCCTGACGTTGTAGTGGGTGGCCGGCCAGATCGCCACGTGCTCGAGGTCGTCGGCGATCAGCTCGCCGGTGAGGGGGTCGAAGTGCTGCAGGCGCTCGACCTCGTCGCCGAACAGGCTGGCTCGGAAGGCGGTCTCGGCATAGGCCGGGAACACCTCCAGCGTGTCGCCCCGCACGCGGAAGGTCCCGCGTGAGAGCACGGAGTCGTTGCGGGTGTACTGGATCGAGACGAGTTTGCGCAGCAGGGCGTCGCGGTCGACGGTCTCGCCGCGCTTGAGGATCTGCATGTTCATCTCGTAGGTCTCGGGCGAGCCGAGGCCGTAGATGCACGACACCGAGGCCACCACGATCACGTCGCGGCGGGCGAACACCGCGGCGGTGGCAGCGTGACGCAGGCGGTCCACCTCCTGGTTGATGGCGGAGTCCTTCTCGATATACAGGTCGCGGCTGGGGACGTAGGCCTCGGGCTGGTAGTAGTCGTAGTAGGAGACGAAGTACTCGACCGCGTTGTCGGGGAAGAAGGTGCGGAACTCGTTGCACAGCTGTGCCGCCAGGGTCTTGTTGTGGGCGATCACCAGGGCGGGGCGCTGGACGGCCTCGATCACCCCGGCCATCGTCATCGTCTTGCCCGTTCCGGTGGCTCCCAGCAGCGTCTGGAAGCGCTCCCCCGCGCCCA
>DATJWW010000049.1:0-2372 GCA_035500835.1 Solirubrobacterales bacterium | reverse complement strand
GTACGTCAGCGATGTGGTGCTGTCGAAGACGAAGGTCTGGTCACCCCGGCGAGCGGCCTGCTCCGCGGCGAGAGCGTTGAAGCTGGCCGGCTGCCAGTGGCCCGCGGCATAGTACGAGGCGATCTGCTCGCCGCTGTACCGGTCGCCGACGGCCTTGATCGGTGCATTCATGGGGACCCTCCTCGCGCGCGTAACCCACACCTCGAATGCTAGAATGGTAAGACCTTTTTAGCAAGGAGTCGCGTCAGCCGGGAGGATCCATTGGCGATCCAGGCGAAGGTCGCTGCGTGGCCGCGGTCTAGCCGGCCGCGCACCGCCTCCCCAGGGATGCCGGGAAGACCTCGGCCAGCCATGCAGGCGTTAGAGCGCGGTGCCGCCGACGCGTGGTATCAGAGCTGCTAAATCAGGTAAGACCAAATCGAGGATGTGAGGCGAGATGCAGGAACGGCTGGTCTCGACGAGCGGGCCGGACCGGCCGCAAGTCCGGCTGACACCGTTGCCTGTTCCCAAAGCCTCTGACGTCCTCGCCGATGACCTGCGCGAGCGGATCCTCCTCGGCGAGGTTCCCGAGGGCACCGCGCTCCCTACCGAGCGCGACCTCGTGGCGCAGACCCATATGAGCCGGGCGACGGTCCGGGAGGCGCTGCGCATCCCCGAAGTCCAGGGCTTGATCCGCATCAAGACCGGCCGGGCGGGCGGGGCCTTTGTGCAGAAACCGGACAATGAGTCGGTGGCGGACTCCGTCGCCCTGGCCATCCGCGGCCGACGCATCCGGCTGGGTGCGCTGCTCGATACGCGCGAGGCGATAGAGCCCGCCTGCGCGCGGCTGGCGGCAAAGTACCGCACCGACTCCGACCTCGAGCGGCTCGACAAGGCCAACAAGGCCATATCGGTCAACGGAACACTCGCGGATTTCCTCCAGGCCAACGTGAACTGGCACGTCGCGGTCGCCATTGCAAGCCACAACGAACTGCTGACCGGGTTCATGCTGGCGTTGTCGCGAGCCATCCATTCCTCAACCGATACCAAAGGCTTCATCGACAGCGACGTCCGGCAAGCGACGATCCGGGCCCACTGGGGCATCACCGAAGCCATCCGCACCCAGGATCCAGACGCTGCCCTGCGTCGGATGAACAAACACGTCCACGCGTACGCCGAGGCGGTACAGGAGGTGGAGGAGCGCACCGCGATCGAGGTGGCAAATGGCTGAACTCTCGTCCGGGACGACTGCCGAACGGGCCGGGCTATCGCGGTCGCCGTGTGCCTTCTCGCCGACGTTGGACAGGCCGCCGACGAACCGGCAGGTGGCGGCCTCATCACCAGTCCGTTGACGCTCAGCAGCGGCACGATCAGCGTATTTTCCATACGGCTTCGCGCTTCTCCCGGAAGGCGGCCACGCCCTCGGCGAGGTCCTCGGTGGTGAACGCCAGCGCAAGCTGTGCGCGCAGCGCCTCCAGCGCGTCCGGCAGGCTCATGTCCCGCGTAGCGTCGATGGCGTTCTTGCCCAAGCGCATGAGGAGCGGCGACTTCCCCGCCACCTTGTGCGCCCACTCACGAACGATCTTGTCGAAGCTCGCGGCCGGGACGACGGCGTTGACGATGTTCAGCCGGTGCGCCTCTGCCGCGTCTATCGGCTCCCCGAGCATCATCAGCTCGTTGGCCTTCATCCGGTCGATGTTGCGGTAGATCAGCGCCGAAATCATGAACGGGAACACGCCCACATTGATCTCCGGGCACCCGAAGCGGACGCCTTCCCTGGCGATGACGAGGTCGCAGGCAAGGGCGAGGCCGAAGGCACCGGCCAGCACGTCACCGTTCGCGGCGCAGATCACGGGCTTGCCCAGGCCGCCGATGAGCTTGTACAGCCGCGGGAAGCGGTCTAGTCCGGCGTACTTGCCGATCGTCGGGGCATCGCCGGTGAACGCCTTCAGGTCTCCGCCGGCGGAGAAGACCCGGTCGTGTGAAGAAGTGAGCACCGCGACCCGGACGGCGTCATCGGTACGGGCACGCTCGAACGCATCGAGGAGATCGTCGAGAAGCTCGTCGCTCAGGGCGTTGCGAGACTCCGGGGCGTCCAGGGTCACGAAGGCGGCTCCTCGGTCGTCCACCTCGTACCGCACGCGGCCTGTCATGGGTTTCCCTTCCTCGGAGTAGAAGCGCCGCACGTCGAGATGGGCGTGCTCGGCGCGGGACGCACCCAGGACCACGAGCCGGCCGCCTGGACGAAGCGCGTCGATCGACTGCTGCCAGGTGCCGACCGAGTCGAGGACGACGTCGAAGCCGCGACCACGGGGCGACAGCTCCCGCGCCGTCCGCGGCCACGACGGGTCGCCGTAAAGAACCCCCGCGGAAGCTCCCAGTTCCCGGGACCG
>DATJWW010000048.1:0-43607 GCA_035500835.1 Solirubrobacterales bacterium | reverse complement strand
GTTTGCGCGGCGCCCTGTCCTCCATGGCCAGGAACTCGGCCATCTCGGAGATCCCTTTGCGGACCGTCTCCGGGGTGATCCCGTGCTCTTCGTTGTAGGCGAGCTGGATCGCACGGCGGCGGTCGGTCTCGCTCATCGCCGCGCGCATCGCGTCGGTTTCCTTGTCGGCGTACATCACGACCCGCCCGTTGACGTTGCGGGCGGCGCGGCCGATCGTCTGCACGAGGCTGGTCTCGCCGCGCAGAAAGCCCTCCTTGTCGGCGTCGAGGATCGCGACCAGCGAGACCTCGGGCAGGTCGAGGCCCTCGCGCAGCAGGTTGACCCCGACCAGCACGTCGTACTCGCCGAGCCGCAGGTCGCGGACGATCTGTATCCGTTCCAGGGTGTCGATCTCGGAGTGCAGGTAGCGGACCTTGACCCCGTACTCGAGCAGGTAGGCGGTCAGGTCCTCGGCCATCTTCTTGGTCAGCGTCGTGACGAGGACCCGCTCCCCCGCGTCGGAGACACGTTTTGCCTCGTTCATCAGGTCGTCGATCTGGTTGCGGGTGGCGCGCAGCTCGATCGCCGGGTCGACGATCCCGGTCGGCCGCACGATCTGCTCGACGATCCGCGACGATTCCGCTTTCTCGAACTGGCCCGGCGTCGCCGAGACCATCACCAGTTGCCGCACCCGGTCGAGGAACTCGTCGAACTTGAGCGGCCGGTTGTCGATCGCCGAGGGCAGCCGGAAGCCGAAGTCGACCAGGGTCTGCTTGCGCGAGCGGTCGCCCTCGTACATGCCGCCGATCTGGGGCACGGTCTGGTGGCTCTCGTCGATGAAGCAGACGAAGTCGTCCGGGAAGTAGTCGATCAGGGTGTGCGGCGGCGAGCCGGGGGGCCTACCGTCGAGTATCCGCGAGTAATTCTCGATCCCCGAGGTGAAGCCGAGCTCCTTGATCATCTCGATGTCGTAGGAGGTCCGCTGACGCAGCCGGTGGGCCTCCAACTGTTTGCCTTCGTTCTCGAGTTCGGCGGTCCGTTGTTCCAGTTCGGCGCGGATCTCCTCGACGGCGCGCTCGACCGTCTCGTCTTTGGTGACGTAGTGCGACGCCGGCCAGACCGAGACGTGGTCGATCTCGTCGATCACCTCGCCGGTCAGCGGGTCGAAGTGCTGGATGCCCTCGATCTCGTCGCCGAAAAGCGCGATCCGGTACGCCGTCTCGGCGTAGGAGGGCATGATCTCGAGCACCTCGCCGCGCACCCTGAAGGCGCCGCGGCCGAGCACCGAGTCGTTGCGCTGGTACTGCATCTTGACCAGCTTGCGCAGCACTTCGTCACGGTCGATTTCCTTGCCGACCTGGAAGAGCTGCATTTTTTCGTTGTAGACCTGGGGCGAGCCGATCCCGTAGATGCAGGAGACCGAGGCGACGATGATCACGTCGCGGCGGGCGAAGAGCGAGGCGGTGGCGGCGTGGCGCAGGCGGTCGATCTCGTCGTTGATCGAGCTGTCCTTCTCGATGTAGAGATCCTGCGCCGGGACATATGCCTCCGGCTGGTAGTAGTCGTAGTAGGAGACGAAGTAGTTGACCTCGTTCTCCGGGAAGAACTCGCGGAACTCGTTGCAGAGCTGGGCGGCGAGCGTCTTGTTGTGGGCGATGACAAGCGCCGGACGCTGCACCGCGGCGATCACCCCGGCCATCGTGAAGGTCTTGCCGGTGCCGGTGGCGCCGAGCAGGGTCTGGAAGCGCTCCCCGGTCCCGAGCCCCTCGGCGAGCCCGGCGATCGCCTTCGGCTGGTCCGCGGTAGGGACGTAGGCGGGGTTCAGCTTGAAATCCGGCACGAAATTGAAGATACCGAGGCGGGTGACGCGGCCGGCACAGGTGCGTTCGCAGAAAGTTCCGGCTAGCGGAACGAAGTGCGAACGCACCGGGCGGCGGGCGGACGGGGTGGCGTGGGAGACTTGCGTCGATGAGAGCTTCGCGTGCGGCACTGGCCGCCTTCTTCACTTTTGCCGGGGCGCTGCACTTCGTGCGGCCGCGGCCTTATGAAGCGATCGTGCCGCCGCCGTTCCCGAAACGGGAGTCGGTGGCGATCTCCGGCGTCGCCGAGATCGCGGGCGGACTTGCCGTCCTCCATCCCACCACCCGCGGGGCCGGCCGTTGGGGGCTGCTCGGGCTGCTGCTCGCCGTCTTCCCGGCCAACGTCTGGATGGCGGTCAGCCCGGAGAAGGTCCCCGGCCTCGGGAACAAGATCCCGCGCTGGGCGCTGTGGGCACGGCTGCCGCTGCAGCCGCTGGCGATGCTCTGGGTCTGGCGCGCGACCGGACGCTAGTGCGTTCGCAGAAATGGTCGGATAGCGACCAGAACTGCGAACGCAAAAAGGGGGGTCAGGGGATCAGTTCTTCGATCGCGGTGCCGAGGCCGCCGAGGATGCCTTCACCGCTGAGCAGCTTCTTGCCGTCCTGGACCAGTTCGATCACCTCTTCGAGCGGCACGTTTTCGATCGTCGCGCGCACCGGCGCGGCGAGGAGCGGGCTCAGTTCTTCGTGTTCCACCGCATCGTCGACGGCCCGCAGCAGCCCCGCGCGGAGTGCCTTGGCGAGCTTTTCGTCATCGATGTGGTACCGCTTGGCGAAGCGTTCGCGGGCCTCCTTGGTGGCGAGCGCGCGGGCCAGCCGCTCGCGGCTCACCCCGAGCTGACATGCCGCCCCGTCGAGGGCGGAGAGGGTGATCTTCTCCGCCAGCCCTTCCAGCCCGCCGCTGGTCTGCTCGGGCGGGCGCGGCTTGCACGGGTTCTGGGTCTGCTCCGGGGTATAGGAGGCGCCGCCCGCCGCGAAGTAGACGCCGACCAGCGCCAGCGAGACAAGCAGCGCCCCGAGCACGATGATCCGGCCGCGGCTCACAGGTCCAGCCTCCGCGCCAGCCCGATCGGCAGGAGCGCCAGCAGCGCGATCAGGGCGGCGATCGCGAACGAGGGACTGAAGGCGTGGGTGGCGCCGCGGTCGAGCTGGTCCTGCAGTTCTTCGCGCAGCTCGACCACTTCCGAGCGTTCCGGTTCTTCTTCTGGCAACGGGTCGAAGACGTTGCCGAGGTTCGGCACCTTGCCGTCCTCGGCTTCGAGGTGGTCGCTGATCTTCTGCGCCAGGTCGATCTTCAGCAGCGGCCTGATCGGCGAGTCGAGGATCACCGCGGTGCCGGCGTCGATCGCCTGGTGCTGCTGGACTTCGATGTCGTGGGTGAAGACCGGCGTCAACGCGAGAAGGCCGACGACGACGCCGGCATGACGGGCGGAGATCGTCCAGCCGCCGTGGATCGCCTGCGGGGCGCGCCCGGCGAGCGCCGTCTCGGTCAGCGCCGAGAGGACGAGCGAGAGCCCGACGCCGACCAGGATCTGCGGCGGCACGGTCAGCGCCACGGTGGCCTTCGGCAGCAGCGCCAGCGCGCCGAGGCCACCGGCGAGGAGGAGCGCGCCCGCCGCGGCGCGGGCGCGGGCGTCCGCCACCCAGCCACCGAGCCGCGACCCCAGCACCGCCGCGAGCGGCATCACCGAGACGACGATCGCGGCGCCGATCGGGCTGAGGCGCCAGCCTTCGATCAGCAGCAGCACGAGCAGGAAGAGCGCGCCCGCGATCGAGGCGGAGACCATCGCCAGGGCGACGTTCGCCCACAGGTGTGGCCTGCCGGTGCGGCTGACCTCGGACTCGATCACCCGGGTCGACATCTCGTGGCGGGCGACGGTGAGGATCGGCACCGCGGCGGCGAGCGCGACCGGCACCTGGAGCAGGAAGATCGACTGCCAGGAGACGAGCTGGGTGAGGATGCCGCCGAGCGCGGGACCGAGCGCCGCGCCGGTCGCCCCGGCGGTCGCCCAGACGGCGGTCGCGCGCTGCTCCGAGCCGACCGTGACCGGCAGCAGCTCGAGCGCCGCGGTCACCGCGAGCGCCCCGCCCAGGGCCTGGATCGAGCGCGCGATCAGAAGCGTCGAGAGGTGTTCGGACACCCCGCAGGCGAGCCCCGCCCCGGCGAAGATCGCCAATCCGACGGCGGCCGCCCGCCCCGGCCCCACGCGTCGCGCCACCATCGCCGCCGGGACCGCCGCCAGCGCCATCACCAGGTTGAAGGAGACCAGTACCCAGGTGACGCCGAAGACCGAGGTGTCGAGGTCCCGATAGATGTCGGGCAGGGCGAGGACGACGATCGACGAGTCGGCGAGGACCACCCCGACCGCCAGCGCGAGCGCCCAGACCCGCGGGTTCGACCTATCCCCCCGATTCATACCCGAGCTCCGAAGCGTACTTTTCCCGGTACTCCTTTTGCCTTTCGAGCACGTCTTCGACGTAGGCGCGCGTTTCCGGATACGGGATCCGGTCGACCGTCAGCCCCGCCCCGCCCCACTTGTCGGCGTTGCCCGGGCCGGCGTTGTAGGCGGCCAGGGCCGCGACCACGTCGCCTTCGTAGCGTTCGAGCAGTTCCTTCAGCAGGAAGGTCCCGTAGCGGATGTTGATTTCGGGATCGGAGAGGTCTTCGAGGTTGAAGGTGGTGCCGCCGCTTCGCTTCTCGATGTACTTCGCCGCTTCCGGGGTGATCTGCATCAGGCCGCGGGCGCCGGCGCTCGATTCGGCGTCCGAGAACTTCGACTCGGTGTCGATCACCGCCGCGATCAGCGCCGCGTCGACGCCCTTTTCCTGCGCTTGCTGGCGGATGATGTCCTCGTGCTCGAGCGGCAGGGTGAGGTGCTGGATCGCCTTGTCGAAGGTGCCGTTGGCGACCAGTATCCCGACCGCCAGCCCGATCACGACGCTGATCCCGCCCCAGATCGGCCAGCGGCCACCTCGTCGGCGCCCGGCCCTCCCACTCATCCCTGCAGCTTCGCGAGCAGCGCGGACAGGGCGGCCTCGAGGTCCTCGACGCTGCCGTCGTTGACGATCACGTGATCGGCCCGCTCGGCCTTCTCCTCCTGGGTCAGCTGGCGCGCCTCGCGAGCATCGACCAGGGCGTGGCCGCGGGCCGCGGCGCGTTCGCGGCGGACGTCCTCGGCGGCGGCGACCGAGACGATCGTGTCGAAAGCCTCCGGCCTACCACCCTCGAAGAGCAGCGGAACCTCGATCACCGCGACCTCGGTGTCCGCCGGCAGCCCCGCCATCCACTCGACCGTCGCGGCGCTCACCGCGGGATGGATCCGGGACTCGAGCCAGGACAGCTCCTCCGGGTCGGCGAAGACGATCCCGCCGATCCGGGCGCGGTCGGTGGGCGCGCCGGGCGGGGCGACCTCGGGGCCCCAGCGCTCGACCAACTCGCTGCGCAGCGGCTCGCCTTCGAGCAGGTCGTGGACGACCGCGTCACTGGAGAGGGTCGCCGCACCCAGCCGCCCGAACGCGGCCAGTGCCTCCGACTTACCCGCGGCGATGCCGCCGGTGAGACCGATCGTCAGCGGCGGCGCCAAGACGCCTGCCGCTCAGCCCTGCTCGGGCTCGCTGCCGTCGGCGTCCGCGGACGCCTCGTCGGTGTCGACCGGGGCCTCGGACGCCTCGGCGGCCGGGGCATCCTCGACCGCCGGAGTCTCCTCCTCGGCCGGGGCCTCCTCGGCAACGGGAGCCTCCTCGACGGGGACCTCCGCCTCCGCCTCTACCGCGGCCTCGGCGGTCGCCTCCTCCGGCACCTCGGCGGCGACGGTCTCGGCCTCGACCGAGGGTGACTCGACTTCCTGATCCTCGACGGCGGAATCCTCGGCAAGGTCGATCGCGGCCTCTTCGGCGTCGCCCTCGACGGTCGGAGCCTCCGCGGCGGGAACCTCGGCCACCGGAGCCTCCTCGCCGGACTCGGTCTCGGCCTCGCCGGCGTTGGCGGCGGCGATCTGCTCGCCGAGACCCTGCATCGGCATGTTCTGGCCCTCGACCCGCTTGATCGAGAGCGAGAGGCGGCGGCGGTCTTCGTCGATCTCGAGGATCTTGACGTTCAGCTTGGCGCCCGGCTCGACCACTTCGGAGGGGTTCTCGACGTGGTGGTCGGCGAGCTCGGAGATGTGGACCAGGCCCTCGACGCCCGGCAGGATTTCGACGAAGGCGCCGAAGGCGACGACCTTGGTCACCGTGCCCTCGAGCACGTCGCCGGGGCGGTGGGTCGAGATCACCCGCTGCCACGGGTCCTCCTGCGTCTGCTTCAGGCCGAGGCTGATGCGCTGGCGGTCGCGGTCGATGTCGAGGACTTTGATCCGCACCGTGTCGCCGATCGCCACCACTTCCGACGGGTGGTTGACGTGGCTCCAGGAAAGCTCGGAGATGTGGATCAGGCCGTCGATCCCGTCGAGGTCGACGAAGGCGCCGAAGTCGACGATGTTGGAGATCTTGCCTTCCACGACCTGGCCCGGCTCGAGGCGGCCGAGGATCTGCTCGCGGACCTCCTTGCGCTCCTCCTCCAGCACCGCGCGGCGCGAGAGGACGACGTTGTTGCGCGAGCGGTTCAGCTCGATCACTTTGCACTCGAGCGTCTGGCCCATGAACTCGTCGAGGTTGTGGACGCGGCGGATGTCGACCAGCGAGGCGGGCAGGAAGCCGCGCACCCCGAGGTCGAGGATCAGGCCGCCCTTGACGACCTCGATCACGCTGCCTTCGACCGGTTCGCCGGAGTCGGCGGCGATCTCGATGCGGCGCCAGGCTTTCTCGAAGCGGGCGCGCTTCTTGGAGAGGATCAGGCGGCCCTCGGAGTCCTCCTTGGTGAGGACCAGGGCGTCGACCTCCTCGCCGAGCTCGACCTCTTCGGACGGGTTGACCGACTTGCGGATCGAGAGCTCGTTGCTGGGGATGACCCCCTCGGCCTTGTAGCCGATGTCGACCAGCACCTCGTCTTTGTCGATGCGGACGACTTTGCCGTTGACGACGTCGCCCTCCTCGAACGACACCATCGTCGCCGCGTAGTTGGGGACGATCTGGCCGTCGATGTTGAGCAGCAGGCCGCCGCTGCCCTCGACGGGGGTCGCGCTGGGCGCAGGGGTCATGGTCTCGGTCGCAGCCATCGGGTTGGGCATTGTGGCAGATACGACGCGGCGACCGGGCCTCGCCGATACCCTGCCGGACGGTGCCGACCCGAGCGACGAAACGAGGCGACGAGCGTACTTCCCTGGCGGGAACCCACGACGTGCTGATCTGCGGGGCGAGCTTCGCCGGGCTGGCGGTGGCGCGGGAGCTCGCCGGGTCCGGCGCCGACGTGCTGATCGTCGACCGCTACGAGATCGGCGAGCGCCAGACCTCGGCCTGCGGCATCCCCACCCTGTGGCTCGAACAGCTGGGCCTGATGGAGGCGGAGCGGCAGCGCTTCGACGAGCTCGTCATCCACACCCCGCACGGCGACTCGCGCTACAAGCTGCCCTGGACCTTCTCGACCTTCGACTACCGGCAGCTCTGCGCGCTGCTCTGGGCGGAGTGCGACGCGCGCTTCGAGACGGCCAAGGTCGAGGGGCTGGCGGGCGGCGGCGCAGACGGGTCCGACGCGGTCGGCGTCGAGACCGACCGCGGGCTGATCTCCGCGCCACTGGTCGTCGACGCCCTCGGCTGGCGCCGGGTGCTGTCCGGCCCGGCGGGCTACCAGCCGCCGGAAGCGCCGCTCTCGCGCGGCCTCGAGGTGCACCCGGAGGGCGGCGCCGAGGACCTCGAGATCTGGATCGACCGCCGCTACGTCCCGGCCGGCTACGGCTGGTCTTTCCCGGCGGGCGAGGAGACCCGGATCGGGGTCGGCTCCTTCGACCCGCGCTTCCACGTGCGGGGGACGACCGAGCTGCTCGCCACGGACCTCGACCGCGACCGGGTCCGCTACCAGGGCAACTGGATCCCCCACAAGCTGCGCGCGGCGACCGGGCGCGGCGTCTTCTTCGCCGGCGACTCCGCCGGGCACTGCCTGCCGCTGACCGCCGAGGGGATCCGCACCGCGCTCTACTTCGGGATCGCGCTGGGACGGGAGCTGCGCGGCGTCGTCGAGGGTCGCCAGACGCGCGAGCAGGCGGCGGCGCGATACGCCGAGTTCAGCGACTCGCACGAGTGGAAGTTCAGGTGGATGCTGCGCACCCAGAAGATCGTGCCCCGGGTGCCGCCGTGGCTGCTCGGGCCGCTGATCCGCCTCTTCGGTGTGCGGCGCTTCGTCGACTGGTCGTTTCGCCACTACCTGCGGATCGCCCCTCCCGAGTTCGCCGACGCGGCCCCACAGCGCACCGAGCCCGGCGTCCCGACCGCGGCGTAGCTACTTCGCGTTCAGCCAGTCGGTGCCGACGCCGGCGTCGACCTCGAGCGCCGGATCGAGGTCGTAGGCGAGGGTCATCTCCCGCCGCACCAGCTCGAGCGCCGCGTCCATCTCCTCCGGCGGCCCCTCGAAGAGGAGCTCGTCGTGGATCTGGAGGACGAGGCGGGTCTGCATGCGCTCCTCGCGCAGGCGCGCCCAGCAGCGGACCATCGCCACCTTGATGATGTCGGCGGCGGTCCCCTGGATCACGGTGTTGACGGCGAGGCGCTCGCCGAGGCGGCGCGTGTTGGGGTTGCCGGAGCGCAGCTCGGGGATCGGCCGGCGGCGTCCCATCAGGGTCGTCACGTAGCCCTCCTCCTGGGCGCGCTCGACCACCTCCTCGCGGAAGCGACGCACGGCGGGAAAGCGTTCGAGATAGCGGGCGACGAATTCCTCGCCCTCCTTGCGGGGGATGTTGAGGCGGTCGGCGAGGCCGAAGCCGGTCAACCCGTAGACGATCCCGAAGTTGACCATCTTGGCTTTCGAGCGCTGACCGACGTCGACCTCCTCCGGGGCGATCTCGAAGACCTCGGCGGCGGTCGCCGCGTGGACGTCCTCACCGGCGTGGAAGACATCCTTCAGCACCCCCTCGTCGGCGACGTGGGCGAGGACGCGGAGCTCCACCTGGCTGTAGTCGGCGGATAGCAGCCGGGCGCCCTCCTCGGCGACGAAGCAGGCGCGGACCGGGCGGCCGAGATCGGTGCGGATCGGGATGTTCTGCAGGTTCGGGTTGGTGCTGGAGAGGCGCCCGGTGGTCGTCGCCGCCTGGTTGAAGGTGGTGTGGACGCGGCCGGTCTGCGGGTCGATCAGGTCGGGCAGCGAGTCGAGGTAGGTGTTCTTCAGCTTGGTCAGCTCGCGCCAGGACTCGATCTTCTCGACGATCGGGTGCTCGTCGCGGATCTGGGCGAGGACGCGGGCGTCGGTCGAATAACCGGTTTTCCCGCGCCTTTTTTTCGACAGCTCGAGCTTCTCGAAGAGGATGCGGCCGACCTGCTGCGGCGAGCCGATCGTGAACTCCTCGTCGGCGAGCCCGTAGATCTCCGTTTCGAGCGTGTCGATCCGCTCGCCGAATCCGGCGCCGACCTCGGCGAGGCGCCCGGCGTCGAGCTTCAGGCCCTCGCGTTCCATCGCCGCGAGGACACCGATCAGAGGGAGCTCGACCTCGCGCATCAGCGTCTCCAGGCCGAGCCCGATGATCCGCGGCAGCTGATCCTCGGCGAGGGCGGCGACGAGGCGCGCCTCCTCGGCCGGGTCGAGGCCCGCCTCGACCTCCTCGCCGAGCGAGAGCTGGCCGTCGTCCTCCTTGCCGTCGGAGGCGGCGGCACCCTCCGCGATCCCGATCCCGGCGTCGGCGGCGAGCTCGGTCAGCTCGTAGGTGCGGCGCTGCGGCTCGATCAGGTAGGCGGCGAGCATCGTGTCGTGCTCGAGGCCGAGCTCGACCCCCTCGCGGGCGGCGGCGGCGAGCAGGCCGTGGCGCCCGCCGCCGAGGCTCTTCAGGTCGTGGCCGGCGAGCGGCTTGTCGGCGAGGGCGACAGCTAGCTCGTCGTGAGAGGCGGTGCCGGTGAGGATGCGCTCGCCCGCGGCGGCGGCCCAGCGCTCGCCGTCGAGCGCCATCGCGATGCGGGGCGCATCGCCGATCTCGGCGGGGGTCGCCTCGACGGTCTCGACCGCGAGCTCGGTCTCGACCTTGCGTCCGGGGACGGCGTCGCCCTCCGGCAGGGCTTCTTCGAGGCGCTCCATGACGGCGCGGAGCTCGAACTCGCGCATGAAGTCCCGGAGCGCGCCACGGTCGGGCTCGCTCTCCATCGCCGCCGCGAGATCGACCCCGGTCTCGATGTCATATTGCAGCGTCGCCAGCGCCTTCGACATCCGCGCGTCGTCGGCGTGGTTCGTCAGGTTCTCCTTGCGTTTGGCGCCGGAGATCTCGTCGACGCTCGCCAGCACCCCGTCGAGCGAGCCGAATTTCTGCAGCAGCTGCGTCGCGGTCTTCTCGCCGATCCCGGGGACGCCGGGAATGTTGTCGGAGGTATCGCCGCGCAGCCCCATCAGGTCGGTGATCAGCTCCGGCGGCACCCCATAGCGCTCCTCGACCGCGGCCGCGTCGTAGATCTTCGTCTCGGTGATCCCGCGCGAGGTGCTCATCACCCGGATCCCGTCACCGACCAGCTGGTAGGCGTCGCGGTCGCCGGTCACCACCATCACGTCGATCCCCTCCTCGCGGGCGCGGCGGGCGAGCGAGGCGATCACGTCGTCGGCCTCGAAACCTTCGACCTTGACGTTGGTGTAGCCGAACGCCTCGACCAGCGGCATCAGATGCGGCCACTGCTCGCGGAGGAGGTCGGGGCGCGGTTTGCGCTGCGCCTTGTAGAGGTCGTAGGTCTTCTCGCGCCCGCTCCAGCCCGCGTCCCAGGCGACGATCACCCCTTGCGGGTGGTGCTCGTCGATGATTTTCACCAGCATCGAGGCGAGCCCGAAGATCGCGTTGGTCGGCCTCCCGTCGCTGGTCCCGATCGACTCCGGCAGGGCGAAGAAGGCGCGGTAGGCGAGGCTGTTGCCGTCGATCAGGAAGAGCTCGGGCGCGTCGGGCACCCGCCCACTCTATGAGGCGAGGCCGAGCGCATCGCGAAGGTCCGCGGCGACGGCACCCGGGGAGCGTTCGAGCTGGTCGCCGGTGTAGCGGCGAGTGGCGATGCCGTGGGCATGCAGGTCGAGGTCGCGGTCGTGGTCGTCCTCGAAGGAGACCGAGCCGCGGTGGTACTCCCAGCTATCGGTCTCGACCACGAGGCGGTGCTCGGGCCAGAAGAAGTCGACGAGGCGACCGTGGACGCGGCGGTTGACGAGCGGGCGCGGCAAACCGTGGCGCTCGCAGAGGACGAGAAAGAGCAGCTCGAGGTCGGAGCGGGTGCGCTTCACGGCGGAAAGATGCGGGACGCGGTGCCCGGCGAGCTCCGCCTGACGGAGCGCGCGCCGGAAGAGGTAGGGCTCGAGTTCAGGGCGGACGTCTTCGATGGTGCGGGCGGGGGTGGTGACGGCGATGCCGTGACGATGAGTGACGTGGGACGAGCGCAGGGTGCGGGAGCGGCGCACCCGGAGTCACGGCCGTGAATTGCGACGAACAGCGGCGGCGACGGTGACGTGCACCGGACCTTGGATCGGTCGCAAGAACCCCCACAGAGCGGCGGCACTCGAATGACTCAGCACCGCCCCCTCCCCCGCCGCGAGCACCGCCGCCAACCACCGTCCCCGCCACGAGAGGCTGCGATGCCCCACCGCATACACGCCGCGATATAGGCGATGCAGCCTCCCGGCGGCGACCGCACGTCGAATCGCCGCCTCGTCGAGCCCCACCTCACGAAGCTGCTCGACGGTCACGACCCCGTGCTGTCGCTCGGCGATCGACGCGATCCGTAGGCCGGGTGTGGAGAGAAACCGTCGCATAGCGACGGTAAGGCTCCACAGCTCCGCCTCTCGCCCCTCAGATCACAATTCTTCGCGCACCACGTGGAAATAGGACTCGAACGAAGCTTCGAACGTCTTCCCGGCGAGGCGGACATCGGGACGATCAGGGAAATCGACGAGAAGGTCACCGAGCCAGGAGCCACGCGACCCTTTGGTCGCTTCAAAGCGGGCACTGCCGGAAAATGGGGCCGGCGGGTGAATCTCGGCGGAGGAGAAATCCGGTTCGAAGTTGAGGGTCTTCCCCCCGGCCCAAGCCCACGCCACCCGTTCCAATCCGACCTGCCCGACCCGTTCGTTCTGTCGGGCCTCGTAGGCGATCGGGGCGCCCTGCTTCTCCTGCACCATGTCGAGACTGGTCGGCGATTGCCATAGCTTCTTGGTGCCCTTCGCTCCGGCTTCCAGATGCTCCCCGGGTCCAGGAGTGCCTTCCTGGATCCCGAGACTGCAGATGCTCGCATCGGCGTACCAGGCGCGCCGCCAGACGACCCGCCGCGCCCGCGCCGTCGTGAACCCACGTCCACCGCGAAACCTCAGGGTTCCTACGTAGGCACCAGTTACGAAGAAGAAGCGCCTTGGGTGGTGGTGGCACCTCTCCGTGACCTCGCTGACGCCGCCGGCGGGGACCCACCGAAGGTCGACCCGTCCGAACCGACCCAGGTTCGCCTTGAGCCCTTCGTTCCGGAGATCCACCCGGGCTGAGTAGTAGACCCTGCCTGCACGACCCGAAGCCGCGACGTGTAGCCGACCGACGTTCCCACTGGCGCCGGGAGACGCGTTGAGCACGATCGAGTAGCCGTGCGCACCGCGGATCCTCAGTCCATGCGGCGATGGAAACGGGTTTCCCGGGGTCGCCCCGGGGGTGGCTTCACGCACTTCCTTCGCTGATTCACTCGACGCAGATGGAGGCGAGGCGCCAAACGCCGCGGTGGTGACCACCAGGAACGCGGTTACCACGAGACCGACCAGGAGGCGCTTGAGCATTTGGCGCACCCTAGGACAAAACATCGGCGCAGCCTGCTCGCAGCGGGAATCTGATTCGATTGCGCACATGGCCAACAGCGCGCAATACAGCGTCACCATCCGGGTCGAGCTCGATGCGCGGCAGGAGCCGCTCGGGAAACTGACCGCGGCGATCGCCGAGGCGGGGGGACAGCTGCAGGGCGTCGACCTGGTGCCGGGCGCCGGGCCGGAGGGGAAACGGGTGCGTGAGTTCACGATCGACGCCTCCGACCGCGACCACTGGGAGCGGATCCTGCGGGCGATCGGTTCGACGCGAGGCGCGCGGGTGCTCGACTACGTGGACCGCACGATGCAGATGCATCGCGGCGGCAAGATCGACATGCACAACAAGTACCCGGTGAAAACGCGCGACGACCTCTCGATGGCCTACACGCCGGGGGTCGCCCGGGTCTGCATGGACATCCACCACGATCGGGCCAAGGCCTTCGAGTACACGATCAAGAAGAACACCGTGGCGGTCGTCTCCGACGGCACCGCGGTGCTCGGGCTCGGCGACATCGGCCCCGAGGCGGCGATGCCGGTCATGGAGGGCAAGTGCATGCTCTTCAAAGAGTTCGCCGGGGTCGATGCCTTCCCGATCTGCCTCGACACCAAGGACGCCGACGAGATCGTCCGCACGGTCGAACTGATGGCGCCGACCTTCGGCGGGGTCAACCTCGAGGACATCTCCGCCCCGCGCTGCTTCGAGATCGAGGACCGGCTCAAGGAGGCCCTCGACATCCCGGTCTTCCACGACGACCAGCACGGCACCGCGGTGGTGACGATGGCGGCGCTCTTCAACGCGCTGAAGATCGTCGACAAGCCGATCGAGGACCTCCGCGTCCTCGTCGTCGGCCTCGGCGCGGCGGGGATCGCGGTGACGAAAATGATGCTCGAGGCGGGGATCACGCAGATCATCGGCGCCGACCGTCAGGGCGCCCTCTCGACCGAGCGCGCCGACTACGCCTCCGGCGAGATGAACTCGACCAAGCGCTGGTACGCCGAGATCTCCAACCCCGAGCACATCCACGGGCAGCCCGACGACGTAATCGACGGCATGGACCTCTTCATCGGCCTCTCCGGCCCCGGGATCATCAAGGCCGAGTCGCTGGCCAAGATGAACGACGACGCGATCGTCTTCGCGATGGCCAACCCGACCCCCGAGGTGATGCCCGAGGAGGCCGCCCCCCACGTGCGGATCATGGCCACCGGGCGCTCCGACTACCCGAACCAGATCAACAACGTCCTCGCCTTCCCCGGCATCTTCCGCGGCGCCCTCGACGCGGGCGCGCCGCAGATCACCGAGGCGATGAAGCTCGCCGCCGCGAAGGGGATCGCGGCCGCCGTCGCCGAGGTCGACCTCGCCGAGGACTACATCATCCCCAGCGTCTTCAACCGCGAAGTCGCCCCGAAGGTCGCCGAAGCCGTGGTCGAGGAGGCCAAGCGCGACGGCATCTCCCGTCTCAACGAGGAGACCGGGACCTTCGCCACCGTCGAGGCGGGCTGATGCGGGTCCTCATCACCGGGGCGAGCGGCCGGATCGGCCGCGCGCTCTGCGCCGAGCTGTTGCGGCGCGGCGACGAGGTCGTCGGCCTCACCCGCGATCCCGACAAGGCGCGCGGGGCACAGCCGCAGGTGACCTGGCACGCCTGGGAGCCGACCCTCGAACGGCCGGCCGCGGCCGCCTTCGAGGGCGTCGACGGAGTGGTCAACCTGGTCGGCGAGCGGATCGACCAGCGCTGGACCGACGACGCGAAGCGGAAGATCATGGACTCGCGCCGGGTCGCCACCCACAACCTGGTCGGCGCGATCGAGGGGCTGGCGACGAAGCCGAGGGTGCTGGTCAGCCAGTCGGCGGTCGGCTACTACGGCGACCGCGGTGACGAGACGCTCGACGAGGCGAGCGCCCCCGGCGCGGGCTTCGACGCCGAAGTCTGCGTCGAGTGGGAGGCGGCGGCGCGCGAGGTCGAGGCGGCGGGGGTGCGCCTCGCGATCGTCCGCACCGGCCAGGTGATGGAGACCGGCGGCGGCATCCTCGGCGAGCTCCTCCTGCCCTTCAAGCTCGGCCTCGGCGGCCCGCTCGCGGGTGGCAGGCAGTGGGTGCCGTGGATTCACCTCTCGGACGAGATCGGCATCCTCGCCTGGGCACTCGACACGGAGAGCGTCAGCGGCGTCGTCAACGGCACCGCCCCGAACCCGGTCACCAACAAGGAGTGGTCGAAGGCGCTGGGACGGGCGCTCCACCGCCCCGCCGTGCTGCCGATCCCCGGCTTCGCGGTCGAGGTCAAATTCGGCAAAGAGTTCGGGAAGGTGGCGCAGGGAGGGCAGAGGGTGCTGCCGCGAAGGACGGAGGAGCTTGGGTACGGGTTCAAGTACCCGGAGATCGACGGGGCGCTGCGGAATCTGGTGGGCTGAGGAGCGTTCCGAGGGCGGAGGCCCCGGGGTCGCCCGGCGGAACAACAGCGGGGAGGTTCCGGCGGGTGACCCCGCGCCCTCCGCTCAAACGTTTTCCAGGGCTTCTCTCACCGAGTCGCGGACGCTGGATGAACCCGCATCTTCGATGGCAGAGATGATGCGCTTCATGCCCTGATTCCCGGACCCCGAGGTGATGAGCGGGATCCCTGCCGATTCGAGGATCGGTTCGGAGAACTTGTTGCCGGGACCGGGAACTTCGAGCATGGCGACCGCGCTGGTGTCCTCGGTCGCGCGCCGTGCGTTGGAACCGGCGGTGGCGAGGTCGACGCCCCCTCCACCCCGTTCGCTGGGCGCCAGACAGCGGACCGCGATCTTGTAGTGCCCCGCTTCCACCCCATGAGCCGCAAGCTCCGCCTTCGCCCCCGCGCACAGCTTCGCAGCCACGTAAACACTCACCGTGGCCCCTTCGGCGTCTCCTCCCCCGCACCCCGCGACGCTCAGCACGACAGCCGCGAGCCCGGCGGCCACCGCGAGCCACGCCCCGCAACCGCGCCACCGGGGGTGACCCGCCGGAACCTCCCCGCTGTCGTTCCGCCGGGTCACCCCCGGTGGCGCCCCCCGGAGCACCCTCCCTCGCAGCTCACCCGAAGAACACCTCCGACTCCGCATAAAGCGACTCGGGCACGGTCTTGAGCGCCGCCGTCGCCTCAGTGAGCTCAACCAGCTTGATCTCGGTGCCGCGCAGCGCCGCCATCGTCCCCCAGCGCCCCGCGTCGACGGCGTCGATCGCGTGCAGGCCGAAGCGGGTCGCGAGGACGCGGTCGAAGGCGGTCGGGGTGCCGCCGCGCTGCACGTGGCCGAGCACGGTGGCCCGCGTCTCTTTGCCGGTGCGCCGCTCGATCTCCCCCTCCAGCCAGTGCCCTACCCCGCCCAGGCGGGCGTGGCCGAAGGCATCGGTCTTCGCCTCGTCGGAACCCGGCAGCCCGCCGATCGGCGCCGCCCCCTCGGCGACGACGATGATCGGCGCGAAGTGGCTCGCGAAGCGACGGCCGACCAGCTCGCAGACCGCGTCGACGTCGAACTCGCGCTCCGGGATGAGGATCGCGTTGGCGCCGCCCGCCAGCCCGGCGTGCACGGCGATCCAGCCCGCGTTCCGTCCCATCACCTCGGCGATCAGCACCCGGTGGTGGCTGTCGGCGGTGGTGTGGAGGCGGTCGATCGCCTCCATCGCGATGTTGATCGCGGTGTCGAAGCCGAAGGTGTAGTCGGTGGCCGAGAGGTCGTTGTCGATCGTCTTCGGCACCCCGACGACGTTCAGGCCGTGCTCGGTGTGGAGGCGCGAGGCGGCACCGAGCGTGTCCTCGCCGCCGATCGCGATCAGCCCGTCCACCCCGGCCGCCGCCAGGTTGGCCGCGATCCGCTCCGGCCCGCCGTCGCGCCCGAACGGGTTGGTCCGGGAGGAGCCGAGGATGGTGCCGCCGCGAGGCAGGATGCCGCGCACCTCGGGCACCCCGAGCGGCCGCCGGTCGTCCTCGAGCGGGCCGCGCCAGCCGTCCCGGTAGCCGACGAACTCGTGTCCCTGGATGCCGACGCCCTTGCGCACCACGGCACGGATCACGGCGTTCAGCCCGGGGCAGTCCCCGCCTCCGGTCAGCACGCCTATCCGCATGGAGCTAGCTTAGAGAGCGATGCCCGACGCCCCGGACCTCGCCGCGGTCACCGCCGCCCAGCAACAGACCTGGTCCGAGGGCGACTTCTCGATGGTCGCGGCGATGATCACCGGCGTCGCCGAAAACCTCGCCGAAGCGCTCGAGATCCTCCCCGACGAAAAGGTCCTCGACGTCGCCTGCGGCAGCGGCAACGGGGCGATCGCGGCGGCGCGGCGCTCCTGGGGCGGCGCGGTGGGCTGCGACTTCGTCCCGGCACTGCTCGAGCGGGGTCGCGAACGGGCGGCGGCGGAGCGCCTCGGCGTCGAGTTCGTCGAGGCCGACGCCCAGGATCTCCCTTTCGAGGACGCGAGCTTCGACGTGGCGATGTCGATCTTCGGCGCGATGTTCGCCCCGGACCAGGAGCGCACCGCGGCCGAGCTGTTGCGCGTGGTGAAGCCCGGCGGGCGGATCGGGATGGCCAGCTGGACCCCAGACGGCGGCCTCGCGAAGATGTTCATGGTGCTCGCCAAGCACGTCGGCGGACCGCCGCCGGGCACCGTGCCACCGGTCCTCTGGGGCAGCGAGGAGCACGTGCGCAAGCTGTTCGGCGACGGGATCGTCGAGCTACGGGCCGAGCGCCGCGTCAGCCGCCAGGCATTCCGCTCCGCCGATCACTACCTGGAGTTCTTCCGCACCTACTTCGGCCCGCTGAAGACGGCCTTCGACAAGGTCGGCCCGGAGGGCGCGCCGGCCCTGGAAGCCGATATGCGCGCCTACCTCGAAGAGGTCAACGAGAACGAGCGGGCTTTGGTGCTGGAGCCCGAGTACCTGCAGATCGTCGCGATCCGCGCCTGACGGTACTCAGGCGGGAGGGCGCTCGGCGGCGGGGGCGCCGTGGACGAACCGCAGGACGCCCTTGATGATCACGGCCATCAGCATGATCCCGAAGAAGATCAGTCCGGAGACGCCGCCGCCCTGGCCGAGCCAGGCGTAGATGAGCGTGGTGACGGCGAGCGCGAGAAAGATCCAGACGGCCATGAACATGCGCGCATCCTATCCGGCGAGGGCGACGCGCGTCTCGGCGAGGAACTCCGCCACCGCATCGGCCGAACCGGCCGGGGTCGAGCCCTCACCGGCCGCCCGTACGAGGCGGCTGCCGATGATCACACCGTCGGCGACCCTGCCGACCTCGGCGGCCTGGGCGGGGGTGCCGATCCCGAAACCGACCGCGACCGGCGTCTCCCCCGCGTCCGCCTTGGTCGCCGCGACCAGGTCGGCCAGGGCGGCGGGAAGCTCGCCGCGCTCCCCGGTGGTCCCCACGGTGGAGACGACATAGACGAAGCCGGTGGCGACGTCGCAGATCGCCTTGCGGCGCTCCGGGGAGGTGGTCGGCGCGACGAGCGGCACCATCGCCAGGCCTGCCGCGGCGAACACCTCCCGGATCTCCTCGTCCTCGCCCAGCGGCAGGTCCGGCACTATCACGCCGGTGGCGCCGGCCGCCCGCGCCAGCTCTGCGAACTGGGCAGCTCCGCCATGCGCGAGCACCATGTTCACGTAGACCATCAGCACCACCGGCAGCTCATCCGCGACCGCTTCGCAGACCTCCAGCGCGGTCCGCAGCGTCGCGCCCTTTTCGAGCGCAACCGTGTCAGCCTCATGGATGGTGGGGCCGTCAGCCAAAGGATCCGAAAACGGAACCCCGAGCTCGATCAGGTCAGCCCCCGCATCGACGTAGGCCCTCGCCACGGCCAGCCCCGCCTCCCGATCGGGATAGCCCGCCATCATGTACGGCATCAACGCGGCGCGCCCCTCGTCCCTTGCCGCTTGAAAAGCCGCAGCGATACGGGAGGCCCCCGCATGATTCGCCGGAACCTCCCCGCTGTTGTTCCGCCGAATCATGCGGGGGCCTCCCCAACCCGGCGCGCATACTCGGCAAGATCCTTGTCGCCCCTCCCCGAGAGGCAGAGCACGTCGAAGCCGTCCCCCTTGAGAGGGTTCTCGAGCAGCCAGGCCACTGCGTGGGAGGACTCCAGCGCCGGGATGATGCCCTCCAGGCGGGCGACTTCCCGCAGCGCCCCGAGCGCGCCGTCATCCGTGACCGAGAAGTAGGACGCCCGCCCGGTGTCCCGGAGCCAGGCGTGCTCCGGCCCCGTCCCCGGATAGTCGAGTCCCGCCGAGACCGAGTGGGCCTCGAGGATCTGGCCCTCCTCGTCGGCAACGATCGCGGAGAGCGAGCCGTGCAGGACACCGGTGGTCCCGGCCCCGAGCGAGGCGCCGTGGCGCCCGGTCTCGATCCCGTCACCGCCCGCCTCGACCCCGACCAGGGCGACGTCGGCGTCCTCGACGAAGGGGGCGAAGATGCCGATCGCGTTGGAGCCGCCGCCGACGCAGGCGATCACCCGGCGCGGCAGCGAGCCCTCGACGGCCAGTGCCTGCTCGCGCGCCTCCTCGCCGATCACCCGCTGCAGATCGCGCACCAGCGCCGGATAGGGCGCCGGGCCGACCGCGGAGCCGATCACGTAGTGGGTCGTCTCGACGTTGGCGACCCAGTCGCGGATCGCCGCCGAGACCGCCTCCTTAAGAGTGCGCGCCCCGGATTCGACCGGCGCCACCTCGGCCCCGAGCAGCTTCATCCGCTCGACGTTCGGCGCCTGTCTGCGGATGTCCTCGGTGCCCATGTAGACGACGCACTCGAGGCCGAGCAGGGCGCAGGCGGTGGCGGTGGCGACGCCGTGCTGGCCGGCGCCGGTCTCGGCGATGATCCGCCGCTTGCCCATCCGCCGGGCGAGCAGGGTCTGGCCGAGCGCGTTGTTGATCTTGTGGGCGCCGGTGTGGGCGAGGTCCTCGCGCTTCAGGTAGACCCGGGAGCCGACCCGCTCGGAAAGCCGCTCGGCGAGGTAGAGCGGCGTCGGCCGGCCGATGAAGTCGCGCCGCAGGGCATCCTGGCGAAGGTTGAAGTCGGGGTCGACACGAGCCTCTTCCCAGGCCGCGGTCAACTCGTCGAGCGCCGCGATCAAAGTCTCAGGGACGTATCGACCCCCGTAGGGCCCGAACCTCTGCTCGACCGTGCTCATGCCTGGGAGATGCCGGTCTCGGCGACCAGGGGCTGGGCGTTCTCGAAGAAGGCCGCCATCGCGGCGTGGTCCTTGCGCCCCGGCTCGGCCTCGACGCCGCTG
Organism: Solirubrobacterales bacterium; assembly: GCA_035500835.1. Taxonomy (GTDB): domain Bacteria; phylum Actinomycetota; class Thermoleophilia; order Solirubrobacterales; family 70-9; genus VAYN01. The sequence continues at coordinate 23,663 of DATJWW010000048.1, read as the reverse complement.
GCGACGTCGACCGCGTAGGGACGGACGATCTCCACCGCGGCGGCGACGTTCTCCGGCCGCAGGCCGCCGGCGAGGATCGTCGGCACCTCGGAGCGGTGGTCGCGCAGGAGCTCCCAGTCGAAGCTCTCGCCGGTGCCGCCCCAGAGCCCCTTGGCGCGGCGATCGAAGAGGTGGAAGTCGGTGCGGTAGGCCTCCGCCGCGTGGACGTCGGCGGCGGAGCCGACGTGGATCGCCTTGATCACCTTGACGCCGGTGCGGCGCGCCACCTCGGCGCAGAAGGAGACCCCCTCGTCGCCGTTCAGCTGGACCATCGAGAGCTGCTCGTCCTCGACCGCGCGGGTGACCTCGGCCAGCGTCGGATTGACGAACACGCCTGCCACCTCGCACTTGCGGCGGAAGGCGGCGGCAATCTGGGCCGCGGTCCCGGGGTCGACGGCGCGCGGCGAGTCCTCATGGTGGATCAGCCCGATCGCCCAGGCGCCCAGCCGCACCGCCTCCGCGGCGTCGTCCAGATTGGTGATCCCGCAGAACTTGACACGCATCCGTCCAGATTACGTGACCCCCCACCCGATGCGTTCGCAGTTATCGCCGCATAGCGACCAAAAGTGCGAACGCATCAGGTGGGGAGGGAAAAGATGCCGCCCGGGGGGCCGGACTCCCCCCGGGCGGCGGTGTGCTTCCCTCAGCCTTGCGGCGAGGCTTCTTCGACCTTCGCGGGCCTTACGCCCAGCGTCACGGTCGCAGTCTTTTCGTGGCCGTCCCGCAGCAGCTTCAGCGTGACTTCGTCACCCGGCTTCTTGCTGTTGACGAGTTCCACGATCTGTTCCATGTTGTTGATCTTCTTGCCGTCGGCTTCGACGATGATGTCGCCGCCGAGGTTGACTTCGGCACCGTCGATCGTCGCCTGCGTGCTGCCGCCTTCGATGCCGGCTTCAGCCGACGGCCCGCCCTTTTCGACCGACTGGATCAGCACGCCGTGTTCGACCGGCAGGTTGACCGCCTTGGCCAGTTCGGGGGTGATCGTGCCGCCCTCGATGCCGAGGTAGGCGTGTTCGACGCTGCCCTTGGTTTCGAGTTCGTGGATCACTTCCTTGGCGGTGTTGATCGGGATCGCGAAGCCGATGCCGACGTTGCCGTCGGAGCCCGAGCCGCCGGTCTCGATCTGCGAGTTGATCCCGATCACCTCGCCTTCCGAGTTGAGCAGCGGGCCACCCGAGTTGCCCGGGTTGATCGCCGCGTCGGTCTGGATGACGTTGTCGATCGAGAAGCCGTCGGGCGCCTGGATCTGCCGCTGGAGCGCCGAGACGATCCCGCTGGTGACCGTCCGGTCGAGGCCGAACGGGTTGCCGATCGCGACCACCGGGTCACCGACTTCGACCTTCGAGGAGTCGCCCAGCGGCACCGGATCGAGTTCCGAGGCGGGCGCTTCGACCTTCAGCAGCGCCAGGTCGGAGGCGGGATCGGTGCCGACCACTTCGGCGGTGTACTCGTGGTCGGAGGCACCGATTTTCACCTGGATCTTGCTCGCGCCTTCGATCACGTGGTTGTTGGTGAGGATGTGGCCCTCGTCGTCGAGGACGATGCCGGAGCCGGTCGCGGTGCCGCCGCTCTGCGATTCCGGTTCGATGAACGGGTTGAAGCTTTCGGTTTCTTCGGGTTCGAGCTGCGATTCGATGAAGGCGACGCCGTTGCCGTCGGCCTTGTAGATCTGGTCGACGGTGTTGCCGCTTTCGCCGTCGCTCTTGGAGACGACCGGCGCGCTGGACTGCTCCTCGATGGTGGTCGTGCCGCCACCGCTCGACTTGACCGCGCCGGTGAGGAGGAGGATCGCGCCGATCACGGCGACGACCGCTCCTCCCAGTAGCGCCGAGCCGAACGAGGAGCGGAAGAAGCCCCGCTTCTCGGTCCCCTGTCGCTCGGTCCCCTGCATGTCCGTTCCCTGGATGTCCGGTTTCTCGTCCATGTGTGCGCAGCTTCCCCCGGGGCCTTGACCGACCCCTAAATCGTGTCGAAAAGTTTTCTAAAGACGAGCCCGGACTCGGACGCCTAATAGCGGTGTTCGCGGGTCTCGTCGGCGCCGGTCAGCTCGCGCGTCTTCAGCTCCGGGTCGGGCGCGGTCATCAACGCCCCGCCGATCAGCACCGCGTCGACGCCGACCCGGTCGAGCTCCGCCAGCTCCTCGCGCCCGGAGATGCCGCTCTCGGCGACCACCGTCTTCCCCGCCGGGACGTCGGGCATCAGCTCGAAGGTGGTCTGGATGTCGACCCGCTGCTCGTCGAGGTCGCGGTTGTTGATCCCGATCACCTCGGCGTCTACCTCGAGCGCGCGCTCGAGCTCCTCGGCGTCGTGGACCTCGACCAGGCAGTCGAGGTCGAGCGCCCGCGCCTCCTCGTACAGGGCCCGCAGTTCGCGGTCGTCGAGCGCGCGAACGATCAGCAGCACCGCGTCGGCGCCGTTCACCGCCGCCTCGTAGAGCTGGTAGGGATCGACGATGAAGTCCTTGCGGATGATCGGCAGCGAAGATCCGCCGCGGGCGGCGCGCAGGTCGTCGAGCGAACCCCCGAAATGGGGTCTGTCGGTCAACACCGAGAGCGCCGCCGCGCCGCCGCGCTCGTAGGCGGCCACCTGGGTGGCGACGTCGGCGGCGGGGGCGATGTCGCCGGCGCTCGGCGAGCGGCGCTTGAACTCGGCGATCACGGAGAGGCCAGGGCGCACCAAGGCCTCCTGGAAGGGCCTGTCCTGGCCGCGGCCGGAGAGCTGCGCCTCCAACGCGGCCTGCGGCAGTTCGCGCCTGCGCGCGTCCACCCCCTCCCGGGCGCCCTCGATCAGCTGCTCGATCATTCCCACTTGAACGAGAAAAGACTAGCCGGCGGCGCCGACCGTTGCCGCGATCAGCCGCTCCAGCAACGCGGCGGCCTCACTCGAGTCGATCGCCGCGGCGGCCCTGCCGACCCCCTCCTCGAGATCGCCGGCGAGCCCGCCGACGTAGATCGCGGCGGCGGCGTTCAGCAGGACGATGTCGCGCCGCGGGCCCGGCTCGCCGGCGAGGACGGCCCGCGTCGCGGCGGCGTTCTCGGCCGGGGTGCCGCCCGCGATCTGATCCAGCTCGAGCGGCGCCAGGCCGTATTGGCCGGGCTCCGCGAACCACTCGGCGGTGCGGCCGTCGAATACCTCGATGACCCGGGTCGGCGCCGACAGCGAGAGCTCGTCGACGCCATCCTCGGCGCTCACCACCAAGGCCCGCTCGGTGCCGAGCCCGATCAGCGCCTCGGCGATCGTCTCCTGGTAGTGACGGTCGGCGACGCCGACCAGCTGCCGGGTCGCGCCGGCCGGGTTGGTCAGCGGCCCGAGGAAGTTGAAGACGGTGCGCACCCCGAGGCCGGCGCGGGCGGGTCCGACGTGCTTCATCGCCGCGTGGTGGCGCGGCGCGAACATGAAGCCGAAGCCGACCTCGTCGATGCAGCGCCCGACCGCCTCGGGATCGAGCTCGACGTCGACGCCGAGCGCCTCGAGCAGGTCGGCCGAGCCGGATCTGGAGGTGTTCGAGCGGTTGCCGTGCTTGGCGACGGCGCAGCCCGCGGCGGCGGCGACCAGGGCGGCGGTGGTCGAGACGTTGAAGGTCGAGGGCCCACCGCCGGTGCCCGCGGTGTCGACCAGATCGGTGCGATCGGTGTGGACGGGGGCGGCGAGCGAGCGCATCGTCCGCGCCAGCCCGACCAGCTCGGAGACCGTCTCCCCCTTCGCCCGCAGGGCGATCAGGAAGGCGCCGGTCTGGATCGGCTCGGTGCGGCCCTCCATGATCTCGGCGAGCACGCTGGAGGCATGGTCGGCGGTCAGGTTCTCCCCCGCGCAGACCGCGTCGATCGCGCGGCTGACGACATCGTTGGGCATCCGTCGATCTCCCCTGTCTCAGCGATCCTCGCCGAGGAAGTTCGCCAGCAGGTGTTTGCCATGCGGGGTCAGCACCGACTCGGGGTGGAACTGGACGCCCTCGGCGGGCAGCTCGCGATGGCGGGCGCCCATCACGACGTCGCCGAGATGGGCGGTCAGCTCGAGCTCCTCCGGGAGGTCCGGGTCGGCGACCAGCGAGTGGTAGCGGCCGGCGACCATCGGTGTCGGCAGACCGCGGAAGATCGAGCGGCCGTCGTGGGAGATCTCGGCGTCCTTGCCGTGGACCGGCTCGCCCTGGACCACCCTGCCGCCGAATATCTCGACCATCGCCTGGTGTCCGAGGCAGACGCCGAGCACCGGCGTGCCCGCCTCGGCGAAGGCGCGGATCGCCTCGCCGGAGATGCCGGCCTCGGCCGGCGTGCAGGGGCCGGGCGAGACGACGAGCCGATCGGCGCCGCGCTCCAGCAGCTCCTCGACCGCGGCCTTGTCGTTGCGCACCACCTCGAGCTCGGCGCCGAGCTCACCCAGGTACTGGACCAGGTTGTAGGTGAAGGAGTCGTAGTTGTCGATGACTAGTACATGCATCGTTCACATGAATGTTCCCGCTTTGGGCGACCCGCAGAGAATCAGATATGGATGCGGGTCGCCCGCCGCGCTCACGGCCAATCCGGCTGGGCGCAGGCGACCTCGACCGCGCGGAAGACGGCGCGCGCCTTGTTCACCGACTCGTTGTACTCGTAGCTCGGCTGCGCGTCGGCGACCGTGCCGCCGCCCGCCTGGACGTGGAGGCGGCCGTCCTTGGCGACGACGGTGCGGATGTGGATCGCGGTGTCGAGGTCGCCGTTCCAGGAGAGGTAGCCGATCGCGCCGCCGTAGGAGCAGCGCTTGACCGGCTCGAGCTCGTCGATGATCTGCATCGCGCGGACCTTGGGCGCGCCGGAGAGCGTCCCGGCCGGGAGCGCCGAGCGCAGCACGTCCATCGCCGTCACCCCCTCGCGCAGCTTCCCCGACACCTGCGAGACGATGTGGAGGACGTGCGAGTAGGTCTCGATCACCATCAGCTCGTCGACCGAGACCGAGCCGTACTCGCAGACCCGGCCGAGGTCGTTGCGGCCGAGGTCGACCAGCATCACGTGCTCGGCGCGCTCCTTCGGGTCGTTGATCAGCCGCTCGGCGAGCCTGCGGTCCTCCTCGGCGGACCTGCCGCGCGGCGAGGTGCCGGCGATCGGCCGCGTCTCGACGATCCCGTCGTGGACCTTGACCAGCGGCTCGGGCGAGGCGCCGACGATCTGGAAGTCGCCGAACTCCAGGTGATACATGTAGGGCGAGGGGTTGACCGTGCGCAGGCCACGGTAGACGGAGAAGGCCTCGACCGGCGCCTCGGCGCTGAAGCGCTGTGAGGGGACGACCTGGAAGGCGTCGCCCGCGTGGACGTACTCGACGATCCGCGAGACGGCGGCTTCGAAATCCTCGCGCTCGAAGTTGGAGGTGAACTCGGGGGCCTCAACGACTCCGGCGGTGGCGGGCTGCGGGACGGCGCCGCGCAGCCGCTCGCGCATCTCGGCGATCGTCGCCGCGGCGCGCCCGTAGGCGGCGTCGATCTCCTCGCCGTCCTCGACGATCGCGGCGGCGAGGATCGTCAGCTCGTGGCGCAGATGATCGAAGACGAGCATCGCGTCGGTGATCATCAGCGCCATGTCGGGAAGTCCGAGCTCGTCGGGGTTCGGCTCGCCGAGCGGCTCGACCGTGCGCACCAGGTCGTAGCCGAAGAAGCCGACGGCGCCGCCTGTGAAGGGCGGCAGGTCCTCGACCGGGGCCGGCCTGTAGGCGGCGAAGCGGGCGGCGACGGCGCCGTAGGGGTCGGCCTCGGGCTCGACCTTGGTCGGCGGGCCACCGGCGAGGGCCGCCTCCCCGCTCCATTCCGACAGCTCGCCGTCGGCCCAGCGCAGCACCGCGCGGGGCCGCAGCCCGACGAAGGAGTAGCGACCGACCTGGCCCTGCTCGGCCGACTCGAGCAGGAAGCAGGGAGCCCCCTCCGGCTCGCCGGCGCGCAGCTTGAGGAAGGCGGAGACGGGGGTCTCGGTGTCCTCGACGAAGCGGGCGCGGACCGGGACGACGTTGCCCTCGCGGGCCAGCTCGCGGGCCCGCTCCAGGGTCGGCTCGAGCCGCAGCTCCGAATCAGCCCGCACGACCATTGAGCACCTCGAAGACTGCGGCGGGCGGCACCTCGCGCGCGGCGAGCAACACCCACAGGTGATAGAGCAGGTCGGCCGCCTCTTCGGCGACCCGCTCGTCGGTCTCTTCGCGGGCGGCGCGGACGACCTCCTCGGCCTCCTCCTCGACCTTCTCTCCGATCAGGGTGGGATCGTCGAGCAGTTGCACGGTGTAGCTGCCCTCGGGGCGCTCGGCGGCGCGGCTCTTGAGCGTGCGCTCCAGAGCGGGAAGCGCCTCGGCGGCGAAGCGGCTGGGCTCGCCCGGGGCGGGCGGCGCGTCCTTGGCGGACGAGGCGGAGCCGCCGACCTCGCGGTAGAAGCAGCTCCGCTCGCCGGTGTGGCAGGCGGCGCCTGCGGGCGCGACGATCGCCAGCACGGCGTCGCCGTCGCAGTCGTAGCGAAGCCGGCGCACCGCCATCGTCGCCCCCGACTCTTCGCCTTTACGCCAGATCGAGTTTCGCGACCGGCTGAAGAAGTGCATCTCCCCCGTGTCGAGCGTCAGCTGCAGGGCTTTCTCGTTGACGTAGGCCAACATCAGGACCTCGGCGCTCGCCTCGTCCTGGACCACGCACGGCACCAGGCCGCGCTCGTCGAATGCGATTTCCTCGAACACCTGAGGGATCGTAGGGGTTGGCGAGGGGGACGAGGGAAGGACCCCTCTCTCACGAACAGCAGGGAGGTTCGTTCGGGGTCCCCTCGTCCCGTCGGGCCGCTCCGTTCTTCACAGTGCTGGCGCACACTCGCAGTGCGGTCGACCCTAGGCCCGCCAGCAGGGCCAAAGGACGACCGCGGTCGGCCTGAGTCAGCTGGAGGCGAACGCAGGTCGACCGCACTGCGGGTCTCCGGATAAGGCGTGGGCGGGGGCCACCCTGATCACTGCAACGCTCGCAGGGCGGTCGGGATGGCCCCGAACGAACCTCCCTGCAGTTCGTGAGAGAGGGGCCATCCCGGGCGCCTCCCCGCAACGCTCGCCCTATTCGATCCCCAGCCGATCGAGCATGTCTTCGTCGCGGCGCCAGTTGCGGCGCACGCGGACCTGGAGATCGAGGTGGACCTGGGCGCCCAGCTCGCGCTCGAGCGAGCGCCGGGCGGCGGTGCCGATCTCACCGATCTTGGCGCCGCCGCGGCCGATCAGGATCCCCTTCTGGGACTCGGTCTCGGCCCAGATCTCGGCGGTGACGGTGACCAGGCCGTCGTCGCGCGGCTCGACCGACTGCACCGCGACCTCGACCGAGTGCGGGATCTCCTGACGGGTCCGGTTCAGCACCTGCTCGCGGATCAGCTCGGCCAGGAGCAGCTCCGAGGACTGGTCCGAGGAGTCCTCCGGCGGATACATGTAGGGCCCCTCGGGGACCAGCTCGCCGAGTCGGTGGAGGAGCTCCTCGAGGCCGTCGCCGGAACGGGCGCTGACCGGGAAGACCTCGTCGACCCCGGGCAGCTCGGCTGCATCGCTCAGCACCTCGACGGTCCCGCCGCGGCCGAGCTTGTCGCACTTGTTCACCGCGCAGATCACCGGGATCTCGTCCCGCGCCGCTTTCAACAGACCGGCGATGAACCGGTCGCCCGCACCCACCCCCTCCTCGCCGTTGACGACGAAGAGCGCCACGTCGGAGTCGGCCAGCTCGCGCTCGACCCGCTGCTGCATCCGCTTGGTCAGCGCATCGCGGGGTCGCTGCACGCCGGGCAGGTCGACGAGGACCAACTGACGTCCGGCCTCGAGGTCGGTGGCGACGCCGCGGATCGCGCGCCGGGTCGTCTGCGGGCGCATCGAGACGATCGCGACGTGGTGGCCGACCAGGGCGTTGACCAGCGTCGACTTGCCGACGTTGGGGCGCCCCGCGAGCCCGATGAAGCCGGAGCGGGTGCTCATCGCAGCGAGGCCAGAACCTCGTCCTGGAGGGCGAGCATCTCGCCGTCGTCGGTCTCGTGGTCGTGACCGCAGAGGTGGAGGACACCGTGGACGGCGGCTTCGGTCAGGGTCATGTCGACGCAGAGCTCCGGGCAGATGACGACGTCGCCGAGCTCGCGCGGGCCGGCCGCCGGACCGAGCCCGTCGATCGGGAAGGAGAGCACGTCGGTCGGCTCGTCCTTGCCCCGGTGCTCGCGGTTCAACTCCCCGATCCGCTCCGCGTCGACGATCTCGACCGCGAGGTGGCCGTCGGAGACGCCGACGGCGGCGAGCGCCGCCGCGGCCGGCTCGCGCAGCTCGGCCGGGACGTCAGACAGATCGACCGGCACCGTGACGGTCGTAGGCGGCGACGATCCGCTGCACCAGCTTATGGCGGACGACGTCCTCGCCGCCGAACTCGATGAAGGAGATTTCCTGGACCTCGCGGAGGATGTCGCGCACGGCGACGAGGCCCGAACGCTGGTCGGTGGGCAGGTCGATCTGGGTGATGTCGCCGGTGACCACCATCCGCGAGTTGTTGCCGAGCCGGGTGAGGAACATTTTCATCTGTTCCGGGGTGGTGTTCTGGGCCTCGTCGAGGATCACGAAGGATTCGTTCAGGGTGCGGCCGCGCATGAAGGCGAGCGGCGCCACCTCGATCACGTCGCGCTCCAGATAGCCGTTGACGCGGTCCGGGTCGATCATGTCGTTGAGGGCGTCGAAGAGCGGCCGCAGGTAGGGATCGACCTTGGCCTGGATGTCGCCGGGGAGGAAGCCGAGCCGCTCCCCCGCCTCGACCGCCGGCCGGGTGAGGATGATCCGCTGGACCTTGCGTTCGATCAGCGCCGCGGCCGCCATCGCGACCGCCAGGAAGGTCTTGCCGGTGCCCGCCGGGCCGATGCCGAAGGTGATCGTGTTGCGGCGGATCGAGTCGACGTAGCGTTTCTGGTTCAGGGTCTTCGGCGCGACCTTGGTGTTGCGGTGGCGCCAGACGACGTCGTCGAGGATCGCCGCCGGGCGCTCGTCGGCGTCGAGCGCCTCGGCCACCGCGTCGACCGTGCCGGCCGCCACGTCATGGCCCTGCTCGATCAGCTCGACCATCTCGTCGACCACGGTCGCCGCCTCCTGCAGGTCGGCGTCCTCGCCGTCGAGCGTGAGGACGTTGCCGCGCAGGTGGATCTGCACCGGCAGCCGATCGCGCAGCCCCCGCAGGACCGAGTCCTCGGAGCCGGCCAGCTCGGCGGCGACCTCGTTGTCGAGCGTCAACTGGCGACGGGGCAAAGCTCAGGCACCCAGCTTCTTGCGCACCGCGGCGCTCACCCGCTTGCCGTCGGCGCGGCCCGCCACCTTCGGCATCACCGCCGACATCACCTGACCCATCTGGCGCTGCTCGGTGGCGCCGGTCTCGGCGACGGCCTCCGCCACCAGGCAGTCCAGCTCCGCGTCGGAGAGCTGCGCGGGCAGATACCCCTCGATCAGTTCCGCCTCGAAGCGCTCGGCGGCGGCCTGCTCGTCGCGCCCCGCGCCCTCGTAGGCCTCGGCCGCCTCGACCCGTTTCTTCCGTTCCCGCTGCAGCACCGCGACCTCGTCGCCCTTGCCCAGCTTGGCGTCCTGCTGCAGCGCGTCGACGACCAGCCGTAGCGCCACGGCCTTGTCCCGTTCGCGCGCTTTCATCGCCGTGCGCACGTCGTCTTGCACCTGCTCCAGGACGCTCATCGCCACTAGGTTAGACGGCCACGTCGGGCGTGATGGCGAGGCCCTTGGAGACGAGGTCTTCGACATCGGTGCTGACCAGCTGCCAGTCGTACCGGCGCGCGACCGCCACATAGGCGGCGTCGTAGCTCGTCAGCGCGTGCTCGACCGCGAGCTCGGCGGTCGCTTCCATCAGGCCGGCGTCGACGCGGACGAAGTGCTCCTTGCAGCGCAGCTCGAGCGAGCGGCAGAGCCGCGCCGCCGCCCGCGGATCGTTCCAGCGCCTGACCACGGCGTTGGCGACCTCGAACATGGTCAGGTCCAGCGTCGCCGCGGTCTGCGTCGTGTCGAAGGTCAGCTCGAGCGCCGGTCCCTGGTAGCGATCGTCGGGATCCCGCGAGGCGACCCAGACTCCGGCGTCGAGGAGAAGCGCGCCCTCAGCGCTCATGGGCGGGTGGACCCGACCGCTTGTCGTCGCGGTGCCGACGGTCTTCGCGCATCCAGCGACCGGATTCGCCGCCCGCGGGAGGCAGGGGCTCGAAGAGGTCTTCGAGTTCCTTGCGCACGCGGGCGTTGGTCGCCTCGATCTCGTGTTCGGCGACCCGGCGCAGAAAACCGCTGCGCGTCTCGCCGGCGCGGCTCGCGGCGCCGTCGATTCGACTCAGGAGAGCGTCTGGGATGGAGATGAGGACCTTGGCCACGTCATCAGGATATATGGTATTTCCGACGGTTAGAAGGGGCATGGGCGGACCGTCCCATGGAAATGCGCGCGTGGGGCGCGCAGAACGTAAATTCTTCGTGCCGATCGGTCAGGCGGGGACGCCGAACTCGACCTGACGGACCTCGCCGAGTGGCATCTGCAGGAAGCGGGTGGCGACCTCGCCGAAGGCGGCGACCGGACCGGTGCAGAAGAACTCGTACGCGCCCTCCTCGTCGCCTTCACGGGCGAGACCGTCGCGCTCCAGGGTGCGCTGGACCGCCGCCGCGACGGCGTGACCGCCGCTCACCAGCCGCACGTTGCGGCCGAGGATGCGCTGCAGCATCGGCGCCACCAGCGGGTAGTGGGTGCAGCCGAGGATCAGGGTGTCGACCCCGGCCTCGCGCAGCGGGGCGCAGTAGCCGCGGGCCATCTCCATCGTCTCCTCGTCGAAGAGCGAGCCGTCCTGGATGAAGGGCGCGAGGCGCGGCGCCGCCACCTCGATCACGTCGAGGGCCCGCCCCTGCGCTTCGAGCGCCCGCCGGTAGGCGCCGCTCTCCACCGTGTTCGTCGTCGCCAGCACGCCGACCCGGGCGTTCTCGGTGATCGCCGCGGCGATCTCGGCCTGCGGCTCGACCACCGGCACCACCTCCACCCCATGTTCGGCCGCGACCCCGCGGACCACGTCCTCGCCGATCGCGGTCGCCGTGTTGCAGGCGATCACGACCAGCTTCACGCCGCGCCCCAGGAGTGCCTCGGTGATCGCCCCGATCCGCTCCCGCAGCGCCACCGGGTCACGACTGCCGTAGGGGAACATCGCGGTGTCGCCGAGGTAGATGTAGTCCTCCTGCGGCAGCGCCACCAGGCACTCGTGGAGGACGGTGAGGCCGCCGACGCCGGAGTCGAACATGGCGACCGGCTGCGCCGCGTCGGTCAACTCAGAGGAATGGCTTGTAGACCATGATGAAGATCGTCACGACGATGAGGAGGCCGGCGGCCCCACCGACCTGGGCGATCCTCTGGCTGCGCGCTTCGAACTCGGCGCCGAAGGTGTCACCGCTCGCGAGGTCCCGCTCGGCGTCCTCCTGCAACTGGGCCATCTGCGGACCGAAGAAGCCATGTTGGAGGCCGAACAGCGCGATGATCGCGATGAAGCCCCAGACGACGAAGAACTGACTCCCCTTCCAGACACTGCCACTGGTCGCCAGCAGGACGATCCCGGCGATCAACAGCACGATCATCGCCGGGTTGATCATGTAGCGGTCGACACGCCGCATCCCGTCGATCAGCGCCGGGGCGGCACGCGGATATTTCGGGAGCACCGAGAAGAGGATCCCGTAGGCGAACGTCGCGCCGAGCGCCGCGACCGCGAGGATGTGGAAGAACAGTGCGATCTTGTAACCGGCGTCGCCGATCATCCCGATAGCCATGGGACGGACCTTATAGTTGCCGTCGGAGCAGAAGCGCAGCCCAGTCGCCCATCTGGCGCCGGTCCTGCTCGACATATCCGCTCGGTTCGAACGCGGCCACGACTTCGTCCAACTCGCTCGGGAGGATGCCCGAGAGGATCAGGGTTCGGGGGTGCTCCGGGGCGGAATCCCGGGGCAGCCTCGGCGGAACAACAGCGGGGAGGTTCCGGCGAGTCTCCCCCGGGATTCCGCATAGGTGCGCCGCAATTGATTTGAGGATCGGCGCGGTCATATTGGCGATACAGGTCGGGGCGAGCTCCGGCAGGGATTCGCGCAGGTTCATGCGGTGAAGCTGAACAACGACGCCGTTGATGGAGGCGTTGGAAGCTGATGCCTCGATCGCCGCTTGCTCGTGGTCGTAGCCGCTGACGGGGGCCCAGCCGAGCTTCGCGGCGGCGATCGCAAGCACTCCCGAGCCGGTGCCGAGGTCCACCAGCGCGCCCTCCGCCTCGCCGGCGTCGGCGAGCTGCAGCAGGTATTCGAGGCAGAGGCGGGTGGTCGGGTGGGCGCCGGTGCCGAAGGCCTGGCCGGGGTCGACGACGATGTCGACCGCGCCCTCCCGTGCCGGCTCCCAGCTCGGCCGCAGCCAGAGGCGCTCGCCGACCAGCAGCGGCTTGTGGAAGTCGCGCCAGCGGTCGGCCCAGTCGTCGGGGATCTCGGTCGAGCTGACCTCGACCGGGCGGCCACCGACGACGGCGTCGATCTCGCCCAGCTCCGGCAGCTCCCCCTCGCCGCCGTAGATCGCGTACTCGACGTAGCCGGGCCCGCGCTCCTCCTCGACCCCGTTCGGCGCCAGCACCGTCAACTCGGCGAGGACCAGCTCGGCCTGGTCGGGGCCGCATCGCACCGCGAGGCGGATCATCGAAAGGCGTTGCGCATGCGGCCGAAGAAGCCGTCGCCGTGCTGGGGCCCGAGGTTGTCGGCCTCGAGCGTCCCGTCGAGCCGCTCGGCGATCTCGCGCTGCTCGTCGGAGAGGTTGGTCGGGACGACCACGTCGACGACGACCCGCTGGTCGCCGCGCTTGCGGCCGCCGAGCCGCGGCAGGCCCGCCCCGCGCAGCGTCTCCTCGTGGCCGGGCTGGACGCCCGCCTCGAGCTCGACCTCGCGCTCGCCCTCGAGCGTCGGCACCGTCACCGTCGTCCCCAGCATCGCCTCGGTCGCCGGGATGCGGACCGAGCTGACGAGGTCGGTCCCCTGGCGCTCGAAGCGACCGTCGGCGGCGACCGCGACCTCGACATAGAGATCGCCGGCGGGCGCGCCCGGCTCCCCCGCGTGCCCGGCGCCGCTCACCCGCAGTCGCTGTCCCCCCTCGATCCCGGCCGGCACGTCGATCGTCTTCTTCACCCGGCCCTGGGTGCGGCCGACGCCGTCGCAGACCTCGCAGGGCGTGTCCGGAACCTTGCCCGAGCCATGGCAGACGTCGCAGACGACGCCGCGAACCATCTGGCCGAACGGGGTGCGGGTCACCTGGCGCAGCTGACCGGCGCCGCCACAGCGGTCGCAGGTCTCGATCGGCGTCCCCGGCTCGGCGCCGTTGCCGCGGCAGTGCGAGCAGACGACCACCGCCTGGAAGTCGACCTCTCGCTCGACCCCGGTCGCCACCTCGTCCAGGGTCAACTCGGTCTGCACGAGGACGTCGCCGCCCGGAGCCGGCCCGCCAGCGCCGCCGAAACCCCCGAAGGCCTGGCCGAAGAGCGACTGGAAGATGTCGTCGAAGGAGCTGAAGCCGGCGCCCGGATCGAAGCCGCCCGAGCGGAGACCGTCCGCCCCGTACTGGTCGTAGGTGCGGCGTCGCTCGGCGTCGGAGAGGACCTCGTAGGCCTCGGCCGCCTCCTTGAAGCGCGCTTCGGCCTCCGGATCGTGGCCGGTGACGTCGGGGTGCAGTTCGCGGGCGAGGCCGCGGAAGGCTTTCTTGATCTCGGGGTCGGAGGCATCGCGGGAGACGCCGAGGACCTCGTAGTAGTCGCGTGGCATGGGCGGGTCGATCCTGTCGGGCGCGGCGGGCTAGTCGTCGTAGACGGTCTCGAAGTAACGGGAGAGCTCGCGGGCGGCGACCCGCACCGAGGCGATCGCGGTCGCGTAGTCCATCCGCCGCGGCCCGACCACGCCGATCGCGCCGAGGTTGCGATGACCGAGGCCGTAGTTGGCGCCGACCACGCTGGCCGAGCGCAAGGTCGGCTGTGGGTTCTCGTCGCCGATCCAGAGGAAGACGGAGCGCTCGGTGAGCGAGGAGCGCAGCATCTGCAGGACGTCGGCGCGGCGCTCCAGCGCCCGCATCAGCTCGTCGGCACGCGGCAGATCGTCGATGTGGGCTTCGGAGAGGAGGCGCGCCGCGCCCTCCATGTAGAGGCTGGCGGCGGGCTCCGGCTCGAGCTCGGTGAAGGCGGGCGCGAGGGTGGCGACGAAGCGCGCCTCGACCGGGTCGAGGCCGGGGTCGACGAGCCTGCCGGCGATCATCCGGGCACCGATCCCGAGCCCGACCAATTGCTCGTTCAGGTAGCTGGAGGCCCACTCGACGAGGCCGGGGTCGACGATCGAGTCGAAGTCGAAGACCCGGCGGGCGACGTCGCCGGCCGAATCGATCGCAATCACGACGACGCGGTTCGGCTGCAGGCGGAGGACCTCGACCCGGTGGATCGTCGTCGCGGTCAGCTGCGGCGCGGTCGCCATCGCGACCAGGTCGGTGACCTCGGCCAGCGCCGCGGTCGTCTCGCGGATCGCCTCGTCGACCTCGCGGCGCAGCCGCGAGAGCTCGAGGTCGACGCGGGCCTCCCCCGGCGCCTGGCCGGATTCGAGCAGCAGGTCGACATAACGGCGGTAGCCGGAGTCGGTCGGGACACGCCCGGCCGAGGTGTGCGGGTGGGTCAGATACCCCTCCTCCTCGAGCAACGCCAGCTCGGCGCGCACCGTCGACGGCCCCCACTCGACCCCCGGCATCTCGGCGACCTCTTTCGACGGCACCGGCCGCGCCGACGCCAGGTAGGCGTCGACCACCAGCCGAAGAATCAGTTCCTGCCGCTCGGTAAGCACCCTTGAAGCTTAGGAGGCCGCGCCGCCGAGCCTCCTGCGACCGTCACAAGGACGGGGCAGGGTGGCCCCTGAGCGAACCTCCCCGCAGTTCGTGAGCGAAGGGGCCACCCTGCCCCGTCCTCGCTAAAGCTCCAGCTCGGCCTCGGCGTTGCGGATGATTCGATTGTCGCCCTGGGCGGCCTCGAGAGCGACCGTGATCCGATCCCCCTCGACCTCCTTGACGGTGCCGGTGACGTCGATCTCCTGCTCGGGCAGCCCCATGCCGCGGAACTGCACGGTGAGCTTCTTGAGCGCCCGCGGATCGCCGCCGGCGAGGCCCTGGGCCGCCGCTTTGGCGACCACGCCCATCGAGTAGAGGCCGTGCAGGATGTTGCTCGGCAGCCCCACCGACCTGGCGAACTCCTCGTCGATATGGATCGGGTTGAAGTCGCCGGAGGCGCCCGCGTAGCGGTGCGGCAGGTACTTGTCCGGCGTCACCTTCAGCTCGGGGATCGCGTCGCCCGGTTTCAAATCGGCCATCTCACACTCCCCTGACGATGTTGGTCCAGGTACCCCGCACGACCTCGGCGCCGTCTCCGTTCACCGAGGTCGTCTCGAAGACGTAGAACCCGTTGCCGAGCTTCTCCTCGATCGAGACGCATCTGGCGGTGGTCGTGATCTCGTCGCCGGAGCAGACGGGCTCCGCCCACTCGAAGGTCTGGCCGCCGTGCACCATCGTCGCGAAGTTCATCCCGACCTCGGGGTCGAACATCGCGGGCGCCAGCGCCCGCATGCTGTAGACGACGACGAACATCGGCGGCGCGACCACGTCGCGGAAGCCGGCCGCGCGGGCGGCGTCGACGTCGAAATGGACGGGGTTCTCGATCCCCAGCACCGTCGCGTACTCCTTGATCTTCTCGCGGCCCACCTGGTAGGTCGTCGACGGCCACGACTTCCCCACCGCATCGGTCTTGAGCGCCATGGCGCGGAACCTATCGCTTCAAGGTGCGTTCGCACTTGGTTCCGCTATCCGGAACTTTCTGCGAACGCACTCGCGGGCTGCTCAGTCGATCTCCAGCACCGCGAGGAACGCCTCCTGCGGCACTTCGACCCGGCCTACGGCCTTCATCCGTTTCTTCCCCGCTTTCTGCTTCTTCAGCAGCTTGTTCTTGCGGGTGACGTCGCCGCCGTAGAGCTTCGCGGTGACGTCCTTGCGGAGCGCCTTGACAGTCTCGCGGGCGAGGATGTTGGAGCCGATCGCCGCCTGCACCGGGACGTCGAAGAGCTGCCGCGGGATCGTCTTGCGCAGCCGTCCCACCAGCTTCTTGCCCTGGTCGTAGGCGAAGTCGCGGTGGACGATGATCGAGAGCGCGTCTACCTTGTCGCCGGCCAGCAGGATGTCGACCTTGACCAGGTCCGAGGGCCGGTTGCCGATCGGTTCGTAGTCGAGCGAGGCGTAGCCCCGGGTGGAGCTCTTCAGCAGGTCGAAGAAGTCGAGGACGATCTCGCCGAGCGGCATGTCGTAGCGGATCTGCACCCGCTGCGGGCTCAGGTAGTTCATGTCGACGTGGGTGCCGCGGCGCTGCTGACAGAGCTCCATCACCGCCCCCACCTGCTCTTTCGGGCAGATGATCGTGGCCCGGATGTAAGGCTCTTCGATCGTCTCGATGCGGCCCGGATCGGGCAGGTCGGTGGGGCTGTGGACCTCGCGTTCGGTGCCGTCGGTGAGGTGGACGACGTAGCGCACGTTCGGCGTCGTCGCCAGCAGGTCGAGCCCGTACTCGCGCTCGAGGCGCTCGCGCACGATCTCCATGTGGAGGAGGCCGAGGAAGCCGACCCGGAAGCCGAAGCCGAGCGCCTCGGAGGTCTCCGGCTCCCAGGACAGCGCGGCATCGTTCAGGGAGAGCTTCTCGAGCGCGTCGCGGAGGTCTTCGAAGCGGTCGGTGTCGATCGGGAAGAGCCCGCAGAAGACCATCGGGCGGACCTCGCGGTAGCCCTCCAGCGGCTCGGTCGCGGGCAGGGCGTCGCCGGTCAGCGTGTCGCCGACCCGCAGCAGGGTGACGTCCTTGATCCCGGTGATCAGGTAGCCGACGTCGCCGGCCTCCATCTCCTTCACCGCGGTCATCGCCGGGCGGAAGAAACCGAGGTCGTCGATGTCGGCGTGGGTCTGGTTCTGCATCGCGAGGATGCGCTCGCCTTTGCGAAAGCGGCCGTCGACCATCCGCACGTAGGCGATCACGCCGCGGTATTGGTCGAACTCGGAGTCGAAGATGAGGGCGCGGGCCGGGGCGTCGACCTTGCCCTCCGGCGGCGGGATGCGGGCGACGATCGCCTCCAGCACCTCGGGTACACCCTTGCCGGTCTTGGCGGAGATCCAGAGCGCGTCCTCGGGGTCGGTGCCGAGCAGGTCGGCGACCTCCTGGGCGACCCGCTCCGGCTCGGCGCCGGGGAGGTCGACCTTGTTGATCACCGGGATCAGCTCGAGCCCGCTCTCGATCGCCAGGTAGGTGTTGGCGACGGTCTGCGCCTCGACCCCCTGGGCGGCGTCGACGACCAGCAGGGCGCCCTCGCAGGCGGCGAGGCTGCGCGAGACCTCGTAGGAGAAGTCGACGTGGCCGGGAGTGTCGATCAGGTGCAGGTGGTAGGTCTCGCCGTCCTCGGCCTGGTACTCGACGCGCACGGCCTGCGCCTTGATCGTGATCCCCCGCTCGCGCTCGAGGTCCATCGAGTCGAGCAGCTGCGCCTGCATTTTTTTCGGATCGACGGCGCCGGTGAGCTCGAGGATGCGGTCGGCGAGCGTCGACTTGCCGTGGTCGATATGGGCGATGATCGAGAAGTTGCGGATCTTGTCCATGGGCGGGCTCCGAGTATGAACAGGGGCGAGGTCGAGCGCCCTACGGGCAGCGGGACGGGTCGAGGGGCCCGGTGACGCGGAAGACGACGGTCGGCGGCTTGCGCAGGACGACGTGCGCGTTCGGCCCCCCGATCCACCTCGCGGAGGGCGGATAGAGGGGCTTCCCGGCTTCGATCCGGTCGCGGCTGGCGACGACGTAGTCGTATTCGCCTTCGTTCACGAGGCGTAAGAACTGGCGGCAGCCCCGCGGTTCCTCGAAGCCGCCATGAGGGCCGCGGACACCGATGTAGGCGACGCGGTTGGAGAGATCGGTCCCGTACAACGGGTATTGCCGAGTGCTCGTCGTCCCGATCCGCGCCCCCGAGACGTCCCGCGCCCAGGCAAACGCCGCATCGAGCCCCGGCGTCGTGAAACTCGGGTCCCGGTACCGGTTGCGCAGGTAGTGACGCTCGACCGGATACCCCACGATTACCGCCAGGATCACCGCCCCGGCGACGATCCCCGCCACCCACCGCCGTGGAAGTCGCTCTTCCTCAACACCGTGTCCGCGATTACCCCCTCTATGCGGGGGTAAATGCAGACGGTCCCGAAGGAACGAGGTCGTCGGGAGGAGTGCCAGGCCGAGGATGAGCGCCGGGGTCAGGTAGCGGAGGCCCGATTCGAACCCGCGCGGCATCCCCTCCGGGCCCGAGGCCGAGGTCGGCGACACCAGCCACGAGATGGCCGCCGCCAAGCCGACGAGGCCGGCGACCATCAGCACGCCCCCCCAACGATGGCGCTGAGAGATCGCCAGAAGCAGGCCGGCGAGAGCGGCGGCGCCGAGCAGGGGCCAGACGATCCAGAGGGCGCCGTGGAAGCCGGGTAGGAACCATTCGGACCAGACCGTGCCGTCGGTCAGGTACGAGAGGACCGTGTGGGTTTCCCGGCCGCCAAGAGCCTGCCCCGGCGCCGGCAGGTCGATCGGACCCAGGTGTTTGAACCACGGCAGCGGATTACCCGTGTGGATCAGGTTCCGCAGGTACCAGTAGCCGCCACCGGCCAAGGCCATCCCGCCCGCGCAGAGCAGCGTCCACCACCGGCGCCCGGTTGGCGCCACCGCTACTAGCCCGAACACGAGCACCGCCGCCGGCAGCAGAAAGTTGAGCTTCGTCCCGGCCGCGAGCCCTACCGCCAGGCCCACGACCAGGAGCGCGCCGATCGATAGCCCAGCCACCTCCAAGGGTCCCCCGGGCGAATCCGCAGACCTACCTGCTTGGCGATCAGGTCTGCGGATTCGCCCGGGGGGCGCTGCCGCATTCAAAGCCACGGCCACCGCCGCGAGCAGGAAGAAGATCCCGACGATGTCGTTCCGCGCCTCGCCGGCCTGATCGGCGAGGGCGGGCACGCTCAAAGCCACCGCCCCGAGCCCCAGCGACCACGGCGCGACGCGAAATGGGCGCCCGATGCACCAGCAGGCCAGCAGGCATCCCAGGAGCCAACCGAGGTTCAGCAGCGGCGACATCAGGTCGCGGGAGAAGGCGAGCATCCCGACGGCATGGAGGACTTCGCTGTTCGCCGGGTAGAACCAGGCGAGGAACTGGGGCGCGATGAAGTGGAGGTCGAAGGTGTTGCCGGACTGGTAGAAGCCTGCAGCGAAGGGACCGTGGTACCAGGTGGAGTCGAAGCCGGTCATGCCGGTGCCGAGGCGCAGCTTCACGCCGCTGACAAAGTGGCCGATCGCGATCCCGGCGATGACCAGGGCGATGACGGTGGCGAGCAGGGAGGGGCGCCCGAAGTCGGAGGACGGCTCCTCGGGCTCCGGGCCATCCGCAACCGCAAACCGCAACCCGAGCCCCACGACGGCCACCCCGACCAGGTATGGGACGGGCTTGAAGAGCGACACCGTGCCGAGGAGCTCCGCCACCCAGATCAGGAGCGCTATCGCGACGATCGCGCTCGCCAGGAAGCCCGCCTCGCCGGACAGCTCCGAAAGCCACCGTCGTCGCACACGCTGTGCGCCGAGCCAGGCGAAGCCGATGAGCCAGATCAGCTCGGCGACGCCAAGTAGGTATCGACCCGGACCGAGCATCTAGCCGCGGCGCCGCCGCAGCAGGCGGAGGATCTGCTCGAGCTCGGCGATCCGCAGCGTCCAGGCGACCGCCAGGTAGACGACGCTGCCCGCGATCAGCCCGCTGCCGAGCGAGACGATCTGCGCGGGCAGGCTCTGGCCGAGGAGAGTGTCGAGCGCGTCCCAGACCAGCCAACCGACCCCGGCCAGCCCCGCCGCGGCGATCGAGATGCGGATCGTCGTCGAGAGCAGCCGTCCCAGCTCCAGGCCACCGAACTTGCGGCGCAGGATGAAGGCCTGGGCGAAGACGGCGGCACTGGTGCCGATCCCCGTCCCGGCGACGATCCCGCCCACTCCGAACGGCTTGTAGAGCGCCGCCGCGGCCGCGGCCGAGACGACCAGATCGATCACCGCCAGCGCCGTCGCCTGCCACGGCCGCTGCAGGCTGAAGAAGGTGCGCGTCTGCAGCAGGTAGACACCGTTGGTCGGCAGCGAGAAGGCGAACCAGAAGAGAGCGGTCGAGACGATCTCGGTTTCGTGCGGGTCGAATTCGCCGCGCTGATAGACAAGCCGGATGATCGGGGTCGAGAGGGCGAGGATCGCCGCCGTCGCCGGGACCAGGACGAAGAGGATCTGTCGCATCCCGTTCGCCAGCGTCGCCCGCAGGTTGACGAATTCCTTGTTGTTGGCGAAGCGGGCGAGGGTCGGGAAGAGGACGGTCGCGATCGCCACCGAGAAGATCCCCTGGGGCAACTGGTAGAGACGGAAGGCTTTGTCGATCGCCGCGGGCCCCTCCTTCGACACGAGGCTGCCGAAGATGCTGTTGATGAGCGCGTTGAAGTTGATCAGGCCGAGGCTGATCGCCACCGGCAGCATCAGCAGCAGCACCCGGCGCACGTCGCGGTTGCGCCATTCGAAGCTCCAGGTGAAGTGGAACGGGGTGTTGCGGAGGTCCCAGGCGGGGATTGCCAGCTGCACCGCGGTGCCGATCAGGATCGCGATCGCGTAGGCGTA
The DNA here is from genome assembly GCA_035500835.1 of Solirubrobacterales bacterium. GTDB lineage: Bacteria > Actinomycetota > Thermoleophilia > Solirubrobacterales > 70-9 > VAYN01. The sequence goes on along the minus strand of DATJWW010000048.1, from coordinate 2,889 downwards.
GATCTGGTCGGGCTTCGAGAACAGCGGCTTCAGGATGACCAGGGCGATGATGATCGCCACGTTCCAGAAGAAGGGCGAGATCGCGAAGGCGCCGAAGCGGTCGTAGCTGTTGAGGATGCCGACGACGATGCCGCTGATCCCGAGCAGGATCAGGATCGGGAAGAGGATCTGCGAGAGGGTGGTCGTCAGTTCGAGCAGCTGGCCTTCGTAGCCCGGCGCGAAGAGCGGCGTGATGACCGGGGCGGCGAGGACGAAGATCGCGGTGAGCGCGCCCATCACCATCGTGATCAGGAGCAGCAGGGTCGAGGCGAGGCGGAACGCCTCTTTGACCTTCCCTCTGCCGACGAGGTCGGTGAAGACGGGGACGAAGGCGGGCTGCAGGGCCGCGTCGGCGAACAACGCCCGGACCAGGTTGGGGACCTGGAAGGCGATCGTGAAGGCCGAGACGGGACCCTTGACGCCGTAATAGTCGGCGGCGAGGACTTCGCGGGCGAGGCCGGCGATGCGCGACGCCGCGGTGGCGGCGGAGAAGAACGCGGTCGACCGGGCGATGCGGCCGCCCTGACCCACCCGCGGGGTCGGCAGCGCGAATTCCTCGCTCGGGTAGAACGCCTCGGCCTCGCCCACGGCGACCTCGGCGTTGATCGCCTGCGTGCCGTGAACAGGGGTGTCGGGTGCCTCGGATCTCTCCAAGCTTCGTCTCAGTCGCTATAGTCGGCGGCCGCCCGTAGCCGGCAAGAGCTTGGTCGGGCACATCGACATGGCCAACATAGCCTCACAGAAAAAGCGGATACTGCGCAGCGAGCGCGAGCGGACGGAGAACCGTCTGCTGACCAGCACCGTGAAGACCTACTTCCGACGGCTGGAGAGCGCGGTCGAGGCCGGCGACTCCGACACGATCGCCAAAGAGCAGCGCGAGCTGACCTCGAAGATCGACAAGGCCGTCCAGAAGGGCGCCCTGCACAAGAACACCGGGGCTCGCAAGAAGGCCAAAGCGGCGCGCATCGCGGCCGGCACCCCCGCCGCCTCCTAGATCCTCGCGGCCATCTCGCGGAGGGCGAGGGTGAGCGCCAGCTCGTCCCCGTAATCGGCGTCGCCACGGCACCAGCGCTCGAGGCGGGCGAGGGTCTCGGTCGCCATCCGGAGATTGCCGAGATCGGTGTCGCGCAGGCGGGCGACCAGTTGCTTGGCCGCGTAGGGGTGCATCTTCAGCGAGCTTTCCACCTCGCGCGGGGCCACGCCCTCCTCCAGCATCGCGGCGGCCGCGCAGGCCGAGCGCAGGCGCGAGGCGAGGCCATAGATCAGGCCGGTGACGTTCTCGCCCTGCTCGATCAGCTGCTCACCGACGCGCAGCGCGGTGCGGGCATCGCCCTCGATGACCGCGTCGGAGAGGGTCCAGACGGCGGCCTCGGAGGTGTCGGCGACCATCTCCTCGAGGTCGGCGGCGGTGACCTGCCCCCCTTCCCCGGCCCAGAGGGCGAGGCGCTCGAGCTCGTTGTGGAGGCGAAGCGGCTCGGGGCCCATGCGTTCGACGAGGAGGCGGGCGGCGCCGGGCTCGAGCTTGAAGCCGAGGCGCTGGGCGTCGGCGACGAGGACGCGCGGCATGTCGCGCGCCTTCGGCGCCTCGAAGGCGTGGAGCTCGCCCTTGGCGGATTTCACCGCTTTCAGCAGCTTGGGAGGAGCTTTGGCGCGCGCGATCAGCACCAGGGTGAGGTCGGGCGGCAGCTGGGCGACGATCGCCTCGGCGACCTCCGCCTGCTGTCTGTCGCGCCATTTCTCGACCCCGTCGGCGAGCAGGTAGCGGCGGGTCCCCATCAGCGACATCGCCGGGATCGCCGCCAGCAACGCCTCGTGGTCGGGCGCGCCGCGGCCCTCGCCGGGCTCGAACACCGTGAGGGCCCCGTCGCCGCCCTCCCGTTCGGCACGGGCGCGGAGGCGCGAGCGCGTCGCCTCGATCTTCGCCCCGTCGGTGCCGGAGATCAGGTAGAGCGGGTGCATCTCGTCGGGCATCAGTTCGAGCGTACCGTGAAGGTCCGCCGGCTCACGTCGATCTCGATCGTGCCGTCCAGGTCGGTGCGCAAGGTGGGGATACCGTGGGCCGCGAGGGTCGCGAGGGTGCCCGGAGTCGGGTGGCCGTAGGGGTTGTCGGCGCCGACCGAGATCACCGCGAGGCGCGGCCGGATGCGGTCGAGCAGCGGACCGAGGCCGGCGTCGTCGCTGCCATGGTGGGCGACCTTGAGGACGTCGATCGGGCCTGGGTCGAGCGGGGTCGATTCGGCCTCGGCGTCGGCGGTGAGCAGCATCGTGAAGCGGTGCCAGCGGGCGCGGATGACGAGCGCGAGGGCGTTGGGATCGGTGTCGGGAGGATCTTCGGCGAGGAGGGTCGGCGGCGGCCAGAGGACTTCGAGGCGGAGGGAGCCGGAACGGATGGCGGTGCCGGTGGCGACCTGCTCGGGGCGAGCGCCGTCGGCCACGGCGGTGGCCAGGAATTCGCGATCGAGGCGGCCGTAGACGAGGTGCGCGATCGGCAGGCGGCCCAGCGCTTCGGCGATCCCGGCCGCGTGATCGGACTGGTCGTGGGTGACGATCGCGGCGCCGAGTCGATCGACTCCCGCGGCATGGAGCTTCGCGACGAGCTCGTCCCCCGGCGGCCCACCGTCGACGAGGACCGCCGGCGCGCTCCGGGGCTCGAGCAGGATCGCATCCCCCTGGCCGACGTCGAGCACCTCGATCCGCAGGCCAGGCAGGGAGCCGGCAGGCGCCTCGGGACTATGTGGCCAGAGCGCAAGCGCATCTCCGACGAGCGCCACCAGGATGGCAACGAGCACCGCCCCTTGGCGCCTCCCCGTGCGCGGTCGTCCTTTGGCCCGGCCCTGTGCTTGTGGTCGT
>DATJWW010000047.1:0-4125 GCA_035500835.1 Solirubrobacterales bacterium | reverse complement strand
TGATAGCCCAGAGGTTGACGGAGGACAGGGGCCCCCCTTGCGCGCGGTCGTGCCGGCGCTGGTGGCGGCGCTCGTCGTCGCGATCTACCCGGCGACGATCGAGTACACGGGGATGCTGATGACCGAGCCGGCGGCGGCGACGCTCCTCGTCGGCGGGGTCCTCTCGATCCTCTGGGCGGCCGACGGCATCGACTGGTGGCGCTGGGCCGTGCCGGGGCTGACCCTCGGCGCCCTCGCCCTGGTGCGCCCCGAGTACCTGGCGATCGGCCTCCTCCTGGCGCTGCTCATCTTCCTCCGCCAACGGTTCTACGACGGCTGGCGACAGGCCCTCCTCGCCGCCCTCGTCGTCGCGCTCGGGATCGTCGTCGTGGTCGCACCGTGGACCGTCCGCAACGCCTTCGCGCTCCACAGATTCGTGGCCGTCTCCACCGGCGGCGGCCAGGTCCTCTACGCGGGCACCTACCTGCCCTCCGACGGGGACCCGGAAAAGGTCGGCGCCGCGGTGGTCGAAGAACATCCGGAGCTCTTCGGGCCGCACGCGGTCGAACACCTGCGCCTCGAGCAGATCCTCACCCGGCTCGGCGAAGCCACCTACCCGGAACTCGAACCCGACCAGGCCCTCTCGAAGATGGGCAAGGAACAGCTCGGCGACGACGTCACCGAAGACACCGGCGAATACCTCGGCTTCGTCGCCGGCAAGATCGGTCGCATCTGGTCCCACGGCCCCCGCGCCATCATGCGCACGCCGGTCTGGGAGGCACTCCACTGGGTCCTCCTCGGCCTCGGCCTCCTAGGGCTCGCCGTCCTCGCCTACCTCCGCCGCTGGGAGGCGCTCTTGATCGGCGCGATCTTTCTCGCCGTCACCGCGCTGACGGCCTTCGTCGCGGTCGCCTCCCCGCGCCGCATCCTGGTCCTGATCCCCCTGCTCAGCGCCTGTGCCGGCTTCGCCGTCGTCTTCCTCGCTGGCAAAGGCCTGCCCGGTCCCTCCTACCTGCCGAAGAAGGAGGGGTCGGGCAGGCCGGAAGAATCTCAGTCCGTGTTGTAGGTGACCGTGAACTTGAGCCGGATTTCGGTCGCCGTATCGGCGCCGCGGAAGAGGCAGTTGTAGCGGACCTTCTGCGGTTCCACGGTGCCTTCTCCGCCGGTGAGGACGGTCGGGGTGCAGCGGTAGCCTTCGAACACCTTCGGCTTCTCGATCCGCAGCGAGAGCATCTTGTTGGCGACCTTCTTCACGGTCGGGCATTCGGCGAAGCTCATCTGGCCGGAGTAGACGTTCTTGCCGGTCACGGTGATCGTCACCTTCTTGCCGATCACGTTCTTCGAGCTCGTCGTGCAGGCGGTGTTGACGATGCCTTCGGTCGGCATCGCCGACGCGGTGCCCACCGAGGCGAACGCGAGACACGCGAGAACGCCCGCGAGAAGTAGGGAGAAGCGCTTCATTCGGGTTCCTTTCCTAAGGTTTGCCGGGCATTTCCGCGCCTCGCGCGGGTTTCCTGCCCGCGCGAGAGTAGCCTGACCGCCGCCCTTGACCGCCCTCCGCAACTGGTTCCGCTCGCTGCCCGCCCGTTACGGGCGGCGCACGCTGATCGCGCTGGCGCTGATCGCCGCGCTCGGCCTCGCCTGCCGCGCGGTCGCCGTCGCCCATCCGGTCGCCGACCCGGCCGACGACTCGCACGCCTACTACGCGCTCTCCAAGGCGCTCTACGAGGAAGGGAGCTTCGGCGAACCCAGCTTCCACGACTCGAGCGACTGGTCGCCCGGTGCGCCCTGGCTGTACGCCGGGCTCTTCGTCGTCACCGGCGGCCCCCGCGAAGGCTCGATCCGCATCCTCGAGGCGCTGATGGGGGTGGGGACGATCCTCATCGTCTTCCTCCTCGGATGGCGCCTCGGCGGTCGTTGGCCGGCCCTACTCGGCGCCCTCGGGGTGGCGATCTACCCGCCCTTCATCCACTCGGTCGGCGAGATCATGAGCGAGCCGCCGGCGATGCTCTCCCTCCCGGCCGCGATCCTCGCCTTCTTATGGGCCTGGGACCGCACGGCGGCGAGTCGCGGACAAGGCTCGGCCTGGCACGCCACCTGGCCGTGGCTTCTCCCCGGCTTCCTCTTCGGCATCACCGCGATGTTCCGCCCCGAGTACACGGTGGTGGCGGGCGCCTTCGTCGTCTTCGCCGCCGGGCGCTGGGCCTGGGAACGTGAGTGGGGCCTCGGCGCCGCCGCGGTCGGGCTGATGATCGTCGCGCTGGCGCTGCCGATCGTCCCCTGGACGATCCGCAACATCGTCGTGCTCGAACGCCTGGTGCCGATCTCGACCGGCGGCGGCAAGGCGCTCTACGTCGGCACCTTCTATCCCGCCGACGGCGAATACCAGCGGGTCAAGGCGATCCTCTACAAGCGCGAAACCGGTGAAAGCCTGCCGCCCCAGTCCCAGGAACTGAACGAAGTCGACCCGGTCCCGCTCTTCGAAAAGGTCGCCGAACGCTATCCCGACCTGCCGCGCGACTCGGCACTCGGCAAGATCGGCAAGCAGAACTTCTCCAAGTGGTTCGGCGAACACCCGCTCGGCTATCTGGGGATGACCGCCCGCAAGATCGGCCGGATATGGTCGAGCGGCGTCGGTGAGTTCATGGACACGGGGATCGGCCGGACGATCCAGATCCTCCTGGTGGGGCTGGGGATCGCGGGCCTGATCCTGCTCGGCTTCCGCCGCCGCTGGTGGGAGACGCTCTGTCTCGCCGCCCCGATCGTCCTCGTCACGGCCGTCGGCGCGATCAGCCTCGCCGCCCCGCGCCGCAACGAGATCCTGATGACGCTGATCTTCCCACTCGCGGGGCTGGCCCTCTCGGCGGCGGCCACGGCCCTATCCTCAGGCCGTAAATGGTCCCGCTAGCAGGCATATTCCCGGCCGAACTGACGGCGCTGCGCGCCGTCGGCCTGGCGATCGCGCTGATCCTCGTCGTCTACGCGATCGTCCGTCGCCACCAGCTGCGGAACGCCGACGTGCTGCTGTTGCTGGTCGCTGGGATCGCGTTGGCGATCGTCACCGGCACCGAAGTGGTCAACGGCCTGCTCTCCACTTTCTCCTTCGAAAAAGGCAACGGCGGGCGCATCCTCGGCCTCGCCGTCTTCGCCATCTTCATCCTCTTCCTGATCACGCTGCGTGCCCTCGCGGTCGGGGCGCGCAACTCGCGCCAGCTCTCGGCGGCGCTCGAGGGCCTCGCCTGGGAGGAGTTCCGCCAGGCCGACCTGCCCGCCCGCTTCAAGGGCAGGATCGCGATCCTGATCCCCGCCTACAACGAGGCCGACAACATCGGCCACGTGCTCGACGGGATGCCGCGCGAGGTCTGCGGGGTCGAGACCGCCGTCCTGGTCGTCGACGACGGCTCGCGCGACGGCACCGGCGACGTCGCCGCCGCGCACGGCGCGCTCGTCGCGCGCCACGTCACCAACCGCGGCGGCGGCGCAGCGCTCCGCACCGGCTACCGGCTGATGGTCGAATCGGGTGCGGAGATCGTCGTCACCCTCGACGCCGACGGCCAGCACCTGCCCTCCGAGATGCCGCGCCTGGTGGAACCGGTGCTGAGCGGCGAAGTGGACGTCGCCCACGGCTCGCGCGTCCTCGGCCACGCCGACCGCAACACCCGGGCACGGGAGCTCGGGATCGTCTTCTTCAACCGCCTCGTCTCCTTCATCACCCGCACCCACGTCACCGACTGCTCGAACGGCTACCGGGCCGTCCGCACGACGGTGCTGCCGCAGCTGGTGCTGCGCCAGGAGCAGTTCCACACCTCCGAGTTCATGATCGAGGCGATCAAGCGCGGCATCCCCGCCAAGGAGGTGCCGATCACGGTCGAACAGCGCCTCCACGGCCACTCCAAGAAGCCCGCCGTGATGCGTTACGGCCTCGGCTTCGCCAACGCGATCGTCCGCACCTGGCTGCGCTAGCCGCGCACGCCGGGGTGGCGCACCGCGCGCGGGTCGGGCAGGTACAGGTCCGTGCCGCAGCGGGGGCAGACCTGGACGTAGAGCTTCACCGCCTTCAGGCACTGGGGGCACTGGCGTTCGGGTTCGTCCTTCTCCCGGCGGGAGAGGATCACGGCGATCAGGCCGAGGATCGGCAGGACGGCA